>CALEJT010000013.1 GCA_937898685.1 uncultured Gammaproteobacteria bacterium | reverse complement strand
CAGCCAGGATGCCGACTGGCACACCCTTGTGACGCTGGAAATCGGCCCACATCCCGACCTATCTGACACACAGAAGAAGGTGGTAGCACTCGACTACGGCATGCGCGACGGCAAGGTTAGCGTCCGCGTCCGCAAGGCCCTCCTTTACTACACGCTCAAGCGCCTCGGGCTGGATGCCGACGCCACAACCAGGAAGCCCGCGGACCAGCAGATCGTGCTTCTAAACCGGGAGGCTGCGGATGATCCCTCTCAATAAAGGCACCTCTCAAAATGGCCGGGACGTGCCGCAGACAGAGACGGAAACCCGCGCACGCCGCATTGATGTCGACTTGGCTCGCGCAGGCTGGTCAGCTCCCCGCCGCAACCTTCTGGAAGAAGTGCTGCTTCGCACTGCAGAACCCACGCCTGAATACGGAGACGTCAGATTCGCCGACTACGTGCTGCTGGATGTCTCTCGCAATCCTATTGCCGTTGTCGAGGCCAAGCGCAGCGCGCGTGATGAGTTGGCCGGGAAACACCAAGCTGCGGAATATGCGGATGCCATTCGAGCCAAGACGGGCACGGATCCATTCATTTACCTGACCAACGGCCGCGACATCCAATTCTGGGATCGCGATCGCTATCCGCCGCGCAGAGTGGCCGACTTCCACTCACCCGAAGACCTCGAAAGGTTGCTTCACCAGCGGCGGTATGCGCAGCCGCTTGATGGTGTGACCATCGATTCGCGAATCGCCGGGCGCGACTACCAAGTCGAGGCGATTCGCCGCGTGGCTGAGGGCATCCAAGCTGCCAAGCGCCGCTTCCTGTTGGTGATGGCCACGGGCACCGGCAAAACCCGCACCACGATTGCCCTGGTCGATCTCCTGCTGCGTGCCAAGCGAGTGCAGCGCGTGCTGTTCCTGGCCGACCGGCGCGAGCTGGTGCGCCAGGCCATGACCGAATTCAAGAATCATCTGCCGAACGAGAGTTTGGCCCGGATCGAGAACGGCGAGACCCCGTCTGCTCGCATTCACTTCGCCACCTACCCCAGCATGATGCAGGTGTATGAACGGTTGTCGGTCGGGCATTACGACCTGATCATTGCCGACGAAAGCCACCGCTCCATCTATCAGCGCTACAAGGTACCGCTCGATCACTTCGACGCCTTGGTGTTGGGCCTGACGGCGACCCCGACCGACTACATCGACCACAACACATTCCAGCTATTCAGCTGCGACGATGGCGTGCCGACCTACCTGTACAGCTACGAGCAGGCGGTGGCCGATGGCAATCTCGTCAACTACCGCGTGCTCGATGCCCAGACTCAGTTCCAAATCCAGGGCATTCAGGGCGACAGCCTGCCCGAGCCGCTGCAGCAAATGGCACGTGACCAGGGCGTCGATCTCGAGGAACTGGATTTCGAAGGTACCGACCTCGAGAGGTCCGTTGTAAACCAAGGCACCAACGATGCCATCGTGCGCGAGTTCATGACGCGTTGCCGCAAGGACGCCCAAGGTCTTCCACATAAGACTATCGTTTTCGCCGTCAGCCATGCGCACGCCAAGCGGCTGTACGAGAGCTTCAATCGTCTGTACCCCGAGCTGCAACGGCAGGGATTGGCGGAAATCATCGACAGCCACATGGAGCGTGCCGACACTTTACTCGACGACTTCAAGTTCAAGTCCATGCCTCGCGTGGCCATTTCGGTGGACATGCTCGACACTGGCGTCGATGTCCCTGCCATCCAGAACCTGGTGTTTGCCAAACCCGTGTTCTCCCGGGTCAAGTTCTGGCAGATGATCGGCCGCGGCACGCGGCTTCATACAGACCTGAGAACCGGCGAAACCAAGCGCGATTTTCTGATCCTCGATCACTGGAAGAACTTCGCCTACTTTCAGCTCAATCCTGAAGGAGAGATCGATCGGCCCAGCGAACCGTTACCGGTACGCCTGTTCCGCGACCGACTCACCCGCTGGCAACTCGAAGTAGCGCAAGCTCGTCAGACTGACACCACCGTGCGCCGCCTGCAGGCCATGCTGGCTGCTTTGCCGCGCCAAAGCATCGACGTGCGGCCGCATGGGGATGTGCTGGATCAACTTGCCCAGGCCTGGCCAGCCCCCAGCGAGCCCACCGTCGAACGCCTGTCACACACCCTGGCGCCCTTGCTGCGCCTGGTGCCCGGCCAGAGTCTGGATGAACTGCAGTGGCGTTCATGGTGTGAGCGCGCCGCACTGGCGCTCTTGCGGGGCGATGCCGAGCAAGCAGAGCGGCTCCAGGCTAGCATTCAGGACGCCCTGCGCCGACTGCCCGAATCCATCCCGGAGATACGGGCCCAGCGCGACGCCCTGGCCTTCGCCCTTTCTCCTGGCTTCTGGCAACACCTGGACCTCCCCCGCCTGGACGACCTGCAAGAGCGCTTCGCGCCGCTGATGCGGTTTAAGGTGCGCGAAAGCAACCAGCCCATCGAGATCAACCTGCCCGACCGCATCACCCAGCGTCACTGGATCATCTACGGCCCCACCGGCGAAGGTGCCTTTGCCGAAAGCTACCGTGAACAAGTCGAGGCCTGGGTGCGCCGTCTCGCAGACGACCACCCGGTGCTGGCCAAGCTGAAACGCGGCGAGTCGGTCAGCGACGCCGAACTCGATGCTGTGGCGGCCACGCTCAATCAGGCCGACCTGTTTGTCACCGCCGACACGCTGCGACAAGCCTTCGACGCCCCACAGGCCTCGTTGCTGGAGCTGCTCCGCCACATCCTACGGCAAGACGCCCGTCTGCCCGACCGTGAAGCGCGTGTACAGCAGGCCTTCGACGCCTTCATCGCCGCCCATCCGCGCCTGCGTGCCAACCAGCTCGCCTTCTTGCGCGCCGTGAAAGCTGCGGTGCTGCGCCATGGCCGCATCAGCCGTGCGGCGCTGTCACAACCACCACTGGCCCATGTTGGCAAGGTCGAGGCGCTGTTTGCGCCGCAAGACATCGACGAACTGCTCGCCTTGACCGAAAAGATCGACGAGCACGCCGCCTGAATACCTACGAGGACACCTCATGCTCACCCCCCATTTGCGCAAGAATGTTGACAAGCTGTGGGACCGCTTCTGGTCCGCCGGCCTCACCAATCCACTGGTGGCCGTAGAACAGATCACCTACCTGCTCTTTCTCAAACGACTGGAAGACCTGGACCGGGATCGCGTTCACGCCGGTAAGGACTCCGTATACGCCAAAAAACTCCCTGAGGAACTCGAGCGAGAAAGGGAAGAACGTGATCGAGCCATCGCCAGTGGAAAACCCGATCCAGGCGAAAAACCTGCACCTGGGGAAACCTGCCGCTGGAGCTACATCCGCCAGCAAAGCACCGACACTAAGCACCTGATCGAAACCGTCTTTCCCTGGCTGCGCACACTCGACCGGCGTCTTTCCGACCATGAGGAGGACACCGAACTCGCCGGCCTCAACGGCCGCATGGCCGATGCTTACTTCCAGCTCGACCCGAACAAGGGTCAGGTGCTGCACGACGCCATCGACCTCATCGACAAGCTGTTCGCCCAGGCGGGCGACGGCAGCGCCGCGCAGGACCTAATGGGCGACACCTTCGAGTACCTGCTCTCCGAAGTGGCCACCGCCGGCAAGAACGGCCAGTTCCGCACGCCGCGCCACTTGATCCGTTTCATGGTCGAACTGCTTGAGCCCAAGCCCGGAGAGCGGCTCATCGACCCCGCCGCCGGTACGGGCGGCTTCCTGTTCAGCGCCCAGCAGTTTCTGCGCCGCGAGTGCTCCACACCCGAGAACATCCGCCTCGAATGGGACGGCGCACCGCACCGGCTCGATCTGGTGCAGGCCAGCAATCAGGAGCGCGCGCTTATCGAGGACGGTTCCTGCTTCGTCGGCATCGACAACGACCGCACCATGGCCCGCATCGGCTGGATGAACTTGGTGCTGCACCACATCCACAACCCTCGTCTGATGCAAGGCGATTCGCTCTCCAAGCGCGAAGGCAAGCCAGAACTGGCGCCGCTGCTGGCCAGCGAAAGCTACCGCTACGTGCTGGCCAACCCGCCTTTCACCGGCACCGTGGACACCGCCGACCTTGAGCGCGACAGCCTGCTCTTCCCGCGCGCCGGTACCAAGGGCAAGAAAAAGGATGAAGTGCTCACCAACAAGAGCGAACTGCTCTTCGTCTGGTTGATGCTGGACCTTCTGCAAGTAGGCGGACGCTGCGCCGTCATCGTTCCCGAGGGTGTGCTGTTCGGCAACACCGACGCCCACGTCAAGCTGCGCCGCGAGTTGCTCACCGAGCATTGGGTGGAGGCCGTCATTTCACTGCCCGGCGGCGTATTCCAGCCCTACACCGGCGTCAAGACGTCCATCCTCGTCTTCCGCAAGGAAACCCCGCGCGCTGGCAAAACTGGCTTCGAGAAGAATGACCCACGTACCGAACATGTCTGGTTCTACGAGGTGACCGCCGACGGCTTCAGCCTAGACGCCAAGCGCACTCCGCGTCCGGGGCAGGACAATGACCTGTGGGACGCCCTTGTCCAGTTCCGCCGCTGGCTGCAGGAGGGCCGTGCCGCCACCGAGGGCGAGGCCACCTACCACCAGCCGCGCTACTGGCGCGAACGCTGGCGCCAGGCCAGCCTGCGCGATGCCAGCGGCCAGCTCACCCCGGCCGGTTTTGCCTTTGCCGACGACCCGGAGGCCGCACCCGCCTTCGACGGCAAGACCTGGGCCATCCATGAGCTCTTCCCTGAATTGCTGCGCGAGGGGGAGGAGACGATCGACCCGCAAGAGGCCGAGGCCCGCGTGCGCGACCATGTCGCTCCTCAACTGGCGGAACTTGCCTGCCGCCACTTCGCCCATGCCGACCCCAAGACCGCTACCACCGAATGGAACCGCGCCGCCCGCGAACTGCAATGCTGCTTTGAAGATGAAGGCCCGGCGCTGGCGCTGTGGAAGCAGCTCACCGCCGTAGCACGTGACCAGGTGCCCGAAGAGCCGCAGGGCGAGCCTGTGGCGGACCTCGTCGATGCGCTATGGCTGCTGGCCCGTGAAGTGGCCAAGGTGGACGGCTACGACCTGTGGCTGCGCAGCCCGGCCATCGACCAAGTCCGCTCAGCCAAAGAACCCAAGTGCTGGGCCGTGCCGCTCCGTGCCTGGGCGCCAAACCCCGAATGGTGCTGCGCCGACGGGGCACTGCAAGGCTCACACGATGCCAACGGCCAAGTACGGCCCGAGTACGTAGCCGAGATGCTGCCCAAGCTCTACGACGGCGACACGTTGAACGCGGAGTTGCTGGACCCCGACTGCATCGAAGCACGCGACTGGAATCTTTCGGCAAGTCAGTACAAGCCTTTCGACTTCGCTGCGATGGAAAGCGAAGTGTCGGTCACCGCGCTGATCGACGAGCTGCGCCAGCTCGAGCGCGGCATCCTCGACGGCCTCGACCGCCTGCAGGCGATGGTGGAGGGCCGGGCATGAAGTGGCCGCAAGGATGGCGGGAGGTGCGAGTTGCAGATGCCTTGTTTCGGGTAACTGACAAGTTCGATCCGTCCACAGCGACAACCGACCATTTCTACGTTGGACTCGAACACATCGAGTCCCACTCAGGTCGTTTGCTTAAAGACGAGAATCCCTCAAACGTCGACGACCTACTCAGCACAAAAACTCGCTTCAATGCGGGCGACGTTCTTTTTGGGAAGCTTCGCCCCAATCTCAACAAAGTCTATCTGGCACAGGTCGATGGAATATGTAGTACGGACATCTGGGTGCTGCGACCACGCGATTTTGTGCTCTCTGAGTATGCCGCTCTCTACCTCCGATCGGAGGTATTCAACAGAGCAGTCACACGACTGGCGGTCGGCGCAAACCTGCCGCGGGTGCCGGCCGACGCATTCGATCGGTTGCCATTCTTGTTGCCGCCTCTGCCAGAACAGCAGCGCATCGTCGAGGTGCTGCGAGCAGCCGATCTAAAGCCGTTTCACGACGCTGCCGAAAAGGCCGTCACGGTGCGTCAAATGGTCGCAGGCGCAGCACTCAGTGGCCGCATCCCGGCTGCTTGGCGTGACGCCATCACCACAGAAGTATGGAAGGCCGCCCTCGTTCGAAACAAACTGCTTGGCATCGAGGACATCAGCCACGATATTGACTGGCCCACCGTCCCCCTTTTGGCTGTTTGCACGCTCAATCCGAAGCTGGATGCCAATGCGCGCCCGGCGGCAGATACCCCGGTAACCTTTGTTCCCATGGCCGCCGTCGATGACCGTCTTGCTGCGATCACGGCAGCAGAAGTGCGCCCCTACGCAGATGTGCAGAAGGGTTATATGTCCTTTGCCGAAGGGGATGTGCTGTTTGCCAAAGTCACGCCCTGCATGGAAAACGGCAAGGCCGCAATTGCATCAGATCTGGTCGGGGGTATTGGTTTTGGCTCAACTGAGTTCCACGTACTCAGGCCCGACACTCGTCTGATCCTGCCCGAATACCTGCTCCATTTCATCTGCCAACCACAGTTCCGACAACAGGCAAAGGCCGCTTTCGTCGGGACAGGTGGTTTGCAGCGTGTGCCGCCCAGTTTTTTTGAGCGGGTCAAGTTACCCCTACCATCGCTCCTTGAGCAGCGGCGTATTGTGGAAGCACTGAAGCACGTTGCGCCGCAGCCTTTCCACAGCGCAATTGAAAAGGCAAAGCGCTTGCAATCTGCGCTCATCACCGAAGCCCTCTCCGGCCGCCTCACCGCTGCCTGGCGAGCGCAGCACGCACACGCCTTGGCCGAGGCCGCCCGCGAGCGGGATGCGCGACTGGGCGCGCCGGCGCCCCAAGTGACGGTGCGCATCACCGAACACGCCCCCACCGAGCGCCGCACCAACCTGGCCCGCCCGCGCCGGCAGGCGCTGATCGAGCAGCTTTCCAGCTTTCAGCACGAAGTGTGGAACACGCTGCGCTTCGAGTGGCGCGGCGCGGTGCTGGCCGACGACCCAACCGTGTTCGAAGAGTTTTGCACCAGCCCGCAAACCGCCTGGCGCCTGGAAGGCTTCGGTGCCGGCCGCGAGGAGGTTCGGCGTGCGTTGGAGCAACTGGCCGCGATGGGCCTGACCCGCAAGATGAGCCTGCCGCGCGTGGACCCCAACACCGGCCGCACCGAGTACCTAACCGCTTTCCGTCCCCTGCGCGAGGCCGGGGACGGCAGCCGCCCCGAAGAAGACACAGCGCTGGACGATGCCGCGCGGCTCGTGCGCGAGCTCGAGCGCCGCCGGAATCCCGAGGTGCGTTGAATGCGGCTGCGCTACCTTCACCTGTCACACTATCCGCCGCTGGCCGATCTGGCGGTGGCCTTCAGCCCGCGCGCGCCCTGGGCCGCGTTCGAGCCGCAGGGCGCACCGGCCCGGCTGGCCATCCACTTCGTCATCGGTCAGAACGGCAGCGGCAAGAGCCATCTGCTGCGCGCGCTGGCCGAGAGCTTTCTGGCCCTGGCCGACGAGCGCCTGCCGCGCAGTCCGCTGAGCCTGGTCTACGAACTGGGCCGCCCGGGCGAGCCGGGGCACCGCACGCTGATCTTCGACTGTCCCGGCGAAGCCCACGCGACCACGCTGTGGCAGGCGGAGGGCTGGGCCTTTCCTGACACGACGGACCGCGAAGCCTTCGCCCAAGCGATCACCTACCTGCGCACCGTCGAACGCACGCCGGAAGGTACGCTGGCGGCGTTCAAACCCCGCATCGCACGCGGCGACTACCCGCAAAGCGTGCCGGATGCACTGCCGCGCGCGCTACTCGCCTACACGTCGGGCTGGATGGACCCATGGCACGCGGTTTGGCAGCCGCCCGTGGACGGCGAAGCGCTGGACGTGGTGACGCAATCGCCCGATCACGACCCCAGCCAGGAACGCCCGCCCGGCTGGTCGGAAGAAGACGAGGCCAGCCTCGCGATCGACAGCGGCCGCTTCGGCGACAAGACCGCCCGCACTGTGGCGCCGGCCGAGGCAGACACAGTGCCTGCCGACCTGTTCCGTCGCCCTTTACTGCTGGAGCCAGTGATGCTGAACGCTGCGCTGCTGGCAGTGGCCTTGCAGGAGGCCGAAGCGCGCGGACAAGGTCAGGCCGATGGCGCATTGGCGGACTTGTTCCGCAAGGCCGGCTGGCACCGCCTCGTCGGCGTGCGCCTGCGGGTGAATCTGGACCGTGCCATGGTCGCGCCGCGCGCCTTGATCGAGCGCGTGCACGACGCCATCCGGCTGTGCGGCGAGTGCCTGGCCGAGCCCCATCCGGGCAAGGCGCTGCGCAGCCTGTACTTCGATCTCGACGGGGCGCTGCCTGCGAGCGCCGAGCCGCTCGACGCTCAGCGCTTCGAAGGGCGGACCACCCAGGGCCAAGCCTTGCGTGCCCTGCTGGGCGAGGAGGGCGACACGGCGTCCGAGCGCTTTGGCACCCTGCTGGGCTGGTGGCGGCACGGGGTGCTGGAGGACATTGAGCTCTTCATCCGCCGCAACGACAAGCCCGACGCGGAAAGCCTGACCGACCTGAGCGACCCGGGTGTGCTGCGCCTGAGCGAGTTTTCCGACGGTGAGAGGCTGGTGCTGGCGCGCTGGGCACTATTCCACCTGCTCGCAGGGCAGGACGACGCGCTGCTGTTGCTGGACGAACCCGAAACCCATTTCAACGACGCTTGGAAGCGCGAGATCGTGCAGGTGGTGGATACGGCCATGGGAGCGGATGCCAGCCAGGTGCTAATCGCCACCCACTCGGCCATCGTGCTCTCCGACGTGTTCGATGAGGAAGTGGTTCTCATCCGCAAGGCGAACGGCCAATCCACCGCCGAGGGCGTGCCGGACCAAACCTTCGCCACCGACCCCAGCGCGCTGATGATGACGGTATTTGGCGCCGAGGACAGCATCGGGGCGCGAGCCCAAAAGCGCATCGAGGTCTTCTTGCGCGCTGCTGCTCAGAAAACGGACCCGACGCCGGATGACGTGCGGCAACTACAAGCACTTATCCGCCGCCTGGGTACCGGCTTCTATCGCACCGAGCTGCAAACCCTGCTCAACCGCTGGCATCAAGCTCCCGACCTGCGCGCCGTCGAGCAGGTGATTCCCACCCTGCAGTCGGACGCGCTGAAGGACGAACTGCGCGCGCTGATCCTCAAGACCCGCGAAGCGAGCGGCAACGCGGAGGACAGTGATGCTTAAGCCCATCCACCGCGTGACGTGCTCACCGGCTCTGGCCGCCTGCCAGCAGCTGATGCGGCGCTTCGCACTGTGGCTGTGTGACCCCCAAGTCTCCGGCGTTTCCATCACCCAAGCGAACCTTCGGTCAAGCATGGGCAGCGCCATCGAAGGCGATTGGCTGTGGCTCTTGCTTGCAGGCGCCAGCGGCACCAAGGCACTCTTGGACAAGGCGAAGCGCATCGCCGATCTGCCTCCGGCCAACAAGACAGAGCTCGAGCGGTGGATTCAGGCGGTTAGTGCTCTGGCACAGCATTTCGGCCCGACACCGCCCGCCGCTCTGCCGGTCGCTCCGCCGAACCAATGGGGCAGCCAGGACGAGCACTGGAAAGCCTTCAAGGCACTGATGGTGGCGTTCTACGAGGACGGCTTGCGCGGCGGTCTGCCTTACGCTGCCAACGGCGCCCCCACAACTGATGCCACGCTGCGCGTGAGCTACGACCAATTCGTGCGCGAGTTTCGCGATGCGCACCGCCTCGACCCCCACCCGGATGCCCGCGAGGTTTGTGTGCTCTGCGGTGGGCCGCTTGTACTTCCCGCCGTGGACCACTGGCTGGCCAAGACGGCGTTCCCGCTGCTGGCCGTGTGCGCGGACAACCTGCTGCCGATCTGCGGTGAGTGCAATTCAGCGCCTCAAAAAGGCCAGAAGGATGTCCACACCAACGGCTTGTTCTCCGATTGGTTCCACCCGTATCTGCGCCATGCCAATGGTGGGATTCGACTACGCTACGACGATGCCGCACTGCGTGTTCTCGTCGAAAGCAACACCCAGGCCGATTCCAGCAAGGTTCAAAACCTGGACAAACTGCTCAACCTTGGCGAACGCTGGACCCGGGAATTCAAAGCCGAGTACCGCCGCTTACACCGTGAACTGCTCCAGTTCAAGGACTGTTCTAACCCCCAACCATCCGCAGAACAACTGGCCTCACGTATCCGCGAGTACAAAGAACGACTCTCTGACAAGGAACCGAACTTTGAGATTAATCTAGAGGTTGCAGAAGCGTTCCTCATTCCCGCGCGCCTGCAAGCCATCGTCACGGAGTAGACACAGCTGCCTCATGAATGAGGCAGCTGTCTGTGCTGATCGGCCCGATAGCCTCACTCCCACTCGATCGTCGCCGGCGGCTTGCCGGAGATGTCGTAGACCACGCGG
>CALEJT010000012.1 GCA_937898685.1 uncultured Gammaproteobacteria bacterium | reverse complement strand
CGCCGTCCCCATCGAGTCTGCCTTTGCCGAAGCCAGCATTGAACTGAAGCAGGCACTTGCCGCCAACGTCGATGCGCGTGCCAAGCTGGTTCAGGAAATGGTCGACTCCGTGTTCAGTTTTGCGGAGCCGGGTTTTCAGGAATTCGAAACCTCGAAATATCTGACGGGCATACTCGAAGCCAACGGCTTCACCATCGAACGCGGTATCGCCGGCATTCCCACGGCGTGGACCGCAACCTGGGGCAATAGTGGTCCGCTGATCGCCCTCGGTAGTGACATCGATGGCCTCTTGGGTCTTTCGCAGTTCCCCGGCGTGCCCGAGATCAAGCCGATGATTCCCGGTGCGCCGGGGCATGGTGAAGGTCACAACTCCGGCATGCCAGTGATGATCGCGGCTGCACTCGCAGTGAAGGATCTGATGGAGTCACGCGGCATCCAAGGTCGCTTGATGCTGTGGCCGGGTGTGGCGGAAGAGTTGCTCGCCACCAAGGCCTTCTACGTGCGCGATGGTGTGTTCGATGGTGTCGATGCCACCATCTTCACGCACGTGGGCAATCGTCTCGGTACTTCGTGGGGCGGTGGTTCGACCACCGGCATGGTGTCGGTGGAATACACCTTCCACGGCAAGACCTCGCACGCCGCCGGCGCACCCTGGGCCGGGCGCAGTGCACTCGACGCGGTGGAGTTGATGAACTACGCCTGGAACATGCGACGCGAGCATCTGCCGCTGTCGCAGCGTTCGCATTACGTGATCAGCAACGGTGGCGGCCAGCCCAACGTCGTGCCCGACGTCGCGTCGGTCTGGTACTACTTCCGCGACACCGACTTCGCCTCCGTGCGCAATCTGTTCGAAACGGGCAACACGATTTCCGAAGCGGCGGCGATGGCGACGGGGACTACCGTCGAGCGTCGCATCCTGGGTTATGCGGCACCGCATCACGGCAACCGTCCGATGGCCGAAGCCGCGCAGAAGAACATCGAGTTGGTGGGGCAGCCGAAGTGGAGCGAGGACGACTACAAGTTCGCCGAAGCCGTGGCGCGCAACACCGTGCCATCCTTCGTGCCCTACGTTGCCGGCGGCAGTGGCCAGAAAGTGCTGTACGACGACGTCTCTCCGCTGTCGACGCCGGAAACCCGCGGCGTTTCCACCGGTGGTCCTTCGGACGACATCGGCGACGTGATGTGGACGGTGCCCACCATCACGGTGAGCTATCCGTCGAACATTCCCAACACCACGGGTCACCACGTCACGGCTGCCATGGCGATGGCCACGCCCATCGCGCACAAGGGCGCGGTGGCCGGTGCCAAGGTGGTGGCGATGACGGTGCTCGATCTGTTGGAAGATCCGCAGTTGCTCGCCGCAGCGAAGGACTATTTCGAGAACGAGCAGCTCAAAGGCATGAAGTACGACCCCGTGCTCGGTCCGGACGATAAACCTGCCATCCATCTCAATGCGGATCTGATGGAGCGTCTGCGTCCCGAGATGCGCAAGTTCTACTACGATCCCAGCAAGTACAGCAGTTATCTCGAACAGCTCGGCATTGCGTACCCGCCGCGTTGATTCGCATTGGACTTCACACCACGGCGGAGCCCTGTATAGTTGACGCCTCACGTTAGAGGCGTCACAAGGGAGACTCCGCCATGTCCTCATCCTTCCTGCCGCGTTTGGCTGCCCTGGCAGCCGCTCTGTGTCTGTCACATGGTGTGCAGGCGCAATCGAGTGGTCCGCAGGCCTTCACCAATTTCCGTCTGTTCGATGGCACCGGCGCCGATGTGGTCGAGGATGCCGTGCTGGTGGTGGAGAACGGTCGCATCACTGCCGTTGGCGCAGCAGGCAGCGTGAACGTGCCGAGCGGTGCCACCACCGTCGATCTCGATGGTGCCTTCGTGATGCCGGGCATGGTCAATGCGCACGGTCATGCCGCGGAAGACACCGAACACAAGCTCGCCGTCTACGGTCGCTATGGTGTGACCACCGTGCTCAGCCTCGGTGGTGAGAACGACACGCATCGCAGGTTGCGCGATGCACAGAATCCGGCCGCTCCCGGCACTGCGCGTTTCTATTTCGCCGGTCCCATCCAGGAACGCATCGATTCTCCCGCGCAGGCGGAGCAGGGCATCGAAGCCGTCGCCGCCCTCGATGCCGATTGGGTGAAGGCGCGAGTGATGAATGAGAACATGAGCGAAGAGGTTTCGCGTGCGCTCGTCGACGCCGCACATCAACATGATCTGAAGGTTGCGGCTCACATCTATCTGCTCTCCGAAGCGAAGAGTTTTCTGAAGTCCGGCCTCGATGTCGTTGCCCACAGTGTGCGCGATCAGGAAGTGGACGAAGAATTCCTGCAGCTGATGCGCAACAACGAAGCCTGCTTGATTCCGACCCTCACGCGCGAAGTCTCCACTTACGTTTACGAAACCAGGCCGGCTTTCTTCGACGATCCCTTCTTCCTGCGTGGTGCGGATACCCAGATCATCGCGTCACTGAGTACCGACGAAGCGCGCACGCGCTATGCAGGCAACGCCGCGCAAGGCAAGGCCGATCTGGCGATGGCGCAGCGCAATCTCAAACGAGTGCACGATGCGGGTCTGCGTGTGGCCCTGGGTACCGACAGCGGCGCTTTCCCCGATCGCTTCGTCGGCTACTTCGAGCATCTCGAACTGCAGTTGATGGTGGAAGCAGGTCTCAGCCCGAAGGATGTGTTGTTGTCGGCAACCAGTGTCGCCGCCGATTGCATGGATCTCGATGGCGTCGGCAGTCTCGTGCCGGGCAACTGGGCCGACTTCCTCGTGCTTGGTGCAGATCCACTGGAGGACATCCACAACACGGAGCAATTGGTGTCCGTGTGGATCGCAGGACAGCGCATCGAACTTTGATGCGCTCAGAGGCGCGTGGTCTGCTAGAATCCGCGCGCCCACCTCGCAAAGCCCCGGTGGTACAGTGGATAGCACGGCCCCCTCCTAAGGGGCAGGTCGCAGGTTCGATTCCTGCCCGGGGCACCACTCCGTCATGTGGCAGGGAGCGAGTGAAGAACTTCTCTCTCCTTGCTACCGCGCTCCCACTCTCGATAGCCGCACTACGCGCTGCGTCCGCATCCTCAAAAATAGCCAGCGCCGATGAAGCCCAAAGTCATCGCTAGCACCAGCAGTGCGCCGGTCAGCTTTGGCGGCGCGGGCAGGGGCAAGTCCAGTACACGGCAACCGATGCCGATCGCGAAGCCGAGAATCACTCCTGTAGCAAGCGTCATGGGGTCTCCTAGCCGATGGGGCCGCCGCAGTCGTGGCGGTGGCGGGCTTCGCATCTGGCGAGGAATCTGTCGGCGAAGAGATAACCGCAGGTCATCGCCACCACGACCAGTGCGCCGATCAGCACCGGCGGTGAAGGCAAAGGAATACCACTGAAGCGACACAGCACGCCGATGCTGAGCGCGAGCAGATAACCGCATAACAAGTGAAGGGTCATGATCTGTCTCCTGGGTCGGGTGGGGTAGCGAAGTGCCGTACGAGAGGAGCGTGTTCGCCGCGATGAAAGCTGCGGACCGCGTCCTGCAGGTCCTTGTCGTGCTTGGTCACACGTTGATGCTGGCGGAGGTGTTCGTGCCAGCTCCTGACCTCTGGATGAAGTCGATGGCACCTGCACGCATCGCGCGTACGCTCATCGGCACGTCGGCATGACCGGACATGAGGATCACCGGCACACCACATCCTTCGCGGAAGTGCAGAGATCCGACAAGGCCTGACGTATGGCCAGGGCCGGTGTCTGAGACCTGCAGAGCCAGCTCGTCGCGTATGTGCGTGAGGGTCACCGACAGCAGGCGTGGTCGTGGTGATTCCTGCATCGCCTTGAGCGCGTTGCGGGCGAGATTCATGAAGATCTGCTGCAGCTGCGTGCGGTTGCCGTAGGCGAGAGGAAGTTCCTCTGCATGATGCAGCACCAATTCCACCTGCAGTTGCCTCATGCTCGGCTCGAGCAAGGCGCAGGACTCGCGCACCAATGCCGGCAGGTCGCACGGGGCGGGCTCGGCAGCTTCGTCGCGCAACAGCAACTTCAGTCCGTGCACGATCGCAGTGGCACGTTCGCCTTGGGCCAACACCCCGTCGAGCGCGCCGCGTGCCGCGTCGACGTGGGTGGCGCCGTGGTTGAGCCAGCGCCGAACGGCCTGCGCACTGGCGGTGATTGCGGTGAGAGGCTGGCTGACTTCATGCACGACCGCAGCCGCGAGTTCGCCGAACGCGGCGAGACGGCAGGCGGCGCTCAGCTCGGCCTGCAGCGCGCGGCGTGTTTCGTCTGCCAGCCGCTGCTCCGTCAGGTCGGTCAGCACGCAGAAATAGCTGAGGCTGCCGCAGGCATCGAGGTGGGGGCTGCCGTCGCAGTGGAGATATTTGACCTCCGCATCCTCACCGACACGGAATTCGCAGTGAAAGCCGGAGTAGGCGGCAAGAGCGTGCCGCAGCTGTTGCTGAAGGTGGGCTCGGTCTTGTGGATGCACACGATCGAGCCAATCGTCTTCGGTGCAGCCGTACGTTTCGGCCCCCAGACCGAGCAACCTGAATGTGGCTGCCGAACCGCGGAGGCAGCGCGAGCTGGCGCTGTACTGAAAGGTGCCACAGCGCCCGGTCCGTTCGTGATGCAACAAGGCGGTGCGCACCCGCTGGTATTTGCGTTCGAGGATGGCGCGGCTGGTAAGCGCCAGATCCAGATTGGAATGCAGCTCGGCGACGAGTCGTTGCAGCTCGAGCGCGTTGTCTGCGGAATGCTCGGAATCGCCGGTGGGTACTTTCATGGGACCTCCGCTGTATGCATCTACCCCGGATCGCATGTCACCGAGCCTGACGTTGCAGCAACGCTTGCTGAAACACGGCGACTCGATCCGATCCAGCCGCGTCCCCCGCGCGAAGGGGGAAGGCATGCTCGGTGTTGGTGCATCCTGGCTCTTGTCGTCATGGTGGCTCGTTTTTGACTGGTGGGTGAATTATTTGTCTTCACACGCGGCAGTGCTTCCCCCAATGGAGAGAGACGGTGATACGTAAGAGAGGGAGGGTGCGTAACACTGCGCCGGCGGCGCTGCTAGGCCGGCATGCTGAGAATCACGCGTGTCCCGGCGCCAGGCTTCGAATCGATGAGGAAGGAACCGCCCATGTCCTGCACGCGGGCGCGCATGTTGCCGATGCCGAAACCGTCGCTGCTGCCTTCAACGAAACCGATGCCGTTATCGGCGACTTCGAGTTGCAGGCCTCTGTCCGTGCGGGTCAGTGACACCTCAATGAGGGAGGCCTGGGCATGACGCAAGGCGTTCTGCAGGGCCTCCTGCACCACGCGATAGAGATCGTGGGCTCGCGCGGGACCGAGATAGGCATCGAAACCACTGCCGACTACCACGAAGTGACAACCGATCTTGCCGCGCACGTTGCTCGTTTCGACGAGATGGGACAAGGCGGAGACGAGGTCCTCGCGCGTCGTACTCTCGGGTTGCAATGCCAGCACCGCGCGCCGCGCATCGGCCAACCCCTGGCGCGCCAACGCCGCAGCGCGATTGGCCAGTTCCTTGGCATGTTCGGAATCTTCGGGCGTTTCCGCCAGTGCACCGAGCTGCATCAGGATGCCGGTAAAGCCCTGCGCCACACCGTCGTGGATCTCGCGCGCCATGCGCGAGCGTTCCGCCAGCAGCGTTTCCTGCCGCGTGCGCGCTTCGAGTTCGGTGGACAGAGAAGCGAGGCGCATGGCCAGCGCGGTCTGCTGGCAGATCTGTTCCACCAGCCATTCGATGGCCTCCTTCTCGGCCGGCGCGGAGGGAAAACCGAGGCGCAACACACCAGCCACGCGCTCGCCGTCGAAGATTTCCGCTTCCAGTACGTCGCCGATGCCGAGTTCGCGCCAGGAGCGCGCGTCGCTCACATCCGCTTCCGTCACGGCGCGCCACCTCAGAGCGGAAGGGCGTTCGGCATGCGTGTTCCTCGTTTCCGAGCGGGCATTGGCGACGGGAGCAAGAGGTGAACCGATGTTGCCGACCGTGCGCAGATTCTCACCGACGCATTGCAGCATGGCGCCAGTGCTGGCGCCGAAGGCGAGCACGGCCTGTTCCAGGATCGCGTGCAGTGCCGCGGTGGGATCACCACCTTGGGCGAGACGCTGGTTGATGGCGCGCAGCACACCATTGGCGGTTTCCAATTGGTCCTCGCGCCGACGTGCATGGCGCGCCTGCTCCAACTCGATGGCGCGTTCCTGCTCGATACGGCGTTCCGCGGCGCGCTGTCGCTGCAAGGCGGCGGAGACAGCGTTGGCGGCGAGCTGCAGCACGCCGACCTCGACACTATCGATGCCGAGATTCGGTTCGAAGCACCAGCCAAAGGCCAGCATGCCCGCATAGCTGCCTTCCACGATGAGCGGCAGCGCGCCGCTGACGGCGACACCCAACGCGCGCAGACGCAAGCTGAAGTCATCGGCGCGGCCGGTGCTGCGCCACCAGAAGGGTGAGCCGGATTCCAAACCCGCCATGGCGTCTGGAGGCAGCTCGTCGTCGCAGAACGCCGTCACCCCTTCCGCGAACTGCGCCGGCTGGCCCAAGGCCACCCACTCGCATTTGAGGCGATGACGACGTGCACCTTCGTCATCATTCACTCTCAGCAGGACCGCGACGCGTTGGCAAGCGGCCATCGCACCGATGAGCGGCAGCGTGTGTTGCAGAGCGCTGTCGAGTTCACCGACGGCCAGAAGTTCGCCGGCCACGTTGATGGCGGATTTGATCGTCTCTTCGCGCGCGAGATAACTCCTGGTGGTGTCGCGTTGCTGAGTGTCCCTCGTACCGTAGCGACCGAGTGCACTCGCCGCCATGGTCGCCAGCGCGCGCAAGGCGTTTCTTTCCCGCGCCGTGATCAGTGCGCCTTCGCGGCAATAGTCGGTGGCGAGGATGCCTCGTAGCTCGCCATTGACCAGTACCGGCGCCAGCAGATCCACGTGCGTGCCGCTCAACTCGTTCACCTCTCGATTGGCGCCACTTTTATGCTCGATCCCGGAACCAGAGAGTTCGCCTCGCGCGAGCGGCGTGATGACCTCCTCGAAATCCTCGTCGCGCAGTGGGCCGGGTTGAATCGAATCATGACCGTCGCGTGCCCAGCCGTAGGCAGCATGGGAAAGCTTCGCGATGGGGTCGCGCACGAAGTAGAGCACGCGATCGGCATCCAGCGCCGTGCCGACCAGCCGCACGATGTCGACCATGACGCTGACGGGATTGCTTGCGCCCGACAGCAGGGAACCGCAGTCGGTCAACAGGTCCAGCAACGGGTCTTCGGTGGGTTTGACAGATGCAGCCTCTGCTGTAAGAGAGGGAGAGTGTATCGGTTGCTCCATGGCATCTCGGGCCGCTGCGGGAAGAGTCCGCATGATAACCTCATTTCTTGCTTCCGCCTCGTGGCAGTGAGACCAATATGATCGGACGTTCAAATTGAGCCTGCTGCGGAGAAGTCTTCACCTGTTCACAGATGGATCAGGCCGCGTCGCACGGCGATGGCGACGGCGTCGGTGCGGCTGATCGCATCAAGCTTCGCCAGTATGGCCTTGACGTGAGTCTTGGCCGTGCCCTCGGTGATGTTGAGGCGGCGCGCGATCTCCTTGTTGCTGTGGCCGTGACCAAGCTGTACCAGCACCTCGAGCTCGCGCTGCGTGAGGCTGGCCTGCGACATGCGGCGTAGCGCCTTCGCGGCGACCGTGTGCGAGGTGTAATGACCTCCACCGCCCACGACACGAATCGCGGCCAGGATCTCCGAGGGCGGGGCATCCTTGAGGAGATAACCTTTGGCGCCCAGGCGCAGGCAACGGAAGATATCTTCGTCGCCGTCGTAGGTGGTCATGATGAGGATCTGTGCCGCCGGGTCCAATTCGAGTATGCGCGCGGTGGCTTCGAAGCCGTCCATTCCCGGCATCCGCAGATCCAATACCAGGACGTCGGGTGAAAGCACCTGAAAGGCGGTGATGGCTTCGGCACCATTCGCCACCTGACCCACCACTTCGAAATCTTCCTGTGTCTTCAGCATGGCAGCGAGACCGTCGCGCACCACTGGATGGTCATCCGCCACCAGCACCCGCAGCTTTGCACTTCGCATGGCTCCTCCGAATCGAACCCTTCATACCCTTCGCCGTAGCGGCGCACGACCCTGATCGAGCAACACTGTGCAGGCGGCGGTACAACCTGCGCGATTCTCTTACTAACTTCACGGGCCCGCATCTCTCCTTAGGGTCATGCGGCAGCGCCGAGCCACGCGTTCTTCGCGTGGAAAGAATGTCGCAGCGGTGATCGCATACTCGCTTTCGTGCGAAGCCGCCACTGCTTCGACTGTTCGGCCTCGTCTACCGAAGCGCACTGCGCCGGTGGTGGTATGGCTTGAGCGGCATCTATCTTGCTGACCGCGCGCGCCGGTTTCTCCCGTCGGGGTTAAGCAGCACGGGGCAGCAGCGTGATCGAATGCTTGCTTTGAGGGGACAGGGTGCCCAGAATCCGGGGCAGTTCGAGTCGAGCGCCACTTCTTTTGGACGCTCGATCCACTCTGATCCAGAGCAACCAGCTCCGTTCCAGGAAGGTAGAAAGCCAATGCAGGAGCAAGTGGTTCCCCCTCGTCATGGCGCGCATTGGGCCATGCATATCCATCCCAGCCGTGGTTGAGACGCGCGCGCGAAGTTCTGCTGCGCGCTCCCTGCGCATTCTCGTCGTGGACGACAACGTGGATTCGGCTGAATCCCTGTCGATGCTGCTCGCGCTCGATGGCCATGACACACGATGCGCCTTCGATGGGCGCTCCGCAGTGGCGCTGGCCACTGGTCCCTTCGCGCCCGAAGTCGTTCTGCTCGACATCGGCCTCCCCGCATTGAACGGCTACGAAGTGGCACGCCATCTGCGCGAACATGGTGATTCCGATCTCACCCTTGTGGCCATGACCGGTTGGGACCAGTCCAGCGACCATGCCCAGTCCCGGCAGGCGGGTTTCGATGCACACCTGGTGAAACCCGTCGACTACGATGGACTGAAGAGTTTGTTGGAAGAGTTAGTGCGAAGCGTGCATGAACGGAAGTAGCCGAAACCGGCGTCATCGCGCCTCACCCAAAATTACACGAGCACGAAATTTTTGCGTGGCGATTTGCGCGGAAGACTAAGGTTTTCGAGATAGTCGACTGAATTTGCTGAAAAAATTTACTGGCATGCTGCTTGCTGAGAACTGTTTGGGGGCGGTGCGTCAACTAGTCGGTTTCCTCGGAGACAGATGCCGATGGAAGCAGAACCACGGTAAGTATGGTTCCGTTTTAGAGGCCCTTGCCGTCACTACGCGAGCCACTGAGAAGGACGACTGTAGTTTATGGCCATAGAGAAACTGCGCGCCGGGGGAAACAAGCCCAGTCCAGAGCTGTTCGAGCTCATGGCGGACTCGGTGCGGGACTATGCGATCTTTCTGCTGGACGACGAGGGAAAGATCGCCAGTTGGAGCAAGGGCGCCGAGGCCATCAAGGGCTATTCCAAGGAAGAAGTCCTGGGCAAACACTTTTCCATCTTCTACACGCACGAAGACCTCGAGCGCGGTTGGCCCGCCACCGAGCTGCGTGACGCCCGCATTCATGGGCGCTTCGAAGACGAGGGTTGGCGCGTCAAGAAGGATGGCACCCGCTTCTGGGCGAACGTGATCATCACGCCGCTCTGGGGCGAGGACGGTGAACTGCTCGGCTACGCCAAGATCACCCGTGATCTCTCCGATCGCAAGGCCGCCGACGAAAAACTCCGTCACAGTGAAGAGCGCTTCCGTCTGCTCGTCGAAGGCGTACGTGATTATGCCGTCTACATGCTGGATCCCCGCGGGGTCGTCACCAGTTGGAACAGTGGCGCGGCGCTGATCAGTGGCTATGAGGCTGACGAGGTCCTGGGGCGGCATTTCTCGATCTTCTATGCGCCCGAAGACGTCGAGAACGGCAAACCCGAAACCGAATTGGCCCTGGCGCGTCTGCATGGCCGCGCCGAGGATGAAGGCTATCGTGTCCGCAAGAACGGCACGCGCTTTTGGGCGCGAGTGGTGGTGACGCCGCTCTACGACACCCAGGGTCACCTGCGGGGTTACGCCAAGGTCACGCAGGACCTCACGCAGCGCAAACACGCCGAGGCGCTCGAGAACGTCGCCAAGAGCATCAACGAATTCATTGCCGTGCTCGCGCACGAGCTGCGCAATCCCTTGGCTCCGATCCGCAGTGCCGTGAGCATTCTCAAGCGCGGCGAACGCTTGGATTCACAAACCGAGCGCGTGATCGAGATCATCGATCGGCAAAGTCGGCAGCTGATGCGCATCGTCGACGACATCCTCGACGTCAGCCGCATCACACGCGGCACTTTCTCGGTGGTGAAACAGCCGACCAAGGTGATGGACATCATCACCCGCTCGGTCGAGGCCGCGCAGCCGCAGATCAATGCGGCGGGGCACAGGTTGACCGTCGACACCACTGGCGCGCCGGACCTGATCGACGGCGATGAAGTGCGTTTGACCCAGGCGCTGACCAACCTGCTCAACAACGCCACGCGCTACACGGAACCCGGGGGTGACATCCTTCTGCGCGTCTTCACCGAGCAGAAAGGGGAAGTGAAGGAGCTCGTCATCGCGGTGAAGGACAGCGGTCGCGGCATCGCGCCGGATCTGCTCGGGTCCATCTTCGGCATGTTCGTGCAGGGTGAGGACAAGCGCAGCATCAGCGGCACCGGCTTGGGGGTCGGTCTCGCCTTGGCGAAGACCATCGTCGAACGGCATCAGGGTCGGCTGGAAGCAAGCAGCGCCGGCGTGGGTCAAGGCGCCGAGTTCGTGATCCGTTTGCCTCTGGTGCAGCAACAGCAGGTGGAGCCTGAGCCTGTGCCACGCCCGGCCTCACAGCCGGAGCTGGACATCCTCATCGTCGATGACAATGTCGATGCCACCGTGCTGCTGGCCGAGTTCTTCAAGCGCATCGGGCACAAGGTGCTCACCGCCTTCAACGGCGAGGAGGCTTTGGGTCTGTTCGACAAACATCATCCCGACCTGGTGCTACTGGACATCGGCATGCCGGTGATGAACGGCTACGAACTCGCCCGACACATCCGTCAGCACCCGTACGGCAAAGGCACCTATCTCGTCGCGCTGACCGGCTGGGGTAAGGACGAGGATCGCTATCGTTCGAAGGAAGCCGGCATCGATCTGCATCTGGTCAAACCGGTGGAGACGAGTGCGCTGATGACGATCCTCAATCATCCCAGTCTGCGCAAGTCGGCCCAGTCGGGACCGGCCACGCATTGATCACGGTTGCGCCGCGTCCCACATGCATGCATGGCCGTGCATCGGGTCGAAGCCCGACCAACGCAGTCGTGCAAGGTCACCCAGAATCGTGGCGAATTCGGCCCGGTGCAAATCCAAAACAACTTTCCGTTTGCCAGTGATCCGTGATGAACGCAGGCTCTGGCAGATACAGCTCATAGCGGCCGCTTTCCTCCTGCACCTGCAAGAGCCAAGTCTCACGTGGCCTGTACTCTCGAACGCTTCCTTCGAAGGAGGAAGCCACGTGTGAGTTTCGGACTTCGTCTATCAACGGCGGTGCCAGCACGCCGTCGGCGCAGAGAGGCTGAAACAAGAGCCCCGTGCCACTTTGCAACGATCCCTGTTCCAGCAGCACGTAGAGCAAGAGCAATGGATGCCAGGCCATGGCGAGCTCCTTTCGCATGGGAGCCTCAGGCTAGTGCAAGTTCAGGGATTTACCAGTTTCGCTGTGAGGTGGTTGCGAGGTGGGTGGAAGGGAGCGTAGTCGAAACTCACGGTGTAGTCGCGTCGCTCAGACTGCGCGCAAACGCTCGTCGTCGCTGCCCCTGCACCTCGAGTTGGTTTGAGATCAAGAGCTGCAGGACAACATCGAACAACCAGCCTTTTCACGCGCCCAGTCGGGACGCTTGGCGGCGAGGTGTTCCTTGCCGGGCTGCTCGGTGTAGGGACGCTTCAGCACTTCGTGCAGCTCGATCAGTTTGTCGAGCTTGCCTTGTTCGGCGTCGTCGATGGCGAGCTGGGCCAGATAGTTGCGCGGCACGTAGAGGGGATTGACGGCATTCATCGCGGCCCGGCGTTCTTCGGCGCTGCGGTGTTCAAGACCCAAGCGAGCTTGATAGCGCTGTAACCAGGCCAAGAGATCTTCTTCCACCGAGTGAAGGTCCGGTGCGTAGCTCACTGCGCGTAACCAGCTTGGCAAGGCATCGAGCGGTGTCGGCGGCAACTCGGCGAGATGACGGAAGAACAAGGTCATGTCCAACTCGGCGCGTTCGAGCAAAGGTGTAAGGCCTTCGATCAAGGCCTGGTCGCCGGGGTGCTCGAGTGCGAGGCCCAACTTGCGGCGCATCGTGGCGAGCAGTTCCTGCTCGAAGGTGCGCTTGTAACCGTCGAGCGCCTCTTCCAAGGGCGGGACTTCCTGCACCAAGGGATAGATGGCGTTGGCCAACTGCACGAGATTCCACAGGCCGATATGAGCCTGGCGACCAAAGGCGTAACGACGCCCCTGTGCGTCGGTGGTGTTCGGTGTCCAGTTCGGATCGTAGGGCTCGAGCCAACCATAGGGACCGTAGTCGATGGTCAGGCCCAGGATCGACATGTTGTCCGTGTTCATCACGCCATGCACGAAGCCCACCCGCAGCCATTCGACGATGAGCTTGGCGGTGCGTTGGCAGATTTCCTCGAACCAGCGCAGGTAGAGCTTGTCGCTGTCCTGCAAGAGGTGCGGGAAGTGGCGTGAGATGCAGTAATCTGCCAGCTGTTTGAGAATGTCCGGTTCATTACGCGCGGCGTGGATTTCGAAGTTGCCGAAGCGCAGGAAAGACGGTGAGACACGGCACACGACGGCGCCGGGTTCGTCCTCGGGATGACCGTCGTAGAACATGTCGCGTGTCACGAGTTCGCCGGTGGCGATGAGACTGAGCGCACGCGTGGTCGGCACGCCGAGCGCATGCATCGCTTCGCTGCAGAGGAATTCACGCAGCGAAGAGCGCAATACGGCCAAGCCATCGGCGCCGCGCGAGTAGGGTGTGGGTCCGGCACCCTTGAGCTGCAGCTCCCAGTTCTGCCCGGAAACACCACGCACTTCGCCGAGCGTGATGGCACGGCCGTCGCCGAGCTGACCGGCCCAATGACCGAACTGATGGCCACCATAACAGGCGGCGTAGGGGCGCATGCCTTCGAGCAGTTGGGTGCCGCTGAAGACGGCGGTGAAGCGGTCTTCGCCCAGCGTTTCCGGACCGAGGCCGAGCTCCGCTGCCATCTCGCGCGAGTGCAGCAGCAACTTCGCCTTGGGAAAACCCTGCGGCGTTACGAACGTGTAACAAGCCCGCGGCACCTGGCGGCGCACGTTGCGCGTATCGGGATCGGCGGGCAGCGAGGCGACGAAGTCGTCAGCGATCTTTGGATGTGTCATTGGGGCTCGTGGCAGCGCGTCGTGGCTGGTTCTGCGTCGCCACCGTGCCGAGCGGGGCAGTGCGCTCGACGGAACGGGCATCGAGTTGGATCACGCGGCCATCCGGTTCCACCTGACGCAGTTTGAGCAGCAGATAGTCGAGCTCGGGCGCCAGCCAGATTTCGGTGCTGCGCTCGCTGCCGGGATCGCGTACGCGTTCGAGACGGACGGTGTGATAGCTGCCGACGGGCGTGTCGAGAGTTTCGTGGCCGAGGACCTGATAGCGATAGGTCTTGATAGAGTTGCGCTCGGCCACCTGGAACTCGATCTTCTCGTGTCCCAACTGCAACTGACGGCGGATTTCCATGAAGCCGTTGAGGTCGTCGTAGACGGGCTCATTGACCGGCAGCGTGCCGCTCTGGCCATCGACGGTCCAGGTCAGCTTGCCTTCTTCGAGATCGAAGTCGATGCCGCGGCTGCGTGCACCCAATCCCCGTTGTTCGTAGCTGTAGACCTGGGGCAGGGGCATATCGCCCTCCCACATGAACTCGCTGCGTTCGTGGATGCTGCTCAGGCTGCTGCCGAGCAGGGTCAGGCGCGTCTCGGCGAGCATCACGTAGCGCTGACCACTTTCATCGAGGCTCAGACTGCGGATGGACTCGGCACTGAAGCTGCCGTAGCTGGCGTTGTACTGCACCACGAAGGGAGTCGGCGCGGCCGCCTGCACCAGTGGCGGCAGGCTCAGCGCGAGCAGCAGCGACAAACGGGAAATCAGGTGGTTACGCATGTAAAAACGGTTGAACGGCATGGTCGACGGTGAGGTCAAGGTAGCAACTTAGCCTTAAGTGCGACTGAATGGAAGGCGTCTCGGTATCGGCGGCAAAGGCGATCAGTTATGATGCCGCCCCATGAATTTGACAGTCCTCACATTCTCCAATCGCTCCCTACAAACGCGCATTGTTCGCTTCTGTGCACAGTTGTTCTGCCTCTGTCTGGCATGGCTGAGCCAACCGCTCTTCGCCGCCGATGCCGCCGCGATGTATCAGAGCGAAGTGCAGGTGCGTTCGCGTGATGATGCCGCCGAACGCAACCGCGCCTTCACCAGTGGCCTGGAAGAAGTGCTGCTGAAGCTCAGCGGCCGCGCCGACACTTTGGAAAATCCCATCGTGCGCCGCCAGATCCAGAACACCCAGTCGCTGGTCGAAGGTTGGGCCTACCAGACTCGTGTAGTAGAGGGCAGCGAACAACTTTTCTTGCAGATCACCTACTTCCAACCGGAAGTGCAGCGCCTGCTCGAAAGTGCCGGCATCCCGCTGTGGCCCGCCAATCGTCCCGAGACTCTCGTCTGGGTCGTGACTCAGGCAGAACTGGGCGAACGTAACTTCGCCGAAGTGCAGAGCGAACCCAAGGCCTTCGAACAATTGCAGAGCGCTGCAGAACGTCGTGGCCTGCCCATTCGTTTTCCTCTGCTCGACCTCGAAGATCTACGCAATCTCGATCCGGAACAGGTGTGGGCCATGGATGAGATGGCGCTGCGCACGGCAGCTCAGCGTTACGGCAGCGAAAGCATCCTGGCCGTGCGTCTCTTCCGCACCTTGGCTGGCGAAACCTACGCCAAGGCGCGCTATCTGTTCCGTGATCGCAGTCTTGATCTCGAAAGTTTCGAAGATCCCGAAGCGTCCTTCCTCGAATCCGCCATCGCGCTCGCCGCCGAAGAACTCGCCGCGACCTTTGCCGTGCGTCTTTCCGCAAGCACGAGTGATGTTGCCGCCGTCACCTTGCATGTGAGCGGTGTGCGTGGCCTGAACGATTACGCCGAACTCCTGCGTTACATCGATGAGCTTGCGGTGGTGAACAGCGTGCAGGTGTTGGCGGCAGAGGGTGAGGATCTGACCCTGCAAGTGCGTGCCGGTGGTCAGCTGCGGCAGCTCTTGGAAACGCTGGCACTCGAACGTCGTCTCTCGCAACAGAGCGAACCCGAGCGCGTGGGTCAGGAGTTCACCGTGCGCTACCTTTGGCAAAGTGAGCGCTGAGTCGAGGTAGTTGCGATGAGTTCGGGGTTTCAATATCCCTTCGCGTTCGATTTCCACGAAGACTACGACTTCGCTTCCTTTCTGCCCGGCGCGGCCAATGCGCCGCTCCTTGCATACGTGCAGCAGTTTGCATCGAACAAGGATCCCTTCTGTGTGGTGTGGGGGCAGCCCGGTAGTGGCAAGACCCATCTGCTGCAGGCGCTCTGCCAGGCCGCGCCGAGCGCGCTTTATCTGCCGCTGAAACAGCTGGAGGATTACGGCCCCGAAGTGCTCGACGGTCTCGCGGGCCAGCCGCTCTTGGTGCTTGATGATCTCGACGTGGTGGTGGGCGAGCGCGCCTGGGAGGAACGTTTGTTCCAGCTGTGTAACACGGCGCTCACCTCGCAGGGCAAGGTGTGTTGCGCCAGCACGCGGTCACCGGCCGCGCTCACATTCACCCTGGCGGATCTACGCTCGCGTCTGCAGTTGGCGGTGACCTTCGAAGTGCAGCCGATCGATGAAGCGACGCGAGCCATCTTGCTGCAGCAACTGGCGAAGCGCCGCGGCATGGAACTGAAAAGTGACGTGGCCGAATATCTCTTGAGCCGGCATCAGCGCGATCTGCCGGCACTGATCGCGGTATTGGATCAGCTCGATCGCTCCTCGCTGGCGGAACGGCGCCGGCTCACCATTCCCTTCATCAAGGATCAGCTCGGCTGGTAGCGCGGTACCTTCGAAGAAGCGCCGCGCATACCGTCTAGAACCTCACCAGCTCACACAACTCGCAGTGCAGATACTGCGCGTTGGGGTCATTGAGATAGGTGGGCAGGGTCCACAGATTCCCGAACAGCTCCAACAGTTGCTGCGGTACCTGCGGCTGATTGACGCTGATGAGTTTGCGCACGAGTGGCAGTTCGTCGAACAGCGAGGCCACCAGGGGCACTGACGACAGTTGCAACAACAGTCGCGCGAAAGGCGAGAGCGGCAGTTCCACCGGCACCACGGTATAGGTCTGCAATCCTGCCAGTTGCGCGGCGCTGCTCAGTGCCTGATCGAGATCTCCGATTTCATCGACGAGACCGATCTCGCGCGCGCGCATGCCGGACCACACCTGGCCCTGCGCGATGTCGTCCACCGCCTGGACATCCATCTGGCGTGCTTCTGCCACCAAGCTCAGGAAACGCTGATAGCCGTGCTCGATGCTGAGCTGGATGCTGCGTTCGAGCATGGGCGTGAGCGGACGACCGATGATGCCGGCGCCGGACAGCGACGTAGTACCGGTACCGTCCACACTGAGTCCGAGTTTGGCGAAGCTTTCTTCGAAGGTCGGAATGACACCATAGATGCCGATGGAACCCGTGATGGTGGAGCTCGCCGCCCAGATTTCATCGGCGGGTGTCGAGATCCAATAACCGCCCGATGCGGCGAGACCGCCCATCGACACGACGAGCGGGCGACCGGTTTCCTTGAAGGCTTCGAGTTCGCCGCGAATCAATTCCGAGGCAAAGGCGCTGCCGCCGGGACTGTTGATGCGCAGCACCAGAGCCTTGAGGTCTTCATCTTCGCGCGCCTGACGGATGAGATAGGAAAGCGAGTCACCGCCGATGGTGCCGGGCAGAGCTTCGCCGTCGATGATTTCACCACTCGCCACGATGAGGCCGACACGGCCGGCGCCGGGCAGCGGCGGCTCGGGACGCTGCGAACGCAGATAGTGCAGGTAACCGACGCGCGGTAGCGGTTCGGCCTCTTCACTGAGTCGTTCGTCGATGTAGGCTTCGCTGGCCGGGAGACTTTCGACGCGATCCACCAGTCCTTCACCAAGTGCCAGTGCGGCGCTGTCACCCTGATAACGTGCGAGCGCCTGGTCATAGGTTTCCAACAAGGTATTGATGGCGTTGCGTGGCAGTTCGCGGGCGGCCTCGACGTCGCGCAGATACTGATCCCAGAGATCGCCGAACAGCTCATCGAAATTGCTCTTGGCCTCGGGCGACATGTCGTTGCGTTCGAACGGTTCCACCGCGGCCTTGTAGGTGCCGACGCGGAACACGTGCGCCTGCACGCCGAGTTTTTCCAAGGCGCCCTGGAAATACACCTGCCAGGTGCCGAAGCCTTCGAGATCGACGCTGCCGAGCGGATTGAGCATCACTTCGTCGGCGAAGCTGGCGAGATAGTACTGACCCTGTGAATAGTTGCCGGCGACGGCGTAGAGCGGCTTGCCGGCGTCCTTGAAGGCCTGCAGGGCGCGGCCGATGTCCTGTAGATGCGAGAAGGCACTGCTGCTCAGCTTTTCGGGCTGCAGGATCATGGCCTTGATGCGCTCGTCTTCGGCGGCGGCGCGAATCGTTTGCACGAGTTCACTCAGCAACACTTCACCTTCGGCATTGCCGCGGGCGAGGAATTGTTCAGGACCCACCACGCTGCGTTGCTCGACGAGAGTGCCCTCCGGATTGAGCACCAGCACTGCTTTGGGCGGAATCGGCAAGGTCGGCGCTTCGCCGATGGCGCTCAGGATCAGCAGTACGAACAGCACGAAGAACAGGTTCAGCACGATGGCGCGGAACCAGCGGAAGATCGTGGCCAAGAATGAGAAGAAGCGACGCAAGGGAGAAGCAGATTGGCTCATGGAGCGACTCCAGAATTCGAACCAGGGCGAGGACGGCTCTTACGCGCGGCGTACACGACGATGCCGAACACGACGAGGCTGCCCAGGACTTTGCAGGCACCAAGTACGCGATAACGCGGATCGGGTGTGAAAAGTTGCATGATGCCCAGCACGAAAATGAAAAGAACGACGAAACCCAACCACTGCAAACTGCGTCTGTCGCCGCGCAATAGGCCCGGCAAGAGCAGGGCGAGTGGTATGGATTGCATCAGCCAACCAGCGACACTGGCCCCGAAGGCGAGCGGCAACGCGGCGCAGATCAGCAGGAAGACGCAGCCCCACGCGGCAGCGCGAAAGCCAGGCATCGGGTTTGCCATGGGATTCACGTTACGCCAGTTTCAGGGCGAGTTCGGCGAGACGACGTCCCAACGCTCGACAGAGCTGTACTTCGTCATCACTCAAGGGCAACCTGTCGTCGGCACCGGCGACGTGGCTTGGGCCGTAGGGCGTTCCACCCGTGCGCGTGGCGTTCAACGCGGCTTCCGTGTAGGGCACACCGGTGAGCACCATGCCTTGATGCAGGAGCGGCAACATCATGCTGAGCAAGGTGCTCTCCTGACCACCATGCATGGTGGCGGTGGAGGTGAATACACCTGCAGGCTTGCCGTTCAGGCTGCCGCTGATCCAGAGATCGCTGGTGCCGTCGAGAAAATACTTCATCGCCGCGGCCATGTTGCCGAAGCGGGTGGGGCTGCCGAGCGCGAGGCCGGCGCAGTCGCGCAGATCTTCCTTGGTGCAATAGATGGCACCCGATTCTGGAACGGGTGGCAGTGTATGCTGTGTTTCCGGAGCCACCGGCGGCACGGTGCGCAGATGCGCTTCGATGTTGCCGACGGAAGTGACGCCGTGGGCGATTTCTCGCGCCATCGCGGCCACGGAGCCGCCGACGCTGTAATAGAGCACCAGTACGTAGGGCAGGCTCATGCCAGAAGCTCCAGGACGAGTTCGGGGGGACGGGCGATGACGGCACGCTTGTCACTGACCGCGATGGGGCGTTGCAGCAGGATCGGGTTCTGCACGACGTGCTGCAACAGTTCGTCATCGCTCAACTCGGGACGGCCCAGATCGAGTTCCTTGTATATCGTTTCGCCATCGCGCAGGAGTGCGCGTACCGGCGTGCCGAGCTGGGCGAGCAGGGTTTTCAGCTCTTCTTTGGTTGGATGATCCTGCAGATAGAGGCGGATCGTGGGTTCGACGCCGATTTCCTGCAACAACGCAAGCGCCTGGCGCGACTTGCTGCAACGTGGATTGTGATAGAGGGTGATTTGTGTCATAAGGCTCAACCGCGTGTGAGCCGCAATGGTAGACAGGCAGCGTGGCCACCGCAACGCAGGCATAGAAATAGCCGTCGCACGAGCTTCGCGGCGGAGATCGACAAGGAGTCCGATCCGGCATGCAATGGTACCGACCCGCCACGATTCTGCGCTTTCTGCGTTTCGTCTATCAGGGCTTCATGCAGCACAAGGGGCTGGAGAATGCGAAGTCCCTCACCTATACGAGTCTTTTCGCCGTAGTACCGCTGATCACGCTGGTGTTCGCGATTCTGTCGGCCTTTCCTTCGTTCCAGGTCTTCGGTGCACAGATCCAGGACGCCATTTTCGAGCGTCTGTTGCCGAGTTCCAGTGAGGAGCTGGCGCGTTATCTCTCCGATTTCACGGCACAAGCGAAGAATCTCACCTGGGTGGGCGCCGTGATGCTGTTCGTCACGTCCTATCTGATGCTGGTGAACATCGAGCGCAACTTCAATTTCATCTGGGGCGTGGAAGAGCTGCGCAAGGGACTCACCAGCTTCCTGCTTTATTGGAGCGTATTGAGTCTGGGGCCCTTGCTCTTGGGTGTGGGTTTTGCCGTCAGTTCCTATGTCGCCTCGCTGACCTTGTTCGAGCGCTTCACCGAGGTGTCCAATCTGTTGGGTGTGCAGCGTGTGTTGCTCGGCATTTTTCCGCTCTTGCTCACCACCGGCGCCTTCACGTTGCTGTATGTGGCGGTTCCCAACTGCGGGGTGAAGGTGCGACATGGCTTCGTTGGCGCGCTGGTGGTGGCGCTGTCGTTCATCGTCGTGAAATGGGTCTTCACGCGTTTCATCGCCACGGCCAGCTACGAATTCGTCTACGGCACCTTCGCGGCGATTCCGATCTTTCTGATCTGGCTCTACGTGTGCTGGGTGGTGATTCTGTTCGGGGCCAACCTCGTGCGCAGCATTCCACTCTTCATTGCCAATCAGGTGCAGCGGGAAGTGCATCCTTCACTCGTGCTCCTGGCGCTCGTGCATGCGCTGTGGGAGAAGCAGCGGATCGGTGCTGCCTTGCGTGTGCAGGAACTGATGGAAGCGGGCTGGCCCTTGAAGGGAATTTCGTCCAAGGAGCTCTTCGCCGTGCTGTCGCGCCTGCAGATGGTGCGAGCGCTGACCGAGAACGAATATCTCCTGGTGCGGGATCTGAACAGCGTTTCGGTATGGGACGTCCTGCGCGAAGCACCGTGGGGTGCGCCTGACAGTGAGGACTTGGCGCAGCCCTTGCCAGAAGTGCTGCGGCAGCATCTGCCTTCACCGGAGCGACTGAAGGCAGTGTTCGAACGTTTGGAGAAGGTGGCGAAGGAAGAGTTCAGCAGTAGTGTCGCGGACTGGCTGCATGATCCGGCGTGGTGGCCGGAGCGGGCGGCAGCGGCACCTTGAACGTACCGCCGCCGCGGTTGCTCAGGCAGCGGCGAGCTTGGCTTTGAGGGTCGCCACCACTTCTGCCAGTGGCAGCTGCTCGGTTGCTTCGCTTTCGCGGTGCTTGTATTCGATCTGCTCTTGCTCGAGGCCGCGATCGGAGACCACCAGACGGTGCGGAATGCCGATGAGTTCCATGTCGGCGAACTTCACACCGGGACTGGTCTTCTTGTCGCGATCGTCCAGCAGCACCTCGATACCAGCTGCCGTCAATTCCGCGTAAAGCTGTTCGGCCACCTCCGACACGCGCGGCGTCTTGTGCGCATTCAGCGGAATGATCGCCACGTGGAACGGTGCGATCTGCTGCGGCCAGATGATGCCCTTGTCGTCGTGACGCTGTTCGATGCAGGCGGCCACGATGCGGCTCACGCCGATGCCATAGCAACCCATTTCGACGATGGCGCTACGGCCGTTTTCGTCGAGCACTGCCACGTTCATCGCCTTCGAGTATTTGGTACCCAACTGGAAGATGTGACCCACCTCGATGCCACGCTTGATGTAGAGCGTGCCGTTGCCGTCGGGGCTGAGGTCGCCTTCGACCACGTTGCGCAGATCTTCCACGCGCGTGAGCGGGCAGTCGCGCTCCCAGTTCACACCGGTCAGGTGATAACCATCTTCGTTGGCGCCGCATACGAAGTCGGCAAGCACGGCGGCGTCGCGATCGACGATCACTGGAATGTTCAGGCCAACGGGCCCGATCGAGCCTGGGTTGCAACCAAGCTGCGCCTGAATTTCGGCTTCGGAGGCGAAGACGAGGGGAGAGTGTATGCCGCTCAGTTTGGCTGTCTTGATCTCGTTGAGCTGATGATCGCCGCGCAGTACGAGTGCCACGAGTGAGGTCTTGCCGTTCTCATCCGGTTCACCGTGCACCACCAGGGTTTTCACGAGCGAAGTGGCGGGCACCTGCAGGAGGGTGGCGACTTCTTCGATGGTCTTGCTGTCCGGCGTGGCAACCTTGGTGAGCGTCTGACTCGGTGCGGGACGCGTTGCCGCAGGCGCCATGGCGCTGGCCATCTCCATGTTGGCGGCATAGGTACCGGCTTCGTTGAAGACGATCAGGTCTTCGCCGGATTCCGCCAGTACATGGAATTCGTGCGAGCTGTTGCCGCCGATGTTGCCCGAATCCGCTTGCACGGCGCGGAACTCGAGGCCGAGACGCGTGAAGATGCGGCTGTAGGTGGCGTGCATCACTTCATAGGTCTGCTTCAGAGATTCCTGATCCAGGTGGAAGGAGTAGGCATCCTTCATCGTGAACTCGCGCGCACGCATCACACCGAAGCGCGGACGGCGTTCGTCGCGGAACTTGGTCTGGATCTGATACAGGTTGATCGGCAGCTGCTTATAACTGTTGATCTCATTGCGTACGAGATCGGCTATGACTTCCTCGTGCGTGGGGCCGAGACAGAAGTCACGCGTGTGACGATCCTTGAAACGTTGCAGCTCGTCGCCCATCACGTCCCAGCGCCCCGACTCCTGCCACAACTCTGCCGGTTGCACCACGGGCATCAACACTTCGAGTGCGCCTGAGGCATTCATTTCCTCGCGCACGATGTTCGTGACTTTCTGCAGTACGCGCAGACCGAGTGGCAGCCAGGTATAGAGCCCCGATGCCAGCTTGCGGATCAGGCCTGCCTTGATCATCAACTGGTGGCTGATGACGACGGCGTCGGCCGGCATTTCTCGAGTGGTGGCCAGAAGGTATTGGGACGTGCGCATGGAAGTACCCTGTGCTGGTAGTGGTTAAGCGGAGTCTCATTTTCCCGGGGCCAAAAGAAAAGCAGCCCGAAGGCTGCTCTTCCGTGGCTCGTCGCAGACTCGAGCGAATCTGCTGTAACCGACGCGTAAATCAGAGTTCCGCGAAGGATTTCAGCTTCTTGAGCGGCAGCACTTTGATGCGAACCGAAGCTGGTTTTTTCGGGATGTCCATCAGTTCGCCGGGCTTGAAGGGGTTGGGCACGCCTTTGCGGGCGGGGCGAGCAGGACGTTTGACGGCTTTGATCTTCAGCAGACCGGGCAGGGTGAATTCGCCAGCGCCGCGCTTTTTCAGATGACGTTCGATGATGTCGGTCAGGCTATCGAGAACCTGGCCAACTTGTTTCTTGGAAAGGCCGGTGCTTTCGGAGATGTCGTTCAGAATAGCGGTCTTGGTGTACTTCTCCGCGATAGCGGAAGATTTCTTAGCAGGAGCCTGCTTGGAAGATTTTTTGCCAGCCATACTTGGTTCTCTTTTTGTGTGGTTTGAGTTACGGCCTGGATGCCCAGACCCTTTTCCCATTCAGTTACAGCTCTTCGGAAAACTTAAAGCCCCATCACCTAATGCAAGGCGATCAAAAGCACGTGGGAGGGTTTTTCCTTCAGAGATTACAGGGGTTTTACTGCGTGCCCTGTGGTTCGCCGCTCTGAGCAGTGGGCGTATTTATATAGGAATCGCTAGTACCCGACAAGCTCCCGTATGAAAGATTTTGCGCGATTCCGCGCAGCGTAGACAGTCGCTGTGAAGTGCACTTTCGCCCCGGTATTTACCGTGCTTTTCTCACACACGTTCGAATGCTCCGTCGTTGCTCCCCGACGCTTGAGATGGTGCATCCGACCGCGCCGGGTGAGGCGCTGTGATTCTGTGAGCATCTGGGGAAATAGGCTACAATGCCGCGCTTTTCTAACGGCCCTCACGGGCGGTCCGTGAGCTACAGTATCGACGGTGAAACGATATGCCCATTTACGAATACAAATGTGAATCTTGTTCTACCGTACTCGAGAAGCTTCAGAAGATCAGCGAACCGCCGCTTTCCGATTGCCCCGAGTGTGGCAAGAGCACGCTCGTGCGTCTGGTGTCGGCGCCCAGCTTCAGGCTGAAGGGGACGGGCTGGTACGAGACGGATTTCAAGACCGGCAAGAAGAAAAACGGCGTGGGCTCCGAAAGCGACAGCGCCAGCAAATCCAGTGACAGCTCCAGCTCCGGTGGTGCCAGCGGCTCGAGCAGTGACAGCAGCAGCGCGCCTGCGCGCACCGGCACCGATTGAAGGCACGCCGCACCGCGTCGGCACCCAAGGCAATACCCACAAACACGAATCAGGAAACCGCTATGCGTACTCACTACTGTGGCCAGCTCGGTCTCAGCCACGTCGATCAGATCGTCACTCTTTGCGGCTGGGTGCATCGCCGCCGCGACCATGGGGGGGTGATCTTCCTCGACCTGCGCGACCGTGAAGGTCTGGCCCAGATCGTGGTGGATCCCGACACTGCCGAAGCCTTCGCGCGAGCCGAGCAGGTGCGTAGCGAATATGTGCTGAAGATCCAGGGCAAGGTGCGCGCGCGGCCGGCCGGCACCGAGAACAAGGATCTGGCCTCGGGGGCGATCGAGGTGCTGTGTCTCGAGCTCGAGATCCTCAATGCCTCCGAAACGCCGCCGTTCCAATTGGACGAGCACGCCAGCGTGAGCGAGGACGTGCGTCTGCGTCACCGCTTCATCGACCTGCGTCGTCCGGAAATGCAGAAGCGCATGCGCATGCGTTCCGCGGTGACCAGCACCGTGCGCAACTTCCTCGACAGCAACGGTTTCCTCGACATCGAAACGCCGATCCTGACGCGCGCCACGCCGGAAGGCGCACGCGACTATCTCGTGCCCAGCCGCACTCATCCAGGCAAGTTCTTCGCGTTGCCGCAATCGCCCCAGCTGTTCAAACAGCTGCTGATGATGGCCGGCATGGATCGCTATTATCAGATCGCCAAGTGTTTCCGCGACGAAGACCTGCGTGCCGACCGGCAGCCCGAGTTCACGCAGATCGACATCGAAACTTCCTTCATGACGGAAGAGGACATCATGCAGCTCACCGAGCGCATGATCCGCGAAGTGTTCCAGAAACACCTCGGCGTCGATCTCGGCGAATTCCCACGTATGCCGTATTGGGAAGCGATGCGTCGCTTCGGCATCGACCGTCCCGACCTGCGTATCCCAATGGAATTCGTCGACGTCGCTGATCTGATGAAGGATGTGGAATTCAAGGTATTCCAAGGTCCGGCCAATGATCCAGGCAGCCGCGTCGTGGCACTGAAAGTGCCGGGTGGCGGTGAGATTCCGCGTAAGAAGATCGACGACTATGGCAACTTCGTCGCGCAGTACGGCGCGAAAGGTCTGGCCTGGATCAAGATCAACGACCTCAACGCCGGCCTTGATGGTTTGCAGTCGCCGATCATCAAGTTCATGCCGGAATCCGTGGTGAAGGCGGTATTGGAACGTACGGGCGCACAGACCGGCGACCTGATCTTCTTTGGCGCCGACAAGGCGAAAGTGGTGAACGAGGCCATCGGCGCACTGCGTATCCGTGTGGGGCATGATCTGAACATGCTCACCTGCGAATGGGCTCCGCTGTGGGTGGTCGACTTCCCGATGTTCGAAGAAGACGGCGAAGGCGGCATCACTGCAGTGCATCACCCCTTCACCGCACCGAAGTGCTCGCCGGAAGAATTGGCGGCAGAACCGCTCAAGGCGCTGGCGCGTGCCTACGACATGGTGCTCAACGGCACCGAGCTCGGTGGTGGTTCGATTCGTATCAACCGTCCCGACATGCAGAAGGCGGTGTTCAACCTGTTGGGCATCGGTCCGGAAGAAGCGGAAGAGAAGTTTGGCTTCCTGCTCAATGCGCTCAAATATGGTGCGCCGCCCCATGGTGGTCTGGCCTTCGGTCTGGACCGATTGGTCATGATGATGACGGGGTCGCAGTCGATCCGCGACGTGATCGCTTTCCCGAAAACGCAGTCGGCCAGCTGTCCGCTCACCGATGCGCCTGGCGCAGTGCCGACCAAGCAGCTGCGTGAGCTCAACATCCGCCTGCGTGAACAGCTGACGGACGGCGCACAAGGCGCGTCCTGATGTCAATCATCCTCGGCATCGACCCCGGCTCACGCAAATGCGGCTTCGGCTTCATCAACGCGGTGGGCAACAAGCTCGAGTATGTGGCGAGCGGGGTGATTCGAGTCGAGGATCTGCCATTTCCGCAGCGTCTGCAGACGATCTACTCCACTTTGAGTGAGCTGATCGAGCAGTACGCGCCAGCGGAGGCGGCGATCGAAGAAGTGTTCGTGGGAAAGAGCGGCGCCTCCGCCCTCAAGTTGGGGCAGGCCCGTGGCGCCGCCATGGTGGCCTGTTCTAGCCACGGCTTGGACATCCACGAATACGCCACGCGCAAAGTGAAACTGGCGGTCGTGGGCACGGGAGCCGCTACCAAGCCACAAATTCAACACATGATTAAGAATCTGCTCAAACTTACTGATTCTCCACAAGAAGATGCCGCTGATGCACTTTCTGTGGCAGTGTGTCATGCTCACACCCGGCACACCCTGATTCGTCTGGCCGGGGTGCGCTCCAGCCGGCGCGGCCGCCTGGTTCGTTGACCAGTTCATTGCCGTTTGACAGGGTACGCCTCAGCGCATGATCGGACGCCTACAGGGAGTTCTGCTTCATAAAGAAGAGCAGCAGGTATTGGTCGATGTCGGCGGGATCGGCTACGAGGTCGAGGTGCCTGCCTCCACCTTGCTGACGCTGCCTCCGCCGGGCGCAGGGGTCGTGCTCCATACCCATCTTTCCATCCGCGAAGACGCTCACCAACTCTATGGCTTCGCCGACCTGCGCGAGCGGGAGATGTTCCGCTTGCTGATCAAGGTCAATGGCATCGGGCCGAAGTTGGCGCTGGGGTTGTTGTCCGCCTTGGACGCTCAGGCCCTGGCCGCCGCAGTGCAGCGCAACGACGTCAATGCCCTGGTGAAATTGCCGGGCGTGGGTCGTAAAACTGCGGAGCGCTTGGTGGTCGACCTGCGCGATCGCCTGAAAGAATGGGAGCTGCGCCACGGTGCGGCGCCGGTAGAGCAGGCCGAAGTGGTGCGCACGCGTGCCGGCGATCAGCACCAGGAAGCCGAATCCGCGCTGATCAGTCTGGGTTACAAACCGCAGGAAGCAGCGCGCGCCGTGATGCTGGCGGCCTCGCAATTGGAAGAGTCCGGCAAGACGGTTGCCACCGAAGCCCTCGTGCGTTTGGCATTGAGAGAGCTGGGCAAGGCCCATGTCTGAGCGACTCAGGAATTCTAGGTAAAAGATGCAAGAGCAAGATCGTCTCATCAGTGCCACGGGCAGCAGCATGGACTCGAGTTTCGACCGAGCCATCCGTCCGTCGCGCCTGAGCGACTACATCGGGCAGGACACGGTGAAGACGCAGATGCAGATCTTCATCGATGCCGCCCGCAAACGCGGCGAGGCGCTCGATCACATTCTGATCTTCGGACCGCCCGGGCTGGGCAAGACCACGCTCTCGCACATCATCGCCAACGAGATGGGCGTGTCGCTCAAGAGCACTTCCGGACCCGTGTTGGAAAAGGCCGGTGATCTCGCCGCCATACTCACGAACCTGGAAGAGGGCGACGTGCTCTTCATCGACGAAATCCATCGCATGAGTCCCGCCATCGAGGAAGTGCTCTACCCGGCGATGGAGGATTACCAGCTCGACCTCATGATCGGTGAAGGACCTGCCGCACGCTCCTTGAAATTGGATCTGCCGCGCTTCACTTTGGTGGGCGCAACCACGCGAGCGGGGCTGTTGACCTCACCCTTGCGCGACCGTTTCGGCATCGTGCAGCGTTTGGAGTTCTACACCGTGGAACAGCTGACCCGCATCGTCAGCCGTGCCGCGGCCATCCTCAAGACGCCGTGCGATGAAGAAGGGGCGCAGGAAATCGCGCGCCGCTCTCGTGGCACGCCGCGTATTGCCAACCGCCTCCTGCGTCGCGTGCGCGACTACTGCGAGGTGAAGGGGCAGGGTGTGATCACTGGTCCGATGGCGGGAGCGGCGCTCGACATGCTGAGCGTCGATCGCAATGGCTTCGATCATCTGGACCGTCGCTTGCTGCTCACCATCATCGAGAAGTTCGGCGGTGGTCCGGTGGGTGCGGAAAGTCTCGCGGCAGCGCTCAGCGAGGAGCGTGGCACCATCGAGGACGTGCTCGAGCCCTACCTGATCCAGCAGGGCTTCATTCAGCGCACACCGCGGGGCAGGGTGGCGACACCCTATGCCTATCGCCACTTCGGTTTGCCGGGTGGTGGAGGTGAAGAGAAAGAGCGTGATCTGTTCACGCAGGATTAATGATTCGCCAGTAACAATCCGTCATTTGCCAAAGTTCTTTTTTTGTAACACTCAGGGGCTTACATGAATCAATTGAACATCTGGAGTCTGATCGCTGATGCCACGTTGGTGGGCAAGCTGGTCATGCTGGGGCTCCTCTCGATGTCTATCGCGTCGTGGGTGGTCATCGTCCAGAAATGGCTGGTACTCAAGGACGCAGAGTTGGAAGTGGGCATCTTCGAGAAGCGCTTCTGGTCCGGCATGGACCTGAGCCAGTTGTTCCGTGAAGGAACCAACCGCACCAAGGGCGGTGTGGCCATCGGCATGGAAAATCTGTTTCGCTCCGGGTTCAAGGAATTCACGCGTCTGCGTCAACAGCCGGGCATCGATTCCGATGCGGTGATGGAAGGGACGCAGCGCGCCATGCGTGTCGCGATGGCGAAGGAAGAGAAGGCTCTCGAGAAGCATCTCGACCTCTTGGCCACCGTGGCTTCGGTATCACCATACATCGGTCTGTTCGGCACGGTGTGGGGCATCATGACCGCCTTCATCGGCCTTTCCACCCAGAGCCAGGCGACCCTGGCCGTCGTGGCGCAGCCGATCGCCGAGTCGCTGTTCGCCACCGCGATGGGTCTGTTCGCCGCCATTCCGGCGGTACTCGCCTACAACCGCTATGCGGCACGGGTGGATTCGGTGACTCACAGCTATCACACCTTCGTGGATGAGTTCTCCAGCATCCTGCACCGTCAGGCCCACAGCAAACGCGCCTAGGAGCGAAAGCAATGGAAGTCGGTAGCCGTCAACGCCGCAAGCCCATGGCCGAGATCAACGTCGTGCCCCTGATCGACGTGATGCTCGTGCTCCTGATCGTGTTCATGATCACCGCGCCGCTCATCACGCAGGGCATCCAGGTGGATCTGCCGAAGGCCAATGCGGAAGTCGTCGAGGATACGGAGGAGGAAACGCTGGTCGTCTCCATCAACGCCGAAGGTGAGTATTTCATCAGCTTGGGCGAAGTCGACACGGATGACCCGACTCCGGTCCCGCTTGAGCAGATCGGTGAAATGGTGAGCAAGATCATGGATCAAAATCCCGCCGTGCCCGTTTTTCTTGAAGCGGATGCATCGATCAACTACGGTCGGGTGATGGAACTCTTGGCCACTCTGGAGGAATCCGGTGCGCCTGGTGTGCGTTTGATTACGCAGCCGCCGGGCGGGGAGAACTGAGAAGACCATGCTGCGCTGGTTGCTGAAATACGAAGGCTATCCGCCGGGAGTCGTGTTCGCCTTACTGTTGCATGGCGGGCTGCTTCTGTTCCTGTTGGGACGCGAGTTTCAGCCGCGGGAAATCGTCAACCTGGAAAGGCCCGTGTACATCGCTGCCGCCATCAGCAAGGAAAACCCTCAGCGCGTGAAGCGCGAGGAACAGGCGCGGCGCCAATTGGAACAACAACGTGCGGCCGAGCGCGAACGTCAGCGTCAGCAGGAAGCGCGTCGCGCCGAGGAAGAAAGACAACGCCAGGCCGCTGCCGAAAGGCAGCGCCAGGAACAGGAAAGACAGCGCCAGGCCGAGGCGGAGCGTCAACGCCAGGCGGAAGCGGAAAAACAGCGTCAGGTCGAGGCCGAACGTCAGCGCCAGGCTGAAGCCGAGCGGCAACGTCAGGCTGAAGCGGAAAGACAGCGCCAAGCCGAGGCCGAACGCCAGCGCCAGGCCGAAGCCGAGCGCCAACGTCAGGCTGAGGCCGAACGTCAACGCCAGGCCGAAGCGGAGCGCCAACGCCAGGCAGCTGCAGCGGCGGCCGCGGCAGAAGCGGAGGCCGCTTCCACCAACCTGGTGGCACAGTATGCGGCGCTCATTGCCGACCTCGTGTCACAGAATTGGATTCGTCCGCCCAATGCGCGCAATGGCATGGTTGCCGTGGTCGAGATTCGCATGGCGCCCAACGGTGAAATCCTGGCCAGCAACATCGTTCAGAGCAGTGGCGACTCCAACTATGATCGATCGGTTGACCAGGCCGTGAAACGTTTGGGCCGCGTGCCTGAAATGCAGGACCTGCCTGTCGCAGTATTCGAACGCAACTTCCGGGTGTTTACCCTGACCTTTACCCCTGAGGACTTGTTACGATGAGTAAGCTTTTGAAAGGACTTCTGTTGCTGACCGCGCTCTTTGCCCACGTGGTCGGTGCACAGCAGCTCAACATTCAGGTGACCCAAGGGGTCGACGACCCCGTGCCGATCGCCATCGTACCCTTCGGTTGGCAGGGTTTCGGCGTGTTGCCCGAAAGCATCACCGACATCGTCAACGCCGACCTGCGCAACAGTGGTCAGTTCACCACCATTCCCGAGCGCAACATGCTCAGCACCCCGCACGAAGAAAGCGAGGTGTTCTACCGCGACTGGCGTTTCCTGGGGGCCGACTACCTTCTGATCGGCAAGATCGAGCGCTCGGCTGGCAGCGATCTGATCCAGGTGCAGTACGAACTCTTCGACACCCTGCGTGAAGCGCGCCTGGTGGGTGAGGTGATCAGTGGTTCCGAAGCGCAGCTGCGCGACATCGCGCATCAGATCAGCGACGTGGTCTACGAGCAGATCACCGGTATTCGCGGTGCCTTCTCCACCAAGATCCTGTACGTCACCTCGCAGCGCATCAGCGACACGGTGACCAACTATCAGCTCAACCTGTCCGACATGGACGGTGGTCGTCCGCAGGTGTTGCTGGAATCGCGCGAGCCGATCATGTCGCCGTCGTGGTCGCCCGATGCGCGCCGCATCGCCTACGTGAGCTTCGAGTCGAGCCGTCCGCGCATCTACATCCAGGATCTCGCGACGGGTCAGCGCGAACAGATCACCGATTTCCCGGGCCTGAACAGCTCGCCGGTGTGGTCGCCCGACGGCAACCGCATGGCGATGGTGCTGTCGAAGGACGGCAACCCCGACATCTATGTGATGGATCTGCGTACGCGTGATCTGCGCAAGGTCACCACGCATTTCGCCGTGGACACCGAGCCGGCCTGGATGCCCGACGGCCGTTCGCTCGTCTATACCTCGGAGCAGGGCGGGGCCAACCGGCCGCAGATCTATCAGGTGAACCTCGACACGGGCTTCACCGAAAGGGTCACGTTCGAAGGCAACTACAACTCCAAACCGCTGGTGCTGCCCGATGGCAAGAGCCTGATCGTGGTGCATCGCTATGATGCGCGCGACGAGTTCCACCTGGCACTGCTCAATCTCGAGCGCGGCACCATGCGTGTCCTGACCGATACCTCGCTGGACGAATCGCCGACGCTGGCCCCCAATGCCAGCATGGTGATGTATGCCTCCAAGGCGGGCGGAAGGGGCATCCTCAACGCCGTATCGATCGACGGGCGGGTGAAATATCAGTTGCCCGTGAACGCCGGCGACGTGCGGGAACCGTCCTGGTCGCCCTTCCTGGATTGAGGAAGGGCCCCTAAGACAGCGGGCGTCGAAAAAAGTTCCAAAAAAACGTCAGGACTACTTGTTAGGTGTCGGGAAACCGACGAAAATGGCGCAGTTTTTTTCCCCAGGCATAAAAACACGAGGAGTTTATATGCAAAACAACATGATCAAACTTGGCGTAGCTGCTCTGCTGTCTGTAATGATGGCTGCCTGCTCGTCCACCGATACCGACGGTACTGCTAACACCAACACCAATGCTGGTGCCAACACTGCCGGCGCTGGCAACAGCAACCAGCTGTCCGCAGAAGAGCTGCGTCGTCAGGAAGCTCTGCGCAAAACCGTGTTCTACTTCGCTTTCGACAGCTCCGAGCTGAGCGCTGAAGACCGCGACACGCTGGTCTATCACGCAGAGGCGCTGAAAGCCAACCCGAGCCGTCGTGTACGTCTGGAAGGTCACGCCGACGAGCGCGGCACCCGCGAATACAACTTGGCTCTCGGTGAGCGTCGTGCCCAGGCCGTAGCCCGCTACCTGCAGGCTCAGGGCGTTTCCGCCAACCAGCTGGAAACCATCAGCTACGGCGAAGAGCGTCCGGCTCAGCAGGGCACCACTGAAGCTGCCTACGCTGCCAACCGTCGCGTTGAACTGAAATAAGCCGACTACCTCGGGTTGAAATGACCCACGCGTAGTTGCACTATCTCGCACCGGGTTGCCGGCGCGAGTACCAGATTAAGCCGGGTTCGCCCGGCTTAATCATTTGTGGCCCACGCGGCCGACTTCCCTGAGGGAACTCGAATCATGCGTTACACCATTTCCGTTTTAATGCTGTCGTGGGCTGTCGCTGCCAGCGCGCAGCCGAACAGCAACAACGAGCTGGTGGTGAATCTCTACAATCAGCTTCAGGAGCTCCAGAACGAAGTGCTCACGCTGCGCGGGCTGGTGGAAGAGCAGGGCTATCAGTTGCAGCGTCTGCAGAACGACTCGCGCGATCGTTATCTCGATCTCGATCGTCGTTTGCAGGGTCTGAGTGCAGGTGGCGATCCAGCTGCCGCCGGCACCCCCGCGCCCCTCAACGCACCGGCCACTGCTGGCGCCGCTCCGTTGAATGCTCCGGGTGGTGTTGCCAACGTCACTCTGCCAGCCGGCAACGCTCCTGCGCAGCCGCCGCTGAACAATGGTCCGGTGCCCTTGTCCGAGCTGAACAACGCTTCGACGCCTCCGAACGCTGCCGCTGCTCAGCAGGATTTCTCGGCGCTCGACGACGAAGAAACCTACCGTACGGCATTGAACCTGCTGCTCGAAGAGAACAAACCCGCTCAGGCCATCGCTGCCTTCCAGAGCTACATCACGCGTTTCCCGACCGGACGCCGTTTCACCAATGCGCTGTACTGGCAGGGTGAGGCCTTCATTCTCGAGCAGCGCAATCAGGAAGCGCTGGATGTGTTCAGTCGCCTGCTGAACGAGTATCCGCAGGATGCCAAGGCGCCGGGTGCGATGCTCAAGTCGGGCGTTGCCTACAGCCAGATGGGCGATCGTCGGGCCGCAGAAAATCTGTGGCGCGAGTTGTCGCAGCGCTACCCGAATGCTTCCGCGGAGATCGCCGCTGCGCAGAACTATCTGCGCCGCTGATTTCGTCGCTTCGCTTTTGTTGCGCAACGCCGTCCCCATGGACGGCGTTGCTGTTTGAGTTGCCCTCAGTCATCCATGTCCAAGACCACTTTGCGCATCACCGAAATCTTTCATTCGCTGCAAGGCGAAGCACGCAGCATGGGAACGCCTACGGTTTTCGTGCGGCTGACCGGTTGCCCCTTGCGCTGTGGTTATTGTGATACGGCTTATGCCTTCACCGGTGGCATGATCTACGAGCTCGATCAGGTGTTGCAGGAGGTCGGGCATTGGCAGGCACGACACGTTTGTGTCACCGGTGGCGAACCCTTGGCGCAACCGAATTGCATCGAACTGTTGAAGGCTTTGTGCGACGCCGGTTATGAAGTGTCGCTCGAAACGAGTGGCGCAATGGACGTCAGCCGCGTCGATCCACGCGTGAGCAAGGTGATGGATCTCAAGACGCCTGGCTCCGGCGAAGAGCATCGCAATCTCTACGACAATCTCGATCACATCACACCGCACGATCAACTCAAGTTCGTGCTGTGCGACGAAGTCGACTATAGGTGGGCAGTGGAAATGGTGAAGCAATACAAGTTGCCCGAGCGCACCACCGATCTTTGGTTCTCTCCGGTCTATGGTGAGTTGGATGCGACGCAACTTGCGGAATGGATTCTGCGCGACCAATTGCCGGTGCGCATGCAGATTCAATTACACAAGCTGCTGTGGAACGATGCGCGCGGTAAATAGAATTCAGTGAAGTTGAAAAGTGAGTAACGAGATGACTGCACAGAAGCGCGCCGTGGTACTGCTGTCCGGCGGCCTCGATTCCACCACCTGTCTCGCCATCGCGAAGCAGCAGGGCTACGCCTGTTATGGTTTGAGCTTCGACTATGGCCAGCGGCATCGCAGTGAACTCGAAGCGGCCGAACGCGTTGCGCGTGCCGGTGGTCTTTGCGATTACAAAGTCGTGAAGGTGGACATGAGCGGCATCGGTGGCTCCGCTCTTACCGATGCATCGCTCACCGTGCCGGAAGAAGAGAGTGCAGGCATTCCGATCACCTATGTACCTGCGCGTAACACGGTGTTTCTCTCCTACGCCTTGGCATGGGCGGAAGTGCTCGAAGCCGATGCGATTTTCATCGGCGTGAATGCGATGGATTATTCGGGCTATCCCGATTGTCGTCCCGAATTCATCGCTGCGTTTCAAACGATGGCGAATCTTGCCACCCGTGCTGGAGTGGAAGGGCATCCCTTGCGCATCGAGGCGCCGCTCATCAATATGACCAAGGCCGAAATCATTCGCGCGGGTCTGGCGGCGGGTGTCGATTACGGCGCAACGGTGTCGTGCTATCAGGCGGATGAAGACGGAAGGGCATGCGGAAATTGCGATGCCTGCCGTCTGCGTCGCAAAGGTTTTCGTGAAGCCGGCGTCGATGATCCCACGCGTTACCAGCAAGCGTCGGCGTGATAAAAAAATTAAAAATTTTTAATTTGCGACGCTTGAATTTTTCTCACGGATGAGTACTATGTGCGCCTTTCCTGAGGGCGCCATCCGAAACGGGTCGTTAGCTCAGCGGTAGAGCAGTTGGCTTTTAACCAATTGGTCGAAGGTTCAAATCCTTCACGACCCACCACCCTCGGAAGGTCCATTCGTCGCGCGTCAGGCGCCACACCTTCTCATCAGCCAGCCCCCGCGCGGCGCCTCAAACACAGAGAGCGCTGCCATGCAAACGAATCAAGACAACGACACCTACATCGCCGATCGCGCACTCGTAAAGCGCTGGTTGGATCGCGTGCCCGTACTCGAAACCATCGATCCTGAAGTCGAGGCCGAGTACAAGGAGAAGATCAAGGCACTCCTGAAAGAGCGCAACGCTGCGCTCGTCGCGCATTACTACACCGACGCATCGCTGCAAGCGCTCGCCGAGGAAACCGGCGGCTTCGTTGCCGACTCGCTCGAGATGGCGCGCTTCGGCGCCAACAGCAAGGCCACCACCTTGGTCGTTGCCGGTGTGCGCTTCATGGGCGAGACCGCAAAGATTCTCAGCCCGGAAAAAACCGTGCTGATGCCGACGCTCGAAGCCACCTGCTCCTTGGACATCGGCTGTCCGCCCGACGAATTCGCGGCATTCTGCAAGCAGTATCCCGATCACGAAGTGGTCGTGTATGCCAACACCTCCGTCGGTGTGAAAGCGATCAGCGATTGGGTGGTGACTTCCGCCATAGCCGTTGACGTGGTCGAACATCTCATCGATCAAGGTCGCAAGGTCATCTGGGCCCCCGACAAACATCTCGGTCGTTACATCCAGCGCAAGCTCGGTAACAGTGAAGACATCGTGCTGTGGGATGGCGCCTGCATCGTGCATGAAGAATTCAAGACGCGTGCGCTGCTCGAGATGAAGCATCTCTATCCTGATGCTGCCGTGCTCGCGCACCCCGAATCACCGCTGTCCGTGCTGGAAATCGCCGACGTGGTCGGCTCGACCTCACAGATCATTCGCGCTGCCGTAGAGCGCGAGGAAAAACGCTTCATCGTCGCCACCGATCACGGCATCTTCTACAAGCTGCAACAGCAGGCACCGGGCAAGGAATTCATCATGGCGCCGACGTCGGGTGAGGGCGCAACGTGTCGCAGTTGCGCACAGTGTCCGTGGATGGGAATGAATACCCTGCAGTCGCTCTACGAATCACTGCGCGATGGCAGCAACGAAGTGCTGGTCGACCCGGAGCTGGGAAGACAGGCTCTCAAACCGCTGCAGCGCATGTTGGATTTCCGCGCGCAGCGTTGAGATTCAGCGCGAACGATAGAACTCGTCCTCGATGGCCGTGATGTAGTCGAGACGCTGACGCAGACGTGCGACCACCAGCTGGTCGCGTTCCATGTTCAAGGCAAGTCCGATCTGTTCGCGGGCGCGCGTGAATTCACCGACTGCAATGAAGTATTCCGCGCGGGCCTGATGCACCTTGGCGATGTTGCCGGCCTGACCCTGCACTTCGGCGAGGTCGTACCATAGCTGCACGTCATCCGGGTAACGCAGTGAGTGCTTTTCGAGCACGGCCGCAGCCTTCTCGTATTCGCCTGCTTTCGTCAACGCCGTGGCGTAGGCCATCGTGAGTGGATGGTTCTCCGGGTTGATGCGCAGGTTGTCTTCGAGAATCTGAAATGCGCGCTCATAGTTGCCGGCGGCAACGGCGATGTCGGCGTTCAACAGTACATAGGTGATGCGTGTAGGCTCCTTCGCGAGCAGCGGAGCGAGACTTTCGGTTGCCTGCACCACCTGTCCCGATTTGAGTTGCGCGAGTGCGATGCCGTAGCGTGCTGCGTCTTCCTGCGCACCGTTGAGCTGCGGCAGTTCGCGCTGTCGGCTCGAAATTTCAGCGTCGAGATCGCGCGCGTAGTGGATGCGTACGCGTTCGCGCATCAGGAGATATTCGGGATTGGGGACGTAGTCTACCGCCGGATAGGTACGCGCACGGTTGCGGCTGTCGGCGACACGGTTTTCGTCCAAGGGGTGGGTCGAGAGAAATTCCGGCACGCGCTGCGACAAGGTGCGTGAGCGCAGCATCTGCTCGAACATCCCGGCCATGTCGTCGGGATTGAAGCCGGCGTTGTAGAGCGTGCGGATGCCGACACGGTCCGCTTCCTGCTCGTTGCTGCGTGAGAAACGCAACTGGTTGTCGATGCCCATCGCCTGGCTGGTCATCAGTGCGGCCTGACCGGCATCGCCACCGACGGTGGCCATGATGACCAGACTGGCGAGCAATCCGGCCATGTTGGGAATGGTGTTGCGTCGCTGTTCCTCGATTCTGCGCGCGTAGTGACGCTGACTGATGTGGGCCAGCTCGTGCGCGAGTACCGAGGCGAACTGGCCTTCGTTCTGGGCATAGAGGAACAGACCCGCGTTGACGCCGACGATGCCACCGGGTGCAGCGAAGGCGTTGAGCACGTCGCTGTCGATCAGGACGAAGGCGAGGCGGTGGTCGGTGAGTTCCGAATTCGCGGCGAGCTTGAAGGTGAGGTTGGCGATGTATTCCTCGATCAAGGGATCGTTGAGCAGGGGAGTCTGCCTGCGTACGGAGCGCAGGAACTCGCGGCCGAAACGATATTCCTGCTCGGTGGAAATCGTGCCGGAGATGGAATCGCCCAACACGGGCAGGTTCACCTGGGCCGGAGCCGACGCGGGCAGGGCGCCGATGAGCAACAGCGTGCTCAGGGTGAGGGCACTGCGAAGTCGTTTGGGTCGAATCGTGAACATGAACTTGGCCTGTCGCTGCGTACGGATTCAGTGACCGAGACCGCCGATATTACGCCTTCTGGTCAGCAATCTCTCGATTTTTGCATGTAGAATAACGCGCCATGACGATACAAGCCGACCTCGAACTGGATCTCAGTGGTCTCAGTTGTCCGATGCCACTGCTGAAAACCAAGCAGGCGCTCAACCGTATGGAATCCGGCAAGGTCATCCTCGTCCGAGCCACCGATCCAGGATCCGAACGCGACTTCCATGTTTTCGCTGCGCAGAGCGGAATCCCGCTGCTGCGCATGGAGCACCAGGGCGGAGTCTTCAGTTATTGGTTGCGTAAACCCTAGTCCAGCCGCTCCACAAAGAACCTTGCCATGATCCGGGTATTTCACGGCTTTTATCAGCGTTATTTCTCCGAAGACGAAGCCATCATCTTCACCTTGCTCCTGGTAGCGTTCTTCACGGTGATGCTGACCATGGGCAGCATCATTGCACCGCTGCTGTGGAGCCTCGTCCTCACCTACATGCTGCAAGGCTTGGTGAATGCCCTGGAACGACTGCGCGTGCCGCACAGTATCGCGGTCTACCTGGTGTACTCGCTGTTCCTCGGCCTCACCTTTCTCAGCTTTCTGGTGTTTCTTCCCTTCACTTTCAACCGTCTGCGCATCCTCATCAACGATTTACCCATGATGAGCGAGCAATTGCGCGGCCTGCTGTTGCTGCTGCCCGAGAACTATCCGGATGTCTTCACCGTCGAGCAGGTGCAGCGTTGGCTCAACGTGATTCAGAACGAACTGATGGCGTGGGGGCAGGCGGCGCTGTCGCAATCGGTGTCGAGTTTTCCACGGCTCGTGAACTGGATGGTGTACACGGTGGTGGTCCCGATCCTGGTGTTCTTCATGCTCAAGGATTCGGAGAAGCTGCTTGGTTGGTTCGAGAACTGGTTGCCGGAGCGGCGGCCGATCATGGCGCAGATCTGGCACGAGATGAACGATCAGCTTGCCAACTACATCCGCGGCAAGGCATTGCAGATTCTGATCGGCACCAGCGTGAGCTTCGTGGCCTTCGCGCTCATGGGGCTGAACTATTCCTTGCTGCTCGCCGTGCTCGTGGGACTGTCCGCGATCGTGCCCTACGTCGGTGCCGTGGCGGTGGCCGTGCCGGTGATCTTGGTGGCCTTCTTCCAATGGGGCTTCACGAGTGCGTTCTATCAGGTGGTCGGCATCTACGTGCTGCTGCAGATGCTCGAAAGCAACCTACTGGTACCGCTGATCTTTTCCGACGCCGTCAACCTCCATCCCATCGCCATCATTGCGGCCGTGCTGGTCTTCGGTGGCCTCTGGGGCTTCTGGGGCGTCTTCTTCGCCATTCCGCTCGCCACCTTCATCAAGGCCATCATCCGCGCCTGGCCCGTCGTGGAGTCGCCACGGCCGCCACCGGTGGCGGTGGAGCAGGACTCACATTGAGATGAGAGGCGCGGCGCGGATATCAAGTTATTCGCGATTCCGCTAAACTCGCACGCTTTCCCGGAAGACCCCGCCTGGACCTTCCTGGCTTGGACAAGAGGATATACATGATCACCGGCAGTATCGTGGCGCTCGTCACTCCCATGACACCAGACGGAGCTCTGGATTACCCAGCGTTGACCCGCTTGGTGGAGTGGCACATCAAGGAAGGCACGAACGCCATCGTAGCCGTGGGTACCACCGGCGAATCCGCTACCTTGGACGTGGACGAACACACCGACGTCATTCGTCACGTGGTGGAGACTGCCGCTGGTCGCATTCCCGTGATCGCGGGCACTGGCGCAAACTCCACCAGCGAGGCCATCGCGCTCACCGAAGCCGCGCTCAAGGCCAAGGCCGACGCCTGTCTCTTGGTGACGCCGTACTACAACAAGCCCAGCCAGCGCGGGCTCTACGCCCACTACAAGGCCATCGCCGAGGCGGTGGAAATCCCGCAGATCCTCTACAACGTACCGGGCCGCACCGCTTGCGATATGCTGCCCGATACCATCGCGCGGCTGGCCGAGCTGCCGAACATCGTCGGCGTCAAGGAAGCCACCGGCAACCTCGAACGTGGCCGTCAGGTGTTGGATCTCGTGCCCGCCGATTTCGCCGTGTACTCCGGTGACGACGCCACTGCGTTGGAACTGATCCTGATGGGTGCCAAGGGGAACATTTCCGTGACCGCGAATGTCATACCCCGCGTGATGAGCGACATCTGCCGTCTGGGTCTCGAAGGCAAGGCCGAAGAGGCGCGGGCCCTGAATGCGCGCATCGCCACGTTGCACAAGGATCTTTTCCTCGAATCCAATCCCGTGCCGGTAAAATGGGCACTCAAGGAACTGGGCCTGATCCAGGCCGGCATTCGCCTGCCGCTGGTGGAACTGGACCCGATTCATCACGAAACTCTGCGCCGGACCTTGCAAGCCTGCGTTGCCTCATGAGGTCGATCGTCTTGCGTCGCCGTACTTCCCTGAATCGTTTCTGCCTGCCGCCTTTGAGCCTGCTCGCGCTCCTGTCGCTGCAGTCCTGTTCCTTGTTCTCGTGGGTGCCCGGCATGGACCGGCTCACGGGCGAAGAGGGCATGTTCCGCGATCGCAAGGCCGAATATCTGGAAGCCGAAACGATTCCGCGCATGCAGATCCCGGAAGGGCTCGACAGTTTCATCATCGACGACCTACTCGTCATTCCCGAAATCCCTGGCTCCGCCAACCAGGCCTTCCTCGACGCGCCACGTCCGCGTCCGCTGCAGGGGCGTTCCGATCGCGAGGTCGTGATCCAGCGCATGCAGGACACGAGCTGGATCGTGGTGGACGTCAGTCCCAGCCAGGTCTGGCCGCGCATCCGTGACTACTGGACCGCGAAGGGTGTCGATCTCGCCGTGGAAAACCCCACGGCCGGCATCATGGAAACGGCATGGTTCGTTCAACCCGGCAACGTGCTGACCCGTGAGCGTGTGCGCGTCATCGTGGAAACCGGTTTCCAGGACAACAGCTCTGAAGTGCGCATGCTGCACATGTCGCAGCCGCAGGCAACGCCCGCCTTCGAAGTGGCTTGGCCGCAGCAGTCGATGGATCCCGAAGTGGAAGGCGAACTGGTGCGTGAACTGGCCGGTTATCTCGCCGACGTGGCCGATCTCTACACCGCATCGTCGGTGTCCTTCCTGGCGGGCAGCATCTCGAGCGAAGGCAAGGCCTCGCTCGTACCGCGTCCCAATGGCACCGAGGTACTGCGCCTGCAGTCCAACTACGATCGTGCCTGGGCTGCCGTCACGCGCGCCTTGCAGCGCAGCAACGTGCTCATCAACGAGCAAGACGCCGGCACTGGCGTGATCGACGTCAGCTATCTGCCTGGCACGGGCGAGGACAAAGAAGAGCCTGGTTTCTTCCGTCGCTTGTTCAGCTTTGGTGACGACATCCCCGAACCAACCTCGCTGCGCATACGTGTGCAGGATGCCGGTGATGGTGTCGTCGAAGTGGAAGTCGAGCCGGTTGCGAACGGTCCCGAGCCCGAAGTGAACGAGCAGGGCGAAACGCCCGCCGTCGAATTGTTGCGCCTGATCCGCAATACGATCGCTTGATCGGGCGGTCGGGCCTCTTTCCTTCTTTCCGTATTCCGGAGCACATCATGGAAAAACGCGAGTTGATCTATACCGGCAAGGCCAAAAGTGTCTATAGCACGGACGATCCCGACTTGTTCGTCATGCACTACCGCAACGATACCTCGGCCTTCGACGGGACCAAGGTGGAGCAACTGGCGGACAAGGGTAGGGTGAACAACCTGTTCAATGCCTTCATCATGGGCAAGCTGGCGGAAGCCGGCGTGAAGTCTCACTTCGTCAAGCTGCTCGGCGACAACGATTCGCTGGTGCTCAAGCTCGACATGATCCCTGTGGAATGTGTGGTCCGTAACTACGCCGCGGGCAGCCTCTGCAAGCGTTATGGCATCGCTGAAGGCACCGCCATCGATCCGCCGACCTTCGAATTCTTCTACAAGAGCGATGCGCTGCACGATCCGATGGTCAACGATTCGCACATCCTGTCGTTCGGCTGGGCCACCCAGGAACAGATCGACGCCATGAAGGCGCTGACCTTCAAGGTGAACGAAGTGTTGAAGGATCTTTTCGACAAGGCCGGTATGATGCTGGTGGACTACAAGCTCGAATTCGGCATGCACAAGGGCGAGCTGCTTCTCGGTGACGAGTTCAGCCCCGACGGTTGCCGTATCTGGGACAAGGCCACCAAGAAGAAAATGGACAAGGACCGTTTCCGGCAGGACCTGGGCAACGTCATCGAAACCTACCGCGAAGTCGGTGAGCGCCTGGGCATCGACTTCGGTCGTGCATGAGCACGGCGCCTCTCTCCACACTCTATCTCGTGGGCGGGGTAGCACTCGCCCTTCTCGTGCTCGCTGTCGTGCTGGCCTTTGCGCTGGCACGTCAGCGTGGACTGCATGCGTTGGCGCAGGAACGACTCACGACGCGTGAGTCCGAACTGCAGCGCGTACAGCAGCTTCTCACCAAAGTCGAACAACAGCTCGTGCAGGAGCAGGTCAGCGTGCAGACCCTGCGCGAACAGTTGGCGCGTGCCGAGACTTTGCGCGAGCAGGAAGGCAAGGCGCACGAGGAAAAACTGCGGCTGTTGAACGAAGCACGTGAAGCGCTCAGTCTGCAGTTCAAACAACTGGCGGGTGACATTCTCGAGCAGAAGGGCAAGAGCTTTGCCGCCAGCAGCCAGGAACAACTGCAGGCGTTGCTCAAGCCGCTGAGTGAAAAGATCCAGGTGTTCGAGAAGCGGGTCGAAAACACCTACAACGAAGAGGCGCGTCAGCGCTTCGCGCTCGAAAAGGAAATCCGCTCCCTCATCGAACTCAACTCGCGCATCAGCATCGATGCGGAGAACCTCACCAAGGCTCTGCGTGGCGAAAGCAAGACGCAGGGCATCTGGGGCGAAGTGATCCTCGAGCGCGTGCTCGAGAAATCCGGCCTCACGCGCGGCCAAGAATACGAAGTGCAGGTCAGCCTCAACGATGGAGAAGGGGGTAGGGGGCAACCCGACGTCATCGTGCATCTGCCGGAAGGCAAGGATGTCATCATCGATTCCAAGGTGAGTCTCAGTGCCTATCAGTCGTACTTCTCCGCCGAGGACGAAGAGAGCAAGGCGCAGTACCTACGGCAGCATTTGCTTTCCATCCGCACGCACGTGAAGGGCTTGTCGGAGAAGAACTATCAGCATCTGAACGGCGTCAACACGCTCGACTACGTACTGATGTTCCTGCCGGTGGAGGCTGCCTTCACCTTGGCCGTGCAATCGGATGATCAGCTTTTCACCGATGCCTTCGCCAAGAACATCATCTTGGTCGGTCCTTCGACCCTGCTGGCGACGCTGCGCACGATTCAAAGCATCTGGCGCTATGAATATCAGAACCGCAACGCTCAGGAGATCGCCGATCAGGCGGGGCGTCTCTACGACAAGTTCGCCGACTTCGTGAAGGATCTGAACGAGATCGGCTTCCGTCTCGAACAGAGCCAGAAGGCCTGGGATCAGGCGATGGGCAAGCTCGTCAGCGGCAAGGGCAACCTGCTCAACCGTAGCGAAAAACTGCGCAAGCTCGGCGCGCGCAACCGCAAGGAACTGCCGCGGCACTTGCTCGACGAAGGGAAGGACGAACTTGAATCCAATGCAGTAGATGAGGAGAACGAGCGTGGCGACGATTGACCTCAGCCCCATCGAGGCCTTCCTGCCTTGCAAAACGCCGCAGTCCTGGGTGGAACGCGCAGTGCAGGAACCGGCTTTGCTCCTCATCGACCACGCCAACTGCGAGAAAAAAGCGGCGGCGACGGCGATGAACCTGATGTATCGCTACGTCGAGCGCACCGAGCTCCTGCGCAAGATGTCGCAGCTCGCGCGCGAGGAACTATTGCACTTCGAGCAGGTGGTGGAGCTGATGCAGGAACTTGGCATCAACTACAGTCATTTGGGGCCCTCGCGCTATGCCAGTGGGCTGCGCGAGCATCTGCGCACGCATGAGCCCGCCAAATTGGTGGACACGCTCATCGTCGGTGCCTACGTCGAGGCGCGCTCCTGCGAACGTTTCGCGGCGCTGTTGCCGCATCTCGAACCGCGCATCGCGCGCTTCTACAACTCCCTGTTGCGCTCCGAGGCCAGGCACTTCCAGGATTATCTGAGTCTGGCGCAGCTCTATTCCGATGAGGACATCACCGAGCGCGTGGCCTGGTTCAGAGAGATCGAGCGTGAGTTGATCGAAAGTCCTGATCCGGATTTCCGCTTCCACAGCGGCGTGCCGGCCGCGGCCTGATCACAGACACCGTTCGGGGCGATTGAGCGTATTGCCGAGACGGCGCTCCAGTGCGTCGAGCTGACGGCAGGCGATGCCGTTGTTCCCCTGCAAGGACACGAAGCGGAGGATCGGCAGCGAATCGAGCACGCCGATGTTGCCGACGCGGTTGTCTCGCAAGCTCAGCACTCGCAGGTTCTTCAAGCTCGACAGTGGTGAGATGTCGCTGATGCGATTACCGGAAAGCTCTAGCTGTTCCAGTTGCGGCAGGGCGGAGATGCCCTCAAGGCTCACGACGCCGGCAGAAGGGCAGGCGAGCAGCTTGATGTTGGCAGGATCGGCACCTTCGACACCGGCGAGCACGGCATTGAGACAACCCTGCAGCGCCGCATCGGCCAATACCGAATTACGGTTGGGCGCATTGGGTGAGTAGAGCACCTTGTCGCCGAAGGTCACCGTGTAGGGGCTGCCGCTGCATGCACCGAGCAACAGTAGAGTTCCCAGCAACAATGAAGTCAAAAAAGCTGAAATGAAACGGAATTGCAGCATGGTCTTACCTTGAACTGGGACAGCAGCGGCAGGGACGTGAGCGGGTTGTGGCATTTGCCTTGGACACCCGGTAGTATGCGCCCCCTATGCTCTTTGGGGTAGTGAAGCCCGGCATTATCTCTTCTTTTCAACTCTTTTGGCGGCATAGTTCGGGTCGTGCCGCGCTTTCAGGACACGTCTATGACTATCCACCCCTGCCTCCGCCCCCTGGCTGTCGCGCTTTCGCTGAGCCTCGGCACTGCTGCAATGGCACAGGACCTCGATACTCCTGAGAAGCGTGCCGGTTACGGCATGGGCGTGAACATCGGCTCGACGCTGGCAAGCCAGGGTTTGCTCAACGACCTCGACCTCGATGCCATGATCCTGGGTATTCGTGATGCCGTGGGCGGTGACCTCAAACTGAGTGACGACGAAATCCTAGGTGCGCTGCAGGAACTGCAGGCCAAGAAGCAGGCCGAAGCACAGGCTGCCATGGCAGCTCAGGCTCAGGCCGGTCGTGACTTTCTGGAACAGAATGCCAAACGTGATGGTGTAACCACCACCGCCAGCGGCCTGCAGTACGAAGTAGTGACCAAGGGCAGCGGTGGTCCGAAACCCACCGAGTCCGACGTAGTGAACGTGCATTATCACGGCACTCTCATCGACGGCACCGTATTCGATAGCTCCGTCGATCGCGGCGAGCCCGTATCCTTCCCGCTCGGCGATGTGATTCCGGGTTGGACTGAAGGTCTGCAGCTGATGAGTGTCGGTGACAAATTCAGGTTCGTCATCCCGTCGGAACTCGCTTACGGTCCGATGGGCGCGGGTCCGATTCCGCCGAACTCGCCGCTGATCTTCGAAGTGGAGCTGCTCGGCATCGAGGAATAACCCACGCACCATGCTGGCGGATACCTTCAATCGCGATCTCTGCGATTTCATCCAGCAATCCCCTACGCCTTTCCATGCCGTGGCCGCAATGGCGGCACGGCTGGAACAGGCGGGCTATGTCTACCTTGCCGAAGAAGAGGTCTGGGACTTCGAGCCCGGCGGGCGCTATTACTTCACGCGCAACGATTCCTCTTTGATCGCCGTGCAACTCGGCGCGGGTCCGCTCAGCGAGAGTGGCCTGCGCATGGTGGGTGCGCATACCGATAGCCCCTGTCTCAAGATCAAGCCGCAACCTGAACTCTTGCGTCATGGCTATCTGCAGCTCGGTGTCGAAGTCTACGGCGGAGCCTTGCTCAATCCCTGGTTCGACCGTGATCTCTCGATCGCAGGCCGCGTGATGTTCGAAGACGAGGGTGGGCAGCTCTGTACGACCCTGATCAACTTCGAGCGTCCCATCGCCGTGATTCCCAGTCTGGCGATCCATTTGGACCGGGAGGTCAACAGCAAGCGCAGCATCAATGCGCAGAACGACCTGCCGCCGCTCTTGCTGCAGTGCTCGAGCGACAAGGCACCGGACTTCCGCAAGCTCCTCGCCGAAGAAATCCGTCGCACGCAACCCGAGCTCGACATCGCGCGTGTGCTCGACTACGAACTCTGTCTGTACGACGTGAACCCGCCCGACCTCGTCGGTCTCAACGAAGAATTCATCGCCGCCGCGCGTCTGGACAATCTCCTGAGCTGCTACGTCGGGCTCGAGAGTTTGCTGATGAGTCAGGGTGACTCGCACAAGGTGCTGGTGTGTTCGGATCACGAGGAAGTGGGCAGTGCGTCCGCCGCGGGCGCTTGTGGCCCGTTCCTGGAAAGCGTGCTGCGCCGTCTGGTGGAAAAGCTCAGCGATGGCAGCGAGGAAAGCTATCGCCGCATGCTGCGCGCGTCGTTCCTCGTTTCGGCTGACAATGCGCACGGCATCCATCCCAACTTCGCGGACAAGCACGACAGCAAGCATGGCCCCTTGCTCAACGCTGGTCCCGTGCTGAAGTTCAATTCCAACCAGCGCTACGCCACCAACAGCGCGACGGCGGCCTATTTCCGCATGATCTGCAATGAAGTGGACGTGCCGGTGCAGAGTTTCGTGGTGCGTTCGGACATGGGCTGCGGCAGCACCATCGGTCCGCTGATTGCCACTGAGCTCGGCCTACCGGTGCTCGACATCGGTGTGCCCACCTTCGCCATGCATTCGATCCGCGAATTGGCAGGCAGCCGCGATACGCTCTATCTCGCGCGTGCGCTGACGCGTTTCTTCACCGGCGAAGCCTGAGTTTTTCCATCGCGCCTTCGTGAACAGCCGGCCCTGAGCCGGCTGTTCGCTATTGCGGGTAACGCGCCGGATCCAACAAGGCGCCGAGGCGAGGCAGGCAGGGAGGAGGCGTGGCATTGATGCGACTCACCAGCCAGGCTGCGCACAGAGGAGTGCGTGTAAGTCCATGGGAGCCGTGTGCCACGTTGAGATAGAGGTTGGGGAAGCGTTCGGCGTCGACCAGGCCCACGAGCGGTAAACGGTCGGGTGTGATGCAGCGGCTGGCACGACGGTGATGCAGTACGTCTTTCGACTTGAGCGCAGCGGCGAGCGTGTCACTGCAGTCCTCGAGTTGCTCCAGATGCCAACGATTGCGGTCGGCAATCGCGGCGTCGCTGTCATCGCCGAGATAGTAACTGCCACCGATGCATTGCACGGTGCTCCCCGGTACGAGATAGCTTTGGCCGCAGACCACACTGCGAATCGCGCTGTCTTCTGCAGCGGGATAGACATCCACCTGACCGCGATTGGCGATCAGTGGCAGATGCCCAAGGCCCTCGAAAAGTCCGGCTTCGCTGCTGTTGGCGATGATGACGAGATCGAAATTTTCCTCGGAGTCTGCTTCACCCCGCGCCCATAAGCGCCAGCCATGTTCCACTCGCACGAAGGAATGAATGTCGCGCAGCGTGCTCACTGCAATGCGTGAATGCTCGACATAGCGTGAGCACAGTTCCGGCGGCGACAGCCAACCTGAATCGGGAAAGAAGAGAGCAGGGTGGGCCAGTGGTACACCGGCGCGCTCGCTGGCGGCGTCCTTGTCGAGATACTGCAGCAGCTGCGCTGGGTACACCGCTTCTTCCATGATGGACTGAAAGCGTTTCTCCAACGCAGGTGTGGTGGCGAGCTGCAGATGGCCGCAGGGGTGCCAGTTCAGACCCAAGCTCGCTGCGAGTCCGCCATACCAACGGGTGGCATGCAGATAGGCGTAGAGGTTGATGTGACTGTCCGGCGCCTGGCGTTTGACCGGGCGGAAATGCAGGATGCCCTGTGGATTGCCGGATGCGGCGCTCGCCAATTTTTCTTCACGTTCGAACAGGGTGACCTGCCAGCCGCTTTCGGCGAGCGCAAAGGCCGTGCTGCAACCCGCAAGGCCACCACCGATGATCGCGGCCTTGCCGCGCCTACTGCGTGCCGGAGCAGCAACCACTCCCCGATAGCTGCCGCGCAGCATGTGGCGCTTGTGCGCAAAGCCGGGTGCCTTCTCTACGCCGAAGCCAGCCTGCTCCAGGGCATGACGCACGCCCGCGGCAACGGAATAAGTAGCCAGCGTGGTGTCGTGTTTGCAGAACGCGGCAATGTGGCGAAGAAGTTCTTCCTGCCAAAGGCTCGGATTCAGCTTCGGTGAAAAACCATCGAGATAGAGGGCGTCGGCGCTGAAGCAAGGGAGCGGGTGGCGTAGGCGCGCGAGCAGATCGTTGGCATCGCCGTACAGTAGCGTGAGCAGCACAGGACGTGCGCGTTCGCCCAAGCGCAGCTGATGCAATCCCGCCGTATGTTCAGGGTACTGCTGCAACAATGCTGCGCTTTCTTCGGCAAGCGTGGGCCAATGCCCATGCAAACGACGCAGATCCCGGCGTGAGAGTGGATGCAGCTCGCAGGAAACGTAATGCAAACGTGCCGTGGGCGCAGCCACCCGTTTCCATAAATGCCAGGTGTTGAGGAAGTTCAACCCACTGCCAAAGCCGAGCTCGAGGATCACGAAGTCCTCATCGCCGAGTGCCGCGAAACGAGCCGGCAAGTCGTTGCCGTCGAGAAAGACATGGGTGCTTTCACCGAGCGCATCGGCCTTGGAAAAGTAGACGTCGCCGTATTCACGGGACACGGGCAGGCCCTCGTCGTTCCACTCGAGTTGCGGCGGCGGTAGATGCAGAGAGGGTAAGCGGGTATCGTTCATGGCACTGTGCAGCAAAGGGGCGCATTGTAGCGGGTCCCTGTTCCTATGGGCGCGTCAACGTGGCAGTCACGATCGCGTTCTATGGGCCATGCCCAGTGGGCTGAAAACGAATTCCAGAGGAACCGCTATGCGCACTCGTTTGCTTGCTGCCATCGTCGTGGGCGCAGCGTCGTCGTTGCTGAGCTGTGCCAGTCCCGAAAGCTTTTTCGGGAAGGATCCCATCATCGACATGACGGGGGTCGATCCGCAGGACTATCAAACCGATCTCGCCGAGTGCCGCGCCTATGCCGATCAGGTGCAGACAGGACGCCAGGTCGTCACCGGTGCTGCAACCGGTGCCGTCGTGGGTGGCGCAGTCGGTGCCATCGGTGGCAACAGCTCCACCGCCGCGCGCACCGCAGGCATAGGTGGCGTGATGGGCACGGTCAATGGCACCAGCTCCGCCATTTCCGAACGCCGCGTCGTTCTGCGCAATTGTCTGCTCGGGCGCGGCTATAGGGTTCTCAACTGAGCTCGGACTTCACCGAAATTCTCATGGCGGTCGCTGACTCTCTCAGGGCCGCCTTCTCCTCATTCTTCTTCCCGCCGCTGCTGCCAGCGCTGCCTCGCCAGATGTATGCATTCTAATTGGCTAGTGTCAGCTCCATGGGCGATGTGGTCAGATCGCAGCGCCTTATCAGACCGATCGGAACACAGCGGGAGAAACTTGCATGGATGCTTACCAGTCGTTGATGGCATTGCGCGAATTCAGCGATCGCGTCGGCCCGTACTACGGCACCGAAACACGCGCCATGTTTCTGTATTGCCTGGTCAAGATGCACAAGCCGAAGCGCTTGTTGGAGTTGGGAACCGGCTTCGGTGTGTCGGCGCTCTGGATGGCACGGGCCTTGTGGGAAAACGGGGAGGGGCTCATCCACGTCGCCGATCGTGGCATCGTCTTCGACGCGCAGAAACGAAGCCTGTTTCACCCCGAAGAACTCAAACCGACTTTCAGTGAATACTTCAACTCCCTGGTCGAGCGTCACGGACTGAGCCAGCAAGTCAACTTCATCGAAACTTCTTTCCCTCCCTATCCCGCGCCGGAGAAGGAGTTCGACTTCGTGTTCTCGGACTTCAAGCACGGGCCGGCGGATCTCTTGGAGATACTCGGTTTCTATCTGCCCAAGATGGCGAGCGTGTCCAACTTCTTCATCGACTCGGCCCCGTCGCTGTTCGGGTCCTACATGATGCTGCAGCAGCTGATGACCCTGTTCGAGCGCGGCCAGGTTCCCGAGTTGCTGTTGCAGCGCACCGCCCGCAACGAGGTGGAGACGCTGCGCGAATTCGTGCGCACTCACAGCATCCAGGCTGTGCCCATCACGGAGAATGTCGTGCGCAGCCAGAATTCCTTCATGTGGTTGCGCATCCAGCCCATCGACGTGATGCCGAGACCGCTCCATCACTATCGGCTCGACAGCAAGTACTACATGTCGTCCAAGCGCATCAATCGCGAAGAGCGTTGAGTTCTGCGGGAGGAGTGTGGCAAGGCGCCGAGGTGAAAATCACCGCGAGTGAATCATTGCTCGGCCTGCCCCGAGTCACGCGGCGTCCCGCTGGCGCTCTGCTGCTGTACAATTCATGCCTTCTCGAAGGGACTTACCCCAAGAGTTACCTCCAATCTGTGTACAGGCTAGAGTACGGAAGCGCAGAGACGTCGATGACCGATATCAACAAGTTGAATGAAATCAGTAGGTTCCGAAATATCGGCATCATCAGCAGGCGCGACAATCGCGACATCGTCGATTCCCTCAATACCCTCACCGGATTTCTGCAGAAGCAGCAGGGAATCAACATCGTGGTGGACGACAACGTCTCCGATCTCCTGCAGCCGCATAGCTTCCGCGTGTGCCCGCGCCGCGAAATGGGCACCGTATGTGAGCTCGTGATCGTGGTGGGCGGCGACGGCAGCATGCTGAAAGCCGCCGCCGTGCTGGCCGAGCAGGGCCTGCCCGTGGTGGGCATCAACCGTGGTCGTCTCGGCTTCCTCACCGACATCCTGCCCGACGAGATCGAATCCCGTCTGGGCCAGATCCTGGCGGGGCACTACAAGGTCGAAGGGCGCTTCCTGCTCGACGTGACGCTGAGCCGCGAAGGCCGCACTCAGTTCATCGGCTCGGCCATGAACGACATCGTGCTGCACCCGGGCGTGGCCGCGCAGATGATCGAATTCGAACTTCACATCGACGGCCAGTACGTCTACAACCAGGCCTCGGATGGCTTGATCGTCGCAACGCCGACCGGCTCCACTGCCTACGCCATGTCGGCTGGTGGTCCGATCATGCATCCCGGTCTCGACGCCATGGTATTGGTGCCGATGTATCCCCACAGTCTCAGTTCCCGTCCCATCGTAGTGGGCAGTCACAGCGAAATCGTCGTGGTGGTGGGTGAACGCCACAATCACAGCACGGCGCAGGTCAGTTGTGATGGCTCGGTGGAATTCACTTCACAAGCGGGTGACGTGCTCACCATCCGTCGCAAGGAACGCGAACTGCGCTTGCTGCATCCGGAGGACTACGACTACTACGCCACCTGTCGCAGCAAGCTGGGTTGGTCGCACCGCCCCGGCAGGAGTTAGGAGCCGCTCCGATGTATCGCGTCTTCGAAGTGCCGGCCGACACCGATCTCGGACCCTTCAGCCGCTTGCTTTGGCAGCACAAGATTTCCCATCGCATCTTCCGTCCCGACGACGTTCCGGTGCAGGTGCTGGGTGTGGCCAAGGTGGAGCAGGTCAGTGTGGCGCAGAGTCTCTACGAACAATGGCTGCGTGGTGAGATCCAGCCGGCGGAAGAAGACTCTTCCACTCTCGAAGGTTTCGGTGCGAGTACCGCCTTGAAAACCGGAATCCTGCATGCGTTACGTCATACGCCGTTGACGTTGAGCCTGATCGCCGTGTGCTGTGTGCTCTTGTACCTGGCACCGCTGGCACAACCCACGCAGCTCACCTTCGAGCTGCTCTATCCGGACTTCGCCTACGGCACACGTCGCATCGTGTTGAGCGAGGTGCTCAGCCGCTTCTCCTTCCGCGATTTCGCCAACATGTTGACGCCGATTCTGCTGCATGGCGGGCTCGTGCATCTGATCTTCAACATGTTGTGGCTGTGGGAACTGGGACGGCAGATCGAACGCCGTCAATCCACGCTGATGCTCGGCATCCTCATCATCGTGTTGGCACTGGTGTCGAACACCGTGCAGTACCTGTGGGGCGGTGGTAACAATTTCGGCGGGATGTCGGGAGTTGTTTACGGTCTCTTTGCCTATATCTGGATGTGGCAGCTGTTCGATCCGCGCGCCGGTCTATGGCTGCCGACGTCTCTGATTCTGTTCATGTTGGCCTCCTTGGTGTTGATGGCCGTGCTCGGTCTACGCATGATCGCCAACGAAGCCCACATTGGCGGCCTGCTCGCGGGCGTACTGTTCGGTGCCACGCTGGCAACGCTGAGCCGCATCCGTCGCGCCGTCGACGGTGATAGTTCTCGTAGAGGTAGACGATGACTGACTTTCACGATGCCATCCCGGTACCGGAAAAACCCGATAACTGGAAGGATCTGGTGGCGTCCATGAGCCCGGAGCTGCATGCCAGTCTGAAGACGGCGGTGGAGCTCGGTCGCTGGCCCAATGGCGATCGTCTGACGCCCGCGCAGCGCGAGTATTGTTTGCAGGCCATCATTGCCTGGGACGAATTGCATCTGCCCGAAGAGGAGAGGGTGGGCTACATCGACCGCACCGGTCTGAAGAAGAGCCATTGCGATGACTGAACGTTATCTGGGGCAGGCGCGCAAGTTGGATAGCCGCCTCGAAAGCCCCGTGCAGTACCGCCTACAGTTGGGTGAACACAGTGTGCCGCTCAATCCCATGATCGGCCGGGAGCTGCGCTTGCGCTTCACCGGCACCATCGTGTGCATCAACTGCGGCAAGACCACCAACAAGAGCTTCAGTCAGGGCTATTGTTTCCGCTGCTTTCAGAAACTGCCCGAATGCGACACCTGTGTGATGTCGCCCGAGCTCTGTCATTACGAAGCCGGTACCTGCCGCAATGCGGTATGGGGCGACCACTTCTGCATGCAGGACCACATCGTCTACTTCGCCAATTCTTCCGGTTTGAAGGTGGGCATCACGCGTGCCTCGCAGGTGCCGACGCGTTGGATCGATCAAGGTGCCACGCAGGCGCTGGCCGTATTGCGCGTGCGCTCGCGTCATCAGGCGGGATTGTGTGAGGCAATGTTCCGTCGTCACATCACCGATCGCACCAACTGGCGTAACATGCTGCGAGGTGAGCAGGAAGCGGTGGATCTCTGCGCCGAGCGCGATCGTCTATTGCAGGAGTGCGCGAACGAGCTCGACGACTTCCGCCATCGCTACGGTCTGCACGCATTCAACGTCATCAATGGCGTCGAACCGGTGAACATCAGCTATCCGGTCGAACGCTATCCCGAGAAGATCAATTCACTCGACTTCGACAAGACCCCCGAGATCGGCGGCGTTCTGCAAGGCATCAAGGGTCAGTATCTGGTGCTCGATCAGGGCGTGCTGAACATTCGCAAATACACCGGCTACGAGCTGGAGCTACTGAGTGCCTGAGGGCACCGCGAGGCAAGCGACATGAAAGAATCCCAAGGCAAGACCGTTTATCTGCGCGATTACCGAGTTCCCGATTACCTGATCGACGAGACGCACCTCGACGTGCATCTGTTCGAGGATGAAACGCTGGTGCGTTCGCGCCTGGTCATGCGGCGCAATCCGGCTGCCGCCATTCCCGAAGCACCGCTGGTGCTCGATGGCCGTCAGCTCGAGCTGCTCGAGATCAAACTCGATGGTGTGCCATTGCGTCCCGATCAGTACCAGCTGGACAAGGATTCGCTCACGCTGCCGCAGGTGCCGGCGCGCTTCACGCTGGAAACCCGTGTGCGCATCCATCCCGAGACCAACACCTCGCTCGAGGGTCTGTACAAATCACGCGTGATGTTCTGCACGCAGTGTGAGGCCGAAGGTTTCCGCAAGATCACGTACTACCTCGATCGTCCCGACGTCCTGTCCAGCTTCACCACGCGCATCGAAGCCGACAAGACGCGCTACCCCGTGCTGTTGTCGAACGGCAATCCGATCGACAGCGGTGACCTCGAAGGCGGCCGCCATTTCGCGGTGTGGCAGGATCCTTTCCGCAAACCTTGTTATCTCTTCGCGCTCGTTGCCGGTGATCTCAAATCCATCACCGATACCTTCACGACGCAGAGTGGTCGCGTGGTCGACCTGCGCATTTACGTCGAAGAGAAGGACATCGACAAATGCGACTTCGCGATGGGCTCGCTCAAGCGCGCTATGCGTTGGGATGAAGAGGTCTATGGCCGTGAGTACGATCTCGACATCTTCATGATCGTGGCCGTGGACGACTTCAACATGGGCGCGATGGAGAACAAGGGCCTCAACATCTTCAATTCCTCCGCCGTGTTGGCGCATCCCGCCACCACCACGGACTTCTCCTTCCAGCGCATCGAATCCATCGTCGCGCACGAATATTTCCACAACTGGTCGGGCAACCGCGTCACCTGCCGTGACTGGTTCCAATTGAGCTTGAAGGAAGGTTTCACGGTATTCCGCGATGCCGAGTTCTCCGCCGACATGGGTTCGCGCGCGGTGAACCGCATCGAAGACGTCAGTTTTCTGCGCACGGTGCAGTTCGCCGAAGACAGCGGCCCGATGGCGCATTCGGTGCGCCCCGAGTCCTACATGGAGATCTCCAACTTCTACACCGTGACCATCTACGAGAAGGGCTCGGAAGTGGTGCGCATGCTGGCCAACCTGCTGGGGCCGCAGAAATTCCGAGAGGCCACCGATCTTTACTTTGCGCGCTTCGATGGTCAGGCCGTGACCACCGACGACTTCGTGCATTGCATGGAAGAGGTGAGCGGCATCGATCTCACGCAGTTCCGTCGCTGGTATACGCAGGCGGGTACGCCGCAGTTGACCGTCACGCGCGAGTACGACGCCAAGAACCGCGAATACCTGCTCACGGTGAGCCAATACACACCGCCGACGCCGCGTCAGCCCGTGAAGGAGCCTTTCTACATTCCGCTCACGGTTGGCTTGCTCGATAGCAAGGGCAAGGAACTGCCGCTGCAGCTCGGTGGCAGCGACAGCGTCAGCACGAGCAAGGTGTTGGTCGTCACCGAACCGACGCAGACCTTCCGCTTCACCAACATTCCGGAAGAACCGGTGCCGTCCTTGCTGCGCGGCTTCTCCGCCCCCGTGAAGCTGAGCTGCGACTTCACGCGTGAAGAGCTGATGTTCCTCATGAGCCACGACACCGATGGCTTCGTGCGTTGGGAAGCGGGTCAGCAACTGGCGTTGCAGGTGATCTACGACGGCCTCGCCGCCTGGCGCGAAGGCAAGGACTACACGGTCGATCCGCGCCTGGTGCAGGCCTACCGCGAAGTGCTCGAGGCGAGCCTGAACGAGAAGGGCATCGACAAGGCGATGATCGCCAACCTCATCCTGTTGCCGTCGGAAGCCTACATCGCCGAGCAGATGACGGTGATCGAGGTCGAGGGCATCCACCGCGTGCGTGAATCCATTCGCCGCCAGTTGGCCGAGGCGCTCGAAACGCAGCTCGCCGCCGTGTACGAAGCGAACCTCAGCGATGCCCCCTATGAATATGCGGCGGAGCCCGTTGCACAGCGTTCACTGAAGAACACGGTGCTCAACTATCTGATGACGCTGCAGAGCGAGACCTGGTACGCCGCCGCCAAGAAGCAGTTCGAAAACGCCAACAACATGACGGATGAAAGCGCGGCGCTGCGTGCCTTCGTCAACAATCCGAGCCCGCAAAATGCGGCACTGCGCGACGAGTTGGTGGAGCGCTTCTATCAGAAATGGAAACACGAGACGCTGGTGGTCGAGCAGTGGTTGTCCATGCAGAGTGCAGCACCCGTGGCCGACAACCTGCCGCGTGTGAAGGCCCTGATCCAGCACGAAGCCTTCGACATCAAGAACCCGAACAAGGTACGCAGCGTGATCGGTGCCTTCTGCAACAGTAATGCGGTAGGCTTCCACGCCGCCGATGGTTCGGGCTATGAATTCCTCGCCGACTACGTCATCGAGTTGAATCGCCTGAACCCGCAGATCGCATCCCGTCAGCTGACACCGCTGACGCGTTGGCGCCGTTACGATGCCGCACGGCAGACGCTCATGCGCGAGCAGCTGCAGCGCGTCATGGCGGAACCGAATCTGTCGCCGGATGTGTACGAAGTGGTAAGCAAAAGCCTGCAAGACTGATATCGTCTCGCGGCACCAATGCACTGCCGTGGGGGCGGTGCAGCATTGAATGAAGAACGATCGCCGAGGGGGCGATGAGAAAGAGGGGGACGCATGCATAGTGATCCGCGTGAGATCATCAACCAGTCCGAGATGCGACGACTGCAATATGTCGTGGTGGCCATCACCATGGTGCTCAACGCACTGGATGGTTTCGATGTGATGGCCATCAGTTTTGCCTCACCGGGCATTGCGGAGGAGTGGGGCACGACGCCGGCCGAGCTCGGCTTCGTCCTGTCGATGGAGCTCCTCGGCATGGCGGTCGGATCCCTGACTTTGGGCGGGATGGCGGATTCGTTCGGCCGTCGCCCGACCATTCTGATGTGCCTCCTGATGATGACGCTGGGCATGTTCATGTGCACCACGACGACGTCGATCGAAGTGCTGTCGGTGTGGCGTGTGGTCACGGGGCTCGGCATCGGCGGCATGCTCGCCGCGATCAACGCCATGGCGGCGGAGTTCTCCAACGTCCGTAACCGTCAGCTCACCATCGCCATCATGTCTGCCGGCTATCCCTTGGGTGGGGTGTTCGGTGGCCTCGTCGTGATGCAGCTGCTGAAAGTGATGGACTGGCGTTCGGTGTTCTACTTCGGCACGGCTGTCACCGCGCTGATGATCCCGATCGTATGGTTCCTGATGCCGGAGTCCGTGCATTGGTTGGTGCGCAAGCGTCCGGCCAACATGCTCGAGCGCGTGAACTCCATCATGAGCCGTCTGGGCCATGCCACGGTAGCGGCGATTCCCGAGTTCCCGGAAGAAGCCAAGCGCAAGACCTGGGTCGACATCTTCTCGCCGACGATGCTGCGCACCACGTTGTTGGTGACGCTCGCGTACTTCTTCCACATCGTCACCTTCTACTACATCCTCAAGTGGGTGCCGAAGTTGGTGGTGGACATGGGCTTCTCGCCTTCCTCCGCCAGTGGTGTGCTCACTTGGGCCACCGTGGGCGGCGCCTTGGGCGCCTTCACCTTCGGTGCCTTGAGCCGTCGCTTCCCGCTCAAGACGCTGACTCTGGGGATGTTCGTGCTGTCCTGGATTGCCACCTGTCTGTTCGGTCAGGCCAGCGCCAACCTGGCAGTGCTCTCGGCCCTGGTGGCCATGGCCGGCTATTTCATCAACGCGGGGATCGTGGGCATGTTCGGCATCTGCGCCGAGGTATTCCCGACGCACGTCCGCGCTTCCGGCACGGGCTTCGTGATCGGCGTCGGTCGTGGTGGGTCCGCGCTGTCGCCGATCCTGGCGGGGTTCCTCCTGCAGGGTGGTCTGCAATTGCCGTCCCTGTCTATCGTGATGGGCTCCGGTTCGATTCTGGCGGCACTGGCACTGGTACTGGTGACCATCGGTGGCACCGGCAAGAGCGATGCCCACAAGGTGGAAGAAGAGCCGAAGAAAGCCGCCGACCCGGCACTGAGCCCGCACACGGCCTGACGATTCCGTTACTCCCGGCGGGGTGGCGAATGATGAAGGGCGCGGTTAAAATCGCGCCCTTTTGATTTTTGGCTAACGAAAAGCACAGGCGCAGCGACGGGTAGCACTATGGGTAGAGCCTATCAAAACCGCAAGGAATCCATGGCCAAGACCGCGGCCCAGAAGTCCAAGGTCTACGGCAAGTACGGGAAGGAAATCTATGTAGTGGCCAAGTCCGGCGGTGTCGATCCCGCGGGCAACCTGGCACTGCGTAGCATCATCGAACGCGCCAAGCGCGATCAGGTGCCGGCACACGTGATCGAGAAGGCGATCGAGAAGGCCAAGGGCGGTGGTGGCGAAGACTACTCCGTTGCGCGCTATGAAGGCTTCGGTCCGGCTTCTTCACTGGTCATCGTCGAGTGCCTCACCGACAACCCCAACCGCACCTTCGGCGACGTGCGTCAGTGCTTCAACAAGAGCGGCTGCAAGCTGGGCACCCAGGGCACCGTGAGCCACATGTTCGACCACAGCATCATCCTGGTCTTCAAGGGTGAGGAAGAAGCGGTACTGGAAGCGCTGGTGGCCGGCGACGTCGACGTCACCGATCTCGAGAACGAAGACGGCAAGATCACGGTATTCGCTCCCCCCACGGAGTATGCCAAGGCCAAGCAGGCGCTCGCCGCCGCCTTCGGTGACATCGAATACGAAGTGGATGAGATCCAGTTCATCCCGCAGAGCTACGTGCAGCTGGAAGGCGAGGACGTGGCGACCTTCGACAAGCTCATGACCATGCTCGAGGACGTCGACGACGTGCAGCGCGTCTATCACAACGTCGAAGGCGCGTGAGCGAAGAGCGCACCTGCTACGGAAAAGCCCCGGTCCTCATGCCGGGGCTTTTTGTTTGTGGGTTCAGCGAAAGACGTCGTTGAGGATTTCCGCCACCACCAAGGTGCCGATCGCGACGAGGATGAGGTCGGTGCCGGCGATCTGCCATTCGTAGCCGTCGTAGCGTGGGAGCTGAGCGAGCATGACGCCGGGGACCGCCTGTTTGGCGATGCCGGGTGGCAAGGGCTTGCCGCGTGCCAGGTTGCGGGCGATGCCCGGTGGCAGTGGGCGATAGCCGGTCAGGCGATTGTTCACCGCCAATTGGCGCGCCTCGCCCGCACTGAGGCTGACGCTGATGCCATTCGCCGCCTGCACATTGCCGTTCACCACCGTACCTCGGGGCGGGGCTGGTGCCACCACGCCATAGGTGCCGCCGGCGGCGATACAACTGCTGAGCAACGTTGCCACACACAGGGCAGCAATCACGCCCTTGCCACGTTTCATCATTTCCCTGGATCTCCTTGTCGTCGGTGAGACTCGAGCGCCAATCGAGGTCTATCTGTTGGTGCCAGAGCTTAACGTGCGAACGGCAGTCGGACAGAGGCACGGCGCACACTTCGAATCACCGCTCGCTGCGGGCAGAACCGCAGTAAGTCCGACTCCGCCAAAAGGCGGTTCCGCTGGTGCCAAACGGCATCTGGCCCGGTCCCAAAACACTTGCGGGGCCAAAATCACGGTGGTCTACTGCGCCAAAACATAAAACCAAGCGGCCAATAAGAACGACAAGCACGCGCGAGGAGGGGACGCATGGCTACCATCACCTTCACCCTGAATGGTCAGCCCCGCACCGTCGAGGCGGAGCCGCAGATGCCCTTGCTGTGGGTTCTGCGCGACATACTCAATCTCACCGGCACCAAGTACGGCTGCGGCATGGCACTCTGCGGCGCCTGCACCGTACACATCGATGGCAATCCCGTTCGCAGCTGCCGCACCGAGATCGGTTTCGTGGCAGGCCGCAGCGTGACGACGGTGGAAGGCCTCGGCACTCCCGACGCTCTCCATCCCGTCCAGCGCGCCTGGCTCGAACTCGACGTGCCGCAATGCGGCTACTGTCAGAGTGGGCAACAGATGAGTGCCGCTGCGCTGCTCGCCCGCAATCCCAAACCCACCGATGCCGATATCGACGCCGCGATGCGCAACAACATCTGTCGCTGCGGTACCTACCAGAGCATCCGCGCCGCCATCCACCGTGCGGCGGAGATTCAAGCCCTGGCCATGGATGCCATGGCGCCGGCAGAGGAGGGCAGGGTATGAGTGCTGCACAACTGAAGCGCCGCGAGTTCCTCGCTCTCAGCGCCGCCGGTACTGGCGCCTTGGTTCTGGGCCATCACGTGCCTGCGACCGCGCAGGATGGCTCCGAGACGCTCGAATTCAATCCCTTCGTCCGCATCGCGCCCGACGACACCGTCACACTCATCCTGCACAAGCCGGAGAACGGCCAGGGTGCCGTCACCACGCTATGCATGCTGCTCGCGGAAGAACTGGACTGCGATTGGCAGCGTCTGCAATGGGAGTTCGCGCCCGTCGCACGCGTCTATGGTTTTCCGCTGCAGGGCACCTTCGGCAGCCTCGGGGTACGAACGTCCTGGCAGCCGCTACGTGAGGCTGGCGCCAAAGCGCGCGTGATGCTGCAAAGCGCTGCCGCGCAGCGCTGGGGCGTGGATATTGCGCAGACCCGTACCGAGAACGGCCGCGTCCATCGCGTCGGTTCTACCGATTCCTTCAGCTATGGCGAGCTGGCACTCGAAGCTGCACAGCTTCCAGTGCCGGAAACGGTGGCGCTGAAAAGCCCGGACCAATATCGCCTGATCGGTAAACCCACACCACGCCGCGACACCTTGGCGAAGATCACGGGCACGGCACGCTACGGCATCGACGTGCGCATGCCGGACATCGCTTTCGCCGTACTGGAACGTTGTCCTGTTTTCGGTGGCCGCGTTGCTTCGTTCGATGATTCCCGCACACGAGCCTTCCCCGGCGTGATCGATGTCGTGCAGGTGGGTCGCGGCATCGCCGTGCTTGCCACCAATACCTGGGCGGCGATGGAAGGGCGCAAGCTGCTCGACATTCAGTGGGATCTCGGCCCCAACGCGTCTCTTTCCAGCGAGCGCATCCGAGAGATGCAGCGCGAACTCTTGCAGCACAGTGGTGCGGTGGCGCGCTCCGAAGGCGATGTCGAGGCGGCCTTTGCCAATGCCGCGCAGAAGGTCGCCGTGACCTACGAAGTGCCTTATCTCGCCCATACGACGATGGAGCCACCCAACACTGCCGTGCGTCTCGATGAACAGGGTTGCGAAGTCTGGAGCGGCACACAGATTCCCGGCATCTGCCATTCGTCCGCCGTCGCAGCGGCAGGCTTGGAGGCGGAACAGGTGAAGGTGAACACACTCTTCATCGGCGGCGGCTTCGGTAGCCGCGGTGGCGGCAACGTCTATACCGAAGCGGTGGAAATCGCCATGGTGACCGGTCGTCCGGTGAACCTGCTCTACACGCGTGAAGACGACATCCAACAGGATCGCTATCGCCCGTGCTCGATGGTGAATCTGGAAGCAGCGCTCGATGCGGAGGGTTGGCCAGTCGCATTGCGCGGCCGTGTGAGCTGCCAATATTTCCAAGCGTTACAGAATGGCCTCGATCGCGAGGCGGTGGCGGGTCTTGCCGACAACGACTATGCAATCGGAGCCCAGCATTTCGAATACGTGCCGCTCGAACTCGACGTGCCCACCAATTTCTGGCGTAGCGTCGGTGCCTCGCAGAACGTGTACTTCATGGAGTCCTTCCTCGATGAGCTCGCCGCGGCGGGTGGCAAGGATCCCGTAGAGCTGCGTCTGCATCTTTTGCGGGACGCGCCGCGCCTGCGCCGAGTATTGGAAATCGCGGCGGAACGCGCCGGTTGGAATACGCCTGCTGTGCCAGGCCGCCATCGCGGCGTCGCCTGCGTCAGCTGCTTCGGCTCACACAACGCACAAGTGGTGGAAGTGTCCGTCGATCAGGGCAGGGTGCGCGTGCACAAGGTCACCTGTGTCGTCGACTGTGGGCAGGCAGTGAATCCACTCACGGTACGGCAGCAGATGGAAGGCGGCATCGTCTACGGGCTTACCGCCGCATTGCGCGGTGAGATCTCGTTGGCCGATGGTCGTGTGCAGCAGAGCAACTTCCACGACTATGACGCGCTGCGCATCGATGAAATGCCCGAGATCGACGTTTTCATCGTGCCTTCCGAGGATCCCAATCCCGGCGGAATCGGGGAAACTTCCACTCCAGCAATCGCCCCAGCAGTCGTCAACGCCGTCTTTGCCGCAACGGGCGTGCGCGTCCGTCGCCTACCATTGGAAAAACATCTGCCTACGCTGTTGGCAGAATCACAACAACAGGACTCCCACGCAATCAATTCAGGAGGAACCATCCATGCGTAAGAAGTCACTTGCTCTCTTGTTGGGCGCGGCCCTGTTCGGCGCTGCGGCCCAGGCCGAGATCATTGCCGAGAACGACGGTTTGAGTCTCGAAGTCTATACGTCCGGCGTTTTTGGTTACGCGGTGACCTCCACGCTGGTCTATGGCGAGGACGAGGTGCTGTTGATCGATCCGCAGTTCATCCGCAGTGAAGCGCAACAGGTCGTCGAGCTGATCAAGAAATCCGGCAAGCCGCTCACCATGATCTACAGCACGCACGCGCATCCGGACCATTTCCTCGGTGTCGAAACCATCCTCAAGGCCTTCCCCGATGCGCGCTACGTGGCGCTGCCCGAGGTACGTGAGCGCATCGTGACGGCATGGCCGGCGCGTCGTAATTTCTGGTATCCGACCTATGGTGAGGAGTTGCCGCCGGAAGACGCGATCCTGCCGGAAGCGCTGAGCGCTCCGCAGCTGGAATTCGATGGTCATGTGTTCCCGATCACCGGTGAGCAGATCGGTCTCGACGGGGCGGGGAATTCATTCGTTCACATTCCAGAACTCGATGCGGTCGTCACTGGCGACATCATCTTCAACTCGCATCTGCGTCCGCCAGCCGATACCGCGCCGCTCTACGAAACGTTGAATCGTATCTCGGCGCTCAACCCGAAAATCGTAGTGGCCGGCCACCAGGCACAGGGAGCGAGCTCCGATGCGTCGGTTTTGAAGTTCATTCCAGAATACATCGACGCCTTCCACGAAGAGCGTGGCAAGGCCAATTCCCCCGAGGAACTGGTCGCAGCGATGAAAGCTCGCTATCCGGGCCTGGGTCGTGAAGACGCGCTGGAGCAGGCCGCCGCTACGGCCTTCAACCCGCCGCAGCAGTAACAGCCACAACGCTACCAACGAAAACGCGGGCCGAGGCCCGCGTTTTTCTTTGTTTCACTTTCAGTGGTGACTTCAGCTGTGATGCCGCGCTGCGGCATGCAGGTGATGCCGGCGATAGTCGCGTGGCGTGGCGTTGTAGGCCTTTTTGAAGGTGCGCGAGAAGTGCGCCATGCTATTGAAGCCGCAGCGGAAGGCGATCGACGTGATGGACAACTGCTGATGTTGCGGTTCACTGAGAAGACGTGCGCATTCTTCCAAACGGCGACGCAGGATGTAGTGCGAAATCTTTTCCGACTTCGAGAACAGCGCGCGCAGATAGCGCGAGCTCACGCCCATGCCTTCGGCAATGGATTCCACGGTAAGTTCGGGGTTGCAGAGCTGTTCTTCGATCAGCTCCTTGGCCTGCGTGATACGACGGGCCTTGCGGCTCGAATGCTGCTGCAGGTGGCCGGTATAGGCTTCCGCGATGCGCCGCAGCAGATTGTCGGAAATGGCGGGAGCGAAATCGCGCAGCGCGCCGGCTTTCAGCTTTTCCCAGCTCGAGAGAATCACACCAAAGAGCGGATTTTCGGCATTGGCCGGAGGAATGTCCGTGCTCAGCACCACTGCTTCGTACTGCTGTGGTTCCTCCAGATAGCGTGCGAGCACCATGCGGGGAATGCTCACCTGCAGGATGGACACTTTGTTCGGCACGAACATCGAGCGGGAAAAGGAATTGTCGATCAAGACGAAGTGGCCGGCTTTCAGTTCACTCATCCCGAGGTGGTGTGAAATAATCGCCTCGCCCGCCAGCACCAGGATGAAGCTGTAGCGCTTGAAGTCGGGGTTTAAAAACTCCTCGTTCTTACGCGACACGATGGCACCAGTGGAATTGATGCGCGCCAGTGTCAGCGAGCCAAGTCCCACCACTTCTGCTTCCGCGTGGTATGTCTCAAGGTCCAGTGGATCGACGTCGACCGTGAAGAACTCGGTGTTGAGAGTGTAGATGTTGCAGGAAGGGGATTGATCCTGCTGGGTTAGGGAGTGGCCTGAGGCGGAATAATATTTCATGATGGTCGCGCTCTATTAGTTGCCTGGTTGTTTGAACGTAAAGGCAGCTCGTCGCTGTTCTTGTGGGGTCGTATCATGCCGTAGCAGTACCGCGTAGGGCAACAGAAATAATAAAGAAAGAAGAGCAATAACAAACAATAAATCCCGCAAATAAAGAATCAATGTTCTCTAATTTTCCGAACGCTGGCGCGTGCTTGTGGCGTTCTTCTCGAATCGGGGTAGTCCCATGCTTTGTCCAATCTTGATCCGTACTGTACGGTTTTGACGTTTCGTCTTTGCGCCAAGGAAGTTCCGCTGTGAATAGATCAATGATCGTCAATATCCTTCCTCCCCTGGCATTGATGCTTTTCGGCGCAGCAATCGCCGTGCGTGGCAGTGCCTATGGTGTCGGTTCCCTTACAGCCATGGGCTCGGGCTATTTGGCCGTGGCCTTCGGTGTGCTGTTGGTGCTGCTGGCCTTGCTGCAGCTGCTTTCCCAGTGGCATGAAAGCAAGGTTGCGGCAGGGTCGGAAAATGCCTTTCCCTGGCTGGCCTTGCTTCTCGCTGCGGGAAGCGTGCTGGTATGGGCACTCCTCGTGGAGCGCATCGGTTTCATTCCGGCCGCAGTGGTACAGCTGGCGCTGGCCTGTCTGGCCGCGCCGGTCAGCGATTGGCGCCACACCGCGATCGGTATCGTGTTGTTCAGCCTTGCGTCCTACGCCCTCTTCGTCTGGGTATTGGGGTTGCCGGTGCCGGCCTTCGGAGGATAGGAACGAGTAGATGGAAACTTTGCAGAATCTCGCTCTGGGCTTTTCCCAGGCACTGACCCCCGACGCACTTCTTTACTGCTTCATCGGTGTCACCATCGGCACGGTCGTCGGCGTTTTGCCCGGCATCGGCGCCCTCACCACGATCTCGCTCTGTCTACCCTTGACCTTCCACCTCGACCCCTTGCTCGGGTTGATCATGCTGGCGGGGATCTTCTATGGCGCGCAGTACGGCAGCTCCACCGCGTCCATCCTGCTCAACGTGCCCGGCAGCGCGCCGGCGGCGGTGACTTGCCTGGATGGTTATCCGATGACACGTCAGGGCAGGGCGGGGATTGCGCTCTTCGTGACCACGATAGCCTCCTTCATCGGCGGCTGCTTCGCCATCGTGCTCCTGATCTTCTTTGCGCCGCTGCTGGCGCAAGTTGCCATCGGGTTTTCCGCTGCCGACTACTTCGCGATCATGCTGCTGGCGCTTACCGCCGCCTCCACGCTTGGCGCCGGGGCGCCGCTGAAAGGCCTGTGCATGATGGTGGTGGGGCTGATCCTCGGCCTCGTCGGCACCGACCTCAATTCCGGCCAGTTCCGCTTCACCTTCGGCATCCCGGCGCTGGCGGATGGTATCAGCCTGGTGGCACTGGCAATGGGACTTTTCGGTGTGGCGGAAATTCTCGCCAACGTCACGAGTGGCCAATTGCCCGTACTGGAAAACGCCCGGGTCACATTGCGCTCGATGATCCCCAGTCGTGAGGACATGAAGCGTTTCTGGGGTTCTTGTGGACGCGGCTCGGTATTGGGCTCTTTCGTCGGCATGTTGCCAGGCACGGGGCCGACCATCGCGGCCTTCATGTCCTATGCCTTCGAGAAGAAGATTTCGAAAACTCCCGAACAATTCGGCAATGGCGCGATCGAGGGGGTGACCAGCCCGGAGAGCGCCAACAACGCCGCAGTGCAGGCAGCCTTCATTCCGACACTCACACTCGGTGTTCCCGGAGATGCGATCATGGCAGTGATGATCGGCGGCCTCCTGGTACACGGCATCACGCCGGGCCCTCAGCTCATCACGGAGAACGGCGCCTTGTTCTGGGGGGTGGTGGCGAGTTTCTGGGTGGGGAACATCCTGCTCCTTATTCTCAACCTGCCGTTCATTGGGCTTTGGGTGAAACTGCTGAGCATCCCCTACAAGGCCTTGTTCCCTGCGGTGTTGCTGCTCATCTGCATCGGTGTCTACAGCGTCAACAACAGCGCGGTGGACGTGGTGCTCACCTTCGTCTTCGGTCTGGCGGGTTTCTGCTTGAACCGTCATGGCTACCCCTCGGCGCCGCTCCTGCTCGGCTTCGTGCTGGGTCCGCTGATCGAGGAAAACTTCCGCCGCGCGGTGCTTTTGAGCGGCGGTAGCCTGGCGCCATTCATCGAGCGTCCGATCAGTGCCACCTTCCTGATGCTGACCGCGCTGATCCTGGCGCTGGCAGGCTGGCATCGGCTGCGTAAGGTGCCAGTCAAACCGGTAGAATGACGGCCATCCCAAAATCACTATAAGAAAGGACTGCCCATGCTCATTACTCGTTTATTGCTTCTGTGCGCTGCACTTTGCCTCGCGGCCTGCGGCGGCGAGAGTGCTTCCACTGCGTCCAACGGAGAGTTTCCCCAACGCCCGATCCGTGTGATCGTGCCCTTCGGTCCAGGCGGATTGGCCGATGTGACACTGCGTCTCGCCGGCGAATCGCTCGGGCAAACGCTGGGGCAGCCCATCATCGTGGAGAACCGTCCCGGTGCTGGCGGCGTGGCCGCCACCAACACCATGCTCAATGCCGCCGCCGACGGCTACACCTTGATCGTGCTCACCAACGGCACCGCCATCGCCGAGTCGCAGTTCGAGCTCAACTACGACATCCGCGAAGATCTGCGCCCCGTGTCCGCGCTTGCCTGGTTCGATCTGATCCTGCTCGTGAATCCGAGCAACGGCATCACCACGCTGGAGCAGTTGCTGGAGAAGGGCCGTCAGAATCCGCAAGGTCTGCGCATCGCCACCATCAACCCCGGTAGCACACAGAACCTGAGTGCGGAGCTGTTCAAGGCCGAGGCCGGCATTCCCGCCACCATCATCAGCTATCGCACTTCGCCCGACGTGCTGACCGCATTGCTGCGCAACGAAGTCGATCTCGCCATCGATGCCTACACCGCTCTCAAGGGCGCGATCGATGGCAAGCAGGTGGTGCCGCTTGCCGTCACCGGTTCGCGCCGCAATGCGGCGTTGCCGGACGTGCCGACCGCAGCAGAAAGCGGCTTGCCGAACTACGTCGTGGAAGGCTGGAACGCGATCTATGCGCAGGCCGGGGTGCCGGATGACGTCGTCGCCAAACTCAATGATGCGATCGTGCAGGTGGCGCGGCTACCCCAGGTGCAGGAGCGTTTCCGCGAACTCGGCGTCGAGGCGCGCGGCAGCACACCGGATGAAATTCAGCAGCGGCTGCTCGCCGACATCGAAAAATGGCGCGCCGTGATGGTCGATGCCGGCCTCGTGCAGGCACGTTGAGAAGGAGTGAAAGATGACCTCGATACCTTCGCACTTTCTGACCGTCGACGCGCACGCGCACATCTTCCACCGTGGCATGCCGTTGATCGACAAGCCGCGACACCGCCCGCAGTACGACTTCTTCGTCGAAGACTATCTGCAGCAGCTCGATGCGCATGGCATCCAGTACGGCGTGATCGCCGCTGCCAGTCCCTGGGGGGATTTCAACGAATACACGCGTGAGAGTGTGGCAGCCAATCCACGTTTACGTGGCACGGTGATTCTGCATCCGGGTAAGTCCTACGATTTCGCAGGTCTCAACGCTGCCGGCATCGTCGGCGTGCGCCTGCCGTTCATCGGTCTGCCGACCCTGCCGGACATCACCACCGATGACTACCAGGCGCTCCTGCGCGAGATCGCGAACTGGAACTGGCACGTACATCTGCACGTCGAAGGCAAGCACATCCCATATCTCTTGCCGATCCTGGAAAATTCGGGGCCGCGCATCGTCATCGACCATCTCGGTCGTCCCGGCCCCGATGAGCAACCCGGCAGCCCCGGCTATCGCGCCATCGTCGATTCGATGCAGCGCGGCAAGAGCTGGCTCAAGGTGTCCTGTGGTTATCGCATCGGTCCGGTGGCGAGCGCGCATTTCCAGAGCTTCCTGTCGGAGCTCGGGCCCGATCGCATGTTCTGGGCGAGCGACTGTCCCTTCGTGGGACATGAAGCCGACGTGCGCTATCAGCAGACGATCGACTGGTTGTTGAATGAAGTCAGCGACGAAGCGGTGCTGGAAAAACTCTTCGGCCGCAACGCCTGGGATTTCTATTTCACAGAGTGATCAGCGCAGCCAGCCTTCATGGCGCAGCAGCGCTTCCTTGATCGGCAGGCCGCCGGCATAACCCGTGAGTGAGCCGTTCGTTCCCACCACGCGATGGCAGGGGACGAACAGGCTCACCGGATTGCGGCCAACCGCAGCACCCACCGCGCGAAACCCGTTCTCTCGCCCCAAACGTTGCGCCAGCTCGCGATAGCTCACACTGCTGCCGTGTGCAATGCCACACAGCGCCTGCCACACCTGCCGTTGAAACTCCGTTCCACGCAGATCGAAACGCAGAGCAAAGTCTGTCGCTTCGCCCGCGCAATAGCGTTCCAGCGCTTCTATCGCCTCACGCAGTGGCTTTTCCGCTCGTGTCCATGACGGGTCGATGACCACCGGACGCGCACCTTCCTGAAAGTCGGCACGCACGATGCCGTGATCACCGCCAACGATGGCGAAGGGACCGAAGGGGGTGGGGCGAATGGTGTAGTACATGAGAGCTCCTATTGCGCTTGGCCGAGTGTGTGCCAGAGATAGAGCGTGGCGTAGGCGCGCCAGGGCCGCCATTGCTCCGCCATCCGTTGCAGTTCGCGTGCACTTGGACGCTCGGGATTACGCAGGGCATTGAGTAAGCCGAGATCGGCGGTGGGAAAAGCATCGGGTTCACCGAGTGCGCGCATCGCGATGTAGTGTGCCGACCAGCTGCCGATGCCCGGCAGAGCCTGCAACGCTGCCACGCTCGCATCCAGCTCGTTCATGCGGGCAGTGAAGCCTGTCGCGTAGTGCGCCGCGCTCTCCTTCATCCACGTGGCACGTTTGGTGGTGAAGCCCAGAGCATCGAGCGAGGTAGCCATCAACACTTCGGGCGAAGGAAAGAGCAGGGACGGGCCTGATTCCGTGCTTTCGTGCAAGGTGCAGCCGCAGCGCTCACATAGACGCTGCAACAAGGTACGCGCCGCGGCGACACTCACCTGTTGTCCGGCAATCGCCCGGATCACGGCTTCGAATTCACCGGCAATGCCGGGTACACGCAAGCCCGGCACTTGTTGCACGACCTGTTTCAGACGCGCATCGCGCGACAAGACCTGGTGGATCAACTCGGGATTGGCATCGAGGTCGAACTGGCGTCGTATCAGCGCTACCACACGCTGCAGACGACCCAGGTCATTGCAGTGGATCTCCGCGCGCAGTGCATGACGCTGGGGTGCATGGCTGACGCGGAACCAGCCCTGCGTGTCATCCAACTGGAATGAGCGCGCATAACTCTCATCGCCAACGACTTCGACGCCAGCGATTGCCCGCTGTCTGTAGAACGCAAGCAGGGAGTCCCAGGCATAGGGCGGGCGATAGTGCAGCCACAGCGTGCAACCAGGTTCGATCTTGCGTACACGCGCGCTACGCAGCGCACCGGGATGGATGTGCAACTTTTCCTGGAACACGGCGTTGAAACGTCTTCTGCTGCTGAAGCCGCTGGCAAAGGCGATGTCGATCACCGGTAGGTCGGTTTCGGTGAGCAGCTTCTTCGCGAACAGCAGATTACGGTGTTGTACATAATCCTGCGGTGTCACACCGAGATGTTGTTTGAAGAGACGACGTAGATGGCGCGTGCTGACACCAAGTCTTTCCGCCAACTCTTCCAGACTCTGATGCTGGGCTTCACCGCCATGCAGCAAACGCAACGCGCGTCGTACCGTGGCTTCGGTGCCTATCCATGCCGGACTATCGGGCGCGGATTCGGGGCGACAGCGCAGGCAGGGGCGGAAGCCGGCGGAGAACGCTTCGACTGCAGTGGCGAAATAGCGCACGTGTTCCGGACGCGGCGGCGGTGCGGGACAGATCGGTCGGCAATAGATGCCGGTGGTCAGCACCGCAGTGAAGAAACGCCCATCGAAACGTGGATCACGCGCGAGTCGCGCGCGTTCGCATACGGCGGAGGAGGGAAGGGCGTTGGTCTGTGAATCGGACATGGGACGCATTCTAGCGCCCCAGTCTCTCGTGCATCAGCCGGATTCGGACATGGATGCAAAGGCTATTCGTAGCGCAGCGCAATGATGGGATCGAGGTTCGCCGCCTTGGCGGCAGGCATGATGCCGAACACGAGACCGACGAGTGCAGAAAAACCGAAGGCCAGCGCCACTGCCCAAAGTGGCACGATCGCCGAGGGGAAATTGGGAATGACGGCCGATACCGCAGCACCCACACCGTAACCGATCAGCAGTCCGATGAAACCACCAAAGAGGCACAGCAACAGTGATTCGAACAGGAACTGCAAAAGGATCTGATGCCGCTTCGCACCGATGGCTTTGCAGATGCCGATCTCCTTCGTGCGTTCCGTGACCGACACCAGCATGATGTTCATGATGCCGATGCCGCCCACCAGGAGCGAAATGCCGACGATGCCTCCCATCACCAGGGTCACCGAGCCGATGATGTTGTTGAAGGTATCGGCGAGCTGCTGCGAGGTCTGTACCTGGAAGTCGTCATCACGATCGGCGCTCAGGCGATGGGATTCACGCAGCAAGGCGCGGATGCGCGCACGGATGGTATCGATCTGCGCGATGTCACTCGCAGTCAGTTGCACGAAGATGTCGGGCTGAATCTGATTGCCCACCAAGGTTCGCATCGTATTGAACGGCAGCACCACGAAGTTGTCCTGGCTTTGCCCAAGAAACTGACCCCGCTCTTCGATGAGGCCGATCACGCGCACCCATTCCTCACCGACCTTGATGAATTCGCCGACCGGGTTTTCCGGCAGCGACAGATTGCGTCGTACTTCTTCGCCGATCACGGCCACGCGGCGACGCGTGAGATTGTCGCTGTCCGAGATGAAACGTCCCGTGCCCGACTTGATGTAGACGTTACCCACTTCGGCGTAGGTGTGGGTGCTGCCGAAGACCTGTGTTGCGGTCACCTGTGAGCCATAACGCACCTGATTCAGGCTGCCACCTTGTGAGTAGAGAATCGGCGTCAGCCAGGCGATGCCGTCGACACGTTGGGAGATCAGATCCACGTCATCCGGTGTGATGCGCGCGATGCGTCCCTGCAGACGTTCGGAGAAGGGCGTGTAGGATTGGATCGTCAGACTGTTCGTGCCGAGCCCTGCGAACTGCTGCATCACGGTGAAGCGAAAACCCTGGATCAATGCCACCATCGCGATCACCGCAGCGACGCCGATGATGATGCCGAGTGTGGTCAGAAAACTGCGAAAGCCGTGTGCGCGGATCGATTGCAGCGCAGCGCGTAGACTTTCCAGAATGTCGAACAGCATGGGCGCCTCAGCTTTTTGCGGGACGAGCGTTGGTTCTGTCTTCGGCAACGCGACCATCTTCCATGCGGATGATGCGTTGGCAGTGCGCGGCGATCTCGGGTTCGTGCGTGACGATCAGGATCGTCTGCTTCTGCGCATGGAGCTCGTCGAATAGCTTCATGATTTCCTGCGTGGTACGGGAATCGAGGTTGCCGGTCGGTTCGTCCGCCAACAGGATCGAGGGCTTGGTGACGAGCGCGCGTGCGATCGCCACGCGTTGGCGCTGACCGCCGGAGAGCTGATTCGGCAGATGGTCCATGCGTGCGCCGAGTCCTACATGTTCCAAGGCTTCCATCGCGCGCTTCTTGCGTTCCTTCAAACCCACGCCGCGGTAGATCAACGGTTGCATCACGTTCGCCAAGGCCGTGGCGCGCGGCAACAGATTGAAACTCTGAAAGATGAAACCGATCTCACGATTGCGGATCTCGGCGAGTTCATCGGGATTGAGCTGGCTCACGTCCTTGCCGTTGAGCACGTAACGCCCTTCGGTGGGACGGTCGAGACAGCCGAGGATGTTGAGCATCGTCGACTTGCCCGAACCCGAGGAGCCCGTGATCGCCACGTATTCGTTGGCTTCGATGGCAAGGCTCACACCGTCGAGCGCACGCAGCACCTGCTGGCCCATGTGATATTCCTTGGCGAGCTGTTGTATCTCGAGCAGGGCCATCACGATGCCTCGCTGTTGGCATCGGCATCGTCGGTGACCCTTACCGAGTCGCCGTCCTGGAGATTGCGCAGTGTGCGATCGGGGCCGGTGACGATGAGCTCACCTTCCTTCAGGCCTTCGGTGATTTCCTGATAGGTGTCGTCCGAGATACCGACCTTCACCACCACCTTGCGCGCCACGCCGTTCTCGATGCGGAAGACGTGATACTCCTTCAGACCCGTGCTGCGATCTTCGGTGAGTTGAATGGCCTGCAGGGGAAGGGCGAGCTTGGGCTCACCGGCGCTGGTGAAGATTTCGGCGCGCGAGGACATGCCGGGACGCAGCACCACACCGGCGGTGTCCGTGAAGCCGATCTTCACTGCGAAGCTCAGTGACTGACTGCCCGCCGGTTGCTTGGCGGAGACGGCGATCGCTTGCACGACGCCCTTCATTGGCCGATCGGGGTAGGCGATGGCGACGATTTCCGCGTCCTGCCCCACCTGCACGTTGGCGATGTCGGCTTCATCGACGTTCACTTCGGTGAGAATGCTGGAAGGGTTGGCGATCGTCATCAGGCTCGAACCCGGCACGTTGGTCGTACTGGAAATCGCGGTTTCACCTACCTTGATGTCGAGCGAAGTGACGATGCCGGTGAGCGGCGAATAGACGCGGGTCTTGGAGAGATTTTTTTCCGCTTCTTCCAAGAGGGCGCGTGCCTGTTCGAGTGCGGCTTCGCGGCTGGTGATGTCGAGACGCGCGAGTTCGAGTTCATTGCTCGCCGCTTCGAAGGCATCGTTGCCACCGTCGAGCAGACCACGCTCGTGCAGCATTCGCTTGCGCTCCCACTGCAGCTCGAGATTGTCGAGCCGCAGCTTGGAGGAGGCGATCGCGATTTCCTGCATGCGCACCGACGCCTGCTGCTGCTCGACGAGAGCACGCGGCGCTTCGTCGTCGATCTGCAGCAACAGCTGTCCTTCGGTGACGGCCTCACCTTCCTTGACGTAGAGCGCACTGACCTTGCCGATCACCTCGGTGCTCAACATCACTTCTTCTTCGTGACTCAACTTGCCGGAGGCAAGAATCGACGCGCGGATCTCGTGGCGGCCGAGTGGTTCGGCGGTGACCGGTGCGCCCTTGTCGCCACCGATGTTGCGGATGAGCGTCACGGCAATGACGGCGACGATGATCGCGGCCAGGGTGAGCACTTTTTTCATGGGGCTCCTCGTGTTGCTCTCGTCAGTTGAAACTGAACCAGCCCCAGATGCCGAAGATCAGCACGTAGGGAGCAAGTGTGATGATCGAAGCGCGCAGCAGAGTGCTCTTCGTCAGATAACGATAACCCAGCACCAGCAGGGCCATGGCCCAGAACTGCGGCAGACTGAGGTTCTGCATGATCGGCTTGCCACTATCGATGCCCAACAGCGAGTCGAGGCTCAGCGGTTGCAGGGACATCAGATCCACGCGTCCGTTGCCGGAGAGTATCGCCACCCAGGCTGCGAGTGCGATCAATAGCGTGGGCATGCTGGTCCAGCACACCAGTGACAGCCAATGCTTGTACGTATAACCCTCGTGGCCGAACTTGCTCATGAAATTCAGATAGAGCGCCATGAGCAAACAGACCACCAGTACGGTCACCATCGTGCCGACCGTGGCGGTGCCCATCAGCACGTTCATGGGCATGCTTTCGTAGGCCGGGCGTAATTGCTCCTCGTTGAGAGAGGCGTTGCTCGCCATGGCCTGCTCGACGAATTGGTCGATCAGAAAAGCACGATCGGTGAGGCTCAGATAGCCGGCCTGAATCGACGCCAAGGCCACCACCAGAAGAAGCAAGGGCCAGAATACGGTGGGCTTGTGCTGGATGCGCGCGAAAGCCGTGGTGGGTGCGGTGAAGATGTCGAGCAATTGTTGCAACATGGCTCCCTCTTGTTTTTATGGACTGATCAGTCCTTGTTGTACGTTCCGCTGAATGCCGTGTGGCAACTCTCGTGCCAGGATGATAGCGAATCGCCTTGCCTATAAGTTGTTGTTTTTTGTTGCTTCTCCTTTTTTGTTACTCAGTGTGGCTTCTGAGGTTTCGGCTAACAGATGGTCGAATCGACCAAGGCGTGGGCGTAAATGTTGGTCGCTTATGTGTTTCAGACACCGCAGGGACGACAGTGGTTCGCTGACGTCACCGCCTGCCAAGCGATCTGCAGGAACTAACGCTCCTTCGGGGCTATCCGGCGTGCAACCGGGTCGAGACTGATGTGCGGATGAGTGCCAGTGGGTTGGCGACGACGAACGTGTACGGTGCATGGCGCGCGTGCCGGCGGAGCGACGAGCGGCCATGCAGCGGGGCGGGAACTGAGCTGCAGGTGAGGCCCCAGGCTTCACCGAAGATTGGCGATCTCCCGTTGGGCTCAACCTACGGACTCACCACCTACCAGCGACCTACGCATACGTGCCGGCTGATGCGAAAATCGGCCGCCAACGAACGAGGAGGATTGCATGTACAAACTCGGTTTCTATGTGCCGGAGTCGCATCTGGAAGTGGTGAAGAACGCACTGTTCGAGGCGGGCGCGGGACGCATCGGCAACTATGATCGCTGTTGCTGGCAGGTGTTGGGTCAGGGGCAGTTCCGCCCCCTCGACGGCTCCGATCCCCACATCGGAACGCACGGCGAAGTGGAACGGGTGGCCGAATATCGGGTGGAGCTGGTGGTGGAAGAGTCAGCGATTCACGCCGTGATGGCGGCGCTGCGGCAGAGCCATCCCTACGAAGAACCGGCCTACGACGTGATACGGCTGGAACAGTTTTGAGCGATGCCGCTGCGGGCATGGTGCGGTGCGGGCGACTTTCGGTATAGTCGGCGCATTCGTTCGTGTGGAGGCTTCGATGGCGCTTCTTGCTTCACCTGCACTGTTGCGATCCCTGGCTCTGGGCGTGGGTCTCGCCGCGAGTCTGTTCGTCGTTGCGGCCGAACCGGGCCCGATGGACCCACTCGCCGAGTTCCACATGGCACGCATGGTGTACTCGGATGGAGGCGCCAATGGACGTGGCCGTTTTGGCTGGCGCCGCGGCTGGTGGGCCATCGACTATCCGCAGGCCGAGATGCACTTCCATGGTGGCGTTTCGCGTCTGACCAATGTCGAGATGGCGGACGACAGTCATCACATCTCACTCACCGACGATTCCCTGTTCGATCACCCTTGGCTCTTCGCCCAGCAGGTAGGGCAGGGTTATTGGCGGCCGACGGATGAAGAGGCCGCACGGCTGCGTGAATATCTGCTCAAGGGCGGGTTCCTCGTCATCGACGATTTCCACGGCTCCGGCGAGTGGGAAATCATGGCCGCGGCAATGCGCAAGGTACTGCCGGACCATCCCATCGTCGAACTCACCCCAGAGAAGGACGACATCTTCCACGCCCTTTACGATCTCGACGTGCTCACGCAGATCCCCGGCGAGCGCCACCTGAATCGTTGGGAGGGTTGCTACACGCAGAACGCGCGTCTGCAGGGGCCGCAGAAGTGGGCAGGCATCTACGACGACAACGGCCGCCTGATGGTGGCGATCGACTTCAACATGGATATGGGCGATGCCTGGGAGCACGCCGACGATCCCTGTTATCCCGAGCCGATGACGGCACTCGCCTACCGTTTCGGCATCAACTATCTCATCTACGCCATGACGCACTGAGCCGACGGCTCAACGCGCCCTCAGTCTGCGCCAGCCAATCACTACCGACGTTGCGCTGAAGCCAAGTCCACACAGGCAAAGCAGGATCACGACGATGTCCCATAGCGGGCGGCGCTGGAACAACAGCGAAAAGTCGAAGCTGTGTAACCCGTTGTAGACCCAGCGACCCCAGCGGTCCGTTGCAGTGAGACGCTGGATCACTTCACCCGTAGTCAAATCCAGGTAGTACCAGCTGCGCTCCTCATCGTCGAAGCGCACCTCCAATGCGGGTAGTGGACGGTATCGGTTGTGATGGCTGTAGTACCAGGAGTCGTACTGATCCAGACGTCGCTGCATAAGCAACGTGGCGTCAGGGCGGAGCTGAGGAATCGCAGTGTCGATGTGGGAGAGGAGACTCTGGTGATTTTTGCCCGCCATCACCACTTGCTTGTCGGACGCGCTAAGGCTCACGACAAGATACGGTGTAGAACCCACGCGTCGCCATTCCACTTCCTTGATCGGTGCCGAGGCCAGGAGCGAAAGCGGCAGAGAAGGAAAACTCTCAAGCGCATCAAGTGGCCCGCCGTAGTAGCGTGCGGTTTGCTCGTCCATGGACGTAGTGTTGTCGAGTATGCCCCAAGGGTACATCGACATCAGACCGCTGAACGTCCAGGTGAGAAGAAACGCCAGACAACTGAGGCCCAACACGTGATGCCACTTCTGCCACCCCTGATAGGGCGTTACACGATCTCCGCGATAGCGCTGGCGTATGCGTAGCCGCCACCAGCCGACGATGGCGCCGCTGACTACCAGGATCACCCCTGTTAACGACAGATAAGTGAGGACGTCCACCCATAGTCCCGCGTGCTGTCGAAACTGCCAGGGGTAGATCCAATGGATGGTAGAGCCCAGCCAGTTCCAGAAGCGTTCATTCCCATGTGTGTCCCGGACGATCTGTCCGGTGCGCGACGATATGTAGAGCTCCGTCCCTTGGTCATCGTTGAGCGCGACATGGTGAAGCGGGCGGTGGGCATCGAGCGACGAGGTAAGCGTCCATTGATCAATGTTGACCAGGCCGAGGTGTTGGGGCGCAGCCGCTGACGTTGCAAAGCCGGAGCGGCTGGCGGAACGCAAAGCATGCTCGGTAGAGACTTCATCCAGCGGGCTACCGTCGTCCGCATGGATGACGTGCGTATGACCCTCGAGGTCAGTCAGCTGGTATGCGGGGCGACCCCCAATGGTGCTCAAACGGATGCTGCTGAACCTGCTGTGCCCCGTCACGGCTGCCGCTTCCACCACGGAGCGTTGAACGGCCGCGGGAGTCAAGGCTTCCATCTGCCACAGCCGTTCCTCCTCCGTGAGCTCGGGATATTCCACGTACATCATGACGATGCCGCTGGCGAAGAGCAGGACAAACCAGAGGCAAAGTCCTATTCCTAGCCAGCGGTGAAAGAGATAGAGGAATCTCTTCAGCTTCTTAATCACGAGCCCGCTACTCAGAAGCTGTAACGCAGGCTTAGTTCATAAGCACGAGGCTCACCGAAGACCCATTGGTTAGTGGTGTATTCGGAGAGAACGTAATCATCGTCATCCGTCAGGTTGCGACCGCGAAGAATTACGGTGGCCTGAGGATTCAGCACCCAGCTCAGTGCTGCGTCGACGATGGTGTAGGAGGGGAGAACACCCGCCGCGTTGTTGTCACTGCGGTAGCGTTCATCCACATAGCGCACACCCGTACCCAGATGCAGGTTGTCGAGAAGGTTGTAGTTGACCCACAGGTTAGCCGTCATGTCGGGCACACCGGCAGGAGTGTTGCCAGCCAACGACTCCGCACCCGCGTAATACTCGTCGTACTCGGAATCGATGAAGGCCGCGTTGAAGTCGATGCTCAGGTCCTGCACTGGATTCAAACGCAGCGTCACTTCAACACCGCTCGAACTTTGCTGCCCGATCTGGCCGTTGATGGTGGTGCCCGGAATGCGGGTGACCAGGTTTTCCTTTTCGATGTCGAAGTAGGCGAGGGTCCATTCGCCGTCGCCGTTCATGAACTGCTGTTTCAAGCCCACTTCGTACTGACGGCCCTCACTCAGCTTGAAGTTCGCGTTCGCCGAGTTGATGGAAAGAGGCGAGGTGATGGGGTCCGCGGCTGTGCTGGTTTGTGCGTAGAGGCTGAAGGTATCGCTCAGCTGGTACACCAGACCCGCGCGCCAAGTGAATTTACTGAATCCTGCAGCAAGCTCCGAGCGGTCACGACCGGTGGGCTGAGCGTGAGTCACGCGGTCATAGTCGAAGTTGTCGTAGCGACCACCCAGTACCAGACTCAACTGTTCATTGAGTTCCAGTACATCATCAAAGAACACAGCCCATTGCCTGCCTTCGGTGCTGTAATCGAGCTGGGTGAAGGCGTCGGCTGGACGCGCTCGCAGTGGTCCGCCGAATACTGGCGACTCGTAGAAGGCATCGAAGCCGCCAGTGTTGAAGTTGTTGAGGTAATCGAGGTCCGACACGTTGCCTTCGACACCAATCGTGAAGCGGTTGTCCATAGCGCCCAGCGATCCCGTGACCAGCATGTCGGTGCGGGTGCCGATCTGACGCTGATCCTGGACGATGCCCAGATAGCTCATGAGCTCCAGGGTGTCGTTGCCGATGTAGTAATACTCTTCGAGGTTCTGCCATTCACGGCGGTCGTTGATGACGAAGGTGTCGTTTCGGACGGTAACCGCGTCGTTGACGCGCCATTCAGTGTGCACGCGGCTCCAGATGTCCTGGTATTGCACCACCGCATCAGCGTAGTTGTAGTTCTGCTTGCGCAGGCTTTCACTGGCCTGGCCATCCACCAGTGGCGTCCCCCAATAGCGCGATGGGTTGATGTCGGCGAAGTCCACAGTAAAGCGCACGCTGACATCATCGCTGGGCTGCCAGAGCAAGGAGCCAGAGGCAACGCGGCGTTCTTCATCGGCTCGATCCACATAGCCATCCTTTTCGGTCACGGCAACGTCAAAGCGAGCCGCGGCTTGGTCGTTAAGCGGCACGTTGCCGCCGATCGCGGTGCGGACCTGACCAAAACTGCCAAACGCGGCCAGGGCGTCGAAACTACGGTCGCCGAGACGGGCAGTGCGCGGCACATAGTTGATGGTGGTGGCGAGGGCGCCCATACCGTTGATTACCGAGCCGGCGCCACGGAGTACTTCGATGCGCTCCAGCGTCCAGGAATCGGCCGGGAAGGTTACTGTGCCTGCGGCGATATAGAGACGGATGCCATCGTAACTGTGGATGGTGGTGTTGTGGCCGTTGAAACCGCGGCTGGATACCTGCATGCCGCCGTCGCCGTTGTTGGCGCTGTTCGAGATGCCGGCGGTACGGGTGATGCTGTCGATGCTGCTGTAATCGCCCTTTGCCAGAATTTCGTCGCGCGTAACCAGGTCGACGCTGGCAGGGGTTTCGAAGGCAGTAAGGCCGAGGCGCGAACCAGCGGCGTTGGGGCTGGTCAAGCGCAGACTGCCGGTGCCCTGACCAACGACGATGATCTCTTCCACGTTGCTGTTGTCAGCTGCCCAGGCTCCGCCATGGGCCAATGCCAGAGCTATCGCTAACGGCTTCAAATGATTTTTGGGCGTGTGGCGGATCATGGTTTTCTCCTGTTGTATCCCCGATGAGCCGCGCGATTATCGGGAGTCAGGAGTTGGTGGCTATGGTGTCTCCCGTTGCTAAACGGTTATTAACGTTAACGGTGTGGAGAAATGGCCTTTCATATCAGGTTGATAGGTGTTCGCCACTATTCTGCGCAAGACACATGCGGCGCTACGTGAGGGGATGCGTGGTGAAGTTCGCTCGCGAAAAGAGGGGAGCTCTTATTCCTCTACCCGCATATGCAAGAGGTTCGTGATCGAGCCAATGCGCCCGGTCGGCACTGCATTGAACGCAATCGAATAGCGCGGTTCGTGGCTACGCGACGGCAGCACCATGTGGCGCAGGTTGGAAGGGAACAGGATGATGCGGCCCGGCTTGGGATGGATGTTGAACGATTCCATGGAGCGCGGGTTCGGATCAGGCCGTTTGGCGGGAGCGAATCCAAACAGACTATTCGCATCATCATTGATGATGTTGAAGGGCGTGCCTTCGGTCAGATAGAACGAACCGCTGATGTAGGAGTTGGTGTGACTGTGCGGCCGGATGGAATCGCCGTAGTTCACCACGTTGCCCCAGGAATTGCAGATGGCGATGTCCTCCACGATGTGTGAATGCGCTTCGGCGTACTCGCGACAGAGCTGCAGGATCTCCTGTTTCACTTCACGGAAGATGGCCTTGTTCAAAAGCTGCTGCTCGCGCGTGAAACCGCCGTCGTGTTCCATGTGATAGTCCACGCCTATGTCGATCAGCTCCTTCGCCTTCTCGATCACCTCCGGTGTCAGCGTTTGCAGTTGCGCGACGCCGATGGTTTTGGGGAAAAGGTCGACGAGATCGAGTGGCATGGCGAACTCCTGCACGGGGCGGTTTGATCGGCGGGCACGATAGCCAAGTCGGCGCCATCGCAGCAATGGGAACGGCACGTTCTCTTGATGCGGCGCAGTGAACCCGAAAAGGCCGTCTTATCGAACCATCGAGGGCTTGTGCCGGGCGATGCGGCGCATTAGGCTACGGCGCTATCGATGAGCCTCCCCGCATCATGATCGTATCGGCACCGCTGACAAGACTGCTTCTGTTGCTTTGGTGCGCCGTACTGGCGCCGAGCCTCTTGGCCGCCCCTGAGGATTTCCCCTTACCGGACAATCTGCGCCCCGCCGTGGGCTTCTGGAAGCGTGTCTACACCGAGGTCGATACGCAACACGGTTTTCTTCACGACTCGGTAAATCTCAACGTCGTTTACGACAGCCTTCCGCGTGATACCAAGATCATCGAAGCGCGCCGCGCTCAGATCATCGCCGACCTCAAGGTATTGGCTTCCGGCAAGCGCGAAGGCCTGAGCGACAACCAGAGTCGCATCCTCGAACTCTGGGGCAAGGACACGCCCAACGAACGTTTCCAGAAGGCGACCGAGAACGTGCGTTGGCAGCTCGGGCAGGCAGACCGTTATCGCGAAGGACTCGTGCGCTCCGGTGCCTATCGTCCCTACATCGAAAAAGTCTTGAAGTCCCTGAATCTTCCGCTCGAACTCGCCGCACTGCCGCACGTCGAATCCTCTTTCCACCCCGGTGCCGTTTCCAGCGTGGCGGCTTCGGGCATGTGGCAGTTCATGCGCGAAACCGCGCAGCGCTTCATGAAAGTGGACATGTACGTCGACGAGCGGCTGGATCCCTACAAGGCCACGCACGGTGCGGCGGCCTTGCTGCGCGAGAACTATCACGAACTCGGTAACTGGCCGCTGGCGCTCACCGCATACAACCACGGCACCAACGGCATGAAGCGCGCCGTGCAGGCCACCGGCAGCAAGGACATCGGTTACATCGTGGCCAACTACCAGGGCCCGCGTTTCGGCTTTGCCTCGCGCAACTTCTACGCGCAGTTCCTGGCCGCGCTTGAAGTGGAGCGCGAAGCGGAAAAATACTTCGGACAGCTGAAACTCGATCCCGCCCCCGAATTCGAAGAATTGGAAATGGACGGCTTCGTCGAGCCCGCTGTCGTCGCCCGTGCTCTGGGTGTGAGTGTGGAAGACTTGCGCCGCGACAATCCGGCACTGCTCGCGCCGGTATGGATGAACGGCAAACGCATTCCGAAGGGCTACAAGCTCAAACTCGATAAGACGCGTGTGCAGGGCAACCTCGTGGCGGCGCTACGCAACATTCCCGCCGCCGACTTTCATGCTTCGCAGAAACCGGATCCGAGCTACATCGTGAAGGCAGGGGACACGCTGTCCACCATCGCCAAACGCTACAACACCACCGTGGCCGAACTCGCCACCATCAACCAACTGCGCAACCGCAATGCCTTACGCATCGGGCAGGTGATCATCCTGCCGGGTGAAGATGGTCGTGTGCCGAGTCTGGTCGTGAACACCGAGAGCAACCCGCGCAAGGCGGCGCCGGCCTCGGGCGAAATCGAAGTGGCGCGCGGCGATACGCTCTCCACCATCGCGCAGCGCTACGGTGTTTCGACCACGGCTCTGAAAGCGGCCAACAACCTACAGAACGATCTCATTCGTCCCGGCCAGATCCTGAAGCTGCCGGGTACCGTCACCACGGTGCGCTACGCCGTGCGTCCAGGCGACACCTTGTCGCGCATCGCCTCACAGTTCCGCACCACCCCGCAGCGTCTCCTGGCGCTCAACAACCTTGAAAGCGACCGCATCTACGCCGGTCAGGAACTCGTCGTACAGGACGGCTCGGCTCCCTGAGTCTTAAGGCTCGCCCTTAAGTTGATCTCTCAACTTACTGATTGCTGGATATTTTTCTTGCTCGAAAAAGGGTGGGTGTCCCATGGCCTACCAGAGGTTCATTCCTGGCGGGTGGGATCGTCTATCTTAAGGATTGACCTTAATAAATCTAGATAAAATAGTGAAATTAATAGATTTATTCTCGAGGGGCGAGTGTGCATGTCCCCAGCGCACGTCTCTTGCGCGTGCCTGCTGCACGGTGTGTCCTTTCAGCAGGGGGGATTTCGGATGTGATGGGCCTGGGGTGTAAGCGCTGAGGGCGCGGTGGTGGGTCAGAGGTCCCGGTACCTGCCACTTGGCATCCGCTCTGATCCTCGAGGCAGCAGGTGGTCTCAGCCCGGCGCGCCCATGCAGCTCAAGCTGCCACTTCCTTCCACACGAACATCCGTATCGACGCCAGCAGGAAGAGCGTGGTCCAGACGAGAAGGCCGAGGAGCTCTGGCCACAGGGTGGTGAGCGTCGCCGCATCCACCACGATGCCGCGCAGGGCGTCGGCCAGGAAACTCAGTGGCAGGAGCTGCGCGAGCGGTTGGATCCAATCGGGCAGGATGTCGATGGGGTAGAAGATGCCCGAAAGGAACATCTGCGGAAAGGTCACCAGGTTGCCCAGGGCCATGATTGCCTGCTGTGTCTTGGCGAGACTGCCGAGGCAGAAGCCAAGGCTCAGGAACATGCTGGTGCCCAGGATGATCACGAAGTAGAGCAGGGCGAGGCTGCCGGCCAGCGGTACCTCCAGCACGAACAGTGCATAGAGCAACAGTAGGCTGAGTTGAATCAGGCATACGGTGGCGCGCGAGAGCACGAGACCGCCGATGAAGCTGGAAGGCTCCAGCGGCGTGACGAAGAGCCGCTTGAGGATGCCCTTACGCCGATATTCGACGATGTTGTAGCCGCTGCCCGCGATGCTGATCTGCATCACCGTGAAGGCGAGCATGCCGGGCACGAGGAAGGCCAGATAGTTCTGCGCGCGTGCCTGCACGTCTTCCACGGTCAGGGTGAAGAGCGGCTCCAGTCCGCGCAGATCGCGTTCCACCTCCACCAGCGCCTGTTCCAATACGGGCATCAAGAGTCCCAATTCCCGTACCTGCGAGGCATCCACCACTACGCGCAGTTCGCTGCTGGCGCTGGTGTCGTGGAAGTCGGCCGGGATCACGAGCAGGAGCGTCAGATCACCGCTGATGACCTGCTCACGTAGCTCGGCTTCTTCACCTTGCGTGATACGGAAGAGGGGATTGGCTTCGAGAGCGGCGATGAATTCCGCCGAAAGTTCGTTGCGCGCTTCATCGCTCAGTCCTATTTCCGTGGGTTCGCTTTCGGCGCGGCCGACGAAGCCGAACACCGACATGAAGATCAACGGAAAGAACAGCGAAAAGAAAATGGCCTGCCGATCGCGCGAAAAGATGCGCAAGAAGGTTCGTGCCATGAGCAATGTCTGATTCATGCCTATTCCCTCAGCTCATGGCCGGTGAGGCGCAGGAACACGTCTTCGAGGTTGCCGTGCGCGGGCCGCGCGGGCGGCTCAGGCGCGTGACGCTCGATCAGCTCCAGCGGCGTGCCCGCGGCGATGATGCGCCCCTTGTCCATGATGGCGAGGCGATCGCAGAGAAACTCCGCTTCCTCCATGTTGTGTGTGGTGAGCACGATGGTCATGCCGCCACGGTTCAGCTCGCGCACGAGTTCCCACAGACGTCGCTTCGCCTGCGGATCGAGTCCCGTCGTCGGTTCATCGAGAAACAACACCTGCGGTGTGTTCACGAGCGCGCAGGCGATGGAGAAACGCTGCTTCTGGCCGCCGGACAGTCGCGCCGGTTTGGCCTTGGCCTTGTCGAGTAGGTTCACGCGTTCGAGCAAGGCGCGCGGATCTTCACGGCGCCCGTAGAGGCCATAGAAGAGTTTCAACAACTCCTCCACCGTCAGGTGATCGAAGTATTCATTGGCTTGCAGCTGCACGCCGATCAGGCGCTTTACCTTGTAGGGTTCACGGGCGACATCGAGCCCCGCGATGAAGGCGCTGCCCTCGTCGATGTCGGTCAACCCTTCGAGCATCTCGAGCGTCGTTGTCTTGCCGGCCCCGTTCGGGCCGAGCAATCCGAAAATCTCACCGGCTTCGATTGCGAGCGAGACCCCATCCACTGCATTGAAGAACTCCCCCTTGCGCTCGGAGAGTGGATAGCGTTTACGTAAACCTTGGGCTTCGACGATGGGCATTAGCTGGGAGTGCCGATTGGTAGAGACGAAACGCTTGCAGTATGGAGAGTCGAGCCGCGCTGAACAAGGATGGGGCTGACCTCTGCGGCCTACCATCTACGCTCATGTAAATGAACACTCATAGGGACATGGCTACATCAATCGAGGCTGCAATGTTGGATCCGCGGCCAGAGTTTTGCTCTGTCGTGATCACTATTCCTCGAAGATCATTTCCCCCCAGGTCGTTGCGTCGACAACCGCCTAGTCCTGCAGCCGCGGTAAATGGTCGATAATCTTGGGGGATTTCAGTCTTCCGTCGGGAAGCAGGTAGAACAAACTGTCTGGCGGCGTAGTACTACTTACCTCCCACCACGGTTCCAATGTGTGCTCAGCACTCCATTTGTACATCCACTCAGCTTCGAAATCAGTGGTCAAGCGGCCGTCGTTATAGGCCTCGGCACAAGCGATTGCATCAGCATAGGAGAGAGCGGGAGCGGTGGGGAAGCCTCGGTCGAGGGCAGCGTAGCCTCCAATGTCTGTGATGCGCCCAGTGTCATCGTCGACGAATATTTGCAGCACGTTCGGCGTAGGCACGTCATTGAGGTATTGCCTGAAACTATGGCGCACCACCGGCTGGAACCGCAGCGACGTGTCGTAACGCAATGTTTCTGTTCCGCGGAAGCCGAGGAGGGGATAGAGCTTTTCTATATGCGGGATTAGGACTTGTGCATCAGAGGCGTTCAGCTCTCGGAAAAAGTCTGGAACACCGTGGATGCCGGTCGTTGGAGCGCATCCCTTCGTCTCGAAAGAACAAAGTCACCCCGACTGCCTGCGCGGCACTGATCTGTTCCGCACGAATGCGCTGCACTTCCAAGGGCATGGTTGCCAGTAGGCCAGAGAGATCAATCTGCGGCTGTGCAGTAGATATCAAGAGGGTAAGCAGAAGAGCAGGACTCTCATATCGACGCATAGCTGCTCCGAAGATCCAGAACATGCGCGCGATGATGCAGCAAAGATGGTGAGGGTTCTACTTTTTGGCTCGGTCGGTCCTGTAACAGAGCTGTAAATTCAGCCCTTGAAGCCTTTCCCCACCACATAGACTTCACGCGAGCGTGCACGTGAAGCGTCCGGTTTGCGGATGAAGACTTTGTCGAAGGAGGTGCGGACGTCCTTGATGTAGTCGTCGGAACCCTCGCCTTGAAACAGTTTCACGGCAAAGCTGCCGCCGGGTTTGAGCACGCGGCGCGCCATGTCGAGCGCGAGTTCGACGAGGTAGATGGACGAAGCCTGATCGGCCGCTGCAACGCCACTGATGTTCGGTGCCATGTCCGACAACACGAGATCGGCTTGTGCACCCTCCATGGCAGCGAGGATCCGCTGGAACACTTCTTCATCGGTGAAATCACCTTGAATGAAGTCCACGTGTTCGATGGGATCCATCGGCAGGATGTCGGTGGCGATGATGCGGCACTTGTTGCCGAGCTTGCGCGAGATCACCTGCGACCAACCGCCGGGTGCCGATCCCAGATCCATCACTACCGAAACGCCTTGCAACAAGCGATCCTTTTCCAGCAGTTCGATGAGTTTGTAGCTCGCGCGCGAACGATAGCCGTCCTTCTGTGCCATCTTCACGTAGGGGTCGTTGACGTGTTCGTCCAGCCAACGGTTGCTGCTCTTCGATCGTGCCATCGCGGGTGCCGGGATTCGTGTGCTCTGCGTAGGAAGGGCGGCATTATAAGTCGAGGCGGTCGGCGGAACCCATGCCATCGGGTACAATGCCGCCCTGTTTTTCCCGAACTACCCCTCTGTCGGCGTCACCGACCAGGACCTTGCATGCTGCGCCTCAGCGAACTTTCCCTTCCTCTCGATCACACTCCTGAAGCGCTGCGTCAGGCCATCGTCGAGCGTTTACGAATCAACGATGCCGATCTGCTCGACTATCAGGTCTTCAAGCGCAGCTACGATGCGCGCAAGAAGAACAGCACGATTCTCTTCGTCTACGTGATCGATCTCGAGCTGCGCGATGAAGCAGCCGTGCTCAAACGCTTCAGACACGATCGCAATGTCATGCCTGCACCCGATACGCGTTATCACTTCGTGGCGCAGGTGGCGCAGCCCTTGCCGGAACGTCCGCTGGTGATCGGCTTTGGTCCTTGTGGTCTTTTCGCAGCATTGATCCTGGCACAAATGGGCCTGCGTCCCATCGTGCTCGAGCGTGGACAGAATGTGCGGCAACGCACGAAGGATACCTGGGCACTGTGGCGTCAACGCGTGCTCACCGAAGAATCCAACGTGCAGTTCGGTGAAGGTGGTGCCGGGCTCTTTTCCGACGGCAAACTCTACAGCCGCGTGAAGGATCCGAACTTCTATGGCCGCAAGGTGATGCAGGAGTTCGTGAAGGCCGGTGCGCCGCCGGAGATTCTCTACGTGAGCAAACCGCACATCGGCACCTTCCGACTGACTGGCGTGGTGTCAGCGATGCGCGAAGAGATCATCGCGCTTGGCGGCGAAGTGCGTTTCGGCAGCAAGGTCGAAAGTCTCGTGATCGAGGACGGGCAGATCGAAGGCGTGCGGCTCGAATCGGGTGAAGTGCTGGCGAGTCGTCATGTGGTGCTCGCGCTGGGGCACAGTGCACGCGATACCTTCCGCAAGTTGTACGAGCAGGGCGTGTTCATCGAGCCCAAGCCTTTCGCCATCGGCTTCCGCATCGAGCATCCGCAGTCGCAGATCGATCGTGCGCGGCTCGGCAAATATGCCGGTCATCCCGAACTCGGCGCGGCGGATTACAAACTCACTTACCAAGCCAGCAATGGACGCGCGGTCTACAGCTTCTGCATGTGTCCTGGGGGCACTGTGGTGGCGGCGACCTCCGAAGCAGGACGTGTCGTCACCAATGGCATGAGCCAGTACTCGCGCAACGAGCGCAACGCCAACGCCGGCATCGTGGTGGGCATCGACCCCGCGCGCGACTATCCCGGCGGCGTGCTTGCTGGCGTGGAATTGCAGGAGCATTTGGAAGCAAATGCCTTCGTGCTTGGGGGCAGCGATTACAACGCGCCGGGACAACTCGTGGGCGATTTCCTGAAGGGACGTGCGTCCAAAGAATTCGGTGAAGTGCTGCCTTCGTACAAACCAGGCGTCAAACTCACCGACCTCGCTACGGCACTGCCGGATTACGCGATTGCGGCGATTCGCGAAGCGCTACCGAATTTCGGGCGCCAGATCCGCGGCTTCGATCGCGCCGATGCGGTGTTGACCGGGGTCGAAACCCGCACCTCGTCTCCCATTCGCATCACCCGCGATCCGGATAGCTTGCAGAGCCTGAACGTGCGTGGCTTGTATCCCGCAGGCGAGGGCGCCGGTTATGCTGGCGGCATTCTTTCCGCAGGGGTGGACGGCATTCGGGTGGCGGAAGCGCTTGCCACCGACATGCTGGGCGAAACTGCTGTCAGCCGCAGCAAGCGATGCAGTGCTGCCGGAGGTGCGCAATGAGATTGGACGACATCAAGAAGCTGCACCAGAAGAAGCATCGCCAGAGCTTTGGGCGCTTCATCGTGGAAGGCGAGCATCCAGTGCTCGAGTTGCAGAAGGCAGCGCGCAATACTCCGGCCTTGCTCGAGAGCGAGCTCTACGTCACCGAGCTCTATCAAGCGTGGGAGAGCCCCTTCAAGACGCATCTCCTTACGGAGAAGCAGTTCCGTCACGTTGCCGACACCGAAAACCCGCAAGGCATACTGGCCGTGGTGCCGCTATTGCAGGGGAAAGCCGCTGTCGCCGCAACCTCCGATAAGGAACGAGCGATCTATTTGCAGGAAGTGCAGGACCCCGGCAACCTCGGCACCATCCTGCGTACCCTGGCCTGGTTCGGTGGCTTTCGTGTGCTGCTGAGTCCCGGCAGTGTCGATCCCTTCAATCCCAAGGTCGTGCGCGCCAGCATGGGCGCCGTGTTCCATGTGCCGATCGAAACCGAGGTATCCTGGCACACGCTTGCCGAGCGTTACGACCGCATCGCCATGTTGGATACCGAAGGCGCTTGCACGCGCGATCCCGATTTCGCCGATTACGATTGCTATCTCTTCGGCAACGAAGCCCGCGGCCTGCCTGAAGAACTACGCAATACCTTCGAGGGTTCGCGCTTCAGTATCGTTGGTGTCGGGGCGATCGAGTCGCTGAATCTGGCGACGGCGGTGAATATCTGTGCGTATGAGTTGGCGCGAGGATAGGGCCGTCTTCCGTCTGCGGAGAGTCCAATTGGATTCTCTTCAACAGCCATAAAAAAACCGCGCTTTCGCGCGGTTTTTTGTGGGTCCTCATTCCTCGGCCATCTGCTCTGGCGTCAAGGGATCGGGGATCACGCAGCCATCGGTGGCTTCGCAGGCGCGTTGCAGCAGGCGCGCCATCGGCATGATGGGCTGCGGCGGCGGCTGCAGGAAGGCGGCCGGGTAGCGACCCATCGCGAGGTCGAAGGGCGTGCGGCCGGCGGAGTCGACCACCTGCTGCTTGATGCCGTTGTCGATCAGGAACTGAGCGATCTTGGTCCAGCCCACCTTGGCGGCAGCGTGCAATGCATTCTGACCGTCGGTGACAGCCGCGCCACGAATGGCGGGCTGTGCAGCAGCGTTGCGTTCTGGATCGCTCAGTTCGACGATCGGGCGACGCGCTGGATCACCGGTCAGCGCGTTGATGTCGGCGCCGTGCTCGAGGAGCAGCTTGATGGCTTCGATGCTGGCTTCTTCCGTCTTGTAACGGCCACGCGTGGGCTCGGGGGCCCAGTCGATGCCGGCAACGGCGAGCAGCGGCGTATGACCACGGGCGTTCGGCAAATCCACGAGAGCACCGTGTTCCAACAGCAGTTTCATCGCCGGCAGGTCGGCAGCGCGGGCAGCACGCAGGAGCGGGGTGGCGCCGGTGGCGAGCGGGTTGTCGGAACCACGGTCGTACACGGCGTTGCGGTACGGCGGACGCACCTTCAGCTGCATGTTCGGGTTGGCACCGCGTTCGAGCAGGGCCTTGGCCACGTCGAGCGCCGTGTGCTTGTCTTCCGACGGAATGTCGGGACGGCCGCCGGTAGGCAGCGTGCTCATGTCGATGGCATTGTACAGCGGGGCCTGACCGAAGAGGTCCCACTGGTTCACGTCGGCACCGAGCTTGATCAGCTCCATCGCGGTGTCGAAGTGCAGATTCATCAGCGCCAGGTTGAGGGCGGAAGTGCGGTCGGGGTCGACGGCATTGATGTCGGCACCGGCCTTGACCAGGATCGAGATGCACTCGACGCAGCCTTCACGCGCGGCGTAATGCAGTGCGGTGAAGCCACCTTTGTTCATATCCTTGGGACGCGGCTCGTTCATGATGCGGCGATCCCACAGACGTGCAGCGCCGTGCAGGTTCAGATCGGCCTTGTGCTTGATCAGGAGCTTCAGCATCTCGGGCTGCATCTGCGCTGCCGCCCACATCGTTGCAGTCTGACCGCCCCAGGTTTCACGGGCGTTGACGTCGGCACCGGCTTTCAGCAGCAGTTCGGCGGATTCGATCGAGCCCGAACGGGCCGCCACCATCAGCGCGGTTTCCTTCTCGAGGTTGCCGAGGTTGGGATCGGCGCCGTGCTCGAGCAGCAGCTTCACGATTTCATGCGCGTTGATCTGGGCGGCTTCCGACAGCGGGAAGGCGCCGTATTCGTTGCGCAGGTTGGGATCGGCGCCGGCATCGAGCAGGGCCTTCACCAGTTCCACGTCGCCCTGATAGGCGGCGTAGAGCAGGGCACTGGAGCGGTCGGATAGAACCGCGTTCACATCAGTGCCGTTGTCGATCAAAAGGAACGCTTGGTCACGCTCACCACGGCTGACCACCTTGGCCAGGTTCTGGTCGAGTTGAGCAAAGACTGGGGACGCACACAGTGGCGCCGCGAGGAGCAGTGCGCGCGCGAGGGAATGCAATTTCATCTGGGTGTCTCCAGGCCCGCCCGAAGGCGGGCCTACATTCTTCTTATACGGCTTCCAAGATTCCGGTGCTGTCGCCGAAGCTTTCCTCCGGGATACCGGCACGGTTGAGCAACGTCAGCAGCAGGTTCGCGTGCGGCGTGTCCTGCGGATAAGCCAGGTGCTGGCCACCCTTGATGGTGCCGCCACCGAGACCGAACACGGCACTCGGCAGAGGATCGTTGTTGTGCTTGTCGCTGTTGCTCATGTTGGAGCCGTACAGAATGATGGAGTTATCCAGCACGGTGCCACCGGCTTCTTCCATGGAGTCGAGTTTTTCCAGGAAGTAGTTGAAGGTGCTGGTGTGGAACGCCTGGATACGGACCAGTCGATCCATTTTGTCGGGATCGTCGCCGTGGTGCGACAGCGGATGGAAGGCTTCGCTCACGCCTACGTTGGGGTAGGTACGCATGCTGACCTCTTTTTCCATCATGAAGGTGGCAACGTTGGTGAGGTTCACCTGGTAGGCCAGTGCGATCAGGTCGAACATGGTCTTGAGGTGTTCCTCGAAGTTGGTCGGGATGCCCAGCGGCGCCATGGGGATTTCCACGTCGCTGTTGTCCTGGCTCTGCATCATGTTCACGCGGCGTTCGATCTCGCGTACGGAATCGAGGTAGTTGGCCACGCGGTTGCGGTCGGAAGCGCCAAGCTTCTTCTGCAGGTTGGCGGTTTCGCCGATGATCGAGTCGAGGATGCTGCCGGTCTGTTTGACGATCGCTGCGCGCTCTTCATCGCTGTCACCGAGACCGAACAGCTGATAGAAGACCTTGCGCGGGTTGTTTTCGATCGGCAGTGCCTGGGTCGGCGTGCGGAACGACAGCGAGCTGCCGAAGGCACAGGAATAACCCGGGGCGCAGGGACCGCCGGAAGGCGTACCGACTTCGATGGACGGGAAGGTGGTGCCCTGACCGATGTACTTGGCGGCGATCTGGTCGCAGGTGACGCCCTTGGTCGGGTCGCTGGTGTCTTTCGGGTTCACGCAGCGCAGCCAGGTGCCGGCGATGATGCCGTGCGGGTCGCTGCTCTCGGCCGGTTTGTTGCGCAGGCCGGAGACGATGGTCATCTTGTCCTTGAACTTGGCAGCCGGGGCCAGAATCGGGGAGACCTCGAAGTCTCTACCCGTAGTGGTGGGCACCCAGCGATCCATCACCGCGCCATGCGGGAAGTAGACGAAGCCCAGGCGTGGCTGCGGCTTGGCAGCGGTCTGAGCCCACGCGGTGGCGGCGGGAATCATGGCATCGAGCAAGGGAAGGGCCACGGCAGCGCCGAGCCCGCGCAGCACGGTACGACGAGAAAGATGTTTCTTGGTGATGAACATGGAGGCTACCTCCCTTACTGGTTGTTTGTGGCAGCGACACTATGGCTGGCGCCATTGCCGCTGAGTTCTTCCGTCTGGTTCATACGGAAGAGGTCGCTTCTGATGATATTCATTACTAGGGCAGAAAAACGATAGTCGTCTGCTGCCGCATCGCGCACGATCTGACGGACGATGGGTTTGTCCTCGGCTCTCATCTCGCGGCCGGTTGCGTATACCACGAGCTTCTCGGCAAGTGAGCGGACGAACAGTTCCGGACGTTTCAGGAGCTCGTTGCGCAGTTCCAGCGGTCCCGTCACCACCTTGCCATTGGGCATCAGACCCGAAGCATCGACGGCGGTGCCAGTGAAACGGTCGATGTCGTGCCAGCGGCCGACGGCGTCGAAGTTGTCGAGCGCGAAACCGAGCGGATCCATGACCGAGTGGCAGGAGTTGCAGGCCGGGTTGGCGCGGTGTTGTTCGAGACGTTCACGTACGGTCGTGGCCGGCTGACCGGCAGTGTTCTCGGCAAGCTGCGGTACATCCGGCGGGGCCACCGGCGGCGCCACGCCCATCAGCGTTTCGAGGATCCAGACGCCACGCAATACCGGCGAAGTGCGGTTCGGGTAGGCCGTGGCCATCAACACGCCGCCCTTGCCGAGCAGGCCGAAGCGGTTGGGGTTGTCGAGCTGCACGCGACGGAAACGATCACCTTTGATGTTGTGGATGTCGTAGTGAAGCGCGAGCCGCTCGTTCAGATAGGTGTAATCGGCATCGAGCAGGCGTACGACGCTCTGGTCTTCGCGGAAGATGCTGTCGATGAAGCGGATGATTTCTTCCTTGAACTCCGGACGCAGATCACCCGCGCCAGCAGCGTAGGGGTAGATCTTGTTGTCGGGTTCGATCTCATCGAGCTTGCTCAGTTTCAGCCACTGATAGGCAAAGTTGTCGGCGAGCGCCTTCGAGCGCGGATCGGCCAGCATGCGACGCACCTGGGCTTCGAGCTCGGCCGGGTCCTGCAGACGATCGTTGACTGCCGCCTGCAGCAGTTCGTCATCGGGGATGCTGCTCCACAGGAAGAACGACAGGCGCGAGGCGAGGTCGAGACTGCTGATCGTGAACGGTGCGTTCGGATCCTCGGAGTCCGGCGCCACTTCCATGCGGTAGAGGAAGGAGGGGCTGGCGAGCACGCGGGTCAGCGCGCGGCGCATGCCTTCTTCGAAGCCGCCTTCTTCGCTGCCGGCGCGATAGAACTGCATCAGCGGCGCCATGTCTTCATCCGTCAGCGGACGGCGATAGGCGCGGGTAGCGATACGGGACAGGATCTGTTCGGCGCAGGCCTGTTCTTCGGCAACGCTCTGCGGGTAGCAGGTGCTGAACAGCTTGTCGCGGGCCGGCGTGCTGCTGATCGTGCCGGCGGTGTAGGGGCCGCGGATCTCGATCGACGGAATCGAGAGGATACGGTCCTGCACGGTGCCGGGAATGAAGGGTTCCAGACGGTCGTCGGATTCGGCGAAGGAACGACGCACGAAGGTGACACCCACCTTGTGCGGCCCGGCCGTGGTAACGAAGCGGATGTCCTTGGTGCGGGAGTTGATTTCGTCGAGCGGACGACCCTGATCGAGGTCGAGTGCGATGCGGTCCTTGTCGCCACCGATCACGGTCTCGTACACCTTCTCGCCGTCGATGGTGACGATCAGCGTGTTCTCGAATTCGATGTTGTACATCCAGGCATGGAGGATGAAATCGCCCACGCTGACGGAGTATTCACCATCGACCGGGAATTCGTGCTCGACGAGCATGCCGCCGCGGGTGCCGAGCGGCAGACCTTCGATGTGGAACTGCTGCGAACCGCCACCTTCGGCGCGGATGGGCAGCGCCTGCGGTGCCATGTACTGGGCGCCACCGAGTACCGGGGTGGGGTCGCCCACGACGCGTTCACTGATCACGCGTGCGGCGGAAACGTACTGTTCGATGAAGACGGGCGAAACCGTCAGCGCTTCGGCGACGTTGTCGAAGCCGTCGGCGGTCGGGTCTTCCGGCAGGATGCTGGCCGGATCCACTTCGATGCCGAAGAGGTCACGCACGGCGTTGGCGTATTCCTTGCGGTTGAGACGGTGGATCGCGACGTGACGATTGGGCGTACGCTGCGCGGCGGCCTGGTCCAGGTAGGACTCGAGCCAGGCCACGAAGGCGTCGGTGCGATTCTCGTCGGGGCGAATGCGGTTGGGCGGCGGCATCATGCGGCCGTTGAGCTTCATCACCACCTTTTCGAACACGACGGGATCGTTCACCACGTCCTCGGGGCTCATGGTGGAGAGATCGAGACCGCCGAAGTAGTCATCGAAGTTGTGGCATTCCGTGCAATAGTCATCGAGATAGCCCCAGAACTGCTGCGCCTGGCTGTGGGCCGGCAGGGAGGCGGGGTCGATCTTCTGAGCCAAGAGAGAACCACTGGCCAGCGTGGCGAGTCCGAGCACGATGGCGCGCGCCAGGGGCGAGCGGCGTACGGACAGCCGGGGGAGGGCATCCAGCCTGGACGGTCCTGAGGTGGTTGGCAGATGTGACATGGTGTTTACCTGGTACTGTTGCGTCCGACTACGTAATTACTGAGACCTGTGTCTGGCTGCCTTCGCTCATGCGTCGGGGGTCAGATGAGGTATCAGGCTCCAATGGCTGAGAGTGATGAATTCGTCAGCGTTGCCATATTTGGCTTCATACGGGCCGGCCGGTTTGGCGGCCACGGTCTGTTCCACGGTGTTGGCGGCGGTGAACGAGCTGCGCACCTTCTGGAAGATGTCGGCGTACATGTCGCGCATCGCCAGGAGCTCGGCTTTGTTGGTGACCGGCCCCGTGGCGGGCACGATCACGGTATCGTCATTGGCGATGCTGAGCAGCGTTTCCACCGCATCGACCACACCGCCGATCCAGCCGCCGGTCCACCAGTCCATGAAGGGCCAGCCGTCGGTGGCGATGACACCACCCGCGTGCAGCACGTTGTCCGCAGGGAAGAAGACGTACATGTCGCCATCGGTGTGAGCCTGGCGCAGGTAGCCGAATTCCACCGGGACGTCGACGTGCTTGAAGTCACCGTAGTGATAGAAGGTGTCGTTGGGACGAGCGTTTTCGGGAAGAGCAGGGATCGTGTAGTCCTGCCAGAGGCGTTTGACGTCGGTGCTCAACCACTGGCGGGTGTTCTCGTGCGCGAAGATGCGGGTGGAACGATTGCCGAGCAAGGTATTGAGACCGGTTTGCTCAGGGTGCCAGTGGGTGTTGATGAGCGTGGTGATACGACCCTTGCCCATGGTGTTTTCGATGGTACGACGCAGCTCGCGCGCGCCGGACTCCAGACCGCCGTCCACCACCAGGAGCTCACCGTTCTGCGCCTTGCGTACGATCACGTTGCAAGCGCCGCCAGTGATGAGCGCGGTATTCGGGGCCAGTTCGGTCACCGACAAATTGGGTGCTTGGGCGCGCAGTGGCGCTGTGCCAAGCAGGTTGAGTGATGCGGCTGAGGCCGCACACTTCACGAAAAGTCTGCGTGTAATCATCTCGTTCGTTTGGTTGTTGTTACTGCGATGTGGAGCGAACAGTCATACTGTTCGCGCCGATGGCTCCTTCTCTTGTCCCCGGAGTATATAGGGAACTTGGTGGTTCGGCACCAGAATCTAGTTGGGGCAAAGAGTTAGCGAAAAGGATGCACAAATTATGGTCAGTTTGTGATTCTCTAGGGGCGAACCCCGCTTGTTCTTCACCCGACTCGTGTACTATGCTCCGGCCGGTTTTTTGCAGCAGCCAATAACAAGCATAACTGCCGCGTAGTACCGCACTTCCCATACCTTCCGGACAAGCCACATTACAGGGGATTCGAGCCGCTATGATTGACCCACGTGAAATAATCGATAAATCGGCCATGACCACGTTGCAGTACGTGATCGTCGCCATCACCGTACTGCTGAACGCCATGGACGGGTTCGACGTGCTTGCCATCAGCGTATCGGGCCCCGGTATTCGTGGTGAGTTCGGCATCGACCAGGCACAGCTCGGCTTCGTGCTGTCGATGGAATTGATCGGTATGGCGGTCGGCTCCGTATTGCTTGGCGGGGTTGCCGACAAGATCGGTCGTCGCAACATGACCCTCGGCTGTCTCGCCGTGATGGCGGCAGGTATGTGGCTCGCCACGACCTCCAACAGTGTGGAATCGCTGTCGCTGTGGCGTGTATTCACCGGCCTCGGCATTGGCGGCATGCTCTCCACCACCAACGCAGTCGTGGCCGAGTTCTCCAACAACCGTCACCGTGGTCTGTGCATCTCCATGATGGTGATCGGTTATCCGCTCGGCGGCGTGGTCTGTGGCGAAGTGGGCAAGGCCCTCTTGGCTCCCGGCGCCACCAACTGGCGTGTGATGTTCGAGATCGGCGCCGTACTGTCCGCAGCCCTGATCCCGATCGTCTACTTCCTGATGCCCGAATCCGTGCATTGGCTCACCCGCAAGCAGCCGCCGAATGCGCTCGAGCGCATCAACGCCGCACTGCGCAAACTGGGCCATCGTGTGGTCGACGCTCTGCCGACCATCTCCGAAGAACAGCGTAAGAAGTCCGTGCTCGACATCTTCTCGCCGGCACTGGCCCTGTCCACCATCCTGGTGACCCTGGCCTACTTCACGCACATCATCACCTTCTACTACATCCTCAAGTGGACCCCGACCATCGTGACCACGATGGGCATCGAAGCCGCCGCCGCTTCCGGCGTGCTGACCTGGGCCAACGTCGGTGGCGCCGCCGGTGGTGCGGTCTTTGGTCTGTTGACCACCCGCATCGGACTGAAACCGCTGTCGATCGCCATTCTGGCGCTGACCGCCGTCGGTGTGACTCTCTACGGTCGTGCTTCGCCGGACGTCACCTCGCTGAGCATGCTGGCCTGCTTCGCCGGCTTCTTCGGTAACGCCGGTATTTCCGGTCTCTATACCATCGTGGCCTACGTATTCCCGACGCACGTACGTGCAACCGGTACGGGCTTCGTGATCGGTGTAGGTCGTGGTGGTGCCGTACTGTCGCCGATCATCGCGGGTTACCTGCTCAACAGCGGTGCCACGCTGCCGACCGTGGGCATGGCAATGGCCGTCGGTTCGCTGATCGGTGCCGTGGTACTCGTCTTCCTGAAGATGGGTCCGGACAAGCCGTCCACCGTCGCCAGCCGTCGCGCGGAGGACGCTGCAGCCGCAGCCGCCAACGCGAAGCCGGCTTGATGCTTCAGTAATACGGAAAGGGCAGCATAGGCTGCCCTTTTTGTTTCCTTTCAGTCAGTGAAGTTCATGCGTCCCATCATCGAAGTCGAAAATCTTTCCAAGGTCTACGCCAACGGATTCACGGCTCTCAAGTCGATCAACCTCGAGATCAGAGAGGGGGAGATCATCGCGCTGCTTGGGCCGAATGGCGCCGGCAAGACCACGCTCATCAGCATCATCTGTGGCATCGTCAATGCCAGCACTGGCTCGGTGCGCATCGATGGCTACGACATCGTGAAGGACTACCGCGCCGCACGCAGTCTGATCGGTCTCGTGCCGCAGGAACTCGCCACCGATGCCTTCGAAACCGTCACCGCCACGCTCGAACTCAGTCGCGGTCTCTTCGGCAAGGCGCCCAACCAGGCGCATCTCGAGAAAGTGCTGAAGGATCTCTCGCTCTGGGACAAGAAGGACAACAAGATCATCGAGCTCTCCGGCGGCATGAAACGCCGCGTGATGATCGGCAAGGCGCTCTCGCACGAGCCGCGCATTCTGTTCCTCGACGAGCCCACCGCCGGAGTCGACGTCGAACTGCGCAAGGACATGTGGCAGGTGGTGCGTCGTCTGCGCGATGAAGGCGTCACCATCATCCTCACCACGCATTACATCGAAGAAGCCGAAGAGATGGCCGATCGTATCGGCATCATCAACAAGGGCGAACTGATGCTCGTGGAAGACAAGGACGTGCTGATGCGCAAGCTGGGTGAAAAACGCTTGTTCCTGCATCTGACCGCGCCCATTGAGGCGATCCCGACGGCCTTGGAACCTTATGAGCTCATGCTCACGAACGAAGGCACGACGCTGATCTACACCTATGACAAGCAGCGCGAGGGCACGGATGTCACGCAGTTGCTCGATGCGGTGGAAGCTGCAGGGCTGCGCTTTCGCGATCTCGACACGCGGCAGAACTCGCTGGAAGAAATCTTCGTGAATCTGGTGAACGATCGATGAACGTCTACGCGATCAAGGCTATCTACAAGTTCGAGATGGCGCGTACCTTTCGCACCATCGCGCAGAGCATCGTTTCGCCGGTGTTGTCGACCTCGCTGTATTTCGTGGTGTTCGGCAGCGCCATCGGTTCGCGCATGGTGGACGTCGATGGCGTGAGCTACGGCGCCTTCCTCGTGCCGGGTCTCATCATGCTGTCGATCCTGACCGAGAGCATTTCCAACGCGTCGTTCGGGATCTATTTCCCACGCTTCATCGGGACGATCTATGAAGTGTTGTCGGCGCCGGTGTCGCCATTCGAGATCGTGGTCGGCTATGTCGGTGCAGCGGCGAGCAAGTCGATCATGATCGGCTCGATCATCCTGCTCACAGCCTCGTTGTTCGTGCCATTGGAGATCAGGCATCCCTTCGTGATGCTTCTGTTCCTCGTGCTGACCTCGCTCACGTTCAGCATGTTCGGTTTCATCATCGGCATCTGGGCGGACAGCTTCGAGAAACTGCAGATCATTCCGCTTCTGATCATCACGCCCCTGACGTTCCTGGGCGGTAGCTTCTACTCGATTTCGATGTTGCCGCCGCTGTGGCAGACGCTGACCTTGTTCAATCCCGTGGTGTATCTGATCAGCGGTTTTCGTTGGAGTTTCTACGAGATCGCCGACGTCGACGTCAGCATCAGTCTCGGCATGACCTTCCTGTTCCTCTTGATCTGTTGCGTGATTCTGCACTGGATCTTCAAGACGGGTTATCGCTTGAAGAAGTGAGGAGGAATAGGGCGGATACAAAAAGCCGGCTGGAAGCCGGCTTTTTCGTGTTCGGCATATCACTCGTTGGTGAAGCCGTACAGACGGTGCGGGTTGTCCACCAGCAGCTTCTGCTGCATTTCCGGCGTTTCGGCCATCAGCGGGATCAGATCCACGAGATCGCCGTCGTTCGGCATGGACTCGGCCTTGAGGTTCGGGTGCGGCCAGTCGGTGCCCCACAGTACGCGATCGGGCGCCACTTCGATGATGGCTTTGGCAAACGGCATCGCGTCGTGGAAGGGTTTGCCGCCGGAGGAAATGCGCTCGGCGCCGCAGACCTTGATCCAGCAGTTATCGCGACGGGCGAACTCGAGCAGAATCTTGAAGGGCTCCTGATCCAGACCATCCTTGGTGGGCACGCGGCCCATGTGGTCGATGATGTAGGGCACCGGCAGGCTGTCGAGCAGGTCCTGGTATTTCACGAGATCGATCGCATCGAAGTGCAGCACGACGTGCCAGTCGAAGTTCTTGATGCGGTTGATGATCAGGTGGAATTCATCCATGTCGGGCACGCCGCCGAGGTGCTTCACGAAGTTGAAACGGCAGCCGCGGATGCCCTTGTTGTGCAGATCTTCGATGGCTTTCTCATCGAAGGTCTTGTCGATGTTGGCCACGCCACGATAGGCACCGCCGCTCTGCGCGATGGCGTCGATGATCGGATCGTTGTTGGTGCCGTGACAGCTGGCGTTCACCAGTACCGCACGGGTCAGGCCCAGGATGCTCTGTAGACGTTTGAAGTCATCGAGGCCGGCATCCGGTGGGGTATAGGTGCGGTCGGGTGCGTAGGGGTATTTGTCGCCCGGTCCAAAGATGTGGCAGTGCGCATCGGTGGCGTTCTTCGGCAGCTTGAAGTTGGGCGTTCTGGTGTTGGGATCGGGCGGATTGCAAGGTTTGGTCATGTTGAGTACTGAGTGACGTGGATTGATGGGAAGGGTTGCAAAAAGGAGGCGCTAATTTAGCACAAGGGCGCGCGGCTCAGGCAAATTTTGTGCCGGCGCTGGGGTATACTTCGACGCTTGTTTTACGGGCATCAAAGGGGCGAAAACAGGCCTTGGTGCCGCGCACTCAGTGGTGTCTTCTTCATGCAGCAACTTCCCACCTTCATCGGCGGTTTCCGTAGCGGGACGACCTTGCTCGTCAATCTTCTGGGCCTGCATCCCGCGCTCGTGGCCTGGTTCGAAACCAAGGAGCTGTGCGAGCTCCTGCGCTGGCTGCGGGTACGGGAACAGCCGGCGGAAGCCGACTTCGAACGCAACTACTGCGTGCCGCCGGAGCCGGCCGGTTTCACGCTCGACGCCGTGTACGAACGCATGTTGGTGCAGATGCGTGACACCGAGGCACGGCAGAGTGGGGCGCGGCAGAGTGGCAAGGCCAAGCACGAACGCTACCCCCTTGGTAACGATTACGTGCGTTACTCACTTGCCGACGGCGAAGCACTGCTCGCCGCGTGGTATGAGCGCTGTAAGGCTGCTGGTTCATTGAACGACCTGCATACGGCCAGCGCCGAATTGATCACTGCCTTGGGCAAGGCGCATTGTGTGGCAGCGCATTCTTCGTACTGGGTGAATAAAACCCCGGAAATCAGTCGATTCGCGAGCGAACTGCGCACTTTGCTCGGACCTTGTCGCGTGCTCTACATGGTGCGCAACGGTTTCGAAGTGGTGGCCTCCGCCTCGCATCTGGGCTGGGGTGATACCGCGGGTCTCGCCTACAACTGGAAGGGCCTGTTCGAGCGTACGCGTGCAGCGATGGCGGGGCATGAGGACTGCTATCTCGAGCTGCGCTACGAGGAACTGGTGAGCGCGCCGGTAGCGACGCTCGACAAGGTCTTCGCCTTCCTCGGGGTGGAACCACGTGGCGAAGCGATCGTGGCCAACTTCACCGCCCGCTACGGCAGTACGGCCTTCAGCCGTCCGGCGTCGGCGCCGCCGGCACGTCTGCCACCCGAGGAGCACGAGCGCTTCATGGCGGTAGCAGGCGACCTGCAGATGGCCCTGGGCTATCCCCATCAAATCCAGTAGGCTTGCGACTTTTTGCGCCACCCGAGCTCGGTAGTGCCATGTATCTGACCATCAAGACCATCCACATGACCTGTGCGCTGATCAGCTTCACAGGCTTCCTGTTCCGCGCCTATCTGATGGTGATCGAATCGCGTTGGTTGAATCACAAGGCGGTGTTGATCACGCCGCACGTGATCGATGGTTTCTTCCTCGCCAGCGGCGCCACCATGGCCTTCATGGTGAACTTCGGCTTCTTCAGCCAGTTCTGGCTCACCACCAAGGTGACGCTGTTGATGTTGTACCTCCTCTTCGTCGGTATCGCGCTCAATCGCGGCAAGACCAAGAAGGTGCGCATCGCCTCGTTCTTCCTCGCCATTCTCACCTTCGCCTACATAGTCGGTGTGGCCGTCAGAAAAACGCCGCTTGGGTGGTTTGCCTAATCACGGTGTAGGTTGGGCGCGCAATGCGCAGCCCAACACGGGATGCCTGCAATGACGCCGAGCTTTGCCCGTACGCAGGCAGAATCAGTCACAGGGAAAGATAGCTTGGTGGGCCTAGGTTGCGCCTCGGCCACCCTACGCGCGCCACCCACGAAGCAGAGAGGAAAGGAGATTCACTTCGCGCGATCGTAAACGCGCTTGATCGTGATCGGTTCGCGGAAGTTCTTGGGACGGATGAAGAGATCCACCTGCATCTGCGTGCCACCGTTGATGAGGCGATAGCTTTCCTCGGCATAGCCGCCATCGCGGGGATGGGCTTCGACCAGGAATACTTCCCGCTCCCAGTGACCCAACGAGAAATCCTCGACGCTGTCGAGGCCAGTGAGGCTCACCGAACGGCTGCGGCCATCGGTGTAGACCGGACGGCTGAAACCATCGGCGTAGGTGAAGACATAGGAGTCGGTGTCGAGCTGGATGTCGAGCACCTTGTCGTAGGACATGCGGTCGTAAAGCTCCTGGTCCTCCGGACCGCCGCGGTAACGCTCCTTGTCGCGTGAGAACCAGCTGCGCGAAATCTTGGCACCAGAGGCACGCAAGGCCGCTTCCACACGTTTGTCGGTGTCATCGCTGAGTTTGTCGTTGATGACCCAGGCACCGGTGATGTCGGGCACCTGCGCCCACGCCGGAGAGCTGAGGCCGCACATCAGCCACAGTACGAAGGCGAAGAATTGGTGGGGGCGGGGCATGGACATGGCGTCGAGTTTAGCGGCAAGGGCCGTCGAGGCCAATCCAGAGGCCCGCCGCACCTCCGGCAGGATGACGTATACTCGCGCCTTCATCGATGAAGGAGGGGAACATGAATCGGCGTAACGTGATCCAGGCTGGCGGAATTGGTGCGGTGTTGAGCGCCCTCGAGCCGATCTTGGCGCGTGCCGAAGAAAGCGCCCGCACGCCGGCGCTGTTCATGAGCCACGGCACGCCGCTGCTCGCCATCTGGGAAGAAAACGAATACGCCCAGGGCTGGCGCGCGCTCGGCAACGCCTTGCCGCGCCCGAAGGCCATCCTGTCTCTCTCTGCGCATTGGCTCACCCGTGGTGGTGTCTATCTCACCGCGCAGGACAAGCCTCCCATGGTCTACGACGCGCTCGGTTTTCCGCCGGCCTTGTATCAGGTGCAGTATCCCTCGCCGGGCAATCCCGAACTCGCCAAGGAGATCGCTGGTGCCTTGGCCTATCCCGCGGCTCTCAACGGCGAATGGGGCTACGACCACGGCACCTGGGTGGTGATGAAATATCTCTTCCCCGATGCCGACATTCCGCTGATCCAGATGAGTCTCGACTACGTGGCAAGCCCGCAGCAGCAGTTCGAGTTGGGACGTCAGCTACGCTTCCTGCGCGAACGCGGTGTGATGATCGTGGGCAGTGGTCAGTTCGTACACAACCTGCGCTTGATGGGCAGTCGCACGGAAAAGGTCGAACCCTATCCGTGGGCGGTGGAGTTCAGCGAGATCGTGAGCGGATGGGTAAGCGAGCGTGACTTCGAGAAGGTGCAGCACTATCGCAGTCTCGGTGAACTCGCCGATCTGGCGCATCCCACCTGGGATCACTTCATTCCGCTGTTGAACGTGCTTGGTCTCGTCACCGATGCCGACGAATTGCGTTGGGTCAACGAAGGCATCATGAGCGGCAGCATGGACATGCGGTGTTTGGTGGTCGCGTAGGCTGAAATTGCGGTTTGTTTCGAGTCTTCGGCAAAGCCTCTGCAGCGGCTCTTCCACTCGCACAGAACAGCTACAAGAAAACTCAATCCCTCGGCACGATCCTCATCACCGCTCCCGCCTTTTCTTCCGTGACGAGGTAGAGATAACCATCCGGCCCCTGACGCACGTCGCGAATGCGTTGGCGCAGATCGGTGAGCAGCTTTTCGCGCCGTAATTCTTCGTAGTTTTCGTTGAGCAGGATGCGTTCGAGATGGCCGGTGCCGGGCACTTCGCCTTCGCGCAGGGCGCCGACGAAGATGTTGCCTTTCCAGCGTGGGAAGGCATCGCCGGTGTAGAAGGTCATGCCGGAGACTGCGATCGCCGGCATCCAATACACGACCGGCGCTTCGAAGCCAGTGTGGGTGGGACCGTTGTCGCCTTGCCACGGACCATCGTAAGCACGACCGAGACTCACGATCGGCCAACCATAGTTGCGGCCGGGTTGCAGGATGTTGATCTCGTCACCGCCGTTGGGGCCATTTTCGTTCTGCCAGATCACGCCGGTTACGGGATGCGTGGTCAGACCCAGTCCATTGCGATGTCCGAGCGTATAGACCTCGCCGCGCGCATTGGGCGTGTCGACGAAGGGATTGTCGGCGGGAATCGAACCATCATCGTTGATGCGAATGACCTTGCCTCCCACGGTGCTCGGGTCCTGCGGATCCTGCCCACTCACCGTCATGTACAAGGTGCCATCGAGCCCGAAAGTAATACGACCGCTGCTGTTGATGCGCGGATCGCCGCCCCAGATGTCCTCGAAGTCTTCCAAGGCAGAACCGTTCCAGCGCCCGCGGCCCAGTGTGAGACCGCGCGCGTTATCGGGCCCGAGCGGCTTGGTGTAGCTGAGATAGACCAGTTTGTTGTTGGCGAAATCGGGATGGGGAAGGATGTCGATGTAGCCATGCGCTACCGCAGGCTCTCCGCTTTCACCGAAGAATACCGAAGGCGGACCACCGGGCACTTCGATGGCCTTGCCGTCGGCGATGCGGAAGATCTTGCCGGGGCGCGTCACGATGAGCAGCGTGTCGGCATCGAGGAAGGTGGAGGCCATCGGATATTCGATGTCGCGTGCCAACACTTCGACACGAATGTTGTGTTGCTCTGCGGTGGGGTAGTCGAAAGGACCTGCACCGAGTGGCTGATTGGCCAGGCCCGTAGGCGCCACTGGAATGCTGCCCTGAAAGGTGACGTTCTGTTGTGCGGCGGCACCAGCGGAAGCGAAGAGCAAGGCAAGCAGCAGCGGCTGCACACGCGAGCGGTTGCGAGCGTTCATGTGAGTCCCCTCAAATCCGGCTTCCGGTGGCCGGTGACGATTCAGAAAGCGTCGAGATCGTTGGCCAGCACCACATTGCCATCGAAGTGACGTTTCACCTCATTGACGATGTCATCGGGCGTGGCCGTGAAAAACAGTACGTGATAGAGCACCAGGGTCTTGGGACCTACCTCTTGTGCAAGGCGTCCGAGATCGGCGGCACGCGTATGCGATTGGCCGTGATAGAGCTGCCAGAACTCGCTTTGCGTATCGAGCAGGTCACCGCTCATCACTTCGTGGATCAAGAGATCGACACCCTGTGCCTGTCGCGCGATTTCTTCACTGGTGGTGGTGTCGCCGGAAATGACGATCGTCTTGTCGGCAGTGGTGATCTTGTAGCCGAGCGCCGGTTCGATGTCGCCGTGTGGCACGTAGAAGGCTTCGATTTTGATTTGTTCGTTCTCGAATACGAGACCGGGCACGACTTCATGTGCGTTGGCGATGTAGCCTGCGCGATCGACGATGATTTCCGGCGGAGTGCCCGCGCTGCGCAGTGTCGCTTCGACACCGGCCATCGCATTCATGTGCTCGACGTAAGCGGCCAGACCGACGGGACCATAGACCTCGAGCCGCTCGTTGCGGCTCCACCAGCGTGACATGGCGAAGTTGTCGAGATCGTGGATGTGGTCGCTGTGCAGGTGGGTGAGGAAGACGTAGCGCAGTTCCTGCGGATTGAGGGCCGGAAGTTGATAGCGCTGCATGGCCTGGATGGCGCGATGATGCACGCCGCTGCCGGCATCGAAGAGATAGGGGGTGCCATCGACCACGACGGCGACCCCGGCACCGGCGCGCTCGGGATCCGGTACCGGCGTGCCGGTGCCGAGCATGATCACCTGAGTATCGGCCTGTGCCAGTGGCCCAAACACGAGCGTGGCCACCAGGGCGAGGGCAGAGCGGGAGAGAGGACGGATCATGGCCTTGGTCTTCGCGTTGGAGTCGTAGGCCGTGGGAGCATAGTGAAGCGGGGTGCGGGGCGCAACCGCGCGGGTTCGATGTCATTGCCAGCATTTGAACGAATGTATGGAGTGCGGCATCGACACTCGCAGTGCGCGCAATTGCTGGGCTTCGCTTGGCACGACCATGATGTTCAACAACAGTTTTGGAAGAAGCCGAGCTTGCCCCTAGAATCACCCCTCATTACTCGTCGCGACTTACGCATTGTGACTGCGCCCGATCCAAACCCCGCCGACTTCCTGGCTCCCTGCGAGACCATCGATTGCACGCACCCAGCGGTGGTGGCGTGCGCACGGGAATTGGCGGCGGCTCACGACGATCGAGTCAGCATCGCGCGTGCCTGTTTCGAATTCGTGCGCGATCAAATTTCACACAGCGGTGACGCGCGCGCCGACATCCTCACCTGTCGCGCCTCCGAGGTATTGCAGCATGGCACGGGCTGGTGCTTCGCGAAGAGCCATCTCCTGGCAGCGCTGCTACGTGCCAACGGCATTCCCGCCGGACTCTGCTATCAACGTCTGCGCAAGTACGACGAGGGTAGTGAGTTCACGCTGCATGGACTCAATGCCCTCTGGCTCGATGACCACGGTTGGTATCGCTGCGACGCGCGTGGCGACAAGCCGGGCATCAGCACCGCCTTCGCTCCTCCCCATGAACATTTGGCCTGGCCGGCACACGCGCCGGGCGAGATGTCGTTCAGTGCGATCCTGCCGCGACCCTTGCCACTGATCGTCGATTATCTTCACAGCGTCCACGGCTGGCAGGCCGCAATGGACGCCTTGCCCGATGCCGAGACTTTGCCATGGTAAGCAGTACCTTCCTCGATCCCGCTCTTCAGGACTTCATCGATCGCGAAGCCTTGCCGCCTTCCTATCGCGACACCGTGGAGCAGTGGTTCCTGCCACTCGCCGAAACCGTGCTCGGCAAGGTGGCGCAGAGCCGCCGCACTCTGATCGTGGGCATCTCGGGCTGTCAGGGCAGTGGCAAGTCCACGCTGGCGGAGCTGTTGGTGCTCTTGCTCAAACAGATGATGGGACTGCGTTGCATCAATCTTTCCATCGACGACTTCTACCACACACATGCGCATCGTCAGGAGCTCGCACGCACCGTGCATCCGCTCCTCGCCACGCGTGGTGTGCCAGGCACGCACGACGTCGCGCTTGCCATTGCCACCTTGAAGGCGCTGAGCAGTGAAGGCGAGGTGGCCATTCCCCGTTTCAACAAAGGCATCGACGATAGAGCGCCGCAGGAAAGCTGGCCGCATCTCTTGGCACCGGTCGATGTGGTCGTGTTGGAAGGCTGGTGTCTGTCCGTGGGACCACAGAGCGAAGAGGAACTCGTGGCACCGATCAACGAACTCGAGGCCAACGAAGATGCGGAAGGGCGTTGGCGTCGCTATGTCAACACGCAGCTCCTGGGTCCCTACAAGGAGTTCTACGACATGGTGGATTTCCTGGTGTTCCTCAAGGCGCCGGACTTCGCCAAGGTCTATGAATGGCGGCAGCGGCAGGAAGACAAACTCGCTGCGCGCGTCAGAGGTGAAGATGCCAAGCGCGTGATGAATCCCGCACAGCTGAAACGCTTCATCCAGCACTATGAACGTCTGACGCGTCACGGCTTGAATACGTTGCCCGAGCGCGCCGACGTCGTGTTCGACCTCACCGACCAACAGACCATCGCCACCTGCAGCAAGCGCTAGAACTTCGGAGTACGCATGAACCAGGCACTGCCCGATCTGCTCACACGACTGCAAGCACAGCTCTCGAGTCCCATCCTGACCGGCAACGACATCGGCGAGCGTCATCATCATGACTGGTCGGTGGAAACACCTTGTGCGCCGCAGGCCTTGTTGCGTCCGGCGAATACGGAAGAAGTGGCGGCGGTGTTGCGGCTCTGCAATGAAGCGGGTCAGCCGATCGTGGTACAGGGAGGCTTGAGTGGTTTGTGTGGCGGTGCCACCCCGCGTGAAGGCGAGCTGGCCCTGTCGCTGGAACGTTTGAGCGGCATCGAGGAAATCGATGTGGCCTCGATGACGATGACGGTCAAGGCGGGCACGCCGCTGCAGCTGGTACAGGAAGCCGCGGCGCAGGCTGGTTTTACCTTTCCGCTCGATCTCGGCGCGCGTGGCACCTGCAGCATCGGAGGCAACATCAGCACCAATGCCGGCGGCAACCAGGTGCTGCGCTTCGGTATGATGCGCAATCTCGTGCTCGGTCTCGAGGTGGTCCTGCCCGACGGCACCATCATCAGCGCGATGAACAAGATGCTGAAGAACAACGCCGCCTATGATCTCAAGCATCTCTTCATCGGCACCGAAGGCACGCTGGGCGTCGTCACACGTGCCGTACTGCGTCTCTATCCGCGCGCGTCGAGCCGTGTGAGTGCGCTGATCGCACTGCCGGATTTCTCCTCCGTGATCGCCGTATTGCAGCGCCTTACCCGCGCCTTCGGTGGCGGCCTCAGTGCCTTCGAAGTGATGTGGTCCAGCTACTATCGCTACATCACCGAAGAAGTGGGCAAGGTGCGTTCACCGTTCGAAGAAAAGCATCCGCTGTACCTGCTTGCCGAACTGGAAGGCTCGGATACGACGCGTGATCGAGCGCTCTATGAATCCGTGTTGGAAGAAATCCTGGAAGAGAACCTGATCCTCGATGCGGTGCTCGCTTCCTCGGAGCGTGAACGCGAACAGTTCTGGCAGATTCGTGATGGAGTGTCGGAGCTGAGCAACTACCTCAAGGGCGCGGCGAATTTCGACGTGAGCGTGCCGATTTCATCGATGGAAGCCTTCCTCGGCGAAGTGGAACGTGACATCCACGCGGCTTTCCCGGAGGCAACCTTCCTCGCTTTCGGTCACATCGCCGACAGCAACCTGCATTTCATCTGTTCCACCGGCAATCGCGATGACGTCAAGCGCATCTACGGCATCGTGTATGCGGCGGTGGGGCGTTTCTCGGGTTCGGTGTCGGCGGAGCATGGCATCGGTGTACAGAAGATCGACTACCTGCATCACTCACGCTCGCCGGAGGAAGTTGCACTGATGCGCACGCTCAAGGCCGCACTCGATCCGCGCGGCATCCTCAATCCGGGACGGGTATTGCCTCAGGTGTAGGCCGTGCGCGCGAGGCCGTTTGCGTAGCGGTGGATCCAGCGGCTGATGATCACGCCGGCCAGGAGATTGCCCAGCGCTGCGCCGAAGAAGAGACCGGTGAGGCCATAGAACCAATTGCCCAAGAGCGCCAGCGGTACGTAGAAGACGAAGAAGCGCAACAGACTCACGAGCAAACCATTGCGCGGTGCGTGCAGTGCGTTGAACGAGGACGCGCTCAATACCACCATGCCCTGGAAGGAATAGGACGCAGGCAGGATGCGCAGAATCACCACGATGATCTCCTGCACCTTCTCATCGCTGGCGAAGATCGCCGCTATCCAAGGAGCCGTGAGCGCCACGATCACGTAGAGCGCGAACTGCCACACCAACACGAAGCGCAGCGCCAGACGCAGCCCCTCACACACACGATCGTGCCGACCGGCACCGTAGTTCTGGCTGATGAAGGGCGGCACGCTCATCGACATTCCCAACACCACGATCATGATGAAGGCTTCGACGCGGCTCGCCACGCCGTAGGCCGCCACTGCTTCCGGGCCATAGACGGCGAGCGTCGCAGTCAGCACACCCGTCGATACCGGCGTGATCATGTTGGCGAGGGAAGCAGGCAGGGACAGCCGCAACAACTGCTGCCAGCTGGCCAGGAGTTCCTGCAATGGCGGCGGCGTGAGCTTCAGCAAATCTTCCTTGGCGCGCAGCGTGTAGCAGATCACTGCCACGGTGTAGAGATAGGCCAACAGCGTCGCCAGCGCGGCCCCACCGATGCCCATCGCGGGGAAGGGCCCAAGGCCGAAGATGAGGAGTGGATCGAGGATGGCGTTGATGGCGGCGCTGATCATCATCAGCTTGCCGTGCAATTTGGCATTGCCACTGGCGCGGACCACGGCGGTACCGGCGAACTGCATCAGGACCAGGGGCATGCCCAGATACCAGATGTGCATGAAGTCCTTGATCAGAGCCAGGCGCTCGGGACCTGCACCGAGCAGTGGGAACAGGGTGTCGATGCTCGACAAGGCCAGAGGAATCAACAGCACGCCGATCACGAGCCCGAGGCTCATACTGGCAAAGGTCATGCGCTGTGCCTGTTCGGGATCCTTGCTGCCGATCGCACGCGCCACCAGAGCGGAAGTACCGATACCGAGCCCCACACCGAAATAGGTGATCAGGATGGTGGCTGGGAAGGTGAAGCTGAGCGCTGCGAGTTCGTCGGTACCGAGCAGGCTGACGAAGTAGGTGTTGATGAGGTGGTACAGAATGATCGCCACCGTGCCGACGGTGGTGGGCACGGCAGTGCGGAACAGGGTCTGACCAACGGGATCGTGGAGTAGGTCCGGCTTGGCGGACCTGGTAGTGGTGATCAAGCAACGAATTCCATGAAGGTTGAGCGTGCGTATGACCCAACGACTGCTTCTTGAACGCCGACGCCCGAGCGCGGCGCTTTGTACCACAACTGTTGAATAAACAACACGAGCGCCTGAGCTGACCGCTCTCGGTCCGGATGCTTTCGCGCGAACGACGGAAAAGGGATCAACCGGTAACGAAATACCGCACCAGCATGGCCAGGCAGGCGATCACGATCAGCACGCGCAGCACCTGGGGATCGATGCGGAAGAGAAGGTGTGAACCCAGCCAGGCCCCCATGGCCTGACCCGCCATCATCACCAGTCCAATCTGCCAGATCAGTTTGCCGGCAGTGAGGAACACGAGCAGCGAGGCGAAGTTGGTGGCGAAGTTCAGACACTTGGCCATCGCCGTCGCCTCGAGCAGCGGTTTCCCTTGCCAGGCCACCAGTGCCACCGAGAAGAAGGAACCCGTGCCCGGGCCGACCATGCCGTCGTAGGCGCCGATGCCGGGAATGATGAAGCGGCGGAAACGTTCGAGCGACACGCGTACCGGATGCAGCACGTCCAACACCTTGCCGGAGAACAGGAAGTAACCGGCGATTCCCACCAGCACCACGGGAATCAGATAGCGCAGCAGGCTGGCGTCGATGAATTGCACCGCGATCGAACCGAGTCCGGAACCGACGAAGGCCCACAGCATCAGCGGCTTCATCGTCGCCCACCGTACCCGTCGATGCTTGAGCATCATCCAGGTGGCGGTGGCTGTCCCCATGGTGCCTTGCATCTTGTTGGTACCCAGCGCTTCGAGCGGCGGCAGACCGGTCAGAATCAAAGCCGGCAGTACGATCAGGCCGCCGCCGCCCGCGAGGGTGTCGAGGCAACCAGCAAAGAGGGCGACGCCAAACAGCATCGCCAACAGGAACAGATCGATTTCAGGCATCGGGGGAATCCGGGGCGAGGTCGGTGCGGGTTTCGATACGCAAAACGAGCGCCGCACCGTCCTGCATGCGCCAGCGGATGTTGTAGCGGTCGAGATACATGCCGTAGTCGCGCTCGGCACCACGGCGCGCGTGTTGCGGTGGGCGCGGGTCCTGGCTCAGCACACCGCGGATCAACGCTTCAAACTGCGGCGTGGCAGCACGTAGTGCCTCGAGCTCCTGCCAGGCTGCGGGTGTGAATTCCACCGTGAGCCCGCCGGGCGGTGTTTCCGCGTAGGCGGCACGTGCCTGGGGCAAGGCATCGGCGTAAGGCAGGTAGGGTTTGATGTCGAGGATGGGGGTGCCGTCGAGCAGGTCGAGGCCACGCACCTTCAGTCGCAGATCCTTGCCCCGCTGCTCGATGCCGACGAACTCCACCACGGACAATCCGATCGGATTGGGACGATAGGTGGAGCGGGTGGCAAAGACCCCGACGCGCGTCATGCCACCGAGCCGCGGTGGCGTCACTGTGGCCGACCAGCCTTCATCGGCAGTGGCATGGAACACGAACACCAGCCATAGATGCGAAAAACCCTCCAAGCCCCGCAGGGCGTTGGGATCGGCATAGTCGGGTGCAAACACGAGTTCGCCCTCGGCCGCTACCAGGTTGGGCTGACGCGGGATGGCGAACTTTTGCTTGTAGGGACTTTTGACGTAGGCGATGGGCGTGAACTGCATACGGCCGCCGGCAAGGTGCTCAGTTACCGGGGATGAAGCGGTAACCGACGCCCGGCTCGGTCTCGATGTAGCGCGGATGTGCCGCGCTGTCGTTGAGTTTCTGCCGCAGCTTCTGGATCACGTTGCGCAGATAGTGGGTGTCGTTCAGGTGGGTCACGCCCCAGATCTTCTGCAGCAGCATGCTCTGCGACACCAGCGCACCGCCCGACTGCACGAGATGCAGGAACACTGCCCACTCCTTGCGCGTGAGCACGACGGGCTCGGAATCGAGCGTCACCTTGTGGCGGCTGACGTCGACCACCAGACGGCCGTTGTCGAATGTGAGGACCTCATCGCCTTGCTTCGGCTTGATGATGGCCAGCGTGCGTTTGATGCGTGCCAAGAGCTCGTTCACGCTGAAGGGTTTGACGATGTAGTCGTAGGCGCCCATTTCCAGGCAGGCCACTTTTTCCACTTCGCTGGCGCGCACCGATAGCACGAGCACGGGAATGCGCGTTTCGGCCACGAGGTGCTGCAATACGTACTTGCCGTCCATGTCGGGCAGGCCGAGATCGAGAATGATCAAGTCTGGCGCACATTCGGATGCCAGGCTCAGCCCCTGATGGCCGTTGTCGGCCGTGATCACGTCCATGTGCTGCGAGCTCAGGCTGATACGCAGGAATTTTTGAATTTGCGGTTCGTCATCTATGACTAGGATCGTCGTCGTCATCGTCGTGGTCCGTGGTCTGAGGTGAACTGTCCAGCAACGGCAGGCTCAGGCACAGACAGTGCCGATAAGGTGCCGGAGCTTCGATGATGCGAGCATCGCCGCCGTGCACGCGAAAGATGCTGCGGCAGATACTCAAGCCAAGCCCCGTACCCTTGTCGTAGCAGTCGCCGAGGCTGAAAGTATAAAAAGGATTGAAGACACGCTCCCACTCCGAGGCGGGCAGGCCCGGCCCCTCGTCGCACACCAGCATGCGCATCTCCTTGTCATCGCGTTGGACCTGCAGCAGCACGCGCCCATCGGGGCGGCTGGCCTTCAGGGCGTTGTCGAGCGCGTTGAAGAGTCCCTGTTCCACCAGCGCTGCGTGCACGTGCAGGACGGGCAGTTCGCTGGTGAGGTCCAACTGCAGACGTTCGGTCGCGTATTGACGCGACAGACGTTTTTCGACGATGTGATAGATCTCTTCCAATGACACCCAGTCGAGCACCAGGGGCAGTTTGCCGTGGCCGAGGCGGGTCATTTCCAAGAGGTTCTGAATGTAGGCCTCGAGACGTTCGCACTCGGCGATGATCGAGGACAGCAGTTCGTCGGCGTCTTCGCCGCGCAGGTCGGCGCGCAGATCGCGCAGGGTCGTGGCAGCACCCAACATGGTGACGAGCGGCGTCTTGAGATCGTGCGACACCGATGACAGCAGCGACGTGCGCAGCTTGTCTTCGTCGCTGCGGCGCTCGGCTTCCTTGCGCGCGTGTTCTGCAGCCTGCTGGATCAGCGCTCCCTGCACCTGCTCACGCAGGTTGAGCAGCATCGGCGCCCAGGTGGGACGGATCACGGTGCCGGGCGTGAACTCCCAACTCAATTGCTGACGGATCTTGGCGCCGTCCTGTTCGACGTTCGACAGGCGGAAGGTGATCGAATGGTTGAAGAGCGGACCGAAGTAGCGGGTGACGAGGGCAGGGATGGCGACGGCGTTGTCGAGTTGATGCAGGTCCTGGCTCAGCGCCAATTGCTGATGCACGAATTCCTTTTGCTCCTGCAGACTGGTGAACTGCGAGCGCAATTGCGTGGCGATGGTGCCGGCCAACAGACCGATCACCACGAACAGCACCGCGGTGAGCGCTTCTTCCGGCAGCGAGATGCCGAGGTTCGAGTTCATGAACGGCATGGTCTGGAACAGCGCGAAGCCGAAGAAGCAGCACAGCGTGCAGAGCAGCACCGTGCGCTGTTCGGCGCGCAGCGCCACGTAGAGCACCACGCATAGATAGACCAACAGCAGCGTCGCCGTGGTGACGAAGGGCAGGGGCAGGGCACCGAAACCGGTGACGATGACCGGCAGGCCGATGCCCAGCCACCAGTGTTGCCAGCGCGGTGCCTGCGAATTCGTCACCATTTCCAATACGCCCGTGTGAAGAGAATGATCAGCGCCAGGAACTCGAGTCGGCCCAACAGCATGTCGAACGACAGTATCAGTTTCGCCAGATCCGGCAGAGTGCTGAAGTTGCCGACCGGGCCGATGACCTCGCCGAGACCCGGTCCCACGTTCATCAGTGCCCCCAGTGCTCCGGTGATGGCAGTGACGGGATCGAGTCCGACCGCGGCCAGGGCGCAGCTGCTCACGAACCAGCTCATCATTACCAAGAACAGGTAGGCGAGCGCGGACACCAGCACGTCTTCCTGGATCGGACGACCGTTGTAGGTACGCGACCAGGTCAGACCCGGATGCAGCGCTTTTTGCAAATGTTCGCGCATGAAGATGGCCAGCAATTGGTACCGAAACAGTTTCACTCCGCCCGAGGTCGAGCCCGAACAACCGCCGCTGAACATCAGAAAGCCGATGAGGATCACCGCGAAGCTGCCCCACTGGCCGTAGTCCTCGCTGGCGAAGCCCGTCGTGGTCATGATCGAGATGAGGTTGAAGGCACTGCTTTCGAGCAGGTCGAGCAAGGGGCGCTGCTCATCCTGCAGATAACGCCACGACGTCAGCAGCAGGGTGGAAATTACCACGATCTTGAACATCAGCTGCACCTGACTGTCACGCCAGAGCAGAAAGCTGCGGTTGTCGACACTCAGTACCACCAGAATGAAGGGACAGGCACCGAGGAACATGAAGAGGCTGGCGACGGCCATCAGATGGCTGTTGTCGAAATGGCCGAAGGAGTCGTTGTAGGTGGAGAAACCGCCGGTGGAGACGGTGGACATCGTGTGATTGACGGCATCGAACCAGTCCATGCCGAAATAACGATAGGCGCCGAGGCAGGCGATGCTGATGAGGATGTAGACCAAGATGATGTGGCTGGAGATCTTGCGGATGCTGGCGCCATCGAGCTGGGCCCATTCCGAGAATTCGCTGCGGAAAAGGCGCATGCCACCGACTTTCAGAGAAGGGAGGACCGCCACTGCCATCAAGATGATCCCGATACCGCCGACCCATTGGCTGAGTGAACGCCACAGCAGCAGGCCACGCGGCAGCGACTCGACGTCGCTGAATATGGAACTGCCGGTTGTGGTGACGCCCGCGACACTTTCATAGAGGCTGTCCACGAAGCTGATGTCGTCCTGTGAGAAATAGAAGGGCAAGGTGCCGGTGAGACAGAGCAGCAACCAGTTGAACGACGTGATCATGAACAGCGAGCGGGGCGGCAGATGCGAGATCGGCGCACGTCCCCAATAGAACAGCAGGCCCGCCAGCACGTAGCAGCACAGAGCGCTGAAGACGAAATCATCGTATTCGCTCCAGCGTGGCACACTCACCAGCACGGGCAGCAACATGGCGCTGCCCCATAGCAACATGACGAAGGCGCCGATTCTCAGTGCGGGGGTAAATAGATTCATGTCATTCCCTGGAAGCGGCGCATTTTACTGAGGCTCCGCCGTATTTGCCCGGAAATCGGCACGGAAAGTGGCGTCAATTGACCGTACTTTTGGCTCTGCCATTTGGCATGTCACACCATGGTGCACTGCATCCGGTCCACGGCGAACGTGGCTTGGGATGTTGCGACAGGCAGCGTAAGAAAACCGTGGCCTGCCTGCACGTTTCCTGGGAGAATTCCGCGGCCTAAAACTCAGGGAATTCCACCATGCAAATCACCCTCAACAGCGTCGCTCAGTTTCACTACGTGCTCAAAGACGCCGATGGCAGCGTACTGGAGAGCTCCGAAGGCGGCGAACCGATGACCTATCTGCACGGCCATGGCGGTCTGCTGCCGGGCCTGGAAAAGGCTCTGGAAGGCAAGGCTGCGGGCGACAGCTTCGCCGTGACCCTGCCGCCCGAAGAAGCCTTCGGCGAGCGGCGCGAAGATGCCGAGATGCGCGTACCGCTGAGCCACCTGCAAGGCGCCAAGAAGTGGGCACCGGGCATGATGGCCATCATCCACACCCAGCACGGCCACCAGCAGGTCACGGTGTTGAAGGTGGGCCACACCATGGCAACCGTAGACGTGAACCATCCGATGGCGGGCAAGACGCTGCAGTTCGACCTCACGGTGGTCGACGTACGTGAAGCCACGCCGGAAGAACTGGCGCACGGCCACGCTCACGGCCCGGGCGGTCATCACCACTAAGTTCCGGCGGCACGATGGCTTTTCTCGCCGAGGACATTTCCCACGTCATCGAATTGGCGGTGGCGCCGGTATTTCTACTGGCCGCCATCGGCCAGACCTTGAACGTGCTGTCGACCCGACTGGGGCGCATCATCGATCGCGGCCGGCGTTTGAACGAGCTGCAGGATGCGGCATCCCATACGGTGCACACCACCGTGGATTCGGGCGAAGACATCGACGAAGAGCAGTATCTGTTGGCGCGGCGCGCGCGCTTGATCAACCGTGCCATCAAGTTCTGCACCATGAGCGCGCTGTTCGTGACGATCGTGATCGTGGGCTTGTTCGTCGACGTGTTGCTGCAGCTGCCGATCGATGTCTTCGTTGCCTTGCTCTTCGGTGTCGCGCTCGTGTGTCTGATCACGGCACTGATCACTTTCCTGCGCGAGATCGAGGTGGGCACCAAGGCCTTCCGCTTCGGTCGCTACAACATCACCGATCGCCGGCACAGGCGCCCGCCGGGTAAATAGCCACGCAACGGCGATGACTCAGCGCGCAGTCGGCACCGCACGCTGATGTTTTCAGTAGACGTCGCGTTGATAGCGATGGTTCTGACGCATCGCCACCAGGTACTGGCGTGCCTCGGGAGGGGCGAGCCCCCCTTCCTTCTCGATGATCTGCAACAGCGTCTTCTGCACGTCCTCCGCCATGCGGCGCGCATCGCCACACACATAGACGTAGGCACCTTCTTCCAACGCCGCGAAAACCTGCTGGCCATTTGCCAGCAAGAGGTGCTGCACGTAGAGCTTTTCGGCCTGGTCGCGCGAGAAGGCCAGCTCCAGACGCTGCAGATGGCCACTCTTTTGCCAGGCCAGCAATTCGTCCTGATAGAGGAAGTCGCTGCGGCGATGCGGGTTGCCGGTGAAGAGCCAGTTGGCACCGCGAGCACCGCTGAGCTGACGATGCTGCAGGAAGGCGCGGAACGGTGCGATGCCGGTGCCCGGCCCGATCATGAGCACAGTGGCATCGGAATCGGTGGGCAGACGGAAATTCGGGTTGGGCACGACGAAGACGGGCAACTCGTCACCGACCGCGCTGCGTTCTCCCAGAAAGCTCGAGCCGGCACCACGACGTAGGCCGTGCTGACCCTGATAGCGCACGATGTTCACCGTGAGATCGACGCGGCGCGGATCGATCAGCGGTGAGGAAGCGATCGAATATTGGCGCGGCGTCAGATGACGCAGACAGGCGACGAGATCCTGAGCACTGGGGCGCGTGGGGAATTCCAGCAGGATTTCGATGATCTGGCGGTGGTCGAGATAACGCCGCAGCTCCTGCGGGTTGCCGGCGATGGCCTGCAGTTCGGGTGAGGGATTCAGCCCTGCATAGTGCTTCAGAAAGCCCGGATGGGCCTGAGTCAGTTCCAGCCGATGCGCCATTGCCTCGCGCAGGGTGAAGGCGCGTTCGTCCAGTGTGACCTGTTCGTCGCCGCTGAGGCCCGTGGCGCTCAGGATTTCCTCGATCAGTGTGGGATCGTTACGGATCCACAGACCCAAGGTATCACCCGGCTCATAGACGAGCCCGGAATTCCCCAGGTCTATCTCCACGTGGCGCACATCCTTGGCCGAATCGGAGGCAGTCAGGCGGATGAGGGCGGCGAGGCGGGCAGGGTAGGGACGATCACGATGCCACTCGGGAGTGGAAGTGGCTGGCAACTCGGTGGACTGCATAGGTGAGACTTATACCCAAATGAAAATGGCTCCCAATTAAACACGGCACGCGCCTTCGTTGCCAGCGCAGGGGCGGTTTCGAGGCGAAAAGTGCCGTTCGGGAGAGGGGCCAAGTATGGGGCACAGTCCTTCCGCGTGCTCTACACATTGCGTCAAGAGGTCTGACGTTCCTCGGATTTTCCCGTAGAATGCGCCCCTCGTTTTGCAGGAGAGCCCATGGCAACGCTCAGCACCCGCACCGCCCGCATTGGCTGTGTCCAGTGGCGGATGCGTCTCTTCACTTCGATCGACGATTTCCTGAAGCAGGCCGAGACCATCGTGGCCTCGCTCGCTTCCTATCGCTGCGACGTGGCGCTCTTCCCGGAATTCTTCACCGCGCCGCTGATGGGTCTAACGCCTGGGCTGCCGACGTTGCAGCAGATGCGTACGTTGGCCACCCACACGCCGCATTTGGTCGATGCCTTCTCCGCCATGGCGCAGAAGCACCACATCAACATCATCGCGGGCTCGATGCCGCAACTCGACGGTGAATTGCTCTACAACGTGGCCTGGCTCTGTCGCCGCGATGGCACGCGCGACTCGCAGTACAAGATTCATCCCACGCCCGGTGAACGTGCCGACTGGAACATGCAGGGCGGCGATCGTCTGAGCGTGTTCGACACCGACTTCGGTCGCATCGGCATCCTGATCTGCTACGACGTCGAGTTTCCCGAGCTGCCACGCCTGCAGATGGAACAGGGCATGGACATCCTCTTCGTCCCCTTCTGGACCGACAGCAAGTACGGCTATCAACGCGTGCGCTTCTGCGCGCAGGCGCGTGCCATCGAGAACGAATGCTATGTGGTGCTCGCCGGTAGCACGGGCGTCCTGCCGGAGGTGGAGAGTCTCGACGTGCAATATGCGCAGAGCGCGATCTTCACGCCCTCAGACTACGGTTTCCCGCACGATGCCGTCGTGATGGAGGCAACCACCAACGTCGAGACCACGCTCGTGGCAGATCTCGATCTGCATAAACTCAAGCCGCTGCGCCGCGCTGGCTCGGTGCGCAACGGGGAGGATCGTCGCCGCGATCTTTATGCTGTTTCATGGTTGGGGAATCGCAAAGCCTGATGTAGAATGCCGCCACTTTTTTCCGCGCCGGATTAGCTCAGTTGGTAGAGCAGCGCATTCGTAATGCGAAGGTCGTAGGTTCGACTCCTATATCCGGCACCACCCGATTCGAAAGGGCAGCCCAAGGGCTGCCCTTTTTGCTTCTGCGCGCTGCGGATTTCCTCAACCGAGGAAGTTGAAGATGTCCGCAGTGAGCCATCGAGATTCACACCCCACAAGGTCGAGCCGGAACCATCGGCGACGGTGGCCGTGAGTTCGTCGTCTGTCAGAGCGATATGAGCGCAGCGCCTTCAAGTCGTCGAGGTGGGTGCGGCGCGATCTTGCTTGGCAACTGCGTCGAGTCGTCACCGGCACATCACGCTGATGGCAGCGATTTGAACTCATTCGAACCAAACAGGCCGGTCTCTCCACAAAGTTCCGCAGGAATGAAATTCAGAAGTGCTGCGCGAACTTTCTGCTTTCATCACCAAAAAAAATTGCGGAACTTCGCTCCTTGCCAGTCGTAAGGATATGGCGGGTCAGTCTCTGCGGCTTCGCTTCACCGGCTGCGAGTCGAGTTGTGCCAGGTCCAACTTCATCCGACCGGCAAGGAAGAAGGCCAATGATCATCAAAGGGGATTCGAAGCGGGCGCGGCGCACCGAACCTCAGGTCGTCAGCGTATTCATGGAGAACTTCGTCCATCTGCAACGCTTTCTGGGCAAGTTCTTTTCCGAGCGGCAGGACATCGAGGACGTGGCGCAAGAAGCGTTCCTGAGGGCCTACGTGGCGGAGCAACGGCGCCATATCGACAGCCCCAAAGCCTATCTGTACTGCGTTGCGAAGAATCTGGCATTGACGAAGCTGGAGCAGAAGTCACGCCAGATCGCCTATTACCTCGATGACTCCGGTGACTACGTCTGTGAGTCGGGCGACTACCTGGACCTCGAGTTCGAGGAAACCGGTTACGCCGACGTCGAGAATCTCGAACTCCTAGGCCTCTACTGCGATGCGGTGGCCTCACTGCCGAAGAAGTGTCGGCAGGTTCTTCTGCTCAGAAAGGTCCACGGCCTGGGACACCGCGAAATCGCGGAGCGCATGTCGCTGTCGGTGAGTTCGGTGGAGAAGTATCTGTTGAAGGGAATACTTGGCTGCAGAGCTTTCATGGCGAAGAAGGGCGTCGTGATCGACGCAAAGGCCCGCCGGAAAAAATCTGACGGAGGTGGTCGGTGAACGAGAAGATTGTTGAGTTTCCCGACAAGCGCGTCGTGGAGGAGGAGGCGGCCTTCTGGTTGATCAAACTGGACGGCGACGATGAGCTTTCAACGGAACAACGCAAGGCGCTCGATGAATGGTTGAGTCGCAGTCCGGCGCATCGGCAGGAGCTGCAACGGCTGGCGTTGATCTGGCAACGGATGAATGTGCTCACGGAGTTGTCGGTGCCGATAGGACGGGCCGAGAGTGCCAAGTACTTCGCGACTTGGAGCTTCTCTGGGCTTCGCTGCGTCAGTCGCTACGCCTTTGCCACCGCCGCCACCGTGTTGCTCTGTACCGCGCTCTATTTGCTTGGCGACAAGCTTCCCTTCGCTTCCTTCCGTGATGGCAACACCGTCTACACCACGCGTATCGGCGAACAGCGTCTGATCCTGGTCAGAGATGGCTCGACCATCAGGCTCAACACGAACAGCCAGGTCGAAGTGAATTTCACCCGTGAGTTTCGCGACGTGCGCCTGGTGCGTGGCGAAGCCGAGTTCACGGTGGCCAGGGATCCGGCGCGGCCGTTTCGAGTCTACGCCGGTAACGAAAGGGTGCAGGCCATTGGCACTGCCTTCACCGTATACCTGCAGAACGACAAGCTCGATGTTCTGGTGACGGAAGGCGAAGTGGCTTTGGCGACACTGAGCAGGGAAGCGCCACCATCGCGTGAGGTTACCTCCACTCCCGCTGCGCCCACATTCACAAAAGAAGAGGTTACCTACGTGGAGACACTCCCCGCTCTGAAAGCGGGGCAGAGTGCCACGATGAAGTTGGCGCGCGACGGCGATGACAGCCTGCTCAGTGCGCTCGATGTGGAAATCATCGAAGAGCCGGAGCACATCGATCGGCGCCTGGCATGGCGTGATGGATTGCTGATCTTCGATGGCGATCCACTCGAGAACGTGGTGCATGAGATCAGTCGCTACACCACGGTGGCCATCGAAATCACGGATCCCGAAGTGGGAGCCACCAAGATTGGAGGGCAGTTTCCGGTGGGGGAAACGGAACTGATGCTCCAGATCCTCGAAAGCAATTTCGGATTCACCATCACGCGCCTGGGTAAGGACAGAGTGCTCATTTCCGCCGGTGTGAGGTGAGGGCGACGCCGAATCGAGCAGGGTGGGATTTCAAGAAAGCAGTTGAACGAGCGCTTTAACAACAATGAAAAATGTGGCGTCTCTCGATCGCTATGAAAAAAATCAACGCTAAGGCGAAAGCAGTCTGCACAGCCGCGTGTTTCGAACTTACTCCTTCTGCTGGTTCTTCCTTCTTCTCTCGCTTCTTGCGCTTCATTCAGCGTACGCAAGATTCTCTTCGCGAAAGGCATTGCGGTTTTCGCCTGCTCCTCAGTCTTAGTAAACGAGAGCTATCTCGAAGGCGAAGGGATTCTCGACCTCTCTACCGCATTTTCCGTCGATGTCGACAATCGTGCTTTTACCTGGTGGTGATTGGACTGCTCACGACGTCGCTTGCGTTCGGCGCTCAGACCAATCCTGCCAGTGACGAGTTCTTCGATCTCGAGATTCCCTCCCAGAATGCCGCCGATGCGTTGAACAGCCTGGCAGCGCAGACCGGAGCGATCATGCTGTTTCCCTACGACCTCGTCAGGTTCAAGGAAGCGAAGGCGGTGTACGGGCGCTACACGTTGAAGGAAGCGCTGGAGAAGTTGCTGAACGGCTCGGGGCTCGTCGGCAGTTTCACGGACAAGCAAGTCATTCAGATCTCAGCCAATGCCGGCACGGAAGGCGCCAGCAAACAACAAGAGCTAGCTCAAGACAGCCAAGCTAAAGGATCGGATGAGCATATGAATACGACAAGCGTAACTGAGGTGGGTAGGCGCAGGAGAGGACTGTTGGCTTCCGCCGTTGCTGCGGTGCTTGCAGGTGGTACGGCCAGCACGTCGGCACAGGAACCCCAAGGGCAGGCCATCGAAGAAATAGCGGTAACCGGTTCGCGCATTCGACAATCCGGCATGCAAACACCAACTCCCATGACGGCTATGGTGGCGGAAGAGATGGAACTGCTTTCGCCCGGCACCCTGATGGATCAGCTCGATCAACTCCCGCAATTCGTCAACAACAACACCTTGCAGAATGCTTCCGGTTGGACTGGAACCGGTGGCCAGTCGACGCTCAACCTGCGTGGTGTCGGTGGTAACCGTACTCTGGTGCTCTTGGATGGGCGTCGCATCGTGCCGTCCAACCGTCTCAGTACGGTGGACACCGCGATGTTCCCGCAAGCACTGATTCAGCGCACAGAGGTGGTCACCGGTGGCGCGTCCGCGGCTTATGGTTCGGACGCGATCTCGGGCGTCGTCAACTTCATTCTCGACACCGACTTCCAAGGCTTCACCGCCAACGTGCAGGGCGGCATCAGTGATGTGGGTGATCGCGAAACGGGTCGCTATTCGATGGCCGGCGGTTTTCCCATCGGCGATCGCATCCATGTCGTGATGAGTGGTGAGTATTTCGATGCGAACGAGATCCCGAACTACGACAAGCGTGATTGGTATCAGGCCTGGGGTGACATCAACTTCGGGGCGACGAACGGCGTCCCCAATCGTACGCCGCAGCGTATCCGCGTGCCCAACGTGTTCTCACGTGAATATACCTTCGGTGGTTTGATCGTGAGTTCACCCTTGGCCGGAACTCAGTTCCTCGACGATGGCACGCCGGCGCCGTTCCCCAACGGCGACATCTTGGATGCAACCGCAACCTCGGCGCTCAGAAGTGGACGCATCGCCGGCCTGCATGCCGGTGGTGAAGCCAGTGGTGGCCAGATCGCCCGTTACGATCAGGTGTTGGCTTCACAGGAGCGCGAGAACTTCTTTGCGCACGTGAAGTACGAGCTCGACGACAGTACGACCCTGTCGTTGCAGGGCATCTACGGCAAGGGCACCATCGTCGCGCGCAAGGGCGGCTACATTTTCAGCCGGCCCTTGGATGAGATCACGATCTATCAGGACAATGCCTTCCTGCCGGAGTCCTTGCGAACCCGCATGATCGACGAAGGAATTCAGTCCTTCGTGCTCCACAAACAGATTTCACCGGAAGACCCATTGAACAACTCGGTCAACGGTGCACCGCAGACCACGACGATGAAGTCCGTGACCGCGGCGATCGATGGCAAGATCAGTTTTGGTGACAGAGAGTGGGATTATTCCGCCTACTACCAATACGGCGAATCGCTGCGACATCTCAAACTCTATGGTCATCGCAATGACCGCACCTATCGCGCCATCGACTCCGTCAGACATCCGGTCACGGGCGAGATCGTGTGTCGCTCCACCTTGTACGTGCCCGACGACGGCTGTGTGCCGCTCAACATGTTCGGGCGCAACAACGAATCGTCACAGGCGCGCGCCTGGATCCAAGACGTGGCCTTCACCGACACCGAAGTCACCCAGCATGCGGCGGAGATCCTGCTCACCGGGTCTCCTTTCGACAACTGGGCAGGGGAGGTGTCGGTCGCCACGGGTCTGAGTTATCGCAAGGACTTTCTGGACCAGATCGGTTGCGACGTCGGCGGCTGTCCCATTCCGCTCGTCGGGCAGGGACCGGTGCGCACTCCGGTCGATGCCAATGGCACGCCGATCTATCGTGGCCTGCCGCCGGCACTCATCGGCAGACAGATCATGGAACTGACCACCGGCGCGCTCATCGTGGGTGGTTACAAGGTGAAGGAAGCCTTCGGTGAGATGCAGATTCCCATGTTGCGCGAAATTCCGTTCGCCGAATCCGTCGATCTCAGTCTTGCAGCGCGTTACGCCGACTATGAAGGCAGTGGTGGCATCTGGGCCTGGAAGGCGGGACTCGATTGGCAGATCTTCGAGGACCTGCGCTTTCGCCTGACCCGTTCGCGTGACATCCGTGCTGCCAGCCTGTCGGAACGTTATGACCAGAGCACCGGCGGCGCCAACGTAACCGACCCCTTCCTGAACGATGCGGTCTACATCGTCAGCACCATGCAGGGTGGTAACCCGAACGTGCTGCCGGAATATGCCGACACGCTGACCTTCGGCGTGGTGTATCAGCCGTCGTGGATTCCGGATCTCTCGGCATCGGTGGACTTCTACGACATCAACATGACCGACGCGATTTCGCTGCTGGGTCTGGCCGACATCGTCAACGAGTGCTATCGCATCGGCGCCTTCTGCAACATGATCAATCGCGATGCGAACGGTTTGATCCAGACGGTGCGCAACATCTACATCAACATCGATCAGACCAGAACCACCGGGATGGACGTCGAACTGCAGTATCGTCGACCGATCAGTCTGTTCGGTGATGACGAAACACTGCGCCTGCGCCTGATCGGCAGCCATCTGATGGAGGCGTCCATCACGCCCTACACCGGTGACAAGATCGATTCTGCGGGTGTGCTCGACTATGCGGACTGGCAGGTGATGTTTTCCGCCACCTACGGCAAGGGGCCCTTGTCGGTGTCGTGGACCGAGAATTGGCGGAGTGCGGTCAAACGCGACCGCCTGTGGGTGACCGGCATCGACGTCGACGACAATCGGATTCCCTCGCAGTCGATGTCGAATCTGCGCATTACCTACGGCTTCGAGACGCAGAGCGGTAGTCGTTACTCTCTCTACGCGATGATCACCAACGTCTTCGACAGGAATCCGTCGCGGGTGAAGGGACTGAACAACATCTGGGGCAACATCGGTCGTGAATACTCGGTGGGCCTCAATTACCGTTATTGACCAAAGCGGCACAGGGATGTGCCAATCGAACCACTTGGTGCTTCACGCCGAGGCAAGGCCATGATGGAATCGGGCAAGGGGATAGAATCCCGCAGTAAGAGCCACCGCAGTGGCCGAGGATGAGGGGAATGAAGAGAAAATCGTTGGCGCTAGCCGCAGCCGTTGCCGCTGCACTCGGATGTGGCTCAACAGCGTTCGGAGCTGAGCAGGGGGCGCACCAGGCTTTCGCGAGCTGGGTGCAGGGCAGCGACGAGAAGATGCAGCTCATCGGGCAGTACTGCATGGACTGCCACAATTCCATCGACTGGGCCGGGGGCATTGCCTTCGATGCTCTGTCTCTGGATGAGCTTGGGAAGGATGCGAAGGTCTGGGAAGAAGCCATTCGCAAGATCCGTGCAGGCCTCATGCCTCCCCAAGGGCAGCCGCGACCGGAACGCGCGGTTCTCGACGACGTGGTGCAGTGGCTGGGCAATGGCCTCGATCTGGCCTGGAACACCACGCCCAATCCCGGCGCCACGCCCGTGGCACGTCTCAACCGTACTCAATATGCCAATGCCGTGAGGGATCTGTTGGCCTTCGATGCCGGAGAACTCGTCCGCACCTTGCCTGCCGATGCCACCGCCGCGGGCTTCGACAACATCGCCGACGCCCTCAGCATGTCGCCGACCCTGTTGGAGGGATATCTGTCCGTCGCGATGCAGATCAGCCGACAAGCCATCGGTGACATCAATACGCAGCCGACCCAGATCGAATACCGCGCCGAACACTCGCAGCAGAGCTATGTCGAAGGCATGCCACTTGGTACGCGCGGCGGCATGATGGTCGAGCACTACTTCCCGGTGGATGGTGAATACGAATTCAAGGTTGCCGCCAACATTCCCGTCTTCGGCCGCGGCAACGAGCAGGGCAGGATGATCTGGTGCGGCGGTCCACGCCTCGAGGTGATGATCAACGGCACGCCGCTGCCCGTGGACGATCCGCAGAATTTCCGCCTCAAGGTGCCCGCCGGCAAGCAAACCATTGCGGTGGCGATGGTCGATGAACGCCATTGCCCCGGTTCCGGGGAGCTCTATCTCGGCGAGGTCGCACGCAACAGCGGCTCCGTGCAAGGTCTGGAGATCGATGGACCCTACAACGTCACCGGTCCCGGTGATACGCCGAGCCGCCGCGCCATCTTCTCCTGTCAGCCGGCGCACGCCGAGCAGGAAGCTTCGTGTGCGAGGGAGATCCTGAGCAAGCTGGCGACGCGCGCCTACCGTCGTCCGGTAACAGCCGATGATCGCGCAGTCGACACCTTGATGCGTTTCTTCGAGCTGAGCCGTAACACGCAAGGCGCGACTTTCGAGACCGGCATCGAAGGGGCGCTGACCTGGCTCCTGGTCGATCCCAAGTTCCTCTATCGCCTCGAAGAAGAACCGGCCGCCGTTCAACCCGGCGAGGTCTATGCCATCAGTGATCTCGAGCTGGCCACACGCTTGTCCTTCTTCCTGTGGAGCAGCATTCCCGATGAGCGCTTGTTGGAGCTGGCCGCGGCCGGCAAGCTGCGCGAAGGCGACACGCTCGAGCAGGAAGTCAACCGCATGTTGGCCGATGAGCGTTCGGAAGCGTTGATCGACAACTTCGTCAGTCAGTGGCTGAAGCTGCGGGAACTCGAAGAGGCGATGCCGCAGGATCCGAGCTTCGACGCGGAACTGCGCGAAGCGATGCGCCTCGAGACGCTCTACTTCTTCGACAGCATCGCACGCGAAAACAAGAACCTGCTGTCGTTGCTGGATGCCGATTACACATATTTGAACGAACGTCTCGCAAGACACTACGGTATCGAAGGCATCTGGGGTGGCTACATGCGACGGGTGCAGCTGCCTGCTGACAGCCCGCGCCGCGGCCTCTTGGGACAGGGCAGCATCCTGACGGCGACCTCCGCGCCCGATCGCACTTCGCCGGTGATTCGTGGTACCTGGGTGGTCGAAAACCTGCTTGGTGCGCACGTGCCGAGTCCGCCTCCTGGAGTGGAAACCAACCTCGAGTCGGAGGCCAGTGCCGACGGACCAGCCGACACACTGCGTCAGCGTCTGGAGATGCATCGCAGCAATCCTTCCTGCGCCGCCTGCCACAAGATCATGGATCCGGTGGGCTTCGCACTCGAGAACTTCGATTCCATCGGCAAGTGGCGCACGCTCGACAATGGTCTGCCGATCGACACCGTATCCGAGATGAGCGACGGCACCTACGTCGACGGCCCTGCCACGCTGCGTGATGCGATTCTGGCGAGACCGGAAGCGTTCAAGGCTTCCATCGGCGAACGTCTGCTGACCTACGCTCTGGGGCGCGAGCTGCAGCATTTCGATGGGCCTTCGGTGCGCCGCATCGTGAAACAAGCGGATGAGCGAGGCTTCACGTTGAATGCGTTGGTGCAGGCGATCGTTGCCAGCGATCCCTTCCAGAAACGGATCAAAGAGTCACCGGTCGCGGCGCAGACGGCGTCGATCCAGGATTGAGCGCTGGCAAGTACGGAGCATGAAGGGGGAATCATGAACTACCTGACGAAGAAACATATTTCACGTCGCCAGTTGCTGCGCGGCAGCGGCGTGACGCTGGCCTTGCCCTTGCTGGAATCCATGTTGCCGGCAGGCATGCTGCGGGCCGCCGAAGCACCGAAGTCACGCTTTGCTGCCATCTACATTCCGCACGGCGCGGTGCAGCAGTATTGGCGCCCATCGAGCGAGGGCAGCAACTTCGAATTCAGCCCGACCTTGAAGTCGCTCGAACCGTTCCGCGAATACGTCAACATCGTCAGTGGACTGGCGCTGCAGCCGGCCTATGAGGGCCCACCCTCTGCTGGCGAACACCACAACCGTTCCGCACGTTGCTGGCTGACTTGCGTTGCACCGGGCACTGGGCCTTCGCCCACTTCGATGGATCAGGTGGCAGCAGACCATATCGGCCAGGACACGCAGTTGCCCTCGCTCGAGCTGTCGCTGGAAGGGCGTACCTCGATTTCCTATCGCACGCCGACCAATCCCATGCCGATGCAGGCCAATCCGCGTGTCGTGTTCGAGCGTCTCTTCGGCGATGGCAGTTCGCCCGCACAGCGTGAAGCGCGGCGTGCGCAGAAGGCCAGCATTCTCGACGTGTTGCGGCAAGAAATCGATTCGCTCAATCGCAGCTTACCGAGCGCCGATCGCACGCGCTTCGATCAATATCTGAGCGACGTGCGTGAAGTCGAGCGTCGTCTGAGCCTGGAAAACGATGCGCTGCCGGACAACATTGAGTTGCCCGAGCGTCCGGCCGGCATTCCCGAAAACTTCGAGGATCACGCGCGACTGATGTTCGATTTGATGGTGCTCGCGTGGCAGGCTGATCTCACACGGGTCTCGACGCTGATGATCGCGCCCGAACTGAGCAACACGGCCTATCTGGCCAGCGGTGTGAACGAAGGCTTCCACAACTGCTCGCACCACATGGACATCCCCGCCAACATGGAACGTCTGTCGCGACTCAACGAATACCACCTGCGCCATACCTTGACCTACCTCGTGAGCAAGTTGAAGCAGATCCCGGATGGCGACGGTTCGTTGCTGGATCATTCGCTGGTGCTCTACGGCAGCGGCATGGGCAACTCGCAGGATCACGATCACCATGCCTTGCCCGCAGTGTTGGTGGGTGGCGCTTCAGGCCGCGTGAAGGGTGGCAAGCACGTGGTCGTGCCGGATGAAACGCCGATGGCAAATCTGCTGGTGACGGTCCTCGATCGCTTGAGTGTGCCGATCGATCGCTTCGGCGACAGCAATGACGTCGTGGCGATCTGAGGGAGGCAGTCATGCAGAAACTCAAAGGTGCTGTCCGTTCCCGTCGTCTCTGCCGTGCCTTGCTGTTGAGCACGCTCGTCGCCTGCTGCATGCAACTGCACGCGCAACCGTTGTCGCTACCATTGCCTGAGACCACGCAAGGTTCGCCTTTGGCCGAAGCCGCACGTCGTGGCGATGTGGCAAGCGTGCAGAACCTGCTGCGCCAGGAAGTGGACGTGAACGGATGGGACGCCGGTGGCACTGCCGCCTTGCATTGGGCCGTGCATCTTGGCGATCAGGCCCTGGTGGAGCTCCTGCTAGACGCCGGCGCCGACATCAACGCCGCCAATCGCTATGGACAGGCGCCGATCCACATTGCCGTGCAGCAGCATGATGCGGCGATGGTGAAACGTCTGCTCGCTGCCGGCGCGGATAAGGAAAAAGTCGACGGTGCCGGCGAAACCGCCTTGTTGACTGCCGCTCGCCTCGGCGATGCCGCCATCGTCGATGAACTGTTGGCCGCTGGTGCCGCCATCGAAGCGCGTGATCTCGACTATGGCCAGACGCCGCTGATGCTGGCCGTGCGCCAGGAACACAAGAGCGTGGTGCAACGCCTCCTGCAGGCTGGCGCCGACGTGAATGCGCAAAGCTATGCGGGAGAACTACAAAAACTTGTCTTCCCAAGTGACGTGCCCGTAGGCACCTCACAAGGTGTGGGCATCAACCGCTCCGGCCTGCCGGACAGAGGCATGCGCTATCCGATCACCGGCACCAAGACACCGCTGTTGTTTGCGACGCGGCAGGGCAACCTCGAACTGACGCGGATGCTGGTAGAGGCGGGTGGCGACATCGAACAGGCGGACGTCAATGGCATCACACCTTTGATCAACGCCATCCTCAATCACAGTGTGGTGAACATCAATCGCACCGGTAAAAGTGATCACCTCAAGATTGCGCTGTACCTGGTGGAGCAGGGGGCCAACGTCAATGCAATGGATTGGTACGGTCAAACGCCGCTCTGGGCTGCAGTGGACATCCGCAATCTGGAATTCGCGGTGACGGAAACCACCAACCGCGTCGATCGCGAAGAAGCCTATAAGCTCATCGAAGCCTTGTTGGCGAAGGGTGCCGAACCCAACCCGCGCATCAAGGAGTTTCCGCCCGAGCGCCGTTTCATCGCGGGTACCGGCTTCAACGGCTGGGTGGACATGACGGGGCAGACACCATTCCTGCGCGCGGCGATTGCCGGTGATCTACGCGTGCTGCATCTCTTGCTCGAACACGGTGCCGATCCCAATCTCGGCACGGTCGGTGGTACCACGCCCTTGATGGTGGCGGCTGGAGTGTCGTGGGCGGTGGCAGAAACCTACGATGAAGGTCCCGCAGCTCTGCTCGAAACCGTGAAGCTCATGCACTCGCTCGGCAATGACATCAATGCAGTGAACAGCATGGGACTGCGTGCGATTCACGGTGCAGCCAACCGCGGTTCGAACGACATCATCGAATATCTCGCAGAGAACGGTGCGTTACTCGACGTCACCGACAACGAAGGCCGCACTCCCATCGACTGGGCGGAAGGGGTGTTGACCGGTGCACGCGCACCGACGCGTAAACCCGACACCATCGCACTGCTGCAGCAGTTGCAAGCCAAGTCCCTCGCACAGCGTCAGTGATCGGGCCGGCACCATGAGAGTGGATGTTTCATGGTGCCGGCATATTGCTGGCTGATTGTTGATGCATCGATAGCAATACGTATTTGAACGCGCAAATCTTCAGCTTTTGCTCTGCATTCGTTTCGCCCGGCACACTCTTTACGAAATCACTACATCAGGTTCTTCATGAATTGGGGTAGCTTTGCCGTGCCCGCGTCCTCCTAGTCCATAACTCCGCCCTTGTCCTTAATCTCTCGCAAGAAAGACACGAAAGTTATTCAGATTTGTCATGCTTGGCCGATTCATCTGGTGTCCTAGTGGATGGATCGATGCGCTGTAAGCGCAATACGCATGGATTTGCGCGCTCATGCATCGAGAAGCTGGCATCGCATGTCGACGCAAGCTGGGCTGGAAACTAAAAGTATAAGAATGAAAGAAACGACACCTATCGTTTGTTCTGGTTGTGGTGAAGATGCGGGCTACTGGGAGCCTTGGCTCGCGACATACAAGGGATTCGGACTTTGTCGGGACTGTGCGGCGCTGATGATGTCCGATTTCGGTAGAGAACAGATCAATGCGATCGACTTTCGCAAGACCTGTGGTGTGCCCGGCGTCAATTTCGCGCCACGCTATTACACGCTGCAGGAACGCAAATTCGTGATCCTCGCCGATTTCCCTGCCACCGAACATGGTTGCGCAGAAGCCAATGCCTACCTCTGTACCTTCGACGACGCCCGCATTCTCACGATCAGGGATGGCCGCGTGATTCTGATTGCAGCGGATGACGAAGGTGTTCCGATAGCGCCTGCCCTCATGGAAGAAAAACTGCACGAGTAGAGCGCATCATCAACTTTTCCCCTCACACGTAAGACCACTACTGCTGAGCTATGAGGAGCAGTGGTGTGCATATTGCATGATCAGTTGGCGGCGCTTGCACGATTCGCCTCTCACGAGCGCCGTAACGGCGCAAACTCCTTGTTTTCACGGCGCATACGCGGATCGAGCGTGTGCGTTTGCGATAGCCGCACATGGAAAAGTTGCGCAGTACAGGAAGAAGTTACCGGCAGGGACGCCGCTTCTTCTTTTTTGATTAACCACGCCGCGAGTTTTATTAACCACGCCGCGAGGCGGAGTAGCCATGGCTCAACATGCTTACTGGACCGGACACATCCGGCTGTCGCTCGTCACCTTTCCGATTCGCCTCTACACGGCGGTGACGGCTACCGAGAAGATCAGTCTGCACAAGTACGACAAGCAGACCGAACAGCGCATCCACTATCAGAACGTCAATGAAGACGGCGATGTGGTGGACACCGATGACATCGTGCGTGGCTACGAGTACGAGAAGGGCAGTTTCGTACCGATCGAGGACAAGGAGCTGGACAAGCTGCGTCTCGAAAGCAAGCACACCATCGATCTCGTGCAGTTCACACCCGTCGGTGACATCGATGCCATCTACTACGACAAGCCGTACTACATCGCTCCCGAGGGCGAGATCGCCCAGGAAGCCTATCAGACGCTGCGCGATGCGCTGCGTGCCAGCAAGAAGGTGGCACTCGGTCAGGTGGTGTTGGCGAACAAGGAGCGCATCGTTGCAATCAAACCCTGCGGCAAGGGCATGGTGATGGAAACGCTGCGCTACAACTACGAGGTACGTTCGGCTTCGCAGTTCTTCAGCGACATCAAGGATGTGCCCGTCAACGAAGATCAGTTGGCCTTGGCAGAGCAACTCATCGAAGCGAAGACGGCAGCCTTCAAACCCACGGAATTCAAGGATCGCTACCAGTTGGGCCTGCAGGAAATCATCAATGCCAAACTGAAACACCGCAAACCCGACTTCGGTAAGGAGAGCAAGGCGCCGAGCAACGTGGTGAACATCATGGATGCGTTGCGCAAGAGTCTGGAACAGTCGGGTGGAAACGCGAAAAAGGCCCCCGCCAAGAAACGCGCTGCGCCGAAGAAGAAGGCGGCAGCGAAATCTTCTTCATCCTCCACACGGACGAAAACGCGTAAGAGGGCTTGAGCATGCCGCGCTCTGCACTGCGTGAATACAACGACAAGCGCGACTTCAGCATCACCAACGAGCCCAAGGGCAAAGCAGGCAAGGCCCGCAAGCAAGCGTTGGAATTCGTCATCCAGAAACACGGCGCCCGCCGACTGCACTACGATTTTCGTCTCGAACTCGACGGTGTCATGAAGAGCTGGGCCGTGACCCGCGGCCCGAGTTATGACCCCAAGGACAAACGTCTCGCAGTACGCACCGAAGATCATCCAATGGAGTACAACAAGTTCGAGGGCGTCATTCCCGACAAGCAATATGGCGCGGGTCCCGTGATGATCTGGGATCGTGGTACCTGGACGCCTGATGAAGATCCACGTCGCGGACTTGAGAAAGGTCACCTCGTCTTCCACATCGATGGCACACGCATGCACGGCAAATGGCATCTCGTGCGCATGCAGACGCAGGAAAAGCGTGAAAACTGGCTCTTGATCAAGAGCGACGATGAATACGCTTTGCCGACGAAGAACAATTCGCGCTTCCTCGACGAGGAAAATACCAGCGCCATTTCGGGGCGCACGCTGGAGGAAATTCGTGAGGGAAAGCCGGGAAAGGCCAAGGCCAGGACGAAGAGCAAGACCAAGGTGAAGGCGGAGAAAGCGCCGGCGCAAAAAATGGCCAAGCGCAAGACCCCAGTGGCGAAGACTCCGTCGAAAGCAGTGGCGCGCGAATTGGCAGAACTGCAACGTCTCTACGGCAATGTCGCGCTCGCAACCCTGGTGGAATATCCGCCGAGTGGCAGCGACTGGTTGCACGAAATCAAATACGACGGCTATCGCCTCCTGGCCTTCATCAAGGATGGCAAGGTGGTGCTGCAGACGCGGGGCAAGAAGGACTGGACTCACAAGTTCCAGGGGCTGGCGGAGGCGCTGAGTCGCTTGAAAGTGAAGGATGCCGTGATCGACGGTGAAGCCGCGGTACTCGATGAGAAAGGGCGTACCAATTTCGGTGAGCTGCAGGCAGCCTTGTCGGCGGAAGACGATCGTCGCATCGAAATGTGGCTATTCGACCTGCTCCATCTCGATGGCAGGGATTGCAGCGACCTGCCCCTGATCGAACGCAAGGCCTTGTTGCGCAAGATCCTGCCCAAGCGCGCGACGAAGTTGCACTTCAGCGACCACTTCGAGAGCAATCCGAATCTTCTGGAAGAGGCCTGCAAGATCGGTGCGGAAGGCCTGGTGTCCAAACGCAAGGACAGTCTTTACCAAGGCCGTCGTAGTCGCGAATGGGTCAAAAGCAAGTGTGGACTCGAGCAGGAGTTCGTCATCGGAGGTTTCATGCCGGCGAAGGATGCTCCGCGTGCAGTGGGTGCCCTGCTGCTTGGCTATTACCGCAACGGCAAACTGCACTATGCCGGTAAAGTGGGCACGGGCTTCACACAGAAGAGTGCGCACGAGATCTATGAGCGTCTGATTCCACTCAAGGCATCGAGTGCTCCATTCGAAGGCAAGATCGACCGCGGCCGTCGCGCCTACGTGTGGCTGCAACCCGAAGTGCTGTGTGAGGTCGCATTCTGGGAATGGACGGCGGACAAGCATATCCGTCACGCCTCATTCAAGGGGCTACGTGAAGACAAGGCCCCGCAAGCGGTCCACGCAGAGCGACCGGAACCACCGCCCGATGACACCAAGGGCCGGCCTGCCGCTAAGCGAGCTTCTTCTTCCGCTCGCAGCAGCAAAGCAACCACGGCCAAGAACAACCGTAACACGCGTAGCAGTAAGTCGGGTGACAAGGACACGCTCAGTATCGAAGGAATGGTGATCACGCATCCCGAGCGCGAAGTCTATCCGGGCACTGGTATCACCAAGGGCCAGGTTGCAGAGTACTATGCTGCGGTCATGGACTATCTCTTTCCCTTTGCCGAAGGGCGGCTCTTGAGCCTGATGCGCTGTACCGAAGACATCGCCGGCGAATGCTTCTTTCAACGTGCGCCGATGAAAGGAGGCAAGGGCAATGTCTTGGGATTGACTGCGACACACAAAGGCAAGAAGCACACCTATCTCTATACCGATACACCAGCGGGCATCATCGAGCTCGTGCAGATGAATACGATCGAATTCCATGCCTGGCAGAGTCTCGCAGTGGACATCGACCACCCCAACCAGTTGATCTTTGATCTCGACCCTTCCGAAGAAGTGCCCTTCACTGCCGTGAAGCTGGCAGCACTGGATGTGAAGAAGCGACTCGCAGACTACGGTTTGAGTTCCTTTCCACGCCTAACGGGTGGAAAGGGCATCCATGTGGTGGCTCCGATCAAACCAACGCACAAGTGGCCAGCGATCAAAGCCTTTGCACAGGGTTTCGCGCAGGCGATGCAGCAGGACGTACCCGATGCCTACATCGCCAACATGAGCAAGCAGAAGAGAGTGGGGAAGATCTTCGTCGATTACCTGCGTAACGAGTACTCTTCGACCGCGATCGTGCCATTTTCGCTGCGTGCACGGCCTGGTGCTCCCATCGCCGTCCCGCTGAGCTGGAGTGAACTCGACAAGGTGGATCGGCCGCAACCTTATCGACTGGCAAACTACAAGCAGGCCTTGGGCGCTCGCCGGCGCCGGGTGATCGAGGATTTCCTGAGTCTCGAGCAGGAGCTGGTGCTCTAGGAAAAAATTTGATGTCGCTCAAGGAAACTACTGATTCCAAGCTATATCGACCGATTGATAATGTGGCAGACTCGCCCGCCATGCCCATGACGTGGTGTGGCATGAATAAGAAGATCTTTTGCAGGAAGCCAGTTGTGAAAAGACAGCCTCCCGGGATGGGTATCCGTCCGCCGATCATCGGCTTTCCCTTGGTATACGAGGGTTTGCCCTTCACCCGAGTGCAGCGTTATTGCCTGGTGCTGTGTGACAGCATCTGGGCCAAGATCTACCAGCCGTTGGTCCCCGTTCCTGCGCTGGAACTGATGTATCACCAGGTGAACTTCGGTGGTTCGATCCCCGAATTCGCGCAGAACCTGTGTCAGCGTCTCAGCCACCAGTTGCGGGCGGGGCGCTACGATCGACTCCTCATCTTCAGCTCCCGCGAGTTCCTGGCCGTGCTCAAGGCCAACATGGACGACACCTGTCGTGATGCCGCCCTGGTGATGGTCGAGTTGGGAGCGAATCAGTTCACCGAATCCGAGATCGAACGGCGTTGGGGAGAGCTCCTGGCCGTGGGCTCGGTGCCGCTCGACTAATCCGCTTCGCGCGCTTCCTGCAATTGCTTGTGGATCAGGGCCAAGAGCTCCTGTGGGTCTATCGGCTTGCAGACGAGAGCCAATCGGGGCACTGCTTCCGGCAGGCGACGTGGCAAGGCTGTGTCGCCGGTGATGAGGATGGCGGGCACCTGACGCCCGATGCGCGCGCGCAGTTCCTTCAACAGATCCAACCCCGTCTGCTCCTGCGCCAGGCCGTGATCGGTGACGATGAAGTCGGGCTCGACTTCTTCGAGCGCCAGCAGCGCCATCTCCGCATTGCGCGCCGCCACCACGGTGAAGCCAGCCAGCTCCAGAAAGAGAGTGGTCGAATCCAGGACCGCGGCATCGTCGTCGATCAAGAGCAGGGTGCCACTGAGTTTGCCCTGGGGCAGCGGCGGACGCGTCTGCACCTGCCGCGGTTTCGGCGCCGCAGTGGCCTTGGGCACCAATACGCTGAAGCGAGATCCCTTGCCCGGAACCGAGCGTACCTGTAGTTGCAGATGCAAGAGCTCCGCCACCAGCTTCACGATCGATAGACCCAAACCCAGGCCCATGCCGGCATAGTGTCGGCTTGGTTCGAGCTGGCGATATTCGTCGAAGATGTAGTCGAGCGCCTCCGGTGCGATGCCGGGTCCGTTGTCGACCACTTCGATGCGCACGTATGCGCCCTGGCGACGGCAGCCGAGCAGGATGTGGCCGTGGGGCGGGGTATAGCGGATGGCGTTGGCGACGAGGTTGGTGAGGAGTTGTTCGAGCAGCGCCGGGTCCGAGCTGACGCTCAGCGAAGACAGACGCAGCGTAAAGGTCTGCCCCTTTTCCTGTGCCTGGGCGCTCTCTACGTTGTACACCCGTTCCAGAACGTCGTTGATCTTGAAGTTCTCGATTTCGGGCTGGACCTTGCCCGACTCCAACTTGGTGATGTTGAGCAGGGAGTTGAGCAGGTTGTTGGTGGTGTCGAGCGCCATGCGGGTCTGCGCGATGACGTGCTCCTTGTCGCTGTCGGAGATGGGCGCCGCCAACACACCGAGGTTCATGCTGATCGATTGCAAAGGCTGCCGCAGGTCGTGACTCGCCGCCGCGAGGAAGCGCGACTTGGTGCGATTGGCTTCGTCCGCTTTCTGGCGCGCCTGGCGCAGCAATTCGCGTTCGCGCTTCTGCTCGCGGATGTCGTGGAAGCGCACCATGATCGTGGTTTCACCCTGAGTCACGACCGGACTCAGGCCGATCTCGACCGGAATTTCTTCGCCATTGCGCGTGAGGCACCAAAGTTCCAAGCCGCTGCCCATCTGGCGCATCACCGGTTTGACCTGGTAGTTGCGTGTGTAGAGATCGTGCTGCGCACGGAAACGCTTGGGAACCAGAATCTTGAAGGATTGCCCGATCAGTTCCTGTCGGGTGTAGCCGAACAGTAGTTCCGCCTGGCGGTTGACACGCTGAATGCGGCCGTCGGCTTCCACGATGATGAAGGGGTCGGGGGTGGATTCGATCAGTGCAACCAGTTTGTTCTCGACCGCCTTCTGCGCGCCGATGTCGTGTACCACTGTCACGACCAACGGCGTCCGATCGATGGGGTGGGGAAGGAGCGAGGCCTTCAGTTGCAGCTCGATCTGGCGACCCTCGCCGGTCAAGCCACTGATTTCCAACGGGCCGGGGCATTGCGTTCGTTGCAGCAGGCTGCCGATGTATTCGAGATAGAGAGGGTGGTTGTGTTCGTCGAATAGTGCAGCCACCTGAGCGCCGCGCATGGCCTCGGCCGAATGTCCGAACAAGAGTTCGGCGCCACGGTTCCAGAAGCGGATCTCGCCATCGATCGTATGGACGATGAGAGCGTCATCCATCGTGCGGGCGATGGTGGCCAGGAGCGTACTTTCGGCCTCCTCTTGCACAGGAGTCGCAGCGACGCCGGGAGGAGGGGAGGTTTGGGTCATGCTCAGCTCTGATCGGCTTCGACGCCGCTGCCGCTCAGCATTCTGACCAGCTGCGCCACCGATTTGCTCTGCATCTTCTGCATGATGTTGGCGCGATAGATTTCGATGGTGCGCTGGCTCAGCCCGAGCTCGGCGGCGATCACCTTCGAGGCCTTGCCTTCGACCATGTGCTCCAGCACTTCCCGTTCACGTGGTGTCAGTGTGGCCAGACGTTCGCGCAACATCTGTTCGCGCGCCATCTGTTGCCGCTTCTGTACGTCGAGCGCGAAGGCGCGGCGGATCTGCTCCAACAGATGCGCGTGCGAGAAGGGTTTTTCGATGAATTCGAAGGCGCCGGCCTTCATCGCCTGTACGGCGGTGGGGACATCCCCGTGGCCGGTGATGAAGATGATGGGCAGTGTCGAACCGACCGCGATCAATTCCTCCTGCAGATGCAGGCCCGAGATGGCGGGCAGTTCGATGTCCAGGATCAGGCAGCCAGCACGGTTCTGCGGGCGCTCCGCCAGGAAGTGCAGCGGATCGGCGTAGAGGCGTGTCTTGAAGCCGGAAGAGGTCAGCAGCAGTTGCAGGGAATCGCGTACTGCTTCGTCGTCGTCGATCACATAGACGATCTGCTCGGCGTTGGCTGGACTCATGCGTTGCCGGCTCCGGGAGCGGACTGGCGGATTTCATGTGCCAGCGTCCGAGCCCGTTCGCTCTGCTGAACGATCTTTTCGAAGATCTGACGCAGGCGCGCGGGGTCTTCGAGACCTTGGTCGATGAAGCGGCAACCGGCCTCGGCATAGTTGCCGATGGCGGTCAAAGGCTGGTTGAGTTGGTGTAGTCGCTGATCGAAATCAGCTGCTGTTTCCTGCTGCGAGTCCTGCACTGGGTCGAAGCTCATGGGGTTGGCTCGTTGCTCTTCCGGCCTGCCGGCCGCGAGGGCTGCATATTAACTTGGATGCCCTACGTAGAACTACCTAGCGGTAAGTACGTATGGAGGCTGTGGGAACTTTTCTCTAAGGTCCCCGTCGCGCGTCCTGTGGATGTCGCCACCGTCTCGGCGGCAAGGACGGCGCCAGCACCGAGGGAAATCCCATGAGTAATCCCGCCTCCACGAACATCGTCATGATGAACCGTGACCGTCATGAATCGCCTGCCTCCTGTCACGCCTGCTCCCGAGTGGGACGTTGTCCCGCCGCCGGTCGCCCGGAAAGCCTGGGCCAGACCGATCAACCGATGCAGAAGCTGGTGAAGTCAGGCAAGCTCGTCATCGAAGCCGAAGCCAAGTTCGAAGGCATCTACGTGGTGCGTGCCGGCTTCTTCAAGTCCTACACCGTCGATACCGACGGCAGCATGCAGGTTACCGGCTTCCATCTGCCCGGTGAATTCTTCGGCATGGACGGCATCGAGGACGGCGTACACAAGGAGTACGTCCAGGCCCTCGACACCGGCAGCATCTGCCGATTGCCGCTCGAAGTTTTCTGCAGTCTCAATGGGGCTGCGGGGCACGAGTGGTCGACGCAGATGACGCGCTCTCTGCTCAAGTTGATGAGCAGCACGATCCGCCGCGATCGCGACATGTTCTTCACGCTCGGCAAGACCACTGCGAAGGGGCGTCTGTTGACCTTCCTCTCTGACCTGTCGCGTCGCATGGGCCTGAGTGGCTACGATCCCAGCGAATTCCGCCTCTGCATGAGCCGCACCGACATCGCCAACCATCTGTGCCTGGCACTCGAGACGGTGAGCCGTCTCTTTACGCAACTGCAGGCCGAAGGCGTGCTGGAAATCTCGGGCCGCGCCCTGCGCATCCTCGAGCCGCTCGACGCCACTCCCCGCAAGCTCGCCGCGATTCCGGACGTGTCCGCACGTCGCGCCGTGGCCGAGCCCAAGACCGCCTAATCGCCGGACCTGCCTGCCCATGCTGCTGTCCCGCCCGGGACAGCAGCTGCGCTCGTGATCTAGAATCACGCCCCTCGTTTTCCTGCCACGCCCTGCGGAGAGGAGATGGTCATGAAGCTCTCACGCTTCGGCGACAAATTCTGCGGCCCGTCCGGCATCGTCACCTTGATGGACGATCTCGTCAGCGCGCTGCGCGACAACCCCGACATCGTGATGATGGGTGGCGGCAATCCCGCCCGCATTCCTGCCGTGCTCGACGTCTATCGTCAGCATCTGCGCGCGCTTGCGGACGACGATGAGGTGCTGTTCCAACTCCTTGGCCGTTATCAGGGGCCGCTCGGAGACGAGGATGTGCGTGAACTCCTCGCTACTCTCTTGCGTGAGCGTTACGGATGGAACGTCACCACAGAGCACATCGCGCTGACCAATGGTGGACAGTCGGCCTTTGGGTTGCTCGCCAACATGCTGACGGGCGAGGGCAGTGATGGTCTCACGCGTCGCCTGGTCTTCCCCTTGATGCCGGAGTATCTCGGCTACGCCGATGCGGCGGTGCACGCGCGCGCGTTCAAGGGCTGCAAACCCTCGATCGAATTGCTTGAAGATCGACAGTTCAAATATCGCGTCGATTTCACCAATCTCGTGCTCGACGAGGATTGCGCCGCGCTGTGCGTCTCGCGTCCCACCAATCCCAGTGGCAACGTGCTGGAGGCCGATGAACTGGCAAGGCTCGATGCTCTGGCTCATGCGCGGGGCGTGCCGCTGATCGTCGATGCGGCTTACGGTGCGCCGTTCCCGAACCTGGTCTATACCAACGCCGCGCCTTATTGGAGCGAGAACGTCGTTCTGCTGCTGAGTCTGTCGAAGGTGGGGCTGCCGGGTGTGCGTGGCGGTTTCGTCGTCGCCAGTCCCGAGCGTGCCGCGGCCTTTGCACGCGTCAACACCATCTTCAATCTGGCGAGCGGCAACCTCGGGGCACGACTCGCGGCGGCTTTGATGCGGGAACGGCACCTGCTGCCGCTCTGCGATGAGGTGATTCAGCCCTGGTATCGTGCGCGTCTGCGTACGGCGGTCGATTGCATCATGCAGGAATTCGCCGGGCTCGACTATCGTCTGCATCGTCCCGAGGGTGCGTTCTTTCTCTGGCTGTGGTTGCCGTCCTTGCCGATCTCCAGCACGCAGTTCTACGAACGCCTCAAACGCGCGGGCGTGTTGGTGATACCGGGGGAGAGCGCCTTCTTCGGTCTGGATGAAGACTGGCCGCACAGTCGTCAGTGTCTGCGCATTTCCTTCGCCTTGCCGGAGGAACAGCTGGTGAAAGGCCTCTCTCTGATCGCCGCGACCCTGCGTCAGCTCTGACAAAAAAATCGAAAACTTTCCTCTTGAAAACGTTGGGCGCGACCCTACCTAGAGTCACGTGATGAATGGCTCGATCGAGCGTCATCACTGGGCCTGGTCCGCTGGACAGGCTGTCTTCAATCAACATATCGCTCAATGGAGGATATAGACATGACTTTCGATTTCTCGCCCCTTTACCGTTCCACTGTTGGCTTCGACCATCTGGCTTCGCTGCTGGATTCCATCAGCCACATCGACCGCTCGCAGCCGAGCTATCCGCCTTACAACATCGAGCTGCTCGAGAAGGATAAATACCGAATCACCATGGCAGTGGCGGGCTTCACCGAGGACGAGATCGTCATCGAGAACGAGAACAATACCTTGACCGTGTCCGCGACGCGCGCGCAGAAAGAAGGTGAACCGAAACGCACCTATCTGCATCAGGGCATCGCCGAGCGCAGTTTCAAACGTCAGTTCCGACTGGCCGACCACGTCAAGGTACTCGGTGCGACCTTGGTGAATGGTCTACTGCACATCGAACTGGAACGACAGGTTCCGGAAGAAATGAAACCGCGCCGTATCCCGATCAACGCGACGGTGGTGCAGAGCGGCCAGGATCAGAAGCTCCTCAAGTACGCCTGATCCACTGCTCCTGAAAACGCGAAGGGCGCCCCAGGGCGCCCTTCTTTTTGCTTCGAATTCACGCCGCTCAGTTGCGATAGAGCGGCGGCAAGGCGTACTTGTCGTTCTGTCCGTCCTTGCTCAAACCCTGTTTGTGCAGTGCAGCAGCACGGGCATAGAGCGCGCGGCAGTCGACGGCGGCGCCGCCACTGCCATAGAGCGCCGCATCCAAGGCACGTAGCTGTGCGCTGAATTCAGGATCGCCGCAGTGCTGATCGAGTGCTGCCAAGGTCCTCAGGGACCGATCTCCACTCGCCGCCTGTGCCCACTGCAACAGCGCTGCGCGGACTTCGCGTAACTGCCCCGCATCGCAAGCCGCTTTCAAGGCGCGCAGGCTGGCATCCGCGGTGGGATCGTTGACGCCTGCTGCATCGGCTTTGCCCTTCTTGTTTTCCGGCATGCGCAGCGCGGCGCCGCCCATGGCGAAGGCGAAGTTCGGTTGCTGACGTGCGCGCAACCAGAGCAGCAGCGTGAAGGCCCAGGCGGCGGCAAAGAGCACGGTGGTGCCGATCCAGAAGGTGGATGCGGATGAAGATGCACCGGCCGCGGCCTGACGCTCGAAGGGCGCGGGCACATTGCCATCACCGAGCACGGGATTCTGGGGGTCGCCGGCGCCGGAAGGCTGAACGGTGAAGGTGCGCGCCGGGAGCACCGCGACTTCGAGCGTGTCGGTATCCGTGTTCCACCAGGGCACGCGCACCTCGGGCAGCGTGAATTCACCGGGTTGGGACGGCACGATGGCCGTGCCTTCGGAACGTTTGCCGAAGACGCCGCTGCGGTCCATGCCGTCTTCGCGCAGCGGCTGGTCGGGATAGAAGCGCAGACCGGGCTGATTCTGATAGGTGATGGAAGGAAGCAGGGAACTGCTCAACCCTTTGGCATTCAAGGTCACATTGCGCGTGATGGCGTCGCCCACGCTGAGATCGTCGAAGTCGCCGCTCCAGGTTTCTTCCAGCGTCACTTCGTGCGCCGGCAACCAGGTGGCACCGGCCGGGAAGCTCGCCGGCTGCGCCTTCACCCTCACCGTATGCATGTCGCTGGCGAGATTGATTTCGCGCACGGTGCCGCGGTTGCGCAGCAGCGTGTTGAACCCGCCGCGACGACCGATCGAGGCGGAGAAATACACGGGCGGAATCGTCAGCTCACCGCTCTTCTGCGGGAAGATCACGAACTTGCGCTCGGTGACGTTGTAACCGATGCCATTCACCACTTCCTGATAGTTGGCGTCGCTGCCGAGCTGCTGCACCACCGCATCGCTGACCTGCGGTGAGGTGAGCTGTGCGCCCTGGTCGAAGCTGATGGCCCAGTAGATCCTGATCGTGAACAGCAACTGTTCCTGCACATAGATCTCGTTCTTGCTCACCTCCGTGCGCAGGAAGATGTCGTCGTTTTCCGTGTTGCTGTTCTGCCGCGCCTCACCCACGTTGATCTGGATGGGATTGGAGACCTGACCGGCGATGCGGAACGCAGGGATGGTCAGGGTGCCGGTCGAGAGCGGGCGCAGCATGATGCTGTATTCGATCCAGCTCTGAATGTTGCCGTTGTTGTTGGTGTAGGTGCTGCGGCTGCTGATGCCGCCCACTTGTTCGAACTCGCGATTGAGCCCGGAAAATTGCGGACGTCCGCCAGCGGCGAGCGAGGAATCGATGCGCACGGTGAGAGTGATCACGTCGTTGATCGCGATGTCGGTGCGATCGACGAAGGCGCTGAGCAGTGCCCCCTGCGGCGCCTGCTGCGCCAGGCTGGGCAGGCTGACGCAGAGCAGCAACAAGGCAGCCAACAACATACGTCCCGCCAGCGTGAGGCTGCGGAAATCCGGCATGAAGTGGCGCGTCATGTGGAGTCTCACCATAAGGGGTCACCCGGTTGCGGTTGGCCCAGCGCTGGATTCTGCAATTGTTGCAGTAGGCGCTGCTGGGTCTGGTACTGAAACTTGTTGCGCAGGAGTTCGCCCGGATCGTCCGGTATGCGCATCAGCCACTGCTGCATGGACTGCTGCTGCTCATTGTTGGGCTGGTCGTCTTCGGAGAATTCCTGTTCCTGCTCCTGGTCCGACTGCTGATCCTGCTGGCTTTCGCCTTCTTCCTGCTGTTGTTGTTCCTGGTCCTGCTGCTGATCCTGTTCCTGGTTCTGCTGACCGTCCTGCTGTTGCTGCTGGTTCTGGTCCTGCTGACCTTGTTCTCCTTGTTCGCCTTGCTCCTGCTGATCCTGCTGCGAACCGTCCTGCTGTTGCTGTTCCTCGTTCTGCTGATCGCCCTGTTGTTGCTGCTGTTGCTGTTGTTGCTCCTGCTGTTGCTGAGCGAGCAATTTTTCTACCAGCTCCTTGTTGTGCAGGGCGTCGGCGTGGTCCGGTTCCACTGCCAGCGTGCGTTCGTAGGCCTCGATGGCGGCTTCGTACTGCTGCAGCTTGGCCAGCGCATTGCCGCGATTGTAGTTCGCTTCGGGCGTATCGATACCAGTGAGATCGGCCACCGAGGCCTCGTAGTTGCCGTTGCGATAGTTGGCGGCGGCGCGCCACATGGGATCTTCGAAGTTCTGGGCAGCCTCTTCGTAGGACTCGCTTTCGAAGGCGCGCAGCCCCTGGTTGTTCTTGTTCACCCAAAGATCCACCCATTCCACCGCGTGGGCGGGGCGCGGCACGGACAGGATGCCGAAGCTCAACACCAGCACCAGCAGCCAACCGCGGCGGAAGGCGAGGGCGGCGAACGGCAGCGCCAACAGCACGAGCCAGGGACCGACGTCGTCCCAGGTATCGAATTCCCGATCCTGGGCGCGGATCAGGTTCTCCGCGTCGGTCAGCCGGTCGTCTTCCAGGAGATAGGTGATGTCTTCATCGCTGATCTGGGCGTCGGCATAGCGGCCACGGTTGTTCGAGGCGAGACGTTGCAGCAGCGCACGATCCAGACGCGGAATCACGATGGCGTTGTTCGAATCGCGCAGAAAACCCTGCTGACCGAGTGGAATCGGGGCGCCTTCTTCCGTACCGAAGCCCAGCACCGACAAACGATGCGAGGTACCGCGCAACAGTCCATTGATGGCGTCGATGTCGCTGGCCTGAATGCCGTCGGTGAGGAGGATCAGATGCCCTTCGCTCAAACCACTCTGCGCCAACAGATCGAGCGCGAGGGCTACACCCGCTGCCGGCTTGGAACCGGGCGCGGGCATGATCGAAGGCTGCAAGGAGGGCACGAGGTTGGCGATGGTTTCGACGTCGTCGGTCATCGGCGTCACCGCGTGCGCCGTGGCTGCGTAGACCACGAGACCGGTTTCACCTTCCTGACGCCGCGCTTCGAGCAGGTCCATGATCTTGCGTCGCGCCCGCGTGATGCGGTCGGGGCGCAGGTCCGTGGCATACATCGACATCGACAGATCGAGCACGAGCACCACGGCATCTTCACGCTCCTGCACGGGCACTGGGATCTGGCGCCAGGTCGGCCCGGCCATGGCGACGAAACCGATCGCCCACAACAGCAGCAGGCCATAGAGCGGATAACTCTGTGCCGGCGCCAGTTTGCGATCGAGGAGATAGGGCAACAGCGAAGGATCGATCGCGCGCGTCCAGTTACTGCGATTGCCCTGCAGATAGCGCAGCAGCACGAACAACACGAAGGCCGGGATCAACCCCAGCAGAAACAAGGGACGCAGGAAGTGGAAGTTCTCGGCGAAGCCGGCGGGCAGGAAGTTCATGCGCGCTTGCCTCCCGCCAGAGCTCCGCTGCGGCTGATTGCGGGTTCGGTGCGCAGCTGGGCCCAGGGCAACTTGATCAGCGCCAACAGCATGCTCAGGAAGAGCGCTGCTCCGAGCGGCACGTAGAAGAGGGCGATCGTGGGACGGAAGGTTTCCGCTTCCTGATCCACCGGTTCGAGTTCGTCGAGGATGGAGTAGATCATTTCCAGCTCTTCGCGGTCGCGCGCGCGGAAATAGCGTCCGCCGGTGCTTTCGGCGATCCTGGTGAGCGTTTCTTCGTCGAGATCGGCGGAAGGATTGATCGTGCGCGGCCCGAACAAAGAGCTCGACGTGCCGGTTTCGGCGCCGATGCCGATGGTGTAGATGCGGATGCCTTCCTGGGCGGCGAGTTGACCTGCCTGCACCGGTGAGACTTCACCAGCGTTGTTGACCCCGTCGGTGAGCATGATGATCACGCGGCTGGGATTGGGACGTTCCTTCAGATGTTTCACCGCCAGACCGATGCCGTCGCCGATCGCAGTGGCGTTCTCTTCGATGATGCCGATCTGCGCTTCGTAGAGCAGGGTTTCCACGGTGGTGCGGTCGAAGGTGAGCGGTGCCTGCGTGTAGGCACGCGCGGCGAAGAGGATCAGACCCAGACGGTCGCCGGTACGACGGGCCACGAAGTCACCCACCACGTTCTTGGTGATCTGCAGGCGATTCACGCTCTGACCACCGATCGCCATGTCCTGTGCTTCCATCGAACCGGAAACGTCGATGACGAGCATCAGGTCGCGCCCGGTGGTGGGGAGCTGCACGGGATCGCCCACCCACTGCGGACGTGCGGCCGCCGTCACCAGGGCCAGCCAGGTGAGAACGGCGAGCACTACGCTCAGGAAGCTGCGCGTGCTGCGGCGGCCCACACCGGCATCGAGTCCGGTGAGCGTGCGGAAGAAGGGCACGTAGAGGGCGGGATCGCGATTGCCGGCACGGCGCAGACCGAAATAGACCAACAGCGGCAGTGGCGCCAGCACGAATACCCAAGGCCAGAGAAACTCGATCATGCTTCTACCTGTTCCTGCCGCAGAGGCCGCAGCCGGCGCAAGCCAGGGATGCGCTGCGCGCGTACTGCCGCGCGGCGGCGTTCTTCTTCCTGGTAGACATGGCGTATCCACTCCGCGCAGAGCGCGTGGATGGCATCGACGTCGCCATCGAAGGTGGGGCGATAGCCACCGTCACCCAGGATGCGGCCGGCACCACGCGAGAATTCCTGGGTATCGCCCTGCGCATCGAGGAATTGCAACCAGGCTTCGCCATATAAACGCGCCACGGCGTCGGCCGGACTATGCAACAGAGCGACACGTTTGAGCACTGTGTTGCAATCCTGCAGGTAGGCGAGTCCGCAGGCGTTGGCATCGGCACCCTGGGCGCGGGCGTCGTGGTAGGTGCGATGGGCGCCGTCGAGTTCGCGCAGCGCGGCGCGCAGACGCTTCTGCTGACGCCAATGCGCGATGAGACACAGCACCGCATAGACCAATATGGCGAGCAGCACGACGCCCAATACCCACCAGCCTGGCGCCGGGGGCCACAGCGAAACGGGATCTGGCAGATGGATGTCCGCCAGATCCTTCAGGGGATCTTCTGCTTCCATGTCTCCAACTGGTCCATCACGACTTGGTCGGTGCGGACGCTCAGCAAAGGTACCTGCAACTTCAAAAGCTCGTTGCGCAAGCTCTGCACCCGACGTCCGAACTGCGCGTGATAAAGCTCACGCATGCGGCGGGAGTGGGTGTCGATGGCGGTGCGGGAAACGCCGTCGGTAATACTGTAGACCCCTGGACGCGGGAGAGTTTCCTCGAGTGCGTCATAAATGAGCACACAAATCGTGCTGCTGTGCAGGGAGAGTTGCTGGATGTAACGCGCGCAGCTGGCGTCGAAGTCGGCGAAATCGCTGATGAGATAGACGTTCGAGCCGGGGCGTGTGATCCGCAGCATCTGTTCCAACGCGTTCTTGAGATAGCCACTGTGCACTTCATGCGCATCGTGATGTTCGACGAGGCGCTGATTGTTTTCACTCAAGGTGTTCAGGAAGCGCAGCGCGGAACGCTTGCTGCGGCGCGGTTTGATCAGGTCCGCCTTGTCGTCGGAGAACACCACGCCACCGACGCGGTCGCCGTTGTCCACCGTGGTCCAACAGATGATGGAAGCCGCTTCGGCGGCGACCACCGACTTGAAGGCCACCTGCGATCCGAAATACATGCTGGAGCTTTGGTCGACACCGATGATGACCGGACGTTCCCGTTCTTCCCGAAACACCTTGGTGAAGGGACGGCCGGTACGGGCGGTAACACGCCAGTCGATGGTGCGGATGTCGTCGCCGGGCTGATAGGCACGATGTTCTTCGAAGTCGACGCCGCGGCCGCGGATCTTGGAAATGTGCGCGCCGGTCATGCCGAGGCGTGTGCGCGAGTTGTAGTCGAGTTCGAGATTGCGCGCTACGTAGCGCTGGTCGAACAACTGTTGCAGGGTGACGAAAGCGCCGCGGCAGCGGTACTTGTCCTGTTCGACGTTGAGCGTACGAAGGCGCGACATGAAGTGGCCGAAATTCCTTGACTACATCAGGCTGTGGGCACGAGCGAGAGCAGGGTGTCGAGCACCTTGTCGGCGCTGACGCCAGCGGCTTCTGCTTCGAAACTGAGGAGCACGCGATGACGCAGCACGTCGTGACATACGGCGTGCACGTCTTCGGGGCTCACGAAATCGTTGCCTCTGAGCCAGGCATGCGAACGTGCGCAGAGATCGAGGGCAATGGTGCCACGCGGGCTGGCGCCGAAGTCGATCCAACTGCCGAGCTCCTTGCCGTAGGCGCTCGGATTACGCGTGGCCATGATGAGCTGCAGGATGTATTCCTCGACCGCCTCACTCATGTGGATGCCCAACACTTCGCGGCGTGCGGCGAAGAGCTGTTCCTGTGTGACCTTCTGCGGCGGCGCGTGACGTTCGTGCCGAGCCTCTTCGCGCACGAGGTGCAGAATCTTGCGCTCGGATTCGAGGTTGGGATAGTCGACGGTGACGTGCATCAGGAAACGGTCGAGCTGGGCTTCCGGCAGGGGGTAGGTGCCTTCCTGCTCGATCGGGTTCTGGGTGGCCATCACCAGGAAGAGTTCGGGCAAACGGAAAGTTTGACGGCCCACCGATACCTGATGCTCGGCCATGGCTTCGAGCAGCGCGCTCTGCACCTTGGCCGGGGCACGGTTGATCTCGTCCGCGAGCACCAGGTTGTGGAAGATCGGGCCCTGTTGGAAGCGGAAGCTGCCGTCTTCGGGACGATAGATCTCGGTACCGGTGATGTCGCTGGGGAGGAGGTCGGGGGTGAACTGGATGCGGTGGAAATCGCCTTCGATGGCATCGGAGAGATTCTTGATCGCCTTGGTCTTGGCCAGACCCGGTGCACCTTCCACCAACAAGTGCCCGCCGGCGAGGAGGGCGATGAGCAGGCGATTAACTAGTTTTTCCTGACCGATGATCTGTTGCGACAGCCAATCCTTCAATCCGGCGATTACTGCTTGTTGTGACATGTAATATTCTCTTGCTCGTCTACGGTGCTGTGTGTGCGGTAGCGGCCATGGACTGTCGAATGCTGGCCGCCAAGCGGCGGGGACCTGAGTCTGAGGCTCAGGGATTCTAGCGAGAACTTCGGGCGCGATCCAACTGGAAAGGAAGAGCCAGAGTAGTCAAGTGGAACCTGGTGTTTCTGGCCCGGGGCACCACCGCCGACACAAGTACACCGGGTTCGGCTTGATGCGCAGAGGGGCGCTTACTATAGTGCGCACCAGTTCGAATTCCTGCTGGTACTACACCTTGGCATCTCTGCTGTTCCGCTGTTTCCGCTTCTTTCTTTTCCTTCTTCCCGCCGAAACCTCCCACGAGTGGGGATTGAAGGGACTGGCACTCTTGCACCGTTTGCATCTGAGCTGGTTGCTCAAACCACGCATCCCTGAATTGCCGGTGCAGGTGCTGGGTCTGAACTTCCCGAATCCGGTGGGGCTTGCCGCTGGTCTCGACAAGAATGCCGACTACGTCGACGCGCTGGGTGCGCTCGGCTTCGGCTTCATCGAAGTCGGCACGGTCACGCCCAAGCCGCAACCGGGCAATCCCAAGCCGCGCTTGTTCCGCCTCGCACCCGAGCACGCCATCATCAACCGCATGGGCTTCAACAACCTGGGCGTCGACCATTTGGTGAAAAATCTGAAGAACCGGCGCTATCGCGGCATCGTCGGCGTGAACATCGGCAAGAACCTGAGCACCAAGGTGGAGGATGCAGCGCAGGATTATCTGACCTGCCTGCGTGCCGTTTATGAAGTGGCCGACTATGTCGTGGTGAACCTTTCCTCTCCCAACACGCCTGGCCTGCGTTCGCTGCAGTTCGGCGAGCAGTTGGCGCAGTTGCTGCGTCTATTGAAGACGGAGCAGGAGAGTTTGCAGAAAGCGACGGGGCGCCGGGTGCCGATGCTGTTGAAGGTGGCGCCGGATCTGAGCGAGGCCGAAGCACGCAGCATTGCGCGCACGGTAATGAACGAAGGTTTCGATGGGTTGATCGCCACCAACACGACCCTGAGTCGAGGCGGTGTGGAGTCGTCGCCTTACATGAATGAAGCCGGTGGTTTGAGTGGTGCACCGTTGACGCAGGCGTCGACCACGGTGCTGGCGCATTTGTGGGATGCAACCTCTGGGCGGCTGCCCTTGATCGGCGTTGGCGGCATCATGAAGGGTGAGGATGCTGCGGCGAAGGGCGAGGCGGGGGCTTCGCTCGTGCAGCTCTACAGTGGCTTCATCTATCGCGGTCCGGCCTTGATCCGCGATTGTGTGCGGGCGCTCAAGAAATTGCGGCATTCGTGATGCCGTCCTTGCCGAAGTCTTTCATTCTCTACGGGACCAGCGCTTGTCATTTGTGTGAGCAGGCGAAGGCAATCTTCGTCGACGTGGTGCCGCCGCACATCGGCGTGCTCGAAGAAATCGACATCAGTACGTCCGATGCGTTGATGGAGCGCTATGGTGTGCGCATTCCCGTGCTTGCGACTTCGGTGCGCGAAGAGCAGCGCGAACTCAACTGGCCCTTCGATGCGGTGGCGCTCGGTGAGTTCGTCGACGCCGCTATCGATGCTTGCTGATCTCCGACTCCTCAACTGACTCAGTTAGCCCTCTACATTCTTTGGCCGTGCTACACACGCGAGTGTGCGCTGGCATGAATGCCCGCAGTTTCCTGCATCCGCAACGCTCGATCGATTGCAGTGATCGTCATGTGCGTAGGTCGGACTTCGCGCAGTGAATCCCAACCAGCGATGTCGAATGCACCAACGACACTTTGAACTTGGAGAACTCACGAGCAAAGGATGGAGAGGAGGGACGAGCTTCGTATTCGACTCCTCTCGCTCTGTCTTCAATTCTGCGGCAACCCGAAAAACTCCCGCGCATTTGCCGAGGTTTCATGCGCGATTTCTTCCGCGGGACGTCCGCAGCAAGTCGCGACCTGGGCGAGAACCCAGGTGAGAAAGGCAGGGACGTTGCGGCGGTGTTTGGGGCGCGGTTGGATGGTGCGCGGTTGGAGATAGGGGGCGTCGGTTTCGATCATCAGACGATCGCGCGGGATGTCTTTGACGATCTGTTGCAGTTCGAGGCCGCGGCGTTCATCGCAGATCCAACCGGTGATGCCGATGTAAAGATCGAGATCGAGATAGTCGTAGAGCTCTTCGCGCGTGCCGGTGAAGCAGTGCACCACGGCGCGTGAGAGGTGATCGCGTTGTTCCCTCAGGATCGGCAGAAAACGCTCGTGCGCATCGCGTTGATGCAGAAACACAGGAAGTTTCGTTTCCACCGCCAACTGCAATTGTTCCGCAAATACCCGTTCCTGATCGGGCACGGGGGAATAGTTGCGGTTGTAGTCGAGGCCGGTTTCACCGACTGCCACGACCTGAGGCAGGCGATAGAGCGCACGTAACTTTTCGACACTTTCCGGTGTGAAGTGACTCGCTTCGTGCGGATGCACACCAGCTGTGCTGAAGAGTCGTGAGGGCTGTACTGCGGTGAGCGCAGCAGCGGCTTCACTGCTTGCGACGGAAGTGCCGGTGACGACGATATGGGTGAGGCCTACGTCCCAGGCAGCTTGCAATACTGCATCGAGGTCGTGGGCGAAGCTTTCGTGAACGAGGTTGGCGCCGATGTCGATCAGGGGCGGCAGAGTGGTGCTCATCGTCTATCCAAAAAAGCGCAAATGGTAGGCAGGAGGCCTCATACTGTCCACGATCAAGGTCGTCGCGAAATTGGTCAAGAAGGGTGTCCTAATTTCTGAACTGTGAGTATAATCGCCCGCCACATCGTCACCCACCTTCGGAGAGCAGCTGTGGAAAAGAAGAACATCGAGTGGAGCAAGCTCGGCTTCGAATACACCAAGACAGACTACCGTTTTTCCGCTACCTGGCAGGATGGCCAGTGGTCCAACGGCGAGCTCGTGACCTCCGAGGTGATTCAGCTGCACGAAGGTTCGCCCGCGCTCCACTACGCCCAGCAGTGCTTCGAGGGGCTCAAGGCGCAGACGGCACAGGATGGACGCATTCTGTTGTTCCGTCCCGATCTCAACTGTGAGCGCATGCAGAATACGGCCGATCGTCTGTCCATGCCGCGCGTGCCGCAGGAGCTGTTCCTGCGCGGCGTCACGGAAGCGGTACGTGCCAACGCCGCCTGGGTTCCTCCCTATGGTAGCGGTGCCTCTCTCTACATCCGTCCGCTTCTGATCGGTGTCGGCGCCAACATGGGGCTACGTCCGGCCAAGCAATATGAATTCCGCGTCATCGTTTGCCCGGTAGGGCCGTATTACAAGAGCGGCGGTCTGTCCGTCATCTCGCTCGCGGTCAGCGATTTCGATCGCGCGGCGCCGAAAGGTCTCGGTGACGTCAAGGCCGGCGCCAACTATCCGGGCGGTCTCTACGCCACCCGTCGTGCGCAGGAGCTGGGAGCCTACGAGGCGCTCTATCTCGATGCCGCCGAACACCGCTATATAGAAGAAGCAGGATCGGCCAACATCGTGATCGCCACCAAGGACAACAAGGTCATCACGCCGTCCTCGCGTGCGATCCTGCCCAGCATCACGCGCCGTTCCATCATGGACATCGCCAAGCATGAGCTGGGCATGGTGACGGAAGAGCGTCCGATCGACCTGCGTGCCGAGATCCACAACTTCGAGGAAGTCGCCGCTTGCGGCACGGCAGCCGTTCTGTCCCCGGTCGGCAAGATCTGGTTCGACGGCGCCTGGCACCACTTCTACGGCAACGGCGAGGCCGTCGGCCCCGTGATGCAGAAGCTGTACGACACTCTCTGCCAGATCCAGCGCGGCGAGCGCCCGGATCCCTTCGGCTGGACCCGCGAAGTCACTCTCTGACCAGCTGCGTCCTCCCGTCCTTCAGGACGGGAGGCAGTCGGCCGCCTCCGTCCCCGCCTTGTTTTTCCTGTCGCGCCCCCATATAAGGCGGCGCGATCGTGCCGGATTTGACGAGCACCCGCCGGGAGGCTCCTTTCCTTTTCCAGGGGGCGATGGTTTAATGCCGGCCTTTTTCTGCCCAGGCCAAGGGAAAGGGAGCTTCGCTCAAAGCCGGGGCAGCCATGCTGTTCCTTCTGGGAAAAACTTAGGAAATTCAAGCATTAATGGCTAAGAATCTAGTCATCGTCGAGTCGCCCGCCAAAGCCAAGACCATCAACAAGTACCTGGGCAAGGATTTCGTGGTGAAGTCCAGCATCGGCCACATCCGGGATTTGCCCGTCAGTGGCAGTGGGGACGAAATCGACGTCAAGGAGCGCGCCAAGAAGGCGGCCGAGACCCGTAAGCTGAGCCCAGCGCAGAAGGCCGCCCACAAGGCGCGCAAGGCCAAGGAGCAGCTGGTGGCGCGCATGGGTATCAACCCCGAGAAGGGCTGGGAAGCCAACTACCAGATCCTGCCCGGCAAGGAGAAGGTGGTGGCCGAACTCCGCAAGCTGGCCGAGGCCAGCGAGCGCGTCTATCTCGCAACCGACTTGGACCGCGAAGGGGAGGCCATCGCCTGGCACCTGCAGGAAGCCATCGGCGGCGATCCCTCGCGTTACTCGCGCGTGGTCTTCAACGAAATCACCAAGAAGGCGATCGAAGCCGCCTTCGCCAACCCCGGCAAGCTCGACATGAAACACGTGGAAGCGCAGCAGGCACGCCGCTTCCTGGACCGCGTGGTGGGCTTCATGGTGTCGCCGTTGCTCTGGGCCAAGATCGCCCGTGGTCTTTCCGCCGGCCGTGTGCAGTCGGTGGCGGTGCGCCTGTTGGTCGAGCGTGAGCGCGAAATCCGCGCCTTCGTACCGGAAGAATATTGGGAACTCTATGCCGCGCTCCTGAGCCAAGCGGCCAAGGATGCCCTGAAGTTCCAGGTGGTGAAGCAGAAGGGCGAGGAATTCCGCCCGCGCAACCAGGCCGAAACGGAGGCCGCCGTTGCGCTCCTGCGCGACGCCGTCTATCGCGTCACCGCCCGCGAAGACAAACCGACCACTTCACGTCCCAAGGCACCGTTCATCACCTCTACGCTGCAGCAGGCCGCTTCGACGCGACTCGGCTTCAGCGTGAAGAAGACCATGATGATGGCGCAGCGCCTCTACGAGGCCGGGTTCATCACCTACATGCGTACCGACTCGACGCACCTGAGCGCCGACGCCGTTGCCGCCTGCCGTGACTACATCGACAAGAAGTTCGGCAAGGCCTACCTGCCCGAGAAACCGCAGAGCTACACCAGCCGCGAAGGCGCGCAGGAAGCGCACGAAGCGATTCGTCCCTCGGACGTGAACGTCACCGAGAACTCTTCTGCGCTGGCGGCGATGGAGCGCGATGCCGTGCGTCTGTACAACCTGATCTGGCAGCAGTTCGTCGCGTGTCAGATGACGCCGGCGCGTTACAAGAGCACTTCGATCGACGTCACCGCCGGTGAGTTCGAGTTGCGCATCAAGGGCCGCATCATGGAGTTCGACGGTTACACCCGTGTATTCCCCGCTTCCGGCAAGGACGAAGACGTCGTACTGCCCGACCTCAAGGTGGGCGACGCGCTGAAACTGAAGGACCTCGAACCGGTGCAGCATTTCACCAAGCCGCCGGCGCGTTACACCGAGGCGAGCCTGGTCAAGGAATTGGAAAAGCGCAATATCGGTCGTCCGTCGACCTACGCCTCGATCATCTCCACCATCCAGGAACGTGGTTATGTGAAGCTGGAAAACCGCCGCTTCTATGCCCTCAAGATGGGTGACATCGTAACGGAACGTCTGGTTGAGAACTTCAGCGATCTGATGGACTACGACTTCACCGCGAACATGGAGAGCTATCTGGACGACATCGCCCAGGGCAAGCTCGACTGGATCGAAGTGCTCGACGAGTTCTACGCCAAGTTCACCGAGCAGCTGGAAAAGGCGCAGGCGGAAGAGGGTGGCATGCGTGCCAACGATCCGACCGAGACCGACATACCCTGTCCGCTCTGTGGTCGTCACATGCAGATCCGCACCGGCTCCACCGGCGTGTTCCTCGGTTGTTCCGGTTACAACCTGCCGCCGAAGGAGCGCTGCAAGTCCACGCTCAACCTGATTCCGGGTGACGAAGCCATCAGCGTCGATGCGGATGACGAGGCCGAGTCGCGTCTTCTGATGAACAAGCGTCGCTGCAAGATCTGCGACGCTGCGATGGATTCCTACCTGATCGACGAGAAGCGCAAGTTGCACGTATGCGGCAACAACCCGAGTTGTCCGGGCTTCGAGGTCGAGAACGGCAACTTCAAGCTGAAGGGCTACGATGGCCCCACGCTCGAATGCGACAAGTGTGGCAGCGAGATGCAGCTCAAGACGGGCCGCTTCGGCAAGTACTTCGGTTGCACCAACGCCGACTGCAAGAACACGCGCAAACTGCTGCGCAACGGTGAAGCCGCGCCGCCGAAGATGGAAGCGGTGCCGATGCCCGAACTCAAGTGCGAGAAGGTGGACGACACCTACGTGCTGCGTGACGGCGCTTCCGGTCTCTTCCTCGCCGCCAGCAAGTTCCCGCGCAATCGCGAGACGCGTGCGCCGCTCATCAAGGAGCTGTTGCCGCACAAGCACGAGATCGATCCGAAATATCACTATCTGCTCGACGCGCCGGTGCAGGATCCCGATGGCAATCTCGCCGTCCTGCGCTTCAGCCGCAAGACGCGCGAGCAATACGTGCAGAGCGAAGTCGATGGCAAGCCGACCGGCTGGGCCGCCTATTACGAAAACGGTAAGTGGGTGGAACGTCAGAGCAAGGGCAAGGCCAAATGAGCAGCGGCGCCTTGTCCTGCGATGAAAGCACGCAAGCAAGGCGCATCCGATCGCCGCGGTGGCCTCATATGGCCGCCGCCGTTCTTCTCACTTCGGTCGCAGCTCAGGCGCAACCCGAAGTGCAGCAACTCTTCAAATCCGACCGTGATGGGCTGGGTCAGCCTCTCCACTATGCCGATGGAGCTCCCGCTGAACTCACCGGCGCCATCGTCACACTCGCACCTGGCCAAAGCACCGGCTGGCATACGCACGGCATACCCGTCGCCGGTTATCTCTTGAGCGGTAGCCTGACGGTGGAATATGCGAACGGTGACAAGCGCGAGTTCGTAGCAGGGGAAGGGGTGATCGAAGTCCTGGACGCACCACACCAGGGTTACAACGCCGGCGACGAGCCGGTACGCATCGTGGTGTTCTATGCCGGCGCTCCCGGTGTGCCACTCAGCGCGCCTGCTGTGGCACCCTGAGCGTCATTTCCGCGCGTCGTCCTTCGCTTTGCTGCGCCGTTTGGTGTAGGCGCGCTTACGTTCCTTGATATCGGTGCTGCTGCCACTTGCTCGTTTGAGATAGAGCCGTTCGGCTTCCTTCACCATGTCCGCCGCCGACACATTGAGCGCCTGACTGAGCCCGATGAGAGTGGTGATCGTGGGCTGGCGCACGCCACGTTCGAGCCGCGAGATGAAGGTGCGGTCGACTCCGGCTTCGAAGGCGAGTTCTTCCTGCGAGATGTCCCGCTCCACGCGATAGCGGTACAGGACTTCTCCGAAGATCGCGCTGATGTCTGGGACGTGCTGGCTGGACATGGGCCGCACTCTCGGTGCGGCAGTGCCCATAGTCCACGGCCTATAGGCCACAGAGATGGTGATGCCTGGACGCAAAGAAAAAAAGCCCTGGTGATTACACCAGGGCTGGTTCGGAAGTAGCGAAGCCGACGAGCCGAGCTCCGAGTGCTCCGAGAAGTTACTGCAAGCCGTTACCGGTAGGCCGTGGAACTGGTTTCAGTTGAGCACGGACCAGCCGAATCGACCTCACTATAGTCCAAAGTGCCCATAGTCACATTTTTTTCTGCAGTCGAAATTCCAGGCGCTCGAGAACCGCCGGCCTTGCGGAACAGGGATCGGGTAGGCACGAAAGGGGAAGGCGGCGCGCCAGTCCGTCGAGACGGAGAGATGCTGGATCGATCAGCAACGCGGCACTGAGTTGCGCGAGATGGCTTGCGCCAGGCGTGGCCTCGTACATGGCAATGACAAGGCCACGCAGTTCTTTACGCTGGGTGTCGAAGAGAACCAGCGCGAGAGTGTTCCTGGTCGTTATCCGTATTCCATCCGCTCACACGCGGCCCTAGGTTTTGGAACACAAATCCTTCAAACGATAGAGCAACTCCTGCGCCTGTCGTGGCGTGAGCTGATCGGGATCGGTGTCCTCGAGGATGTCGAGCGCCGGATGGCTCGGCAGCGAGGCGAAGAGGTCCTGTTGCAGCTGTGGCTGCTTGGCGTTGAGCCCGCTCTTGAAGCCTTCGTCCTTTTCCAACTGCTGCAACTTGCGACGCGCCTGTGCGATCACCTGACGCGGCATGCCGGCGAGCTGCGCCACCTGGATGCCGTAGCTCTGGTTGGCGGGCCCCGGCTTGACGTTGTGCAGAAAGACGATGCCATCACCATGTTCGGCGGCATCGAGATGCACGTTGGCCACACCGGGATAGTCATCGGGCAAGGCCGTGAGTTCGAAGTAGTGGGTAGCGAAGAGCGTGAGCGCACGAATCTCGGTGGCGATGGTGACGGCACTGGCCCAGGCGAGGGCGAGACCATCGAAGGTGCTGGTGCCACGCCCGATCTCGTCCATCAATACCAGCGACTCGCGCGTGGCGTTGTGGAGGATGTTCGCCGTTTCCGTCATTTCGACCATGAAGGTCGAACGGCCACCGGCGAGATCGTCGGAGGAGCCGATGCGCGTGAAGATGCGATCGATCGGCCCGATCGTGGCTGCTTCCGCCGGTACGAAGCAGCCGGTGTAGGCGAGGAGGACGATCAGTGCTGTCTGCCGCATGTAGGTCGACTTACCACCCATGTTGGGGCCGGTGATGATCAACATGGAGGTCTCGGAATCGAGATGCAGATCGTTGGCGACGAAGTTGCCGCCGCTGACCTGTTCCACCACCGGATGACGACCACCGGTGATATGAATACCGATTTCGTCCACCAGCGTCGGACAGCGCAGATTCAGCACGCGTGCGCGTTCGGCGAAATTGGTGAGCACGTCCAGTTCCGCGAGACTCCAGGCGCTTTCCTGCAGTGGGATCAGGTCGGCGGCCAAGGTTTCGAGCAATTCCTCGTAGAGCTGTTTCTCGCGCGCCAGCGCCTTGCTGTTGGCGCTCAGCACCTTGTCCTCGAATTCCTTCAGTTCCGGTGTGATGTAGCGCTCGGCATTTTTCAAGGTCTGACGACGGATGTAGTCGGCCGGCACTTCTTCCGACTGCACGCGACTGAGTTCGATGTAGTAGCCATGCACGCGGTTGTAGCCGACCTTCAGTGTGGACAGTCCCGTACGCTCGCGTTCGCGCAGTTCGAGCTGCGTGAGGTAGTCGCCGGCATTGCTTTCGAGATTGCGCAGTTCGTCGAGTTCGGCGTCGTAGCCGGGTGCGATCACGCCACCGTCGCGCAACACGACGGGCGGATTGTCGATGATGGCGCGCTGCAACAGATCCGCCAGATGCGGCCAGGTGCGGATGCGTGAGGCGAGGCGCTGCAGATGGTCGCTCTGCAGGGTCGCCAGTATCTGCTGCAAGTCGGGGAGGGCATTGAAGGCATCACGCAGGCGCGCGAGGTCACGCGGACGTGCCGAACGCAAGCCGACGCGCGAGAGGATGCGTTCGATGTCACCGATCTGTTTCAGGATCGGCTGCAGCGACTCGTCGGCATAGGTGTCCAGAATGATCTGTACGCTCTGCTGGCGGGCGCGCAGCTGAGCGACGTCGCGAATCGGGCGATGCAGCCAGCGGCGCAACAGACGACTGCCCATCGGCGTGGTGCAGCGGTCGAGCACGCTGGCCAAGGTATTGGCGCCGGTGCCGGCGAGGTTCACGTCGATCTCGAGATTGCGGCGACTGATGGCATCGAGGATCAGCGCTTCACCGGCATGTTCGACACGCAGGCTCTGGCAGTGCGGCAGCTCCGACATCTGCGTCTCGCGCGCGTAGGCGAGGAGACATCCAGCCGCTTGGATGGCGTAGGTGAGATGGGCACAGCCGAAACCGTCGAGGCTCTCCGTCTTGAACTGGCGCGTGAGCAGGCGCAGCGCGGTGTCGAGGTCGTATTCCCAGGCCGGGCGCTTGCGCAGACCGCGGCGCTTGGCGAGCGCCTCGGGCAGGTCCATGGTGTCGGGCACGAGCAGTTCGGCGGGATTGAGGCGCGAGAGCTCCGCCATCAGCCCGCTTTCACCCTCGGTTTCCAGCACGCTGAAGCGGCCACTGCTGACGTCGAGCACGGCCACGCCGAAACGTTGACCGCTCGGCCAGACCGACACCAGCAACTGATCCTGATATTCCTTGAGCAAGGCTTCGTCGCTGAGGGTGCCGGGGGTGATCAACCGCACCACCTTGCGTTCCACTGGCCCCTTGCTGGTGGCGGGATCGCCGATCTGTTCGCAGATCGCCACGGATTCGCCCAGTTCCACCAGTTTCGCGAGATAGCGGTCGGCGGCGTGGTAGGGGATGCCGCACATCGGAATCGGCGAACCGGCGGATTTGCCGCGCGCAGTCAGGGTGATGCCGAGCAGCTCGGAGGCCTTGATGGCATCGCTGAAGAACAACTCGTAGAAGTCGCCCATGCGGTAGAAGAGCAGCACGTCCGGGTAGTTCGCCTTGACGGCGAGGAACTGCTGCATCATGGGCGTGTGCTGGGAAAAATCGGAACTCAAGGACGTACTGACTCGCTACTGATGAGGTATTGGAAAAGGCCCGGATGGTACCACAGCGTGGCCTTCGACCCTGAGCGCTCCGCAGACTGGGCCGGGTGGGCCTGCGAAATCTCGATTCCTGTGCTATGTTGATGCCCATGCTCGTCACGAACACCTCCAAACGCTCGCAGCGCGCCGTCCTCATGGCGGCGGGCTCCCTTGCGTCCGCGCGTTTCGTCTTCCTCTCCTGACGCCGAACTCCACTTAGCTTTTACCGGGGTTCGGCGTAGCGAACCCTGCTTCATCCCATCCTGCACGCCGGCTTGCACAGACAGCGTGCTTCACCGATCGACAAGGAGAACGAACTTCATGACAGCTCTACCGCCCATTACCGTTTCCCGTAGCGACTACGATCGCCTGTACGACCTGCTCGATTCGCTCGACAGCGATTCGGAGGTCATCAGCCAGCTCTATCGCGAGCTGGACCGCGCCACGGTGCTCGATGACGAGGCCATGCCGAAGGACGTGGTGACACTCAACAGTCGCATCAAATTCGTCAACGAGGACGCCGGCACCACGCATCAGGTGCAGCTCGTGCTGCCGCGCGATCATCGTCCCGGCGAAACCGTGTCCGTACTGGTCCCCGCCGGTGCCGCCTTGCTCGGCCTCAAGGTGGGTGACCACATCTCCTGGCCCAGCGACGGCAAGACGCTGCGCCTGCGTTTGATCGAAGTCGAGTAAGAAACAGATGGCACGCCGGCGCGAGCACATTCGAAGCAGCTCGCGAAACCGTGCGGTGCTCGACGCTTGTTCTGGCCGTAGCGCGCGCGGCTTGTTATACGTCGACCTCCACGATGTGCGTGCGAGGTGCCCGTGTCGACGCGCTACCACCTGGGCTGCTCCGGCTTTTCCTACGCGGATTGGAAAGGACTGGTCTATCCGCCGGAGCTGCCACAACGACAGTGGTTGCAACACTACGCCACGCTCTTCGACTCGGTAGAGATCAACAATTCCTTCTACCGCATGCCCACCACCGAGCTGGTACGCGGCTGGTACGACAAGACGCCGGCCGCGTTCAAGTTCGTTCTGAAGGGTAGCCGGTACGTCACCCATCTGAAGAAATTGCTCGAGCCGCAGGAGCACGTGGCTCGCTTCCATGCGATGGCCGACGAGTTGGAAGAGAAGCTGGCCTGCGTGCTGTGGCAGTTGCCACGCAACATGCCCGTGGATCTGGAACGCTTGCGTGCTTTCTGTGCGGTGCTCGAGCCGCGCCATCGCAACGTGATCGAGTTTCGGCACAACTCCTGGTGGGAGGAACCCGAGGTGCGTGCCATCCTGCACGAGCATGGGGTGGCCTTCTGCGGCATTTCGGCACCGAGCGGTTTATCCGAGGAACTGGTCGAAACCACGGATTTCGCCTACATCCGTTTTCATGGTGCCTCAGCGTGGTATCGCTACGACTACAGCAGGCGGGAGCTGCAGCACTGGGCACGTCGCATCCGCAAGCTGAAGGCGAAGGAAGTCTTCATCTATTTCAACAATGACTTCGAAGCGAACGCGGTCCACAACGGCCTCTATCTACGCGATCTGCTCGAGCGTCAGCCGCGCCGCAAGACCTGAGAACTGCGTAAAACTTACCGGTTCGATTGGGGCAAAGTTACAAGGTGAGGCGCTGCCTGCAACTCTCGCGGGCCCCTAAGCAACTGAAATTCCTAGCACATCCGTATCACGGCATCCTGGCATCGCTCTTGCGTGTACAGAGGCGACCGGGCTCGCACTCAGGGACAGATTGCAGTCCCCGTCCAGGCAACAGTGCCGAGCCTGCCTCTAGCCGTAAAACAGGATGCACAAGCATGAAGATACTGCCGGGCGTACCTTATCCCCTAGGCGCAGACTTTCGCGGCAATGGCACCAACTTCTCGTTGTTCTCGGAAATCGCCGAGCGTGTCGAGCTCTGCCTGTTCGATCACGACGGCAATGAAACCCGTGTCGATCTGTGCGAAGTCACCGGCTACTGCTGGCACGGTTTCCTGCCGGATGTGAAGCCTGGCCAACTCTACGGCTACCGCGTGCACGGGCCCTGGAAGCCGGAAGAGGGCCATCGCTGCAATCCCAACAAATTGCTGCTCGATCCCTACGCGAAGGCGATCCTCGGCCGCGTGCAGTGGGGACCCGAAGTCTTTCCCTACGATTTCGATGGCGGTCCCGACGTGATGAGCACCAGCGACAGTGCGCCCTTCATGCCGAAGTGCGTGGTGCACGATCCGAGTTTCGATTGGGAAAACGATCAGCGCCCACTGTGGCGTTGGCACGAAACGATCATCTACGAGATGCACGTGAAGGGCTTCAGCCAATTGCAGACCGCCTTGCCCGAACATCTGCGCGGCACCTATGCCGGGCTCGCCAATCAGGTCAGCATCGACTACCTCAAGAAGCTCGGTGTCACTGCGGTGGAACTGATGCCCGTGCATCAGTTCGTGCACGACATGCACCTCATCGAGCGCGGCCTGCGCAACTACTGGGGCTACAACACCATCGGCTTCTTTGCGCCGCACGACGAATATGCCTACTCCGACGATCCAGCCGAGATCGCCGCCGAATTCAAGGGCATGGTGAAGGCACTGCACAAGGAAGGCATCGCCGTGATCATCGATGTGGTCTACAACCACACGGCCGAAGGCAATCACATGGGACCGATGCTCTCGTTCAAGGGGATCGACAACGCGCTGTACTACAAACTGGAAGAGGACGCGCGCTACTACACGGATTTCACGGGTTGCGGCAACAGTCTCAACATGCGCACGCCACACACGCTGCAGCTGTTGATGGATTCGCTGCGCTATTGGGTGCTGGAGATGCACGTCGATGGCTTCCGCTTCGATCTGGCCTCCGCGCTTGCACGCGAACTGCAGGAGGTCGACAAGCTCTCAGCTTTCTTCGATCTGATCCAGCAGGACCCCGTGATCAGCCAGGTCTATCTGATCGCCGAGCCCTGGGATCTGGGGGCGGGCGGCTATCAGGTCGGCAATTTTCCCGCCATCTGGAGCGAGTGGAACGGTCGTTATCGCGACAGCGTGCGCAAGTTCTGGCGCGGCGAAGCGCAGGCGGTCGGAGAGATGGCTTCGCGCTTCACCGGCAGTTCCGATCTCTACGCGCACAGCACGCGGCGGCCGTCGGCCAGCATCAACTTCATCACCGCACATGATGGTTACACGCTGCATGACCTCGTCACCTACGAGGAACGGCACAACGAAGCCAACGGTGAAGACAACAACGACGGCGACAAGGACAACAACTCCTGTCACTACGGGGTCGAAGGAGAAACCGACGATCCGGAAATCAACGCGATACGCCGCCGCCAGAAGCGCAACTTCCTCACCATCCTGATGCTGTCGCAGGGCGTGCCGATGCTGCTCTACGGCGACGAATGTAGCCGCACGCAGAACGGCAACAACAACGCCTACTGTCAGGACAACGAAACCTCCTGGTTGGATTGGGCCAAGCAGGACACGGAACTGCTGGAATTCACACGGCGTCTCATCGCGCTGCGCAAGGACCATCTCGTGTTCCATCGCCGGCGCTGGTTCCATGAATTGCCGCCGGAGCGCCGCCAGGAAGAAATCATCTGGTTTCTGCCGAATGGCGAGCGCATGGAGCAGGAGCATTGGGAATCGGACAAGGAGACGCTCCTCATCATCTATCTCAACGGTCATACACCGTTGCACGAAAGCCCCTTCAAGGATCCACGCTACGACGACAGCTTCTATCTGATCATGAATGCCCACTTCGAAGATGTGGAAGTGACCTTGCCCGGGCCTGACGACGTCAAGCGCTGGCACAAGGTGTTCGATACGGACACCGGTTGGTGTGACAAGGCAAAGGCGTTCAAGGTAGGAAGCAGAATCAAGGTGAAGGGCAGGTCCTGCTGGTTGCTGCGCCATCCCCATCAAGGTGATTGACGGAGGCACAAGGATGTCGCCGGTCGCCACCTATCGCATTCAGTTGACGCGGGACTTCACCCTGTACGACGCGGCTGCGCTCGTGCCTTATCTCGCCCGGCTCGGTGTGGATCATCTCTACACTTCGCCGGCCCTGCAGGCGCGGGTGGGGAGTACCAGCGGATACGACGTCACCAATCCCATGCTGGTCAATCCCGAACTCGGGGGGCAGGCCGCACACAATGAGCTGAGTCGTCAGCTTGAGGCCCATGGCATGCACCGCATGGTCGACATCGTGCCGAATCACATGGCCATCGTCGGCAACGAAAATCCCTGGTGGACCGACGTACTGAAGAACGGCAAGGCCAGTCGTCATGCCTCCTGGTTCGACGTCGACTGGGATGCCTCCGATGCGCTTTGGCCCAATCGCGTACTCGTGCCCGTGTTGCACGATCAGTTCGGTCGGGTGTTGGAAGCGGGCGAATTCAAGTTGAGTCATAGCTACGGTCACTTCACGCTGTGTTATCGCGAGCTGTGCTTTCCGATCGATCCCGTCAGTTGCGCCACCTTGCTGCATCGCGCGGCGCAGGGAAAACACGCCTTGCTGCAGTTCATCGCGGAAAGTTTGCGTGATCTGCCACGCCCATCGATCTCGATCGATTCCGAGTTGGGTCGGCGGCAACGCAATCAGGAAGTGCTCGAAGCCATGCTCAGTCGCCTGTGTCGTGAGGAGCCGGAAGTGACGGCCGCCATCGATGCAGAAGTAGCGCGTCTCAATGAAGATCTGCAGGAGCTCGGCGAACTGCTCGAAGCGCAACATTATCGACTTGCCTACTGGCAGGCGGCGGATTTCGATCTCGGCTACCGGCGCTTCTTCAACATCAACGAACTCGCCGGGCTGCGCGTGGAGCTGGCGGAAGTATTCGAGCAGGTGCATGCGTTGCCCTTGCAATGGATTCGCGCCGGCGAGGCTACGGCACTGCGCATCGATCATCCCGATGGCCTGCGCAATCCGACCCAATATTTCGAATCGCTGCGCAAGGCGGCGCCGAAGGCATGGATCGTGGCGGAGAAGATACTCGCCTACGACGAAACCCTGCCGCAGCAATGGCCGGTGGATGGCACCACGGGTTACGAATTCGCCAATCTCGTGCTTGGTCTTCTGATGGATCCGGCCGGTGAGGCGCCACTGACGCAGTGGTACGAGGAGTTCACCGGCAACACGCAGGGCTATGAGGAACGCCTGCTCGAAGCCAAACAATTGGTGATGTCGCGGTTGCTCGGGAGCGAGATGTCGCGTCTGACTTCGCTGCTGCGAGCGATCTGCGAACGCCACTGGCGTCATCGCGACCATGCGCAGCCGGTGTTGACGCAGACGCTGATCAACGTCGTCAGCCACTTCAAGGTCTATCGCACCTACGTGCAGCCGGGACGGCCGGCGGAGGCGGTGGATCGGCAACGGATCGAAGAGGCCATCGCCGGCGCCCGCGCACACGATCCGGCAGCGGATGAAGAACTGCTGCAATTCCTGCAACGCTTGCTGCTGATGGAAATCGAAGGTCCGTTGGAACAGGAATTCGCGTTGCGCTTCCAGCAATTGACGAGTCCCGTGATGGCCAAGGGCCTCGAAGACACCTTGCTCTACCGCTATCTGCGGCTGAGCGCACTCAACGAAGTGGGCAGCGAACCGAGTCGCTGGTGTGTGTCCGTGGCCGACTTCCATGTGCGTTGCCAGGCCATGACCGCCTGGCCGCGTTCGATGCTTGCCACCTCGACGCACGACACCAAACGCAGCGAAGACGTGCGCGCCCGCATCGCCGTGCTGAGCGAGTTGCCGCAGGTGTGGATCAATGCCGTGTGTTCGTGGCACGACCACAATCTGCGTCATCAAGAGAATCTCGATCCCGACACCGAATATCTCTACTACCAGACGCTCGTCGGCGCCTGGCCGATCGAGATCGAGCGCATACGGCAGTACATGGAAAAGGCCGTGCGCGAAGCCAAGGTCCATACCGAATGGACGCAGGTGAATGCCGCCTACGAGGAAGAGTTGCAGCACTTCATCGCGCGCACCCTCGCCGATGAGGAGTTCGTCAATGCGGTGAAGAGCATGGTGGCGAAGGTGATCCTGCCCGGGCGCATCAACAGTCTGGCGCAGACGCTCATCAAACTCACCGCGCCCGGCGTGCCCGACATCTATCAGGGCTGCGAATTGTGGGATCTGAGTCTGTGCGACCCCGACAACCGCCGTGCGGTGGACTTCGCCTTGCGCGCACGACTGCTCGAAGAAGTCGAGCGCGCTCCGGTGAGCGCCGTGATGGCGCGCATGGATGAGGGCGTGCCGAAGCTGTGGCTGATCCGTCAGGCGCTGCACGTGCGGCGGGAGAAGCCGGGATGTTTCACGGAGGGGGCTGCCTACACGCCGCTCGAGGTCAGCGGCAGTTGCCGTGAGCACGCCGTCGCTTACTTGCGCGGTGAAGCAGTGATTACTGTCGTGCCGCGACTCTGGGCGTCACTGCCGCGCACGGAAGAGGGCGAGGGCAGGTGGGGTGAATGGGGCGATACCAAGTTGGTATTGCCACCCGGCACCTGGCGCAACCGTCTCGATCCCGAGGCGAGCTTCAGTGGCGAAGTGGCCTTGACGCAATTGTTGCGACAGATACCGCTCGCCCTCTTGGTCAAGGAATAGAACGAACCACGGACGCGGAGAGAGCATGGCCAAGTTGCAGATATGGGCGCCACGCGTGCGCAAGATGGAAATCGAGATCGAAGGCGAGCGCTTGCCAATGGAGCCCGCCGCCGAAGGTTGGCACTGCTTCGAGGATGAGTGTCTGAAACACGAGGTCGACTACGCGCTCTGGCTCGACGGCGAAGGCCCCTTTCCCGATCCGCGCTCGGGCCATCAGCCGGACGGTTACGCCGGACCCTCGCGTTACGTCGATCATTCACGTTTCGAGTGGAACGATGCCTTTTGGCAACCGCGACCCTGGAGCGATGCCATCGTCTACGAACTGCACGTCGGCACCTTCACACCCGCAGGCACCTTCGTCTCCGCCATCGAGAAACTGGACTATCTGGCGGAACTGGGCGTGACGCACGTGGAACTCTTGCCCATCGCCGAATTTCCCGGCGATCGCGGTTGGGGCTATGACGGTGTCCATCTCTTCGCGCCACATCATCGCTATGGCGGCCCGGAAGGACTCAAGCAGTTGGTCGATGCCTGTCACAGGCGCGGTCTCGCCGTGATCCTGGATGTCGTCTACAACCATCTCGGTCCACGCGGCAATCATCTGCCGCGTTTCGCACCTTATTTCACCGATCACTATCACACGCCCTGGGGTATGGCGGTGAACGTCGATGGGCGTGACAGCGACGAAGTGCGGCGCTTCTTCATCGACAACGCCATGATGTGGCTGCGCGACTATCACATCGATGGATTACGTCTGGATGCCACCGACACCATCGTCGACAACTCGGCGCTGCCTTTTCTGGAACAGTTGTCCTGCAGTGTGGCCGAACTCGAAACCAGTCTCGGTCGCCAGTTCGTACTGGTGGCCGAGTCCAGCCTCAACGATCCCCGTCTGGTGCGTCCGGTGGAACGCTGCGGTCTCGGTCTGGATGCACAGTGGAACGAGGACTATCACCACGCGGTGCATACCTTGCTCACGGGAGAGAAGGGCGGTTACTACCTCGACTTCGGCACTTTGGGGGACCTCGCACGTGTGCTCGGTGCCGGCTTCTGTTACGACCATCGCTACTCACGTTATCGCCGGCATCACTATGGGCGACCTGCGGTGGGCGTCGGTGGCACGCAACTCGTGGCCTGCATCCAGAACCACGACCAGGTCGGCAATCGCCCGGCGGGCGAGCGTCTCGGTCACCTCGTCGATGCCGAGCGTTTGAAGTTGGGCGCCGCACTGACCTTGCTGAGTCCCTTCGTGCCGATGCTGTTCATGGGCGAAGAATGGAATGCGTCCACGCCCTTTCTCTATTTCACCGATTTCGCCGATCCCGAACTCGGCGCCGCGATATTCAAGGGGCGCAAACAGGAGGCCAGGCAGCTCGGCCTGAACCCAAGTGACGTGGTCGATCCGCAGAGTGAAACCGCGTGGCGACGCAGTCATCTGCAATGGCAGGAAGTGGAAGAGCCCACCCACGGCGAGATCCTCGAGTGGTATCGCACCCTGATCCGTCTGCGCAAGTCGCAGGCAGACTTCCGCGCCGGCCCGCTCGATCCCAGCGCCGTCGTGTGCGATGAAAGGGAGCGTTGGTTGCGTCTGCGGCGCGGCAGCAAGCTCGTGCTGTGCAATTTCTCCGACGAGAAGCGCGCCGTACCACTGGGGACGAGTGCTCCATACGACACCTTGTTGGTATCGGGCTTCTGTGAGCAAACCGCGCCGCCCGAACACGTGGCACTGCCACCCTGGGGCGTGGCCGTGCTCGCGCTGGAAGGCGATCTCGACGACATGCCGCCGCTCGACACGCAGGGAGATTGAACATGAGCGACCTGAATCTGGCTCTCATCGGCAACTGCAGCATCGGCGCCTTGGTTAACTCCAAGGCCGACATCGTGTGGGGCTGTTTTCCCAACTTCGACAGCGACGCCGTATTCTGCGATCTCGTCGGCGGCTTGTATGACGACAATGGCGATGGCGAGCGCCAGGGTGTGTGGCGGATCGAATTGCACGACTGTTCGCGTGTCGAACAGTGCTATCTGGCGGACACGCCGATCCTGATCACACGTCTGCACGACAAGTTCGGCGGCATCGTCGAAGTGCGTGACTTCGCACCACGGCATGAGCACTACGGGCGCATGTTCTGTCCGATGATGATCGTACGCCGGCTCAAGCGTATCGCCGGCAATCCACGCATCAGCGTACGCATGCGCCCCGTGACCAATTGGGGGGCGGAGAAGGCAACGCTTACCTGGGGCAGCAATCACATCCGTTACATCACACCGGACGTGATCCTGCGCTTGACCACCGATGCCTCCATCACCCATGTGCTGCAGGAAAATCCCTTCTTCCTCGGGGAAGAGATCACGTTGATTCTCGGACCCGATGAAGTGGTGCCGGCCGAGGTGAGTGAAGTGGGGCGCCGGCTCGAACACGAAACGATGATGTACTGGCGGCGTTGGGTGCGCAGTCTCGGCATTCCCTATGAGTGGCAGGAAGCCGTGATACGCGCGGCGATCACGCTCAAGCTCAACGCGGTGGAAGACACGGGCGCCATCGTTGCCGCACTCACCACTTCGATTCCGGAAGCAGCGCACAGCACGCGCAATTGGGACTATCGCTATTGCTGGTTGCGTGACGCCTATTTCACGGTCAATGCGCTCAATCGTCTCAGTACGACGCAGACGATGGAGCAGTACCTGGAGTACATCATCAACATCGCTGCGAGCGCGGAGAATGGTCGTCTGCAACCGATGTATCGCATCGATGGTCATCCCGTGGGTGGTGATGAGATCGTCACCGCGGCGCCGGGCTACCGCGGCATGGGGCCGGTGCGCACGGGCAATCTCGCTTACCTGCAGACGCAGAACGATGTCTACGGCGCCGTGGTGCTGAGTGCGGCGCAGGTGTTCTTCGATCGGCGTTTGCGACGGCCCGGTCTCGAGGACTTGTTCAAACGTCTGGAAATCCTGGGTGAAACCGCACGACAGGTCTTCATCGAGCCTGACGCAGGCCTCTGGGAACTGCGCGGTTCCGAGCGCGTTCACACCTTCTCGAGTGTGATGTGTTGGGCCGCCTGCGATCGTCTGGCACGCATCGCGGAGCAGTTGGGGCACAGCGAGCGCAGTGCCTATTGGCATGAACACGCGCGTGCCATGAAGCGTGAGATCCTGGCGCAGGCCTGGAACGAGGAGGGCGGTTTTCTCGCGACTTCCTTCGGTGGCAGCAGTCTCGATGCCAGTTTGCTGTTACTTCCCGAACTGCAGTTCATCGAAGCCAGTGATCCCAAGTTTCTCGGCACCATGGCGGCGATCGAGCGCGAGCTCAAGCGCGGCGACTACATCTTCCGCTACTGCGAGGAAGATGATTTCGGTGTGCCGGAGAACGCCTTTCTCGTCTGTACCTTCTGGTACATCGATGCGCTGGCCGCGACCGGACGCATGGAAGAAGCACGTGATCTGTTCGAGCGTCTGCTCGAACGCCGCAATCCACACGGCCTCTACGCCGAACACGTCGATCCCTTCACCGGCGAACTCTGGGGCAACTTCGTCCAGACCTACAGCATGGTGGGGCTGATCAACTCGGCCGTGAAACTGAGTCGACCCTGGGAGTCGGCATTCTGATGGCAGGCGCGGCAGCGGCCTTGGTAAATGTTGCCGGCGCCCTTGCATTTCTTGCTCATCCGTTTCAGCAAGGATCTCCATTCGTCTCACTAAACGCTTGATAAAGCTCGCGCTGCGAAGCGGGCATCCATCTTGCTTGCACGAGTAGGCGGTCGAAGCTGCTTCGAACGCACCACGCGAGCACACAATTCTTCATTCGTCACAAGGATCGTTTATGGAGCGCATGCGCTCTGGAGGTCACGATGACAGTCCGATTGTTCGACACCAAGGGAACACCGCTCGAAAAACAGAAATTCACCTGGCGGGAGCTGGTACAGGAACCCATCAGTAAGCTCGACGACGATGCCTTCACGCGTGTCCGCATCATCCTCATGAACGGCATCGAGCAGCAGTGCAATCGCTTTCAGAATCATTTCGCGCAGTTCAATGGCGATCTGCGCGAGGCGCTGGCGTCGGTGCGCCGCGTCGAACATCACCAGCAGACCATGATCAACTGGTTGCTCTCCGGTGATCATTCACCGATCGAAACCACCATCGGTTACGAGCAGGTTGCCATCGAAGTCACGGCCGTGGTGGCCCAGCAGGAACCGGATGCCTATCTGGCGCAGGTCTACCGCTTCGGCCTTCTGGAGGACTTCGATCACATGCATCGCTATGCGGCCTTGCTCGATCGCCTCGAAGGCAAGGATGCCAACAACATCCTGCAGTGCTACACCGACGTCATGCCGGGACGGCCCACCATCTTCGAACATCGTCATCCGCACGATGATCTGCGCAAGCACTATCAGCGTGACGCGGCAGCACCGATCTCGAAGATGCATGCGCTGACCATCATGTCCGGCGAATACCAGACGCGTGACTACTACATGACGATCGGCCCGACCTTCACGGATCCGCTGGCGCGCCAGCTCTATGCCGAGATCGCCTCGATCGAAGAGCAGCACGTGACGCAATACGGTTCACTGCTCGACCCCGGCGAAACCATGCTCGAGCGTTGGCTGATCTCCGAAGCCAACGAGGCCTGGAACTATTACAGCTGCATGGTGGCGGAAACCAATCCGCGCATTCGCGCCATCTGGGAACGCTTCCTCGACTACGAACTCGGTCAGCTCAACTTCGTGATGGAGCTCTTCAAGAAGCATGAGCGCCGCGATCCCAACGAAATCCTGCCATCGACCTTGCCGGATCCGATTCCCTATCAGAGCAATCGCGACTTCGTGCGCGAGACGCTGAAGGCCGAAGTGGATCTGCGCACGCGCGGCACCGATTTCGTCAGTCTGGACAACGAAAGCGAGGAGTCGTTGGCCTATCGCGAGTACATCAACTCCGAAGGTTCGCCGTCGGAAACGGTGGCAGAGGGCTATCAATGGCAACCCGGGACCGAGTTGGCCCGCAAACAACGTGCCGCGGCATGAGCATACAGAGGTGAAGCAATGGAACCCGCAACCAAGAAACCGCAGATGAATCGTACCGGCATCGACATAGCACCCGTGTTGTCCGAAGCCATGATGTCCGGCATGGAACACATCGAGCAGGATCCTTCGCGTGGCAACGAGGCGATAGTGGGCCTCGAACGCGACTACATCCATCCCGACGCACGCGTAGGCTCGATGCCGCCGCCCTCGACCGTGAGTGGCGAGCTGAAAGCGCTGACCGATGAAGTCGTGGGCAAGGATTCCCAGGTGCTGCTCAACAAACTGGGTGAGCGTCTGGCCTTCGAGCGCAGCGGCGTACGGGCCTACGAGGCCTTCATCCGCAAGTGCATGCTGCTGTCCGATGGCAGCGACGGGAATGGCAGCATGAGTGGACTACCGCTCGACGAGTTATGGAACATTCGTAACGACGAGGAAGAACACTTTCTGCTGCTGCAACAGTGTATGAAGATGCTGGGCGGTGATCCCACGGCCCAGACACCCGATGCCGACGTTGCTGGCGTCGCGTCTTCGGGCATCGTCAAGGTGCTGTCCGATCCCCGCACGTCGATCGCGCAGGGTTTGCAGGCCTTGATGATGATCGAACTGACCGACAATGCCTCTTGGGAACTCCTCATCGAGCTCTCCAGTGAAGTGGGGGTGGATGAGATGACCGAGCGCTTCCGTCGCGCCCTCGAACAGGAGGAGTTCCATCTCGCCAGCATTCGCCAGTGGTATGAGAAGCTGGTGATGAGCCAAGCGCTCAGGGGCGATGCCTGAGGATGTCGCATGCAGACACCGCGTCCACTGTGGCATGACCGTTTCAAGCCAGCGCGGCACTATCCGGCGCTGGGCACCGATCTCGAGGTGGATGTCGCCATCGTGGGCGCGGGCATCACGGGACTCACGCTGGCCTGGCATCTGCGTGGTACGGGCCTGCGCGTGGTGGTGCTGGAAGGCAAGACGGTCGGTAGCGGCACCACCGGTTCTTCCACCGGCAATCTCTATGTGCCGGTGGGGCCGGGCTTCAGTCGTATCGAGCAGAAGCATGGACGCGATGCCCTCAAGACCGTGGTCGCGCTCCGCGCCGCCGCACTCGCTTTCATCGAAGGCTTGATAGCGGAGAAGGGCATCGCCTGTGATTTCGCACGCGTGCCCTTTCATCGTTTTTCGCTACAGGGCAGTGGCAGAGCGGATTTCATTCTGGCCGAAAGCGAAGCTGCGGAACGGGCGGGACTGCAACTCGAATACGGCGTTCCGTCTCTGCCTTTGGCGGTGGATGCCTCACTCACGCTGACGGATCAGGCGCAGTTCGATCCCTTGCGTTACGTGGCGGCGTTGGCCTCGCTCTTGGCCGACGAAGGTTGTCGCATCTTCGAGCACTCGCCGGTGCTCGAGATGAAGGATGGTTCGCCATGCGAACTGCGTACGGCAGAGGCAACGGTGCGCGCTGCTCACGTGGTCAAAGCCACGCACGTACCGCAGGGGCGCTACTACCTGCATTCGCAACTCTTGCCGCGCCGCGAATATGCATTGCTCGTGCGACTCAACGGCAAGGCACCACCTGCCGGCATCTACTGGAGCTGTGGGGCGGACACGCTGTATTCGATCCGGCCTTGGCATGACGAGCATCATGACTACCTCCTGCTGTTGGGACAGTCACATGAACCAGGCGGGGAACGGCATGAGCATCTCAAGGCGCTCGAACATTTCGTGCGGGCGCACTTCGATGTGATCGGCATCGACTACCTCTGGTGTGCGCAGAACTACCAGCCTGCAGATCAGTTGCCCTACATCGGGCGCACCTACGGCGATCATCACACCTGGATCGCCACTGGCTTCGCCGCCGATGGCCTGATCTGGGGGACAGTGGCGGGACAGATGCTGGCGACGGCGATTCAAGGCGGGGAACATCCCGGCGCGAACCTGTTTTCGCCGCGGCGCTTCACGCCCCTGGCCTCGCTCGCGGTCACGCTGCAGGAGAGTGGGGCAGTGGGTAAGCACCTCTTACAGGATCACTTCACTCCGACACCCTTGGAATCACCCGACAAGCTCGCTCCCGGTGAGGCGCGCGTGATCAAGGTCGGTAGTGATCGGGTGGCGGCCTATCGGCATGAGGATGGCCGTCTCGATCTCGTCTCCGCCGTCTGTCCGCACATGGGTTGTCTCGTGCATTGGAACCAGCTCGAGAAAAGTTGGGACTGCCCCTGTCACGGCAGCCGCTTTGCGACCGACGGGACCCTCATCGAAGGCCCTTCACCGAAGGGTCTGGCGCCTTGCCAAGTTTCTTTGAAGCCCCCGGCCTAATCTGCTTTAATGCGGTCCGTTTTTCGAGGTTGGTTCCAGCTTCCCCTCCACCCCAATCCTTTATCCGACGAATACAGAATTTTCCTGTATTTCCAGATACTTATTGAACCAGGAAACCCGTGATGGCAGACAAAGACAGCAACAAAGAAAAGGCGCTGGCGGCAGCGCTGGCCCAGATCGAGCGTCAGTTCGGCAAGGGCTCCATGATGCGCCTCGGCGACAGCGAAACCCTGGCAATTCCCAGCATCTCCACCGGCTCCTTGGGCCTGGACATCGCTCTCGGCATCGGTGGTCTGCCGCGCGGTCGTATCGTGGAAATCTACGGGCCGGAATCGTCCGGTAAGACCACGCTCACCCTGCAGGTGATCGCGGAAGCGCAGAAGGCCGGTGGCACCTGTGCCTTCATCGACGCCGAGCACGCATTGGATCCGGTCTATGCCGAAAGCCTCGGTGTGGACGTGGGCAATCTGCTCGTGAGCCAGCCCGACACCGGTGAACAGGCGCTCGAGATCTGCGACATGATCGTGCGCTCCGGCGCGGTCGACGTCGTGGTCATCGACTCCGTGGCCGCCTTGACGCCGCGCGCCGAGATCGAAGGCGACATGGGCGACAGCCACATGGGTCTGCAGGCACGTCTGATGTCGCAGGCACTGCGCAAGATGACGGCCAACATCAAGAACTCCAACACGCTGGTGATCTTCATCAACCAGATCCGCATGAAGATCGGCGTGATGTTCGGCTCGCCTGAAACCACCACCGGTGGTAACGCGCTCAAGTTCTACGCCTCCGTCCGTCTCGACATCCGTCGCACCGGTTCCATCAAGGAAGGTGAGGAGGTCGTGGGCAACGAAACCCGCGTGAAGGTGGTGAAGAACAAGGTGGCGCCGCCCTTCAAACAGTGCGAATTCGAGATCTATTACGGCCAGGGCATTTCCCGCAACGGCGAGATCATCGACCTCGGCGTGCAGCACGGTCTGATCGAGAAATCCGGCGCCTGGTACGCCTACGACGGCAACAAGATCGGCCAGGGCAAGAAGAACGCCGTGGCCTATCTGGCCGAGCATCCGGAAATTGCGGAAGCGCTCGAAAGCAAGCTGCGTGAGATGCTGTTGGCCAAACCCCGCAAGGGGGCGGAAAGCCGCGAAGCGGCGCTCGCCGAGTAAGTCCCAGTGCGAGCCCGGTCCATGCCGGGCTCGCCGTTTCCGGCTCCCATGTCCGACAGTCCCGCCACCGCCAGTACCGTGCGTCTCGCGGCGCTGGACATCCTGGCCCGCCGCGAACACAGTGCGCGCGAGTTGCAGGAAAAACTCCAGACTCGCTTTCCGCAGCTTTCCGCCCAAGACCTCATCGCGCCCGTGCTCGCGCGACTGCAGGAAGAAGGGCTGCAATCGGACCGTCGTTTCGCCGAAGCCTGGGTGCATTACCGCGGCTCGCGCGGCATGGGGCCAGTGAAAATCGCCCAGGAATTGCGGGGCAAGGGCATCGAGCGTTCGTTGTTGCGGGAAGTGCTCTATGCCGACATCGATTGGGAAGAGCGTTGCCTCGAAGTCCTGCAGCGCAAATTCAAGATTGGCGCGGACAGTACTCCGGCTGAACGTGCGCGCTGGCAACGCTTTTTGGCGCAGCGAGGCTTTGAGTCAGAACAAGTCAGAGCCGCTTTGCGCAAAGTTGCTCAGATTCACGACGATTGAGCCGTTATACTTGCGCGCCGTCCCCCACCCATCCTACTCATCCAGCATTTCTACCTAGAGGACTTTCGCTGTATGAAAACGCAAGTCGCCATCATTGGCGCCGGGCCCTCTGGGCTCCTTCTCGGTCAGCTTCTCCACAACGCCGGTATCGACAACGTCATCGTCGAACTGCGCTCGGCCGACTACGTGCTCGGTCGCATCCGCGCCGGAGTATTGGAAGAGGGGACGGTACGACTGCTGCGGGAAGCGGGAGCGGGGAAACGCATGGACGAGGAGGGGATTCCCGACGACGGCATCGTGTTGGCGTTCGATGGTGACCTTTGCCGCATCGATCTTCCCACCTACGCCGACGGTCAACGCGTGATGGTCTACGGTCAGACCGAACTCACGCGCGACCTGATGGACGTGCGCGCTGCCGCGGGCCTCACCACCTATTACGAAGTGCCGGACGTCGAAATCCACGACGCCACCACCGACCATCCCTGGCTCAGCTTCACCATCAACGGCGAAAAAGTACGCCTCGAGTGCGACTACATTGCCGGTTGCGATGGTTTCCACGGCGTTTCCCGCCAGAGCATTCCGGCCTCCGTGCGCAAGGAATACGAGAAGGTCTATCCCTTTGGTTGGCTGGGCCTGTTGAGCGACACGCCGCCCGTGTCCAAGGAGATCGTCTACGCCGCGCATCAGCGCGGTTTCGCGCTCTGCAGCATGCGTTCGCTCACCCGCAGCCGCTACTACGTGGAAGTGCCGTTGGATGAGAAGGTGGAAAACTGGTCCGACGATCGCTTCTGGGAAGAACTCAAACGTCGTCTGCCGGAGCGCTATGCCGACGAGATCATCACCGGTCCTTCGATCGAGAAGAGCATCGCAGGCCTGCGCAGCTTCGTGGTCGAGCCGCTGCAGTACGGTCGCCTCTTCCTCGTGGGTGATGCCGGTCACATCGTGCCGCCCACGGGCGCCAAGGGTCTGAACCTCGCCGCGAGCGACGTGAACTATCTCTACCGCATCCTGGTGAAGGTCTATCACGAGGGGCGCATCGACCTGCTGCAGAAATATTCGGCGCTGGCGCTCGATCGCATCTGGAAGGCGGAACGCTTCTCCTGGTGGATGACCTCGATGCTGCACCAGCTCTCCGACAACCCCTTCGATGCCCGCGTACGGCGCGCCGAATTCGACTACTTCACGAGCTCGGAGGAGGGGCGGCGGGCGATCGCCTGGAACTACGTGGGGCTGCCTTATCAGAAGGTAGATTAGTTCTTTCGTTTCAGAGTCCTGCGTAGCAAAGTTCAGGAAAACTCTCAAATACGAAATTGGGCGTTGCGAGCCAAATTCCCTCGTGAGTTTGGCAGGTGATTCCGCTACACTGCGGCGATTCGCAACGCCCAGGAATGGAAGGAACTCCGCACTCAATGCGACTGAAAAGTATCAAGCTCGCCGGCTTCAAGTCCTTCGTCGACCCCACCACCGTCCACTTCCCCAGCAACCTCTGCGCCATCGTCGGGCCGAATGGCTGCGGCAAGTCCAACATCATCGACGCGGTGCGCTGGGTGATGGGCGAGAGCTCGGCCAAGAACCTGCGCGGCGAATCGATGACCGACGTCATCTTCAACGGATCGGCCAACCGCAAGCCGGTGGGCCAGGCCTCGGTGGAGCTGATCTTCGACAACAGTGATCGCAAGATCACCGGCGAGTACGCGGCGTTCAACGAGATCTCGGTCAAGCGCATCGTCAACAGCGACGGCCAGAACACCTACATGCTCAACGGCACCAAGTGCCGTCGCCGCGACATCACGGATATCTTCCTCGGCACCGGTCTCGGTCCGCGCAGTTACTCGATCATCGAGCAGGGCATGGTGTCGCGCCTGATCGAATCGAAGCCGGAAGACCTGCGCATCTTCATCGAGGAAGCCGCCGGCATCTCCAAGTACAAGGAACGTCGCAAGGAAACCGAGAACCGCATCAGCCGCACCAAGGAAAACCTCGAGCGCCTCACCGACATCCGCGAAGAGTTGGATCGCCAGTTGGCGCACCTGCAACGCCAGGCGCGTTCGGCCGAGAAGTACCGCGAATACAAACAGGAAGAGCGCGACACCAGCGCGCGTCTGGCCGCGCTGCGCTGGGAACGTCTGAACCGCGAGATCACGCAGTCGCAGCAACTGATCGGCGAACTGGAAGTGCAACTCGAAGCCAGCAACGCGCGCTACCGCGCCGTGGAAGCCGAGATCGAGGAACTGCGCGAAGGCGGCGTCGCAGCGCACGAAACCTATCAGCGTGTGCAGGCCAGCTATTACTCGCTCGGCACCGAAATCTCGCGCATCGAACAGAACATCGAACACCAGCGTCAACGCAAGATTCAGCTGGAAGAGGATCTGCGCTCGACCACCGACTCCCTGGCGCGTGCCCAATCCGAATTGACCGAAGACCTCGAACGCATCGCGCAGTTGGACGAGGAAATCGCCGCGCTCGAACCCGAACTCGAAGCCGCGCGTGAAGCGGAAGCCATGGGCTCCACTTCGCTCGACGAAGCCGAGCAGGCCATGCACAACTGGCAGGGAGAGTGGGACAGTTTCAACAACGCCGCGGCCGCCATCGTGCGCAAGGCCGAGGTCGAACAACAGCGCATCAACCACCTCGAGAACATCGTCGACCGTGGTCTGGCGCGCAAGACGCAGCTCAGTCGTGAGCTCGAAGGTCTGGCCACCGATCCCGAATCCGAACAGCTGGCGCTGATCGAACACAACCTGGGCGAACTGAGCCTGGAGCAGGGCGGCCTCGAGCAGCAGAGCGCCGAACTCAACGACGAAATCGAACGCACGCGTCAGGCGCTGCGCAACTGCAATGAGCGCCTCAACCAGGAGCGCAGCCGTCTGCAGACCTTGTTGGGGCGCCAGTCCTCACTCGAAGCACTGCAGCAGCAGGCGCTCGGCAGCTCGGAAAAAGACGGCCAGCGCTGGCTCGAACAGCAGCAACTGCAGAACAAGCCGCGCCTCGTCGATGGCTTGAAGGTGGAACACGGTTGGGAGCAGGCGGTCGAGCTCGTGCTCGGCGAACATCTGCAGGCCATCTGTGTCGACGACATCGCCGCCTTCAGTGGCGCGGTGCCGAGTTTCGACAAGGGTGAACTCGTGCTGCGCGATCGTCAGGGCGGCGCGCCTGCAGCGCCCGCGAATGCCGACCTCGCAACGCATGCCTTGACCACCAAGGTCAGTGCCAGCGTGCCGCTCGACAGCATTCTTGCCGGCGTTTACGCCGTCGATACCTTGGATCAGGCGCTCGATCTGCGCAGCAAACTGCGTCCGGGTGAATCGCTCGTCACGCGCGAAGGCGTGTGGCTCGGCAGCGACTGGCTCAAACTCTCGCGTGGCTACGATCCGCGCGCGGGCATGATCCAACGTCAGGAAGAACTCGGTCGGTTGGCCGAAGACATCGCAGCGCTCGACGCAGCCATCGACGAACTTCTGGCCGAAGCGGAAGGGCTGCAGCAGCAACTGCGCGAGCAGGAACAGCGCAAGGAAGATCTGATCCGTCAGTTGGGCGACGTGAACCGTCGTCTGACCGAATACAGCGCCGACCGCTCCGCACGTCTGATGAAGATCGAGCAGGTCACCGAACGCCGCAAACGCCTGCGTCAGGAGATCGACGATCTCGAACGTCAGCTGCAGGTGGAACAGCAGAACATCACCACCGCGCGCGCCAGCCTGCAGGCGGCGCTCGATCAGATGGAGGTCGACAACGCCCGCCGCGAAGAACTGTTGGCGAATCGTGACGAATATCGCCGCGTGCTGGATCAGGCACGTCAGCAGGCGCGTCAGGACAAGGACCACGCCCATCAGCTGGCGCTGCGTCACCAGACCATGCTGGCCCAGCTCAATTCACTGAAGGTTTCGCTCGAGCGCATCACTGCGCAGGTGCGCGGCTATGAACAGCGCCGCGATCAGTTGCAGATGCATCTGAAGAACACCGACGATCCGATCCCTGGCCTGAAGGCCCAGCTCGAAGAGAAACTGAGCGAACGTCAGGACGTCGAACAGGAACTGACGCGTGCCAAGACCGCGGTCGATGCCATCGACCACCGCATGCGCGAACTCGAAGCGCAGCGTCATCAGAGCCAGGATCAGAGCCAGAAACTGCGCGACATGCTCGTCTCGCATCGTCTCGGCAACGAAGGCGCCAGCGTCAAACGCGCTGCGCTCGAACAGCAATTGCAGGAGCTCAACTACGACCTGCAGACCGTACTGAACACGATGCCGGAAGGCGCGAGCGAACAGCAGCTGGAACAGGAACTCGAACAGATCGCACTGCGTATCCAGCGTCTGGGTCCGATCAACCTGGCGGCGATCGAAGAATACGAAACGCAGTCGCAGCGCAAGGTCTACCTCGATGCGCAGAACGCCGAACTCGAGAAGGCGCTCGCCACGCTCGAAAACGCGATCCGCAAGATCGACAAGGAAACGCGCACGCGCTTCAAGGAAACCTTCGACAAGATCAACAACGGTCTGCAGCAACTGTTCCCGAAAGTCTTCGGCGGCGGTCACGCCTATCTCGACATGGTGGGCGAAGACCTGCTCGACACGGGCGTGGCGATCATGGCGCGTCCGCCCGGCAAGAAGAACAGCACCATCCACTTGTTGTCCGGTGGTGAAAAGGCCATGACGGCGATTGCGCTGGTGTTCTCGATTTTCCAGCTCAACCCTTCACCCTTCTGTATGCTCGACGAGGTGGACGCACCGCTCGACGATGCCAACGTCGGACGCTATGCGAACTTGGTGAAAGAGATGTCGGAAGTTGTCCAGTTCATCTATATCACGCACAATCGCCTGACCATGGAAAGTGCCAACCAGTTGTTGGGCGTCACCATGCATGAGCCCGGCGTATCGCGTCTGGTGACGGTGGACATCGACGAGGCCACCGAACTGGCGGCAATGTAAGGCGAGCCCGGCAGTGCGCGCTCCGACAATGGCGTGCAAGTGAGAACGACCAAGTACCAGTAAGAGCATGTTCCAACCTTCGATCTTCCAACGCATCGGGCAGGCAGGCTAGGCATGGGTCAGAGCACCGATCTGCTTGTCATCATTCTCCTGGTGGCCATCGTGGCCGTGATTCTCGACGGGCTGCGCCGCAAATGGCGCGACCGGCAGGAGCGCGTCGTGGTGAAGATCGACAAGAGCCTGCTGCGCGGGCTCGACAACACGGACGACGATCTCCTCACGAGTTCCGAACTCCCCAACGGCGGCGCGCGTACCGTGCCGCGAGTGGGCGACATCCCTCCGCCACGTCGTTATGGCCCTCGACTCAAGAACGGTAAACGTCGCGAGTCGAGCGAAGAAACGCCCGTGGCCGATCGTGGCAAACCCGAAGCAGTACCGGTGTTGATGGATACGGTCGAGGTGGACGAAACCGACATCGAACACGCCAATGTGTTCGCGTCGACCGAGCCACCGCAACAGTTCACGCCGGAAGAGTTCGATGACGAACTGGCTCCGGCGCAAGTGCGCAGCAACAGCAACGTCGTGGAGGACAAAGAAATGCTCGATGCACAGATCGAAGGGCTGGAGCAGCTTCGTCGTGATCCGCTCGCGCCGGAGGCCGGACGCAAGTCCCGCTTCGGCGACGACGATGAAGACGAATTCGAGGATGACGACGAAGAGTTCGAGGACGACGATTTCGAAGATGACGATGACGATGACGACTTCGATGACGACGACTTCGACGACGAAGACGATTTCGACGAGGAAGACGACGACTATCCGCGCCGTCGCCGCCGTCTCGACGATGATGAAGACGATGACGAGTGGGAAGACGACGAGGATGAGGACGAAGACGACGACTGGGACGACGACGAGGACGAAGAAGACGACGAGGACGAAGACGAGGATTGGGACGACGAGGACGAAGACGAGCAGTACAGCGCGGACTACGAGAACGAGCCTGCGCTGCTCGAAGAGACCTACACGCGTGCCGCCAGCGCCTTCAAGCGTGAACCCGAACCGCCGCAGGCCCGTATCGAACCGGGCTTCGGCGAGGGCGACGCCGAACTCGGCGATCTGAGCGAAGAAGAACTCGCCGCCGAAAACTTCGACGAAGCCTTCGAAGACGTCGAACTCTATGACAACGATCTGCGCGAATTCCGCCCGGATCCGATCACGGCTGCCGAATTGAAAGAGGTGGCCGAGGCAGAAGAGCAAGCCGCCAAGGCCGAGGTCGCGCCCGTCAAGGCGCCGGAGAAGAAGGCCAAGTCCACGGCGAAAGAAAACAAGGACAAGCGCGGCTCCTTCTTCAGCAAGTCGCTGCTCGGCCGTGAGAAGCAGGTGGATCTGTTCGCCGACGAAGAACCGGTCGAAGAAGAAGTGGCCGAAATCGAAGCCGAGGACGAAGGTCCGCGCGAAGTCGTGATCATCAACGTGATGGCGCGCCAAGGCTATCACTTCCACGGCAGTGATCTCTTGGCCGTGGTGCGCGAGCAGGGCCTGCAGCTCGGCGACATGAGCATCTTCCATCGTCACGAGAAGCCCGATGGCAGTGGTCGCGTCGTGTTCAGCATGGCCAACATCGTCAAACCCGGCACCTTTGATCTGGCCACGATGGACCAGTTCTCCACGCCGGGCGTGAGCCTCTTCCTGCAGTTGCCGAACAAGTACGGCAACATGGCTGCGTTCGAGTTGATGCTGGAGACCGCTCTCGTACTGCGCGAGCAACTCGATGGCGAGCTCAAGGACGAAAACCGCAGTGTCTTCACCCGTCAGACCATCGAGCACGTGCGTCAGCGCATCCGTGATTTCGAGCTCGCCCTGCAGCTCGCCGCGCGCCGTTGAGCGCGATTCGTCCCTAACGTAGTCGTGCCATGAGCGCCTCCGATCCCAGCGCCACCATCGCCGAGCTGCGCCGTCAGATCGAACTGCACAACTATCGTTATTACGTGCTCGACGAACCGAGCATTCCCGACGCCGAATACGACAAATTGCTGCGTCAGCTGCAGCAGCTGGAACAGGAACATCCCGACTTGATCACGCCCGATTCGCCCACGCAGCGAGTCGGTGCCGCACCTTCCGGCGCATTTCGCCAGGTGCAACACGAAGTGCCGATGCTGAGTCTCGGCAATGGTTTCGAAGAAGCCGATCTGCGCGATTTCGATCGCCGTGTGCGCGAGGGCCTCGACCTGCCGCGCGATCTTTTTGGCGACGGTGAAGAAGTCGCCTACACCTGTGAACCCAAGCTCGACGGCCTCGCCGTGAGCATCCTCTACGAAAACGGTGTGCTGGTGCGCGGCGCGACGCGCGGCGACGGCAGCACCGGAGAAGACATCACCGCCAACATCCGCACTGTGCGCAACGTGCCCTTGCGTTTGCATGGCAAGGGCTGGCCCGAGCGTCTCGAAGTGCGCGGCGAGGTCTACATGACGCGCAAGGGCTTCGAGGAACTCAACGCACGTGCACTCGAAACCGGTGAGAAGCGTTTCGCCAATCCACGCAATGCCGCCGCCGGCAGCCTGCGTCAACTCGATCCAAGGCTCACCGCCACGCGTCCGCTCGAATTCTGTGGCTACGGTATCGGCATCGCCCCCGCGAGCCTGCCCGACACGCAGTCGGCCCTGATTCAGAAGTTGAAGGAGTGGGGCATACCCATCAGCCGCGAATTCAAACTTGCGCGTGGGGTAGAGGAATGCCTCGCTTACTACCGCGACATCGGCGAGCGTCGTGACAGCCTGCCGTACGAAATCGACGGCGTCGTCTTCAAGGTCGATCGTCGCGACTGGCAGCAACGCTTGGGTTTCCGCGCGCGCGAACCGCGCTGGGCTCTGGCGCAGAAATTCCCGGCCGTGGAGCAGATGACGGAACTGCTCAACGTCGAATTCAACGTCGGCCGCACCGGTGCCGTGACGCCGGTGGCGCGACTCGACCCCGTGCAGATTGCCGGCGTCACCGTTTCCAACGCCACGCTGCACAACATGGATGAAGTGGAACGCCTGGGGCTGCGCATCGGCGACACGGTGATCGTACGTCGCGCCGGCGACGTGATTCCGCAGGTGATGGGCGTGGTGCTGGAAAAACGACCCGCCGATGCTCGTCCAGTGATCGTTCCCAGCACCTGTCCCGTATGTGGCTCCGCCGTCGAACGTGCGCAGCTCGTGCGCCGCAGCAAGGGCAAGGAGTCCTACAGTGAAGGCGCCATCTATCGCTGCATCGGTCGACTCGCCTGTCGCGCACAATTGAAACAGGCACTGATCCACTTCGTCTCGCGTCGTGCGATGGACATCGAAGGACTCGGTGAGAAAAGCATCGAGCAGCTGGTAGATGAAGAGTTGATTGCTTCGCCGGCGGATCTCTACGCTTTGAACTTCGAGCAGATCATTGCGCTGGAGGGTTTCGCGGAAATCTCCACCAACAACCTTCTCGCTGCGATCGCGGCAAGCAAGACACCGAGTCTCGCGCGCTTCATCTACGCGCTCGGCATTCCCGATGTCGGCGAGGAAACCGCCAAGCTCCTCGCACGCGCCTTCGGCTCGCTCGAACGCATCAGTCGTGCGCTACCGGAAGTGCTGACCTGGTTGCCAGACGTGGGCCTCGAGGTCGCCAACGAGATCCATCACTTCTTCGGTGATGCCCACAATCAGGGTGTCATCGCAGCCTTGCTCAAACACGGTGTGCAACCCCAGGAGTCGGGGGAACTCGCACCCGAATTCGCCGCCTGCGCCACGCTCGGCACCTTGCTGGCTCGACTCGACATTCCCAACGTCGCCAACGTCGGCGCCCAGCGCGTGGCGGAACGCTTCGGCAGTATCGAAGCCATCATCGCGGCAAGTGGGGAAGAACTGGCGCGGGTCGAAAAGTTGAACAAGAAGGCCGCGCAGTCGCTGCGCAGTTACTTCGATGATCCCGCCAACGCCGCGCGTGCTCTCGCCATCGAAGCGCAGCTGCGCGAGTTCGGCATGCATTGGGAAAGTCCCAAGGCGCAGGGACAGGACCTGCCGCTGAGCGGCCAGACCTGGGTGCTCACCGGCACTCTCGAAGCACTCACCCGCGACGAGGCCAAGGCCAAGCTCGAAAGCCTCGGTGCCAAGGTCGCCGGTTCTGTCTCCAAGCAAACCACCACCGTCGTGGCGGGGCCTGGGGCAGGCTCCAAACTCGCCAATGCCCAGAAACTCGGCATACCCGTCCTGGACGAGGAACAGTTCCTGGCGCTCCTGAAAGAGCATGGTGTGGCGCCGCAGGCGCAGTGACGCTACAGTAGGGCCCGTCAAACACGAGCTCAGCCTACGCCATGTCCTTGCGGTTACTAGCTTCAGTCGTGCTGTTGTTGCTGTTGGGTGCCTGCGCTTCGGCACCGCCCTCGAATACTGCCAACATCTGCAGCATCTTCGACGATCGTCCCAAGTGGTATCGCGCCGCCAAGAAGGCGGAAGAACGCTGGGACATCCCCACGCCGGTGTCCATGGCCTTCATCTACCAGGAATCCGGCTTCCGCGCCCGTGCCAAGCCACCGCGCAAGCGCATTCTCTGGATCATTCCCGGCCCGCGTCCCTCCGACGCCTACGGCTACGCCCAGGCCCTCGACAGCACCTGGAGCGACTACAAGAAGGCGGCCGGCAGCTGGGGCGCGAGCCGCTCCAACTTCGCCGACGCCATCGACTTCGTCGCCTGGTACAACCGCAACTCGGTGCGCATCAACGGCATCGCGCCGAACGACGCCTACAACCTCTACCTGGCCTACCACGAAGGCAATGGCGGCTTCCGTCGCCGCACCTATGAAGGCAAGACCTGGCTCCTCAACACTGCCCGCAACGTCCAGAGCAACGCCAGTCGCTACGAATCCCAGCTCCAGGGCTGTGAGCGACGGCTTGGTCGAAGTTGGTGGCAGCGGTTGTTCTTCTGACTAGGTCCCCTCGATCAGCTTCTGGTCAGCTCCAGGTCGCGCACGTTGGTGGCAGAAGAGTAGGGCGACGTAATCTCCAGCATCGACTGTTGGACTTCACTCTC
>CALEJT010000011.1 GCA_937898685.1 uncultured Gammaproteobacteria bacterium | reverse complement strand
CGGTGCTGATCGGCGAGCCCGGCGTGGGCAAGACCGCCATCGTCGAGGGGCTGGCACAGCGCATGGTGGCCGGCGAGGTGCCCGAGACGTTGCGCGACAAGCGCCTGGTGGAGCTGAACATCAATGCGATGGTCGCGGGTGCCAAGTACCGGGGCGAGTTCGAGGAGCGCGTGCAGAAGGTGCTCAAGGAGATCTCCGAGCACCAGGGTGAGCTGATCCTGTTCATCGACGAGGTGCACACCATCGTCGGTGCGGGTCAGGGGGGCGGCGAAGGCGGCCTGGACGTGGCCAACGTGTTCAAGCCCATGATGGCGCGTGGCGAGCTGAACCTGATCGGCGCCACCACGCTCAACGAATACCAGAAATACATCGAGAAGGACGCCGCGCTGGAGCGCCGCTTCCAGCCGGTGACGGTGCCGGAGCCGACCGTTGCGCAGGCCATCATGATCCTGCGCGGCCTGCGCGACACCTTCGAGGCGCACCACAAGGTCAGCATCTCGGAGGAAGCGATCATCGCCGCCGCCGAGCTCTCCGACCGTTACATCACCGCGCGCTTCTTGCCGGACAAGGCCATCGACCTGCTTGATCAGGCCGCCGCCCGGGTGAAGCTGTCTGCGACGGCACGTCCGATCGCCGTGCAGGAGCTGGAGGCGGAACTGCACCAGCTGCGCCGTGAGCAGGACTACGTGGCAGCCCGCAAGCAATACGACAAGGCGGCAGAGATCGGCAAGCGGATCGAAGCCAAGGAGGCCGAGCTCAAGAAGCGCGTCGAGGAATGGGAGCGCGAGCGCGCCTCGGGCAGCGCCGAGGTCAAGGCCGAGCACGTGGCCCAGATCGTCTCGCGCCTGACCGGCATTCCGGTGAACGAGCTGACGGTGGAGGAGCGCGAGAAGCTGCTGCACCTGGAGCAGCGTCTGCACGAGCGCCTGGTCGGGCAGGACGAAGCGGTGCGCGCCGTCGCCGATGCGGTGCGGCTGTCGCGCGCCGGCCTGCGCGAGGGCAGCAAGCCGGTAGCCACGTTCCTGTTCCTCGGGCCCACCGGCGTCGGCAAGACTGAGCTGGCCAAGGCCTTGGCCGAAGCCATCTACGGCGACGAGGGCGCACTGTTGCGCATCGACATGTCGGAGTATGGCGAACGCCACACCGTGGCGAGACTGGTGGGCGCGCCCCCGGGCTACGTCGGCTACGACGAGGGCGGTCAGCTGACCGAGAAAGTGCGTCGCAAGCCCTACAGCGTGCTGCTGCTCGACGAGATCGAGAAGGCCCACCCCGACGTCTACAACATCCTGCTGCAGGTATTCGACGACGGCCGCCTGACCGACGGCAAGGGGCGCGTGGTGGACTTCACCAACACCATCATCATCGCCACGTCCAACCTGGGCTCGGACATCATCCAGCGGCGCCTGAAGGCGCGCGGTGCGGCTGGCGAGGAGTACGAGAAGACAAAAAACGAGGTCATGGACGTGCTGCGCGGGCACTTCCGGCCCGAGTTCCTCAACCGGATCGAAGAAATCATCGTCTTCCATGCCCTGGGCAAGGAGGAGATCCGTCACATCGTCGGGCTGCAACTCGATCGCGTGGCGCGTAACGCGGCCAGCCAGGGCGTGACGCTGACCTTCGACCAGACCTTGATCGACCACTTTGCCGAAGAAGGCTACAAGCCCGAGTTCGGCGCCCGTGCGCTCAAGCGCGTGATCCGCAGCGAGCTGGAAACGGCGCTGGCGCGCGAGATGCTGGGCGGCGGCATCGGCAAGGGCGATCACGTCGTCGCCCGCTGGGACGACAAGGCGGATCGGGTCGGCTTCGAGCGCACGGAGCCGCCCAAGAGCGAGGTCGAGGCCGACAAGCCGGCCGAAGCCAAGTCAACCGATGCGCCGAAGAGCGACGACGGCAAGGGTTCCCGGAAGAAGAAACCGGCGAGCGATCCATCCTGATGCATCGGGGGCTGTCATGTCTGCTTCCCATGGCCTGGCATCGGCAGCCACCCTGGTCTCACTCGCGGCGGCGCTCGCCGCTGCGGGGCACGCGGTCGTCTACAAGCGTGACCCGCGATCGGCCGCGCTTTGGGTGCTGCTGATCGCCCTGCTACCGCTTGGCGGTTCGCTGCTGTACCTGTTGTTCGGTATCAACCGCTATCAGCGGCGGGCGCGGAGGCTGTACCCGGGCGCTGGTCGCGCATCGCCGACCACAGACTGTATGGAGGTCCCCGCCACGCTGCCCTCGGCGTTCGCCGGCCTAGCGCATCTGGTGGGGCGAGCCACCGGTCAGCCGCTGACCGGTGGCAATCGCATCGAGCCACTGGTCGATGGCGAGCAGGCCTACCCGGCCATGCTCGCCGCGATCGACTCGGCCCGTCACAGCGTTGCCCTGACATCCTACATCTTCGATGGCCAGGGCATCGGTACGCAGTTTGTCGAAGCCCTGCAGCGTGCCCATGCGCGCGGCGTGCAGGTGCGGGTGCTGATCGACGATGTCTCCGCACGATGGGTACGCCAGAGCGCCTATCGACGGCTGAAGCGCAGCGGATTAATGGTGGCGCCGTTCAATCCGACGCTGATCCCCGCACGGCTGCATGCCGCGCACCTGCGCAATCACCGCAAGCTGCTGGTGGTCGACGGCGAAACAGGCTTTACCGGCGGCATGAACATCTTCAGCCCCTACTGGCGGCCGGATGCGCCCGAGCAGGCCTGCCATGACTTGCATTTCCGCCTGCAGGGCCCGGTCGTCGCCGATCTCAAGCGTTGCTTCACCGAGGATTGGTGTGACACCTCGGACGAGCGGCTCGACGAGCGCTTCTGGGGTGGGCGGCCTGCGCCGGCTGCCGAGCTGGGTACAAGCTGGGCCAGAGGCATTGAGGCCGGCCCTGACGAAACCCTGGACCGGATGCGTTGGACATTCATGGGGGCCTTGAGTGCGGCACGGCAGTCGGTTCGCATCTGGACGCCCTACTTCGTGCCCGATCAACCGATGATCGCCGCGCTGAGCACGGCCGCCTTGCGCGGCGTACGGATCGAGGTGCTCACGCCTGCCAACGGCGATCACCCGTCCGTGCAATGGGCGGCCCGCGCCCATTACTGGCAGGTGATGGAGCATGGCGTACGGATCTTCGAGCGGCCCGGCCCCTTCGACCACACCAAGCTGATGCTGGTCGATGGCGCCTGGTGCTGCCTGGGGTCGGCCAACTGGGACGCACGCAGCCTGCGGCTCAACTTCGAGTTCAACGTCGAGGTCTACGACGCTGCTCTGTGTGACCGTCTCGAAGCACTTTTCGATACCACACGCGACGCGTCGGCCCTTGTCACACCCACGGCCGTGCGCATGCGTCCGCTTGCCGTAAAGGTGCGCGACGGTGTCGCCCGCCTGTTCACACCGGTTCTATAGAGAAACGACTTTCGGAGAACAACGCTGATGGAAAAGAAAGATCAATGGAACGTCGGCTACTGGATCGTTGCCGGCCTGATGCTGCTGATGCTCCAGAACTACTGGCAAGCGGCGCAGACCGTCGAGCCGGTGCCGTACAGCGAATTCGAGAAGGCGCTGGCCGAGGGCCGTGTTGCCGAAGTCCTGGTATCGGACCGTACCGTCACCGGGCGCCTTAAATCACCGGACGCCCGTGGCAAGACCACCATCGTTGCGACCCGCGTCGAACCTGATCTGGCGGAGCGCCTGTCCAAATACGAGGTTCCTTATGCACGGGTGGTGGAAAGCACCTGGCTGCGCGATCTGCTGTCATGGATTCTGCCGGCAGTGGCATTCTTTGGCGTCTGGTTTTTCCTCTTCCGCCGCTTTGCCGAGAAGCAGGGCATGGGCGGTTTCCTGAGCATTGGCAAGAGCCGCGCCAAAGTGTTCATGGAGAAAAACACGGGCGTGACCTTCGCGGATGTGGCGGGCGTGGACGAGGCCAAGGCTGAACTCGTCGAGATCGTCGATTTCCTGAAGAACCCGCAGGACTATGGCCGCCTCGGTGCGCACATCCCCAAAGGCGTGCTGTTGGTGGGCCCGCCGGGCACGGGCAAGACCTTGCTGGCCAAGGCGGTGGCCGGCGAAGCCGGGGTGCCGTTCTTTTCCATCTCCGGCTCGGAGTTCGTCGAGATGTTCGTCGGCGTGGGGGCCGCGCGCGTGCGCGACTTGTTCGAGCAGGCCCGCACCCAGGCGCCCGCCATTATCTTCATCGACGAACTCGACGCTCTCGGCCGCGCGCGCGGTGCGGGTGGGCCGATCGGCGGCCACGACGAGCGCGAGCAGACGCTCAACCAGTTGCTCACCGAGATGGATGGCTTCGACAGTTCGGTGGGACTCATCATCTTGGCTGCCACCAATCGCCCGGAAATTCTCGACCAGGCGCTGCTGCGCGCCGGCCGTTTCGATCGCCAGGTGCTGGTGGACCGGCCCGACAAGAAAGGGCGTCTCGACATCCTGAAGGTCCATGTCAAGAAGGTCACCCTCGCGCGCGATGTGGACCTGGAGCAGGTCGCGGCGCTGACCACCGGCTTTTCCGGCGCCGACCTGGCCAATCTGGTGAATGAGGCGGCGCTGGCCGCGACACGGCGCCGCGCGCAGGCGGTGGAATTGCAGGACTTCACCGCCGCCATCGAACGCATTGTGGCCGGGCTCGAAAAGAAGAGCCGCGTGCTCAGCACGAAGGAGCGGGAAACCGTGGCCTACCACGAAATGGGCCATGCGCTGGTGGCACTGGCCCTGCCGGGGACCGATCCCGTGCACAAGGTGTCGATCGTTCCGCGTGGCATCGGCGCGCTCGGCTACACGCTGCAACGCCCAACCGAAGACCGTTTCCTGATGACACGGGCCGACCTGGAGCACAAGATCGCCGTGCTGCTGGGCGGGCGCGCCGCCGAGAAACTGGTGTTCGGCGAACTGTCCACGGGCGCGGCAGACGATCTCGCGCGGGCCACCGACATCGCCCGCGACATGATTACGCGCTTCG
>CALEJT010000010.1 GCA_937898685.1 uncultured Gammaproteobacteria bacterium | reverse complement strand
CCATCTGCCCATCAGGCTCGGCGATCTACTCAATTTGCAAGCTGGAGCGGAGAGTGCTGGACTGAATGCTCTAATAAACGCCTTCTATCTGGTTCGTGCAGTGGCAGAGGTGGCGAACTACAACAGCTCCGTAGCCGCGACACTTCCCATTTGTCTTAACCTAACCAGTAGCTGCAACGCTACCAGCGCTTCGATTTCGACTCAGGTCAAAGTGACTGAGCCCGCCCAGTTATCTGTCATCGGAAACCCCGCGTTAGCGGCACTGGACCCTTTAGGTCCAAATGCAATATTTGTCCGGACGGCACAGGTGAGAACATTAACATCGGTGAATCTTGAGCAGCTCGGGGTTGTTTCGGCTCTTCTCAGCGTTGTTAACGGGCTTGTGGGAGCGTTAGTTGGCGTCGAAGTCCTTGGCGGGAGTCATTTAGATTTGGTTATCGATGCGGGAAGTGGAAATACGTATTTGACCGACTATGAATGTTCTGCTGACGGAGGGAAGATGCTGGAGGCTGCTGCGAGAACTTCTGTCTCTGCACTTGCGCTTGGCGAAGTCAGTCACGCATTCTCATCGAACCATGCCATAGAGGTACGGCCCGTGCCATTGCTTAAGCTGAAGCCCCTCTTCGGGCTCCTCGGCTCTGTGACATTGGGTATCGTGTTGAATGATGCACCTAACGGTTCGCTAGTAGGCGGGACTGTTCCGGTCCTGGGTTCCGACGCCATAAATGAGCCCCTTACATTCGAAGAGCAGCGGGGCACGTCACCACAGAGCTCCTCCCTACCGAATGTCGAATGGCCGGACAACGAAAACATGTACCAAAGTTTTCAAGCGACCGACTTGGTGCAGAGCCTCAGTTCCACGCTGAGAGGTATCAAGTTGGTGGAAATTGAAAGAACCGGGCTCATAGGTGGATTGATCTCAGCCGTAAATATTTTACTTGGCTCAGTACTTAGTATTGTCGGGGTTCTAGTAAGTGCTCTCGGGATGCTCGTGCTTGACCCATTGGTAAATGGATTACTGCAACTTCTCGGGCTCGACATTGCCAATATCGAAGTTGGCGCAAAACTGACCTGTGACGCAGCAGGAATTCTTGTTGATTGAGCAAAGAGGCTTGGCAGGCCGCGCGCCAAGCGAAGCGCTGCCCCCTTAATGCCTCTAACTCCGTTTTTCCCCACCGACTCACTCATCCCTCTCAATCGTCACCACCTTCGTCACCCCATTCTCACCGGGGTAGTTCTCGAACATTGCGGTGACGAGGTAGGGCATCACTTCGGGTAGCAGGTTCTGTAGGCCGGCGCTCTGGACGCGGCCTTCGAAGATGCGTTCTCTCTCTTCGTCGTTGTGAGCGATGTTCAACTCCAGCGTGCGCAGGTAGCTGGGACGGGTGGTGTACACGTCGGGGCCCCAGTCGTTATAGAAGCCGTAGTAGAAGGGATCGTAGTAACGACCGTAACCGAAGTGATAGCGCACGTAGGGACGCGAACGATCGACGGTCACGCTCTGCGATTCCGCTTCCACGCGATAGTCCACTTCAGCGATCAACTCGGCGTCATTGCTGGTGGTGGGCTCGTAGCCGATGCGACGCAACTGCTCATTGATCAGGTTGGCGTAGTTGCGGAATTCGAGACTGGCTTGCTTGGCGGGATCACTGGCCACGACGCGAATGGTTTCACCCGCTGGCAAGGGCCCCTCATGAAAGGTCACCACATCGCCGCGGAACATCGAGGTACAACCAGCAGCCAAGAGCAACGCAAAGAGCGGGCCGACAAGGCGAAGCTGATGCAGGCATTTCATGGTCAGTCCTCCCGGCATAGCCGTTACGCATGAATTCGTGCGATGAAGAGGACATTGGGGCGCACTACCCCTTCATAAATGGCGACCAGCACCGCAATGGTGCAAGACGCGATCGGCATCGCATTTTCGACAATTCACCGCACGGCTGAGCCAAGCACGCGTCAACATTTTTTTACACGGAAGTTCTGCGCCTCCTTCCTCCCCTCTTTATAATGGCGCGCTTTCGTCTGCCCACCCCGTACACAGCCGGACCTCACGTGAAATCAGACTTACTCAAAATGGCCCTGGTCCTCGGATCGCTGAGTTGGATCGGTCCCTTCGCGATCGACATGTATCTGCCGGCACTGCCGGTGATCACGGAAGATCTGCAGGCGAGTGTGTCAGGGTCGCAGGCCACCTTGATGGCTTACTTCATCTCGTTCGGCTTGAGTCAGCTCGTCTATGGCCCTGCTTCGGATGTGTTGGGACGCAAACCGCCGCTCTACTTTGGTCTCGTGGTTTTCGCGCTCGCTTCCGTGGGCTGCGCCTTGGCGCCGACGATGCAATGGCTGATTGCGATGCGCTTCGTGCAGGGCATCGGTGCAGCAGCAGTGATGTCGATTCCGCGCGCGGTGATTCGCGACTGCTACACGGGCAACGCCGCAACGCGTCTGATGTCCACCGTGATGCTGATCGTGTCGGTGTCGCCGATGTTTGCTCCGCTCATGGGCAGCGCTGTGACCGAGCCCTTCGGCTGGCGTGCCGTGTTTTTCGCCGTGGCGCTGATCTCGTTGATCGGCTTCGCGATGACCCGTTTCGGATTGCGTGAAACGCTGACACCCGAACGCCGACGTCCATTCAGATGGGGCGAGATGTTCCGTGCCTTCGGCGTGCTGCTGCGCGATGCCCACTACCTTGGTTTAGTGCTGATCGGCGGCATGGGAATGGCGAGTTTCTTCGCCTTTCTTGCCACGAGCTCGTTCCTCTATATCAACCACTATGGCCTGACGAGCTTCCAATACAGCGTGGCCTTCGCCTGCAACGCACTCGGCTTCTTCGCGGCGAGTCAGACTGCGGCGAACCTCGAAGCACGCTTCGGCGCCTTGCGTGTGATCAAGACCGCAGTGATCGGCTACGCCACAGGCGCCTTCACCTTGCTGGCGCTGGTGCTGCTGGGTTTCGACAGCTTCCCGGTGCTGGCTGTGTTGTTGTTCTGCACGTACGCCTTCCTTGGACTGGTATTGCCGACGGCGATGGTGTTGTCGCTCGAAGATCATGGCCCCATCGCCGGTACCGCAGCCGCGCTCGGTGGCACCTTGCAGCAGATGGTGGGTGCGAGCGCCATCGCGCTCGTGAGTCTCGTATTCGACAACACGCCGCTGCCCCTCGCCTGCGCCATCGCCACTTGCGCGCTCATCGCGCTGCTGTTGTCGCGCCTGGCCTTACGCTCGCACGGTGCGAAAGCTCCGGCGCACTGAAGGCTCGCACCGCTTCTGCCAGGCCCTGCCCCGCAGGGCCTTCCCTTTGCCCCCCTCCCCCCTATACTGCGCGGCATAACAACAAGAACCGGAGCCCGGGATCGGCTCCTTCAGGAGGGGAACATGCGCCTAGCCAAGGCTGCCATCCGTAGTGCCATCGTCCGCCGCACACTCCTGTGTGCTTCTCTCACCGCCCTACTTTCGAATGCCGCATGGGCAGCCGATACTCCGCAGCCCGCGCCGCGCAACGCCGATGGACGGGTACTGATCAGTTGGGAGCCGGGCGGCGCCAAGGGACTGTGGTTCACCGATTACAGCACACGCATACCCTTCTTCAACGTCGAGGAGATCGCCTTCAAGCCCTGGGCCAGGGGCCTCTTCGATGCCCGTCAGGCGCACGACCTCGAACCCCATGCGCGCTGCAAGGCTTCCGGTGCGATTCGGCAGCTGCTCACGCCGTACGGGGTGGAAATCCTGGAAATTCCGGCGCTGCAGCGTCTCTACATCTTCGACATCGGCGGCCCACACAGTTATCGCGTGGTGTACATGGACGGCCGCTCGCATCCAAAGGATTTCACTCCCGACAACTATGGCCACTCCATCGGCTGGTGGGATGGCGACACACTGGTGATCGATTCGATCGGCTACAACACCGATTTCTGGTTCGAACGCATGGGGCTGCCGCATACGGAATCGGTGCACGTGATCGAGTACTACACGCGCCGCAGCTACAACCAGATGGACTATCGTTTCGTGATGGATGACCCGCTCACCTACGACAAGCCGGTGGAAGGTCGGCTCAACCTGGTATGGCGTGAAGGCGAGGAACTGTTCGAATACGTGTGTCAGCAGTCGAACTACGCGCCGGAACTGATGGTGAACCAGAACCTCGAAGCCATCGGCCGCACCAGCCCCATCGTACCTTGAGCGTTTCGCTCGCTTTTCACTCAGATAGCACAGAGCCGCGCTGCCGCTTCACGCAGCGTGGCTTCGCGTTTGGCGAAACAGAACCGCACCAGCCGCAGATCGCTGGGCGCGTCCTTGTAGAACACCGAGATCGGAATCGCCGCCACCTTGTGCTCACGCGTGAGCCATTCCGCCATGGCGACGTCGTCGAGGTCTGAGCGAATGTCGCTGTAATCCGCCAACTGGAAATAAGTGCCAGCTGCCGGACGTAAGGCGAAACGCGATGAGGCAAGCAGCTCACAGAAAAGATCACGTTTGGCCTGATAGAAAGCCGGCAACTCTGCGATGTGTTCCGGATGCGCGGCCATGTATTCGGCCAGGGCCACCTGCACCGGCAACACGCCGCAGAAAGTCACGAACTGATGCGCCTTGCGCAATTCACGCGTGAGCTGCGGCGGCGCCACGGCATAGCCGGTCTTCCAGCCCGTGAGGTGGTAGGCCTTGCCGAAGGAGCTGACGACCACGGCTCGACGATAGAGCTCATCATGTGAAAGCACGCTGGCGTGTCGAGCGCCGTCGTAGACCAAGTGTTCATAAACCTCATCCGACAACAGATAGATCTCACGATCGCGCAAGAGCGATGCGAGCCGATTCAAATCCTCCATCGCCAGGACAGCCCCACTCGGATTGTGCGGTGAGTTGAGGATGAGCAGTCGCGTGCGTGGGCTCAGCGCATCCTGCAGGCGTTGCCAATCGATGGAGAAATCCGGCAGTTGCAGCGGCACGTGCACACAGGTGCCGCCAGCCAGGACGACGGACGGTGCATAGCTGTCGTAACTCGGGTCCAACAGGATCACTTCATCACCGGGACGCACCAGTACCTGAATCGCGCAGAACAAGGCCTCGGTGGCGCCGGGCGTTACCGTAATCTCTTCGTCCACCACCACAGTACGGCCATAGCATTGCTGTACTTTCACCGCGATCTGCTCACGCAGGGCCGGCAATCCGATCATCGGCGCATATTGGTTGTGTCCATCCCTTACCGCGCGCGCCAAAGCCTCGCGCAAGGCCTCAGGTCCGTCGAAATCGGGAAAACCCTGCGACAGATTGATGGCGCCGTGCTCCGCGGCAAGCTGCGACATGCGCGTGAAGATGGTGGTACCGAGCTGGGGCAATTTGGAGGCAAACATCGCTGCGTCCTGGTGGTCCTGGTTTGTGCGCTGCGTCGCAATCGCCACTCGATCGCAAGGCGCGCTGAGATGGCTTTCGCAGAAACGGCGGCGATTATTGCATGTCGTACGGCCACTGCTGAGGGGCTTGGTAAAATTCGCATCCAAAGTTCATTCAGCGTCCGTTCACCAGGTTCGTGCGATCAATGGGCAGTCCAAGTAGAAAGGTGTTCTCATGAAACGTGTACTTCCCTTGCTCACTACCTTGATGTTGCCGTTGGCTGTTTCGGCGCAAAGTTTTTCGGTGCGTCCCGGCTTGTGGGAGCACCAGATCCAGATCAAGAGCGAGAGTGGTCGTGTGGAGTTCGCACTCGAATTGGCACGCACGCAGATGGCGCTGTTGCCTCCCGATCAACGCGCGATGATCGAAAGCGTGATCGAAGCGCAGGGACTGAAGGTGGATTGGGTGAATCAACGCTTCCAGAATTGCATCACGGAAGAAGAAGCCAGCAGTGGCCGTTTCCGCTTTGCCGAAGCCGGCGGCTGCACCATCACCAATGTGCGCGAACAAGGCATCGCCACGCACATCGACTTCGTTTGCGCCCAGGGCCAGGGCAGCGTGCAACTCGCCGATGGCATCGAATACACCGGGCAATCGAGCATGACGCTCAACCTGGGTGGCTATCTCGAACAGGCAACGGCTACGCACAGCGGGCAGTGGTTGGGACCGAGTTGTGAGGCGCAGTGAGGTTTTGACGTGTCATGCGGGTTGAGCTGAGCGCAGCGAAGCCCGACGGGCGATGCTCGGCGAATCACGGCAACCTCGAACATCCCGCGTTGCGCTACCTACCTCGTGAAGCCCAACGAGCAATCCTGGAAAGAATCACGAGAGTTCCTGTCGATTGCGAACTCTCGTGAAACGCCGGAGCTCCACTCGTTGGGATTCGTGCCGCTCATCCAGCCAGGCCGCATAGCCCTGGCGTCATGTGGGCAGCAATATCTCCCTGCCATCCCACCCACTGCGACAGGCAAAGTGGTCCTGCCCTGACCTTTGTTTTATAGTGCGCGCCTTCCTCTTCCGGCGGTTCTGTGCATGTCCCTCGATGCAAGTTCTACGGCTGGACGCGGGCTACGCACGCTGCTTGCCGTCCTGATCGTCAGCCTCAATCTACGTGGTGCGGTTACCTGCGTAGGTCCCTTGTTGGAGTTCATTCAAGAGGAGTTCGCGCTGTCGTCGACGGCAGCGGGGCTTCTGAGCTCCCTACCCCTCTTCGCCTTCGGTTTCATTTCGCCCTACGCTGCGCCACTCGCGCGCAAGCTCGGCATGGAGCTGGCGATCCTGGTCGCACTGGTATTGCTGCTGGTGGGACTGGGCTTACGGTATCTGCCGGGCGCACCACTGTTGTATCTGGGTACTGCGCTCATCGGCATCGGCATCGCCATCAACAACGTGCTGCTGCCGGGGCTTCTGCGCCGCGACTTCCATCATCAACTGGCAACAGTGACCGCAATGTTCACTGCGGTGTTGGTGAGCGTCGGTGGCCTGGGTTCGGGCCTCGCCGTGCCGCTCTATGAAATCGGTGGTTGGCGTTTTTCGCTCGTCGCCTGGGCCATACCCGCACTGCTCGGTGTGTTGGTGTGGTTACCGGAGTTGCGCCACAACACCAAGAGCGATCCTTCGCCTGCACCCGCGGTGAAAAAGGTCTCGCTCTGGCGCGACAAACTGGCGTGGCAGGTGAGTCTGTTCATGGGTCTGCAATCGAGCGCCTTCTACGTGATGATCGCGTGGTTCACGAGTTTGATTTCCGATCTCGAAGGTCTGGATGCGGCGCGCGCCGGTTGGATTCTGTTCGTGTATCAGATCTTCATTCTGATCTCGGTGATGGCGGTGCCGCTCTTCGTTCGCGCACTGAAGGATCAGCGTTGGATCGGCGTGGGCTGTGCCGCCTTCATTCTCGCCGGCTATCTCGGTGTCTATCTGGCACCGGGACAGTCGATGGTGTGGATGTCAGTGATGGGCTTGGGCGCGGGTGGTTCCTTGGTATTGGCCATCACGCTGTTCGGCCTGCGCACGACGAACGCGGCGCAAACGGTGGGACTGTCCGGCATGGCGCAGGCCGTCGGTTACAGCATGGCAGCGGTGATGCCCATCATCATCGGCTTCCTGCATGACCTCAGCGGCGGTTGGGATGTACCGCTGTTATTGATGCTGGCTCTCAGTGTGGTGCAGGTAGTGAGCGGCTATCTCAGCGGATTGCCGCGCACCGTCGGCCAGCACTGATCACTTCTTCTTGAGAATCGAACCGAGCAGACCGCGCACGATCTGACGTCCCAAGGTACTGCCGACGGAACGCAGCGTGCTCTTGAGAAAGGCTTCTGTGGGACTTTGCCTGTTGCTCTTTCGCTGAGCGTTGCGTTGAGTCGTCTGCGCTCCACGAGGTTTCTCGACCGCCGGCGTGTTCTTGTTCAGGGGAGCCGCACGCTGCTCCGCCTTCTTCGCCAATAGTTCGTAGGCCGATTCACGATCGATGACCTGATCGTAGCGTCCCTTCACCGGCGAACGATTGAGCACTGCCTTGCGTTCCTGCGCATCGATGGGTCCGATGCGTGAACCGGGCGGTGCCACCCACACGCGCTCCACCTGGGTCGGCATGCCCTTGGTGTCGAGCGTGGAGACGAGTGCTTCGCCCACACCCAACGTCGTAATCGCTTCCGCGGTGTCGAAACCTGGATTGGCGCGGAAAGTCTGCGCGGCCACCTTCACTGCCTTCTGATCCTTCGGTGTGAAGGCACGCAAGGCATGTTGCACGCGATTGCCAAGCTGTCCCAACACCTCATCGGGCACGTCGGAAGGACTTTGTGTGACGAAGTAGATGCCCACCCCTTTCGAGCGGATCAGCCGCACCACCTGTTCGAGTTTTTCGAGCAGCGCCTTCGGTGCTTTGTCGAAGAGGAGATGCGCTTCGTCGAAGAAGAATACGAGACGCGGTTTGTCGGCATCTCCGACTTCGGGCAGTTCTTCGAAGAGTTCGGAGATGAGCCACAGCAGGAACAGACTGTACAGCCGCGGATCGTGAATCAAACGCGTGGCATCGATGATGTTGACCACGCCGCGTCCGCTGAGGTCGGTGCGCATCAAATCACCCAGCTCGAGTGCGGGTTCACCGAAGAAACGTTCACCGCCCTGCTCCTGCAGCATCAACAAACGACGTTGAATGGCATTGAGGCTGGCGGCGCTGACGCCACCGTATGGAGCGGCTTCCGCTGCCCCCTCCTCCTTCATCCAGGTGAGCATGGCCTGCAGATCTTTCAGATCGAGCAGCAGGAGCCCGGCGTCATCGGCGATTTTGAACACGGTATACAGAACACCGGTCTGCACGTCGTTGAGATCGAGGAAGGCACTGAGGAGCAGCGGCCCGAATTCGCTGATGGTGGTGCGCAGCGGATGGCCCTGTTCTCCATAGAGGTCCCAGAACACCACGGGCGCGGCTTCCTGACGGTAGTCGGCGATGCCGATGCTGCCGATGCGTTCGTCGATTCGTGCCGAAGGTGTGCCGGAGGCTGCGAGTCCACTGAGGTCCCCTTTGACGTCTGCGAGCACCACAGGCACACCCGCACGGGAAAACTGCTCTGCCAACACTTGCAGGGTCACGGTCTTACCGGTGCCGGTGGCGCCGGCGATCAAGCCATGACGGTTGGCCATGCGCAGTTGCAGACGGGCGTCCACGCCGTTGCCGCCGCCGATGAGAATGCTATTGTCGTTCGTGCTCATGCTGACCTCCTGCCTCGCGAGCGGGCGATTGCAACGCATCGCCACGCTCTACGCAAGCGCAGGTGCGGCACCGGAGTCGAGCTGCAGCTCAGCCATTGAACGGGTTCACGATTGGCAGGGAAGACCAGGGGAGAGATCACTGCGCACCATGTGAACCGCATCACACGAGAAGGGAGCTTTTCGTGGGCAAAAAAAACCGCCGGATTGCTCCAGCGGTTGTGGCTTGCCGCAACTTTCGCGGCCAGTGAGGGGTAGTCGAGACCTGGTGCTGTGGCCAGCTCAGCTGTTGCCGCCAGCAGCTTGTTCGGAAATCAGCGCTTCCACTTGTGCCTTGTACTCGGCGTCGAGCGTTGCTTTGCGTGCCTGATAATCGCCGTGTACTTTCTCGAGCAGTTGTACCTGCTCAGGGGTCAATTCGATGACGGATACCACTGGTTTCAGCGTGCGCGCTGGTGCGACCGAGTCCGCGTCGTCGCTACCCAGGGCCAGGGCGGGCAGTACTGCAACCATCATCACAGCAAGCAACTTGTTCATGGCGTTTTCCTCGAGTCCTTTGGGTTCCGCACCACTCTCTGTGGGCTTGGTGGCTAATTTAGGGTGCGAAATTTCAAGAACTCGGGAGCAATCTTGGTAACTGCGAGGAACAATTCCGCAGAAAAAATGCAGCATTCCTGCACGTGCATTGCCCCACCTCGATCGCGCGCGGATAATTCGCCCATCATGCCAAGCGCATCCGCAGGTCATCGCCATGCGAAACATCTCGATTCTTCGTCACTCTCTTTTTCTTTCACTGCTGTGTTTCGCTGCGTTCGCTGGCGCCGCGGAAGACGATCACTACCGCGTCGATTGGCACGTGGCGCTCACGGCAGGTGAGGATCTCGCCAAGGTGGCGTTGGAAATAGAAGACGGCCGCCCCGTGCGCAGCTTACGTCTGCGTTTCGATCCCGCACGCTTCAGCGATTTCGAGGCAACCGGCGAACTCACCGTCACGGATGGTGAAGCGACATGGGTGCCGCCACGCAAGGATGCGAAACTCACGTACGCCGTGAAGATCACGCGTGAACGTGACAACAAGAATCAGGAGAAGAGCTACGACGCGCTGATGACCGATGACTGGGCTCTCTTCCGTGGTGATCGCATCACACCACGTATTGCGGGGCTGACTCGTCGCAAGGGTGCCGTGGCCGATACCTTGCTGCACTTCGATCTGCCCGAGGGTTGGAATGCGAACACGGGCTACTGGCGTTACGACGGCGCGGCCGATGGCGAAATCATCTATGAAATCGATGATCCCGAGCGCAACTTCGAGCGCCCTACCGGCTGGATCCTGGTCGGCGACGTAGGCAGTCGTCGTGCCGATGTCGGTGAGAACACCTACTTCTCGATCGTGGCCCCGCGTAACTCGGGCGCGGACCGCATGACGTGGCTGACCTTGGTGAGCCTGGTCTATCCGGAATTCGAGAAAGCCTTCGTGAAGGTGCCGTCGAAGATCATGATGGTGAGCGGCGACGATCCGCTCTGGCGCGGTGGTTTGTCGGGTCCGAACTCGTTCTACTTCCACAGCAGCCGTCGCGCCGTGAGCGAGAATGGTACGAGTCCGCTGCTCCACGAACTCACGCATGTGATCACGCGTATCAGTGGTCAGGAGAACGACGACTGGATCGCCGAAGGCATCGCCGAGTATTACGGAATCGAGCTTTCACGTAGGGCCGGTGGTATGACACGCGACAGGATGAATGCCATCCTCGACAATCTCGCCGATTGGGGTAAGGAAGCTTCCAAACTGCGCGTGCGTGCATCGACCGGTCCCGTGACGGCACGCGCCGTCGGCGTCTTTGCTGCGCTCGACAAGGAGATAGGCGAACTCACGAGCGGCAAGGAAAATCTCGATGCAGTCACGCGCCTCCTGATGGAAAAGCGTCGCGTCAGCCTCGATGATCTGCGTGAAGCCTTCGAGGAAGTCACCGGCAAGAGCTCCGCGACACTGAAGGATCTGGAATGATGCGTGTCACGCATCTCTGAACGAACTTCACAAAACTGCAACATCTTTGCGAGAGGAGCGCCGGTATGATCGGCGCCCCTTGCGTAAAGCACCACATAGAACAGACCTCGCGCACGAGGCAGCACGATCAGGAAGCAATCCATGGATACCAACAAGGGCGCCCACGCTCCCCAGCCCTCTTCTGCCAATTCATTCTGGCAAGAACTCGGCAACGCCATCCGCGGCATCGAGGCGGACTACACCAAGATCAGTGTCAACCGCGCGATCTTCCTACTCGCCATTCCGATGATGCTGGAACTCGTCATGGAGTCCACCTTTGCAGTAGCGGACATCTATTTCGTCGGCAAACTCGGACCTTCCGCCGTGGCCACGGTGGGATTGACGGAAACCTATCTCTATCTGCTCTACTCCATCGCGATGGGTATGGCGATGGCCGTGACGGCGATCGTCGCGCGCCGCATCGGCGAACAGGATCGTGATGCGGCAGCGATTTCTGCGGTGCAGGCGATTTGGCTCGGGGTTCTCATCTCCGTGCCGTTCGCGGTGGCCGGCATTTTCTATTCACCGCAACTGCTCGCACTGATGCATGCGGACGCATGGGCACTGACGGAAGGCTATCGCTACACGCAGTGGATGCTGGGCAGCAACGTGGTGATCGTGCTGCTGTTCGTGATCAACGCCATCTTCCGCGGTGCGGGCGATGCGGCTGTGGCCATGCGCGTGCTGCTGATCGCCAACGGCATCAACATCGTGCTCGACCCGATCCTGATCTTCGGCTGGGGTCCGATCCCTGCCTATGGTGTGGAAGGTGCCGCCATCGCGACCACCATCGGCCGCGGCATCGGGGTGCTCGTGCAACTGTGGAGTCTGTTCCAAGTCGGCAAGCACATTCGCGTACGCGCGGCGCATCTCTTGTTCGACGTCCGTGCGCAGCTCAACATCCTGCGCACCTCGCTCGGTGGCATCGGCCAGATGATCGTGGCGATGACCTCGTGGATCTTCCTGATGCGCATCCTCGCCGACGTGGGCAGCGCAGCGGTGGCAGGTGCAACCATCACGATCCGCATCATGATGTTCACCATGATGCCGGCCTGGGGCATGTCGAACGCAGCGGCGACGCTGGTGGGGCAGAACCTCGGCGCAGGTCAGCCGGAGCGCGCCGAATCCAGCGTGTGGAAGATCGGCAGCTACAACATGGTGTTCCTGATCGGAGTGTCGGTGCTTTACTTCTTCCTCAATGAGGAATTGGTGGCTATCTTCTCCGACGATGCAGCCGTGATCGCCGCCGGCGCCGAGTGGATCCGCATCCTGTCCTACAGCTATTTCGTCTACGGCTGGTGGATGGTGTCGGCGCAGGCCTTCAACGGTGCCGGCGATACGCGCACGCCCACCTACATCAACCTGGTGTTCTTCTGGTTGATCCAGATTCCGCTCTCGTGGTGGTTGGCGCTGCAGCTGGGTTGGGGACAGTCCGGCGTGTTCTGGGGTGTCTTCTTCTCCGAGACCGGGGTGGGACTGTTCACCCTGTGGTTGTTCACCCGTGGCAGCTGGAAACACGTGAAGGTATAGAAAAGGGATGAGTGCCTCACCGCGGGACATCGCTGAACTGGTGCGCGCGGTGCAGGCCCGGGTACCGCTCGATGCCGCACGTCTGTTGCGGGGCGAGCCGATCGAAGTGATCGAAGCAGTCCTCAACGAACTTCCCAGCCGCCTCGCTCGTTCCATCACGGCACAGTTGCCCGAACCACTGCGCAGGCTCACCGACCTCGAGGAAGAAACTCCGGACAAGCTCACCGAGCTGATGGAGCCCGCGCAGTTGGTGTTGCCGCAGCACACGAGCGTGGAAGAGGCCATCACCGCTTTGCGCTCGCATCCGTCGCCACGCGAAGTCATCTACGTCTATGTGCTCGATGCTCGCGAACGGCTCTGTGGTCTCGTCGTGCTGCGCGACCTGCTCCTGGCCGAACCCACCCAAAGCCTCCAGCAGCTGATGCTGCGCCAACCCTTCGCGTTGGCGAGTGATCTGCCGCTTTCCGATGCCTTGAAAGCGGCGCTGGGGCGGCACTATCCGGTCTATCCCATCGTCGATCGCGAAGGTCATCTGCTCGGCATCGTGCGTGGTTGGCGCTTGTTCGAACGGCAGACCGTCGAGATCACCGCGCAGAGCGGCCAGATGATGGGCGTGCACAAGGAAGAGCGCGTGTTCAGCACGCTGTGGCAGTCATTGCGCTCACGCCATGGCTGGTTGCAGGTGAACCTGATCACGGCCTTCGGTGCCACGCTGATCGTGAGTCTCTTCGATGCCACGATCGCGCGCTTCGTGATACTCGCCGCCTTCCTGCCGGTGTTGTCCTGTCTCGCGGGTAACAATGGTTGTCAGACCTTGGCGATCACCGTTCGAGGAATCACGCTCGGTGATCTCGATGGCTATCCTTTGCATCGCCTGCTCTTGAAGGAATTGATGATCGGCGCTGTGAACGGTCTCGGCACCGGCGTGGTGGGCGCCGCCGCGATGTGGCTCTTCGCCACTTTGGCCGGCTTCGACGAAGCACCACTGTTGGCGCTCGTGATGTTGATGGCAATGGTCGGCGCCTGCATCTGCAGCAGTCTGCTCGGCACTGTAGTGCCATTGACGCTGAGAAGATTAGGCGCCGATCCCGCCACCGCCTCGAGTATCTTCGTGCTCACGGTGACGGACATTCTCGGCATGGGCTTGATGTTGCTGCTCGCGACGACCCTGCTGTGAAGCAGCGCGCCTACGATTTCTTGCGCGGCCAGAGCAGCGGCAGGAAGCCGGCAAGGAAGAAGATCGGCAACTTGAATACGTACACCAGGATCAACGACAGCGCGAGGCTGCCGAGGACCGACAGCAAGAAGGTGTTGTAGTTGGGCTTGGCCTGAACTTCGGGTTCTTGCGGCTCTTCTCGCAGCGGCAGCATCAGGCCGCACTGCATGCAGTAACGGGCAGAGCCGGGATTGATGGTTTGACAGCGTTCACAACGTTTCATGGACGGGATTCTAACTGCTCTGGGCTTTGCTGGTTGGATACTTCAGAGATACATGCTCATCCATGCAGATTCATGAAACAAACTCACGAACGCGCTCCTTTCGCACTAAGCCAGCAACTGTCGCACTACCTTCGCCAACTCCACGATCGACAAGGGTGAACAACCCTCGGCCTTGTTGCTGAGCGTGACATAGGCGCGCTGGCCGCCTTTCAAGGTGCCTGCGATGATGCGAGCCAGTTCGTTACGCGTAGCGGGATCTTCGTCGACGAGTTTGTTGAACGGTGAGTACTGATCGCGTGCCTCCTCGTAACCGAAGGCACCGTGCAGCGGATTGAGATTCCAACGACAGACGAGTGGACCCGGCCAGAGCGCACGCAGGATGGGCACCTGCTCGTCGATGCGCGGCATCTTGGCATGCAGCCCCAGACAATAGGTGACTCCGCTGTTGCGCAGCACTTCGACGAAACGCGGCGTGAGCCATTCACGATCCCGCACTTCCACTGCCACCACCGCGTCCGGTGCGCGCATGCGCACTGCGGGCAAAGCGCCCAGCATCGCATGCAGACGTTCGATCAGCTGCGGCATCTGGTCGAAGAGCTGCACTGGCAAGGGACTCAACTGAAACACCAGGGCACCCAGCTTGGGGCCCAATCCTTCGAGCGCGGGTTTGACGAAGTAGTGCACCGCACTGGCGGGATCGAGAAAACTCGTGTTCGTACGAAGACCACGACCAGCTTCGTCGCGCAGGAGTGCATCGGCGACGAGTGCCGGCGCCTTTACCACGAAGCGGAAATCGTCGGGCACCTGCATGGCATAGGCTGCAAACTGGGCCGCATCGAGTGGACGATAGTAGGTGCGGTCGATGCCGACGCAGCGCAAAAGCGGATGCTGCGCGTAGGCCGGCAAACCATGGCGCGACAAGGTGGCTTCAGGATAGTCCTTCTGCCACACGAGCCCCGCCCAACCGGGATAGTTCCACGAGGAGGTGCCGAGTCGCAGCGGCGAGGGCAACGCAGCACTCAACTCTAGGAGCGATTGCTCCACCGTGGCCGCCTCGACCTTGCGGCCGGACTTCTTGGTGGTCGCCGAAGGAGGTGCAGAGGAAGCCTCGGGCGGATCGAACAGCGAGTGTTGCATGCCTCGTTACTGCTGCAGTGCCGCGAATTCTTCATTCAGGTGATAGCCCTTGTCGGTGATGATGCGTTCGAGCACCACCAGCCGCTGTTTGATCGCGGCGAGTTCCTTTTGCACGTCGCCCTGCTGCATCTCGGTGAGCTTCGCCTGCAACTTCATCTGCGCCTTCCTGTGTTCGAAGTACATGCCGGCCAGGCCCATCACGGCACAGAAGCCGAAAACCATTGCCAAGAATTCCATAGTTGTTGTTCCTCTTCGTCAGTCGGATGTCGACCTAGGTCGGCCCGCATGCGCAAGAGCAACTACCATACCAGGAAATGCCTCGAGGTAAATCAAGGGCTTACTGCAAGCGGTGTTTACAAGAACAGCGATGAAGACCAACTGTTGGCGCATTCGCAGCCGCAACAGTTGGGACTTCTGGAATCGACGTTCAGCGTGTAGGACTCAGTAGATGGGGCGATTGCGGCGCAGATTGCGGCGCAGCTTCCTGCTCACGTAGCGCTCGATCATGCCGAAGAAGGTCTCGGTATCGTCGACGGCGATACCGCGTTTCTCGGATTGTTCGAGATAGGCGTCGAGCAACAGCTTCCACTGTGCGGGCTCGAGTCCGGCGCTGCGTCCGCCGGTATGCAGACGACCGAGATCGTTCGCGCGGATACGCAGCGAAGGCACGGGTCGAAACTCGTGCACACCGGCGAGATCCAGGATGGTCTGGATGCAGGACTTGGGATTGAAGAGCAGATTCGGGCCCTTGAGGTCGCGATCGCGCAGACCACTCGCATGCCAGTTGGCGAGTTCACGCCCGAGACTTTCGAGCATACGCGTAGCGAGGCGGCGGTTGGGCAATACCATCCACGGATTCAAGCCTTCGGCGAGACGGTTGATGAGGATGGTTTCGTAACCCAAGCCGCGACGCGCCACGATGTAGCAGAGCGGTGCCGGCGTATTGAGATTGTTGTCCAGCGCCTTGAGCCCCAGACGATAGGAACGATGCAACTGCGTTTCACGAAGACGCAGCAGCACGAGAAGACCTTTCAGACCTTCCTCATAGCGACGCTTGATGACGATGGGGCCGACCGGACTTTCACGGCGGAACACTTCTCCAGCAGACAGGCGCACGGAGTCAGCGAGGGGCGAATTCCTTTTCCACTGCTGGACCAGCTTCAGCCATTCCAGGGCCAGTGAAGGCGAGACCTCGGGGGAGAAGGCGAGCGTGTAGGCGCACCCGTCGACGGCAAAGCACTGGTAGTACATGGCTCAATGAGACTTCCGTACCGATAGCATGTTGACAGCACGATCAGTCAGCTCCCCTCATGCCGGTCCGATCGACAAGTATTCTGGAGAGAAATCAGGCTCTCCCCAAGCCCAACGACACGCTTCTGCGACGCGCTTCTCGTCGAGCGCGAATCTTACCCAAAGTTGCATCCGAAGGCCGTATTTTTTTGTTACCTATCCGTGTGTTATGTGGGGTTTTGACTGCCATCACATGGCAGATTTCTACACCAGCGCGTGTTGTACTATCCTAGACCGCCTGCCGTCCGCGCTCGATGACCTATCGACTTGCACTTCGTAAGACATGGCGAAAGACGCCGGGGACGAAGCTGCACCAACCCATGACGAGAGACCACCATGCAAATTACGGCCAACGCCACCATCATCTACTGCGAGCACTGGGCCGAATCCGTGCACTTCTACCGCGATGTGCTCGGCTTGCCGACCAGCTATGAAAGGGATGACTGGTTCATCGAGTTGCGCATCAGTGGTTTTGCTCACCTGAGTCTCGCCGATGCCTCGCGCTGCACCATTCCGCCCGCCAGGGGTGCAGGACTGACCTTGTCGTGGTGCGTGGAAGAACTGCCGCAATTACGAGAGAAGCTGCTGAACGCTGGTGTGCGTGTCACCGAAATCGCCAACGGCGGTTGGCGTTTGCCCTACTTCTACGCCTACGACCCGGAAGGTACGCGCATCGAGTTCTGGTCGATGGGTGAAAACCAGGCGCTGCCGGACGAGTAATCCTTAAACCGCGCCCGGCATGCGCTGGGCGCTCGAGATGAGCCGTCGCCTGGCTTGGGCTATAGTGCGCGCCATCGCAATCGGAGTTCTTCAGTGATGTCGTATCGTACGTTAGCTCTTTGTCTCTGCCTCACCCAACTCTCCATCTTCAACGGCCTCTTCGCCGCCGAAAATCCCTACGCCCGCATCGCCGGCACCTATGAGGGTGAAGTGTTCAATGGCGCGGACATGGATCCCGTCACCACCACCTTCACCTTGCAGCCTTCCGGTCGCCTGGTGGGCAGCTATACCGTCGATGAAGAAGAGGGCGCCTTCAGCGGCACGCTGTCGAACATCCTCTTCGAGGGTGAGCGCATCATCTCGTTGGAGTGGACGGACCAATTCGGTGAGGGTCTGGCGCTGATGGAGTTCAGCTCCGACTTCAGTTCCTTCGCCGGCGAATGGACCGACAAGGATGGGCAAAACCCGCTGCCGTGGACCGGCAAGAAAATCGCCTCCGACTAGAACTCGCTGATTCCCGCGGCAGTCGTCGCGTCCGGCGTTCCGAGCTCGGGGCGAGTGCGAGGCGCGTACAATGACTGCCTTCAGTTTCTTTCCCCAACCCAGGAGTAACCATGAGCAAGAAAGCATTACTGCTCTCCGTTACCGCACTGGCAATGATCCAAGCGATCCACTCGGCCCATGCCGCTGACGCCAATGCAGGTAAGACCACGTTCCGCGCCCAGTGCGGCCTTTGCCACAGCGCGGAACCCAACGACAACGGCGGTGCACAGGGACCGAGTCTGCAAGGCATCTTCGGTCGCGCTGCCGCCAGCAATCCGGATTTCTCCTACACCGAGGCACTGCGTTCATCCGGCCTCACCTGGAATGCAGAGACGCTCGATCGCTTCCTCGCCAGCCCCACCACGGTCGTGCCCGGTTCGGCGATGGTGGTGCCGCTGACGAAGGACGAAGAACGCGCCAACGTCATCGCCTACTTCGAAGCACTCGCCAATGGCACCTTCGCCGAAGCCAATCCGGCGCCACGTGGGCCAGGTTTCGCGTTTTCGGCCGAGCCGATCTCGCAGGAGAACGCCGATTGGCGTAACGACAAGCCAGGACGCGTGCATCGCATCGATCTCGACCAGCTGCCAGCGCCCTATGCCACGCAGGCCGTCACCAACTTCCCGCGTGTGGTACCCAAGCCGGGAGACGCCGAACTGAAAGTGCCGGAAGGTTTCAAGGTCGAGGTCTTCACCACCGAGGTGCAGGGACCGCGTTCGATGATCGTGGCCGGCAACGGCGACATCTTCGTGTCCGAGACTCAGAGCGGTCGCATCAAGGTGCTGCGTCCGAGCGCGGATGGTAAGTCCGTTGCCAGCACGGCCATCTTTGCGCAGGGCCTCTTGCAGCCGAATGGTCTGGCCTTCTACCCGTCGCAGGAAAACCCCGAATGGTTGTACGTTGCGGAGACCAACCGCATCGTGCGCTATCCCTACAAGCTCGGTGAGACACAGGCCAGCACGGTGCCGGAAGTGGTCGTGCCCGAGCTGTCGCCGGCAGGTGGCGGTCACTATTCCCGCGACATCGCCTTCTCGCCCGACGGCAAGCGCATGTTCGTCGCCGTGGGTTCGCAGTCGAACGTGGCCGAAGACATCTCGAAGAAAACAGTGGAAGAAGCTCAGGCCTGGGATGCGCAACAGGGCATCACCGGCGCGCCGTGGGATTACGAAGAAGCCCGCGCCGCCGTGCAGGTATATGAAGTGGGCAGCACTGCTCCCGGCAAACTTTTCGCCACCGGCATCCGCAACTGCGTGGGTCTGACCGTGCAGCCGGAAACCGGCGCGCTCTGGTGCACGACCAACGAACGCGACATGCTCGGCGACGAGCTCGTGCCCGATTACTCCACCCGCGTGCAGGAAGGCGGCTTCTACGGCTGGCCGTGGTACTACATGGGCTCGTACGAAGACCCGCGTCACGCCGGTGCGCGTCCGGATCTGGCGGACAAGGTATTGCGTCCTGACGTGCCCTACGCCGCCCACTCCGCCGCCGTGGACCTCGAGTTCTATCCCTTGCAGCCCAGCGGCGCCTCCGCCTTCCCGGCCGAATATGCCGGCGTCGGCTTCGCCGTGCATCACGGCTCGTGGAACCGCGCGCACCGCGTCGGTCACAAGATCGTGATGCTGCCGATGCGTAACGGTGAGCCTACGGGCGAATACGTCGACTTCCTCACCGGCTTCATTGCCGATGACGGCAACCCGTGGGGACGCCCTGCCGCAGTGACCGTGGCGCAGGACGGCTCGCTGCTCCTGGCCGACGACGGCGCCCACGTGATCTATCGCATCTCCTACGGCAACTGAGCCGCAACCGCCGGCGCCGCCTTGGCGCCGGCAGCTTTCCCCGCGTCACGAACGCGTAAAAAACCGTATACTCTGTGTGGATACCTTGTTTGGTGCAAAGTCGCTCCCCAGAATGCGTGCGTCGCAGATCAGGCGTCCCAGTCTGAACCCGCCTGAACGCTAAACCCCTCGGAGGGGGTATATCGTGCAGTCCCTCAAGCAAGACCTTCCCGCCAGCATCGTCGTTTTCTTCGTTGCCCTGCCCCTCTGTCTCGGCATTGCGCTCGCCTCGGGCGCGCCGCTGATGTCCGGCTTGCTCGCCGGCGTGGTCGGTGGCCTCGTGGTCGGTTCGATCAGCCGCTCCGCACTCGGTGTGTCTGGCCCGGCGGCCGGTCTGACCGTGATCGTGCTCGGCGCGATCCAGACTCTGGGCTCGTTCGAAGTGTTTCTCTCGGCGCTGGTGATCGCCGGCGTCCTGCAGGTAGCTCTGGGCCTATTGCGGGCCGGGGTGCTGGGCTACTTTTTCCCCTCGGCGGTGATCCACGGCATGCTCACCGGCATCGGCCTGATCATCATCCTCAAGCAGCTGCCCTATGCCCTGGGTCAGGGCCTCGTCGGCGGCGGTGCCAGTGGCTCTCTGCTCGCCACCTTGAGCAGCCTGGGTTCGGTGTTCCATCCCGGCGTGGTATTGATTTCACTGCTGTCGGCCTTGCTGCTGCTCCTGTGGGACAGCCCTGCCATCACCTCCAAACGTTGGCTGAGCCTCGTTCCTGGCGCCGTGGTGGCGGTAGTGGTGGCGGTGGCCTGTCAATTTCTGTTCCGCGCTTTTCCTGCGCTGGAACTCTTACCGAGTCAACTCGTGGCCGTGCCGGTGACGGAAACGCCGGCAGCCTTCCTCGACCTCTTGGTGACGCCGGATTTCTCCCAACTCACCAATCCGCTGGTGTGGGAAATCGCGCTCACGATCACCATCGTTGCGAGCCTGGAAACGCTGCTCAGTGTGGAAGCCATCGACAAGATCGATCCACGCAAACGTCTGACGCCGACCAACCGTGAGCTCGTCGCCCAGGGCGTCGGCAACGCGGTCGCCGGTCTGATCGGGGGTCTGCCGGTGACGCAGGTGATCGTACGCAGCAGCGTCAACATGCAGGCCGGCGCGCAGAGCCGTGCATCAGCGATTGCACATGGTGCCTTGCTGCTCGTCTCGCTGATGTTGGTGCCGCAGCTGATCAACCTGATTCCGCTCGGCGTTCTCGCGGCCGTGCTGATCCTCACCGGTTACAAGCTGGCCAAGCCCGCGCTCTTCAAACACATGTGGCAAGGCGGCATGGAACAGTTCCTGCCCTTCATCGTCACCGTGCTGGGTGTGGTCTTCACCGACCTGCTCGAAGGGGTGGCAATGGGCATGGCGGTGGCCATCGTGATCCTGCTGCAGCGTCACTATCAGAACTCGCACTTCCTGCATCTGAAGGAACGTGACACGCCGGACGATCGTCACGTAGTGACCTTGGAACTGGCGGAAGAGGTGTCCTTCCTCAACAAGGGCGCCATCAAGAAGGAGCTGAGCGAGATTCCCGATGGCTGTCTGGTGGTGATCGATCAGAGCAACTGCATCTACATGAACCCGGACGTGGCGGAGATCATCGCCGACTTCATGCAGAGCGCCCCCTCGCGCGGCATCCTCGTCGAGCTCATCACCACGCGTGCGCGTGATCGCAAACGCCGCACTCGCGCCTCACGCTCGCGCCTCAAACGTTCCGCCAGTACGACGCCGGCGCCACAGATCACTTCGCCATCGGCCTGACGGCAGGCAAAAAAAAAGCCCGGGACCAGCCCGGGCTTTTCATTTGCGTTGGTCTCAAACGCGCATCAAGCGCCCTGCGGCCATACGAAGTTCGGACGCAGACCTTCGTACACTGGACGACCGTCGTTCGGCTGCGGGTTGCCGGCAGCAGGGTCGTAGAAGGCGTGGTAGGTAGCGGGCAGCAGCGCAGCGTTGTAGTTCATCAGGTTCGGAACCACGACGCGGATACGCTTCTGTTTGTCGTCCAGCATGATCGGGGTGCCGCAGGTTTCACACAGGCAGAGTTCCAGCGGACCGTTCGGGTTCTGGTCGTTGAAGGGAACGCGCTTGAGCGTCTCGGCACCTTCGACTTTCAGATCACCGTGGTTGAAGAACACCACGTGCGTATCGGGCTGACCGGTCACACGCTTGCACACGGAGCAGTGGCAGGTGTGGTTGTCGATCGGGTAGGAATCGGAGTAGCTGGGATGATGCGCGCAGCCGCCGGAAAACATGTGGGACATGGGTAACCCCCTCTTACTTAGTTGGATTGTTTTTGGTGGAAAAGCACGCGGAGCATAAACGCGCAATGGGCTTGGCGTCTATGCTCCGCTTGGTTCGATCCTTGAATTAAAGACCAGCCGTTTTTTCGAAGAAGGGCTGACCGAGATCGTCGTGCAGGTCGATCAGGAACTTGTTGTTCTCCTGACAGATGTAGTCCTGCAATTCCTGACCTTCGTTCCAGCGGATGTCCCACTCGGCGGTCCACGGTGCGTCATAGGCACCCGGATCGTCGATGGTCACCTTGTAGTTGAGTTTTTCCTTGTAAGGACGGGTGATGCGCTCGATCGTGTGCAGCTGTTCGGTGTGCATGTAGCCGCTGTAGTCGAGCCAGGTCTTCTCGTTGTAGCCGATGGTGTCCACTACCAGCGTGTCGCCTTCCCACCAGCCGATGGAGTGACCGAAATAGGTCGGGTTGAGGTTTTCCGGATGCTTGCGGCCATCCATGTGGATTTCGCGCCAGACGTGTCCGCCACCTTCGAAGATGATGATGATGCGGTCACGGTTCTGGATGATTTCGGCCGGATAGGGCGTGGCCATGGAGCGCGGACCACCGGGCGGTAGACAGAAACCTTCGGGGTCGTACTTGGATGCGTTGCCGTTGTTGTAGTTCCACATCGCGATCACCCAGGGCTTGGCCGGAGCCGGGCCCGGCTTGGCCTGAGCGTTGGCGAAGTTGGCTACCCAGGGGATGCTCCACACGCCGTTGCCGCCGAGATCCACGGTGCCATCGGGCAGACGCGGAGTCGGAGTGCGCGGACCATCGACTTCGAACACGTACTGGTTGGTTTCGTCGTATTTCGCGGTGTTGGTCGTGAAGTAGATGCCGCCGGCCGCGCTGGCCTGACCGAAGGCCGCAGTGCTGGCGGAGATCGCTGCAGTCAGTGCCAGCAGCTGAAATTTATTGATGTTCATCGTAATTCCCCTTCGTAAAAACTAAACCGGAGCTTGTTCTGTTCATCCGACGCGTAGCGCACCTGGCTGAAGGTTCCGCATTAGACCGTACATCCATGCAAAGAATGTGCACCACGCCGCGGGCCAGATTTTCGCTATACGAAATGACTTTCGCATGGCGAATCCATGCAGTCAACGAACCGAAGGGTACGTTTACGGCTCCATGGTGACTTCGGGCGATTCAGCGTTTGACGACGTTGAAACGCGTGAGCTCGCGTTTGGGGTCTTCCCACTCCGGCGCCAGCTCGGAGGCTTTGAGGTAATCCTCATAGGCTTCACGGATGCGGCCCGTTTCCTCGTGGGCAATGCCGCGGTTGAAATAGACCTTGGGCAAATCCTCTGCACCGAGTGCGATGCCCAGTGTCAGCGGATCTATCGCCTCGGCCCAGCGCTGCTGTGCCACATAGGTATAGCCCAGATTGACGTGGGCCACCGCCAACTCGGGCTGTCTGCGGATGGCTTCGCGGAAATCACGTAGGGCCTCCTCATATTCCCCGCGTGAAAAATGAATGACCCCTCGGTTGTTGTAGTTGCCGGAGGCGAGACGACGGGCGAAAGAGTCTTCTGCGATGGCCAGAGTGCAGACCTGCAGAGGCGAGACATCGAGGCGGGAACCGGTGATGTTCACGGGCTGCGGCTTGTCGACCTGTTTGGCCACCACCGAACAGAGTTCGGAATAGCCGCCGTCCAGAAAGGTTATTTCACTGGCCGCACCGACTTTGCAGGTCAGCGCCAGCACTGCACCGACGATGAGATAACGCGGGGTGGTCATCGTGTTCATGGCTTTCTCTCTTATTCTAATAAACAGGCCCTCTCGTTGGGCTCGTCAGTTTGTTGATACCGTGGGGTATATGACCGGAAGATCGGATCTTTCCTCGCCAATCGCCCTTCGGCTCGTGCCACTTTATTGACGCCGCTGGATGCGGCGATCGATCGCCACTACCATGCATCCCCACGGCAGGTTCCTACCCTAACGACAACAACTATATTCAACAGGGGAACATCATGAAGTCCATCCACCTCCATCCCTCCTTGTCGCTCGGTGTGTTGGCAGTCAGCCTCGCGCTGGGCGCAGTTTCGCAGCCAGTCCAGGCGCAGCCTCCGAGCGGACTCTTGCCTTCGACGATCGGCAGCGAAGCGACACCGGATCCGGCCGTCGTGCAGGAAGGAGAACAACTGTATGAGGCCAACTGCGCCGTCTGCCACCGCGATCCGGAACAGGATCCGCGCATGCCTCGCCACGATGCCCTGCGCACGCTCTCGCCCCACTACATCGTGCAGGCCCTGGAAGATGGACGCATGGCTCCCCAGGGCGCAGCGCTTTCCACAGACCAGCGCCGCGCGATCGCCGAATTCTTGACCGGTCAGATCTATGAGCCAAGAGACCTCGTGATCCGCGAGGGCTTGTGCACCAATCCACCCCCGCCCGTCAATCTGAATGCCACCGCCCAGTGGAACGGCTGGAGCCCCAATCAACAGAACAAGCGTTTCCAAACGGCAGAAGCCGGCGGGTTGACCGCCGCCGATCTGCCGCGTCTGAAACTGCGTTGGGCCTATGGTCTGCCAGAGGAAGGCCAGACCCGCAGCCAGCCGATCGTGATCGGAGACCGCCTCTTCGTCGGTTCGCAGGCCGGTGCCCTCTACGCGCTCGACGCCAAGAGCGGTTGCACCTACTGGACCTTCCAGGCCCATGCCGGCCTGCGCAGCACGGTCACCGTGGCCCCCTACACCCATGCCGATGGCAATGAGGGTCATGCCGTCTACTTCGTCGACCGTCAGGCCTGGGTCTACGCCGTCGATGCCGAAACCGGCATCCAGCTCTGGAGCATGCGGCTCGAAGATCATCCCGGCGTACGCGCCACCGGCGCCCTCACCTATCACGAAGGCCGCCTCTACGTGCCGCTGAGCGGCATCAATGAAGGCAACATCGGCGCGAACCCCGACTATCCGTGCTGCACCTTCCGTGGTTCGCTCTCCGCGCTCGATGCCGCCACCGGCACCGTGCTCTGGCGGACCTTCACCGTGCCCGAACCGCAGCCGCGCGGCACCAGCAGCAAGGGACAGCCACTGTTCGGCCCGTCCGGTGTTGGCATCTGGGGTGCGCCGACCGTGGATCCGAAACGTCGCCTGATCTACTCCGGCACCGGCCCTGCCTACAGCGGCCCTGCCCCCGATACCACGGACGCGGTCATCGCCTTCGACATGGACACCGGCGAAATGCGCTGGATAAACCAATTCACAGTCGATGTCTGGTCGGGCGGTTGTGGCGCCAATTCCGACGCCAATCCCAACTGTCCGGACAACGTCGGTCCGGACGTCGATTTCTCCGCCTCGCCCATCCTCACCACCACCAGCGAGGGCAAGGACATCATCGTGATTCCGCAGAAATCCGGTGAACTGCACGCCCTCGATCCCGATGACGAGGGCCGCACCTTGTGGACCTATCGCGTCGGTCCGGGCAGCGCGGTCGGCGGCGTCTGGGGCAGCGCGGTGGACGGCGACATCGCCTACGCAGCAGTGGGCGGCTATTTCACCTCCGAGACCGGCGGCATCCACGCCGTCGACATCAAGACCGGTGAGCGCCTGTGGTACACGCCGCCGCAGGATCTGTTGTGTTCTCCCCCCGGCCCGGGTTGCAGCCCGACCCAGTCCGCCGCCGTCACAGCTTTGCCCGGAGCGGTACTTTCTGGTTCCGCTGACGGCGGGTTAAGGGCATACTCCGCCACCTCTGGGGAAGTCCTGTGGGTTTTTGACGCCAACCGCTCGTTCGAGACAGTCAACGGTGTCCCCGCCAATGGTGCTTCCTTCGACGGCCCTGGGCCCGTCATCGCAGGGGGCATGCTGTATGTGTTGTCTGGCAACGCTGGTTTCGTAGGCCGGCCCGGCAATGTCTTGCTGGCATTCAGCGTGGAATAGATTCGATATCCGAGAGAGGGAACATGAACCAACCGCCGATCCTTCGCCGGCCGCTATGGCTGGCCACCGCATGCTGCACGCTGTTGCTCGCCGCCTGCGGACAGAGTGAACAACAAGCCACCGCACCCAGCGCGGCGCCCGCAACGCAGAATGCTGCAGCGCAGCCAGCTGCCGAGCGTCGCTACGCCGAAGTAAACCAGGAGCGCATCATTGCCGAGGAGGACACCGGCGAAAACTGGCTGTCGCACGGGCGCACCTACAGCGAACAGCGCTTCAGCCCGCTCACGCAGATCAACAAGCAGAACGTGAGTCAGTTGGGCCTGGCCTGGTACGCCGACTTCGAAACCAATCGCGGTCAAGAATCCACCCCGATCGTGGTCGACGGCGTCATCTACGTCACCGAAGCCTGGAGCAAGGTGCGCGCCTATGACGCCCGCACCGGCGAGCTGATTTGGTTCTTCGATCCAAAAGTGCCGGGCGAATGGGCGGTCAACGCGTGCTGCGACGTGGTCAACCGCGGTGTCGCCGTGTGGGAAGGCAAGGTCTACGTCGGCACCATCGACAACCGCCTGATCGCGCTCGACGCTGCCACCGGTGAGCAGATCTGGTCGGTACAGACCACGCCTCCGGATGAACCCTACGCCATCACCGGCGCCCCGCGTGTGGCCAAGGGCAAGGTCTTCATCGGTCAAGGCGGCGCCGAATTCGGTGTGCGCGGCTTCATCGCCGCCTACGACGTCGACACCGGCGAACGCGAATGGATCTGGTACACCGTCCCCGGCAACCCGGCCGACGGTTTCGAAAACCCGCAGATGGAAATGGCCGCCCAGACCTGGAACGGCGAATGGTGGCTCACTGGCGGCGGCGGCACGGTATGGGATTCGATCGTCTACGACCCCGTCACCGACCTCCTCCTGATCGGCACCGGCAACGGCTCGCCGTGGCCCTCCGAAGTCCGCAGCCCGGGTGGCGGGGACAACCTGTTCCTGTCGTCGATCGTGGCGCTCGACCCCGACACTGGCGAATACGTGTGGCACTACCAGACCACGCCGGCCGACAGCTGGGACTACACCGCGGTACAGCAGATCATCATCGCCGACCTCGAGATCAACGGTCAGATGCGTCACGTCGCGATGCAGCAGCCGAAGAACGGCTTCTTCTACGTGCTCGATGCGGCCACCGGTGAACTGATCTCCGCCGAGATGGTGATTCCGGTGACCTGGGCCAGCGGTGTCGACATGAACACCGGTCGTCCGATCGAGAACCCCGAAGCGCGCTACGACAAGACCGGCAAGGGCATGGTGGTGACACCGTTTTTCGGTGGTTCGCACAACTGGCACCCGATGTCCTACAACCCGAACACGGGCCTGGTGTACATCCCGGTTTCGCACCAGAACTACGGCTTCGTCGTCACCGAACAGGACGACAACCCGATGGGTCAGCGTCTCTCGATCAGCACGGTGCGTGGCGCCGCTCTCTATGAAGAACTCGACATCGCGCCGATCAACGAGCACTTCATGCTGGCCTGGGATCCGGTGAACCAACGCGAAGCCTTCCGTGTACCGAGCGGTAACCAGCGCAACGGTGGCACCATGACCACCGCCTCGAACCTCGTGTTCCAGGGCAGCCGTCTCGACAACAACTTCTACGCCTACGACGCCGAGAACGGCGAAGTGCTGTGGTCGTACAACGTGCAGACCGGTGCCCTCGCTGGCCCCGTCACCTACATGCTCGACGGTGAGCAGTACGTCGCCGTGGTCGGTGGTTTCAAGAACACCCGCAGCTATTACGAGAGCAATGGTTCGCGTCTGTTGGTGTTCAAGCTCGGTGGCACGGCACAGCTGCCGCCGGAGCAGGAATTCACCATGCCGCCGCTCAATCCGCCGGAAAACTTCGGTACGGCTGAACAGGTGGCGCTCGGTGAAGATCGTTACGAAACCTACTGCGGTGCCTGCCACGGCATCGACGGGCAGTCGCGTGGTTCGTTCCCGGATCTGCGTTACAGCCCCGCACTCAACTCGCAGGAGCTGTTCGATCAGATCGTGCTGCAGGGGGTACGTAGCGACAAAGGCATGGTGTCCTTCGCACAGGCTCTGCAGCCGGAAGACACCTTCGCTCTGCGTGCCTACATGACCGTACGCGCCAATGAGCTGAAAGCCGCTCAGGCCACTCCGCCTGCCCAGACTGCCCCAGAGCAGCCACAGCACGGCGACTAAGTCCAGGTTTGCGGGTGCGTCGCAAGGCGCACCCGCTCTCGTTTCTACCCAAACGAGTCGACTCCTCGCCGCAGCGGCTCGGAGCTTTTCGTTGTTTTTGGATAGGTACCCCTCATGAAACCAACGCATCCCCGCTCACTCACGCCGATCCTGTTGGCAGCCGCGATGGCAATGTCCCAGGCCCAGGCGGACATTACCCCTTCACCCGATTTCAAACCGCAGGATCTGCTCGGCCCCGTCACCGACAACTGGGTGACCAACGGCGGCAACATTTACAACCAGCGCTATTCCGCGCTCACCGAGATCAACCGCGACAACGTGGCCTCGCTGAAGGCGAAATGGCGCACGCATCTGAATGGTTCCGGTCTCGGCCCGCAGTATTCCGGCCAGGCGCAGATCCTCGAGTATGAAGGCACGCTCTTCATCATCACCGGCGCCAACGACGTGTTCGCACTCGACGTCGAAACCGGTGAGATCCTGTGGAACTACACGGCCAACCTCGATCCGGCGCGCGTGAACGTGTGCTGTGGTTGGACCAACCGTGGTGTGGCGATGGGCGACGGCAAGATTTTCTTCGGCCGTCTCGATGCCCGTCTGGTCGCGCTCGATCAACGCACCGGTGAAGTGGTGTGGGACATCCAGGCCGAGGATCCGGCCGAAGGCTTCGCCATCACCAGCCCGCCGCTCTACTACGACGGTATGCTGATCAGCGGCTTCGCCGGCAGCAACAAGGGCATTCGCGGCCGCATCCGCGCGTACGACGCGAAAACCGGCGCAGAAATCTGGACCTTCTACACCATTCCAGGCCCGGGTGAATTCGGTCACGACAGCTGGCCGCAGGACAACGACGCCTGGAAATACGGCGGCGGTTCCGTCTGGCAGACGCCCACGGTCGATCCGGAACTGGGCATGATCTACTTCTCCACCGGCAACGCCTTCCCTGAGTTCAACGGTGCGATTCGTCCGGGCGACAACCTCTTCACCACTTCGATCCTCGCGCTCGACGTCCGTACCGGTGAGTATCGCTGGCACTTCCAGCAGACCCATCACGACATCTGGGACTACGACTCCACCAACCCGACCATCCTGTTCGACGCGGAGATCAACGGTGTGCCGCGCAAGGGCATCGTGCAGATTCCGAAGAGCGGTTACGTCTACACGCTCGATCGCGTGACCGGTGAACCGCTGTTCCCGATCGAAGAAACGCCCGTCCCGCAGGTAGAAGGTCGCGCCACGTCACCGACGCAGCCGATTCCGGTTGGCGACAACATCCTGCCGCATCACATCGACGTGCAGCCCGAAGGCTGGAAACTCGTGAACCAGGGGCGCACCTTCACGCCGCTGCCGATGGAAGGCTATGTGATCTATCGCCCGCTAGCGCAGGTGAACTGGCCACCGAGCTCCTACGATCCCGAAACCCACACGATGTACATCTGCTCCACCGACCAGATCGGTGTACTGATCGCGGACGACACGCTCGAACCGCAGCCGCACCTGCCCTACGCCAACACCGCCTCGTTCGGTGCCATCGACGTACCGCGCCGCGGCCTCTTCACCGCGCTGGACCTGAGCACGCGCGAGATCGTCTGGCAGCAGCAGTGGAGCAACGATCGCTGCTTCAGTGGCTCCGCCGTCACCGCCGGTGGCCTCGTGTTCGTCGGCCGAGTCGATGGACGTCTGACCGCGCTCGACAAGCGCACCGGTGATCGTCTGTGGTCGTTCAAGACCGAGGCCGGCATCCACGCCGCACCGACCGTGTTCGAGCACAAGGGCAAGCAGTACGTCGCCGCCTTCTCCGCCGGCAGCGTGTTCGCGTCCGCCGTGCGTGGCGATAGCGTGTGGCTGTTCTCGCTCGACGGCACCATCGATGAGGTGAAGGAAGAAAACGCTTCTGCAGGTCCCGGCAACCAGCTGTCGCCGCAGCAGCTCTTGGCACAACTGCCCTCGGGGGAGCCCGACCTCGCCAAGGGCCGCGAGATCTACACGCAGAGCTGCGTGCCCTGCCACGGCGAGAATGGCCGCGGTGGTGAAGGCATCGGTGCGCCGCTCACCGATCAGTTGTCGCTCGGCGACATCGTCTCGCGTCTCACCTACGGTCGTAACCAGATGCCGGCCTTCGGCGCCGTGTTCGACAAGGAGCAGATCCGCGACATCGCGCACTACGTGAAGGACGAGTTGATCCCGGGTGCCTCCGGCAACTGAGCAGAAAAAGCACCAAGAAGAAAACGGCGGGAATTCCCGCCGTTTTTTTTGCTTTCGCTGTGGTTGAAGACTCGTACTTCGCCGCATCGCGGCTGGGCGCAAGACTCGGCGGTTTGGAATGCGAAGAAGCAGAATGATAATGATTGCCATTTTTCTTCTCCGATTTTCTGCGCTGCCTTCCTCAACACCACGCCAATCTGCAAGCGGCGACGAAGCTTCATCCCGAGCTGAGCAACGACGCTTTGCGAAGCAGTTCATTTCACCTGGCGAAAGTCGTTGCGCAGTGCAATGAAGAGACTATGATCGGGCGCAAGGTTCATCGATTATTCGTGGAATCTTGCTAAGTGGGGAGGCACTCATGAGCCTGCGTACGATCGCCGCACCGGCCACCTGGAGTCTGTGTGTCCTATCTCTGTTCACGCATCTCGCACTCGCCGACGCACGCGAGGACGAACAACCGGAACAACCGAAACTCGATCTGCGCCTACTCACCTTCCATCCCACGCCTCTCCCCCAAGCCAGCTCCGACGTCCCCACGCAGCTCTATCTGAGACTCGAACGCCGCGACGAGTCGCAACAACAAATGGAATCGCTCGGACACGATGCCGAAGACTTCATTGCCGTCGAAGTTCCTACTGACGAAGAAAGACTGCTGGCCTATCGGGAACGCATTGCGGATCTACAGGCACGCGATGGGCTCTATGCACCGGGGCTCGTGGAAGCCCATGAAGCGCTCGGCAAACTGCATCAACAGCTAGGTGAGCACGAGGCGGCATTGGCGGCCTTTCAAGCGGCACAGCAGGTGATGCGCGCCAGTGCTGGCCTCTATAGTCCGGGTCAGATTCCGCTTCTGCGTGCGATGATCGAAACCAACCTACGTCTCGGGCGCGTGCCGGATGCGCACGAATTGCAGCAGGCCCTCCTGAATCTGCAGCAACGCGTGCATGGCAAGGATGAACTCGACTTCGTGCCGGCCCTGCTCGAATGGGCGGATTGGAATGTGAATCTCTATCTGAGTCAGGATTCCCGTGCGCTCACGCTCGAAGTCGCCCCCGGCATGCTCAACTACCGCAATCCCTTGTTGCAGGAAGCCTACAGCCGCTATGTGAAGGCGCTGCAGATACTGCAGGACAAGGAGATGCATGCGAACGATGCGCGACTGGTGGAGATTGAGCGCAAGTTGGCGGCGCTCAACTTCATGGCGGGACGCGAAACGGAACGATCGCTCAGAAATCTGCCCATCACACCGATTCCGGCGACACCTTCCGACCTCGAACGCATCTTGCAGCGCAGCAGTACGCTGCACTTCCTCAGCGGCCGTTCCGCACTCGAACGTGCCGTGGCCTATGGCTTCGTGGTCGAGCGTCCTGACTACGATGCAATCGCCGAACGCATGATGGCCTTGGGTGATTGGTACCTGCTCTATGGTCGTCGTGCCGAGGCCTTGAAGACCTACGAAGACGCGATGAAGCTGCTCACCCACGCGCAGGTGCCGGAACAGGAAGCGGAAAACATCATCGCCGCCGGCATGCCGGTGCGCTTGCCGGACGAGGTCTATTTCGAAAGCGAACGTCCACGCTCCTACATCGGCCACATCGACGTCGCCTTCGATCTCAACAAGTACGGCACCGCCTCCAACGCCGAAATTCTCGCAAGCACGGCGGCCGATCCACGCATCGAACGCGAGCTGCTGCGCACGATCCGCGCCGGCAAGTTCCGGCCCAAGTTCAAGAACGGGCGCGTGGTCGACGAGGACCGCGTGCAGCTGCGCTACTACTACGCCGTCGCCGGCCTCTGAGTGCGCTTACTTTCCCTGCGTCTTTTGACCAGAACGGTGGACACACGGAGCCACGGTTGTGGCTACAATGCGGGGCGTTTCGTTTGCGAGTCCCGTGTCCCATGAATGTTTGGCAACGCTGGGTGCGTGCACCTCAGACTCTGTGGCTGCGCCGCCTACTCTTTCAACTGCACCTTTGGCTCGGCATCGGCTTTTGTCTGTATGTGCTGATAGTCAGCATCAGCGGCACGGCGCTCTTGTTGCGCTCGCCCTTCTATCAATGGTTCGAACCGAAATACGTCGTTCCCATCGTGGATGCGGAGGTGCTGACGGGTGAAGCACTGCAGGCGCGCATGCGTGAGGTCTATGCCGGTTTCAACGTCGGCTTCACCATCGAAGGTTATACGCCCGACCTCGCCACCTATGTCGTGATCAACGACGGCACGAACTACTTCCCGCACTACTTCGATCAATATCGGGGCGTCGACCTCGGCCCCGCCAACCCCTGGCCGATCAAGGCGGTGGAATGGGTGGGCGACATTCACGACGATCTCACGCTGGGTCGCCTCGGACGTCAGCTCAATGGCGCCGGTGGACTTCTGTTCGTGGTGATGAGCCTCTCCGGCCTCATTCTGTGGTGGCAGGGTCGCGCACGTTGGCAGGAAGCGCTCTATCTCAAGCGCGGCACGCAGCGCTCGCTGTGGTGGCAACTGCATGCGGTGTTCGGCTTCTGGGGATTGATCCTGATGTTCGCCTGGGGTGTGTCGGGCATCCAACTGGGACTGCCGCAGCTCCTGCGCTGGATGACCGACGTGCCGCAGGGCCCGCAGCCGAGTTCCAGTTTGCTGCGCTTCTTCCGTGACGTGCACTTCGCACGTTTCGGCAGCGGCGATCTGGCGCGCTGGTCCTGGATCTTGGTGAGCCTGGTGCCGACCGTGCTGGCCGTCAGTGGTGTCGTGGTGTGGTGGCGCCGGGTGGTGCTTGGTCGTTGGCTGCGCGCCGCACGCACGAGTGGTGCAGCGGCAGCCCCGACTTCCGCCGTGCCCGAATGAGCACGACCTTTCCTTCCTACTCCGCCTGCATGTAGACCAATTCCCAGACGTGCCCGTCGGGATCCTGGAAGCCATGCTGATACATGAAGCCGTAGTCCTTCGGTGTGCTGTAGGTCCTGCCACCTTCGGCCACCGCAGTGCGCACGAGGGCATCGACCTCTTCACGCGTGTCACAACTGATGGCGTTCAACACTTCGGTCACCTTGTGCGCATCGCTCACCGGATTCGGTGAGAACGAGGAGAATTTTTCCTTGGTGAGCAGCATCACGAAGATGGTATCGCTGAGCACCATGCACGCGGCGGTGTCGTCGGTGTACTGCGGATTGTTGGCAAATCCGAGTGCTGCGTAGAAGGCTTTGCTTGCTTCCAGGTCTGCCACCGGCAGGTTGACGAAGATCATGCGGGTCATCGTGGAGTCCTCGGTGTCAGTTGGATTCGGTGGCCAGTTTTGCGCGCATCGCAGCATCCTTCGCGCGCACCTCGTCGGTGACGATCTCACCGAAATCCTCGAGTTCGATCACGGGACGGATCTCGATGTCGGAATCTTCCGGCATGGGATTCGGACAACGTTTGACCCACTCGATCGCTTCGGCCATGTCCTTCACTTCCCACAACCAATAGCCGGCCACCAGCTCCTTGGTTTCGGGAAAGGGCCCATCGATCACGGTGCGTGAGTCACCCGAGAAGCGAATGCGAACGGCCTGCGAACTCGGTTTGAGGCCATCGCCTCCCTTCATGATTCCGGCCTCTATCAACTGCTGGTTGTAGGCCATCATCTGTTCGAGCAATTCCTGCGACGGTGGCACGCCCTGCTCCGAACTCGGTGTGGCTTTGACGAATACGACGACTTTCATGGTGCTCTCCTGACTGATGCTGGTTGATGGGCGCGCGACTAAGTCCGCGTTCACTGCTTAGTCGCAGCAGCGCGAACGAAATCGACAGGGCAGGAAAAAATTTTCGTCGCCGCTCAGGGCATGTCTGGCAGTTCGATCACCGGACGGATTTCCACCGTCCCCTTGCGCGCGCCGGGAATGCGGCCGGCAATGGCGATGGCGGCATCGAGATCGGGCACGTCGATGAGGTAGTAACCACCGAGCTGTTCGTGGGTTTCGGCAAAGGGACCATCGGTGATGAGCGTCTGTCCCTGGCGCACGCGAATGCTGGTGGCGGTGGCAACGGGATGCAGAGGCGCGGCCGCGATGAAGCTGCCTTCTTTGTTCAGGGTGTGGCACAGCTGGCGGGATTCTTCCATGCAGGCTTCGCGTTCGCCTTCCGCCCAGACGTTCTCATCAGTGTAGATCAGGAGCATGTAGCGCATAGGGGGTTCCTTGTCGTCATTGGAATGAATTCGTCGAATCAGGGCGCCTAGACTTCGAAGCCCTCGGCGGAACCCAGCAAATGTACCACCGCATCGCGATAGAGCTGACGTAGATCGCGCGTGGGGCGCAGGTCGCGTCCGTCGAGCAGCGAGCCCGAGGCCAGTCCCGGCCACTCGGTGATGATCTTGCCGCCCTGCTTCGCGCCACTGAGGCGAAATGCAACGGAGGCCGTGCCATGGTCGGTACCGGCGGTGCCGTTGACACGCACCGTGCGGCCGAATTCGGTCACGATCAGCACCTGCGTATCGACCCAACGTTCGCCCAGTCCCTGCCGCAAAGCCCACACCGCCGAGTCCAGCTCACGCAATCGATTCGCCAGGCCTCCCTTGGCCGCGCCCTGACTCACGTGCGTGTCCCAACCGCCGCCTTCGAGCACTGCGATGGCGGGACCGTCCTCTTCCGCGAGGAAACGCGCCGCGACCTGTGCGAGCTGAGGCAGGTTCTGGCCGGCCTTCGCGGCTTGAACTTCGTCTTCTCCGACGAGCTGCTCCGAATAGAGCCCGGCCTGCAGACGTGGACCGAGGAACTCGTCTTCCTGATAGAGACGCTGTAGGCGCTGCAGCATGCTTTCTTCGAGATCGGGCAAGGTGTCCGGTGTCCACGAGGCCACATTGGCCGGACCATGCAACACACGCGGCAGCACCTGTCCGACAGCGACGGCGGATGGACGTTCGGCGGCAAGGCGGGCGGCAACACGATTGAGCCAACCGCTGGCGCCGGGATCGACCTTGTCGAGGCCGCTTTCCAAGACGTTCTGACCATCGAAGTGCGAACGCTCACGATAGGGCGTGGCGATGGCATGGAATACTTCGAGTTCCTTCGACTCATACAAGCCATGCATACGCGCGAGAGAAGGATGCAGCGCGAAGTGGCTGTCGAGTTTGCGCAGCTCTTCGTCCGGCACCAGCAGCGAATCGCGGAGCCCTGGCAGCGCGGGATCGCCGTAGGGTTGCACGGCGGCGAGACCGTCCAGGGCGCCGCGCAGGATGATCAGCACGAAACGTTTGTCGGTGGTCGCACTCGCTGCCAGCGACAGACCTGGAATTGCCGGCAAGAGTGCAGCGGCACTCAGCCCCTTGAGAAAACGGCGTCGCGAATTCATACGCCCCTCCATTGAAAGCTGGGACTGCCGAAGAGCAGCACCAGGCCCTGCTGCTCCGACTCCGCTCGTTTCAGTTCGGTGAGCAGCGCGTCGTGCGGTGGCAACAGCTCTTGCGCCAATTGCAGAGGATCGAGACCGGCAGGAATCAGCTTGGTCAAGGCGGTGAACCATTGGATGCGTTTGAGGATGGCATCCGGATTGCCCCACGCCGCAGCGGTATCGGCCCAACCCGCGGGTGAGCCCGCGTTGAAAGGTGTTTGTCCGAAAGTCTTCAGCGCCTGATTCAACGAACGCAGTACCAACTGCGGTTGCTCCGACCGGCCCGGCAACATGCAGCCACGCGCAACGGAGATGACGAGATCCTCCGGACTCTTGAGCTTGCGATACTGCGGATCCCACGCTTGTTCCAATTCGATCAGCGCACCATGCACTGCCGGTAGCCAGCCACCGGTTTCGAGGAAGACGCGTTCGATTTTTTCCACCGCTTCGGGCGGCGGATCATCGGCCACGAAGTGCCTCACCAACTTGCGCGCGATGTGGCGCGCCGTCGAAGGATGGTGTGCGAGATCACGTAATGCTTCTTCACCGCGTTGTTCACCCGGCACGGCGTAGGTTCTGCCCAACACGGTGTGCTCGCCGGGTTCGTGGTGAACGAGAGCGAAACGATAGGTACCTGGCAACGTACTACCGTATTTGTCGGGTGTGAGCCCCGTGCGCAGATCCACTCCCCAACCAGTGAGAATGCGCGCCAATGCAGTGACGTCTTCCTGGCCATAACCCCCATCGACACCCAAGGTGTGCAATTCGAGCAGCTCGCGCGCGAGGTTTTCGTTGAGCCCCTTCTTCTGGGCAATACCCGTTTTCGAGTTGGGGCCTACGGATGAATGATTGTCGAGATAGATCAACATTGCCGGATGCTGTTCCACCGCGAGCAGCAACTCGGCAAAGCTGCGGTCGAGATTGGATCGGATGGCCTCGTTCTCATAGGGAACGGCAATGTGGCGAAGCAGATCTTTCGTGCCGCCACCGCCAGCCACCACCGTGAAATGATTCGACCAGAAGCGTACGAGGCGTTCGGCGAACGGAGCCTCGCTGTCGATGGCGGCCAGCAGACGCGCCTTCTGCTGCTCTTCCTGGCGCTCGGCGATGGTCTTTCTGATCTGTGCCTGCTGTTCTTTGACTCCGGGTTCCAATGCCCGTTTGCCGAGCTCGCTCAAACGCAACTGCAACTCGCGCCCTTCGAGCAGCAACGCTGGACTATCGGCGAACGGCAGGAGCGCCGGTGGCATGACGGCGACCTGGCTCAACTGTGCCTTGAGCCAGCCACGCGGATCGGAGGCGATCGCCGCACGCTCGTTGGGGCGCAGCCCCAGACCAAACTTGTTGGCGGCAATCCAGGGAGCGGCTTGTCGTTTGTCCATCGTTTACTCCACAGACGACAGCGGGAGTCGGCCCGCAACGCCAGCAGGACTTTTCATTCTCGAAGGGTTGACTCCGATGCCATGCACAAGTTCCACCCCATTGCCAGCTTTGCGCGGCTCAGGTCGTCTTCGCATGCTTTTCCAGCGCCGCCAGCCGCATCATCAGGAAACGCTGCTGCGGTTCCTGACGCACCAGGGCCAGCGCACGCAGGTAGGCGGCCTTGGCAGCTTCGATGTTGCCGAGGCGTCGATGCAGGTCCGCCTGCGCGGCATGCGCCATGTGGTAGTGCTGCAGCTCACCACGATCGAGTAGATCGTTCACCAAGGTGAGACCGGCCTGCGGTCCCTCACACATCGCGACGGCTATGGCACGGTTGAGTTCGACTACCGGCGACGGGTTGGCACGCAGCAAGAGTTGGTAGAGCGCCACGATGCGGCGCCAATCGGTGGCTTCGTGCGAAGGGGCTTCGGCATGCGCGGCGGCAATCGCCGCTTGCAAGGTGTAGCTACCGACTTCGTGGGCAGAGAGTGCATCTTCCAGCAAGGCCTTGCCTTCGGCGATCAACGCCGGATCCCAGCGCGAACGATCCTGATGTTCCAGCAGCACGAGCTCGCCATTGGCATCGGTGCGCGTGGCACGTCGTGATTCATGCAACAGCATCAGGGCCAAGAGGCCCTTCACTTCGGGATCCGGCAACAACTCCAGCAGAAGTCGCGCCAGACGTATCGCTTCTTCGGCGAGATCGGTACGTGTGAGCGTGGCACCGCTGGAGGCGTGATAGCCCTCGTTGAACACGAGGTACACCACCGCCAACACGGCATCGAGACGCTCCGGCAGATGCGCCGCATCCGGCACTTCGAACGGAATGCCCGCCGCACGGATCTTCGCCTTGCCGCGCACGAGGCGCTGCGCCAGCGTCGCCGGTTGCAACAGAAAGGCACTGGCAATGTCCTCGGTGGTGAGACCACAGACTTCACGCAAGGTGAGCGCCACCTGTACCTCACGTGCCAGCGCCGGGTGACAACAAGTGAAGATCAGTCGCAGACGATCGTCGGCGATCTCCTGGTCGCGCTCGTATTGAAGGTCGGGCGCATACGCGAGTTCATCCTCGACCTGCTCGATGAATTCATCGGCACCGAGATCGATACGTTGACTACGGCGCAGACGATCGATGGCCTTGAAGCGCGCCGTGGATACCAACCACGCACGTGGATTGTCGGGCATGCCTTCGTTCGGCCAACGCTGCAACGCCGCTTCGAAGGCTTCGTGCAGGGAATCTTCCGCCAGATCGAAATCACCCACCAGCCGCACCACTGTCGCGAACAAGCGGCGGAAGTCGTTGCGATAGAGCGAGTCGATCTCGTTGTGCACCGGATACCTCTACGACGATGAGTGCGCGAATTGCAGCACAGAGCGCCGTGCGACTCAAATCGCCGACGCTGATTTGCGCAGAGCAGAAGCGCTTACATTTCGTTTACAGCTTGCATGAGCGGTGCGAACATCCGGCCATCTCGACCTCGCGTTCTTTAACAATCCCGCCGTCTTCATTCCGAGCGTCTCGCGCCTCTCGGCGCCGCGTTCACGTCCAAGTAGTCCAAGCAACAACAACATTCAGAGGGGAATCGTCATGCATGGATTCACGACGCGTCATCACAAACTATCCATCGGAGTAGGACTATCCTGTCTGGCACTCGTGGGGGCGAGCGCCCAGGCACAGGACAACATCGAAGAAGTGCAGGTGACTGGCTCGCGCATTCAACGGCCCGGCATCACCTCGCCGGTGCCCGTCACGGCAGTGAGCAGCGAAGAGCTGAGTTTCATCGCGCCAGGCAACCTGTCGCAGGGTCTGCAACAGGTTCCGCAGTTCCTCAACAATGCCACCGCGCAGAACCGTGGCACCTTTCTTGGATCGGCCGGTCAGGCCTTTCTCAACATTCGCGGCATGGGCACGCAGCGCACGTTGGTGCTGCTCAATGGTCGTCGCGTGGCGCCTTCCGATCGGCAAAGCTCGGTGGACGTGAACCTCTTTCCCGACTCGATGATCAGCCGTGTCGACGTCGTGACCGGTGGTGCATCCGCGGCCTACGGTGCCGATGCGCTCGCCGGTGTGGCGAACTTCGTCGTCAACACCGACTACGAGGGCTTGCAGATCAACGTGCAGGGCGGCGAGACCGAGTATCACGACGGAGAGAACTGGGAAGTCTCCATCGCTGGTGGTTTCGACCTCGGCGAGCGCATGCATGTGATCGCCTCACTCGAAGGCTTTCACAACAACGACATCCGCGGTCACTACGCCGGACTCGATGGCCGCGATTGGTTCGAACGGTGGGGCTGGGTGAACAACCCGGCGTGGCGTGCGAGCGATCCGCCCGGCACCAATCCGCAACGACTGACCTTGCCGCAGGTGCACTCGGCCAATTTCACTCCCGGTGGCAAGATTAATCAGCCGGGCTTCAGCTACAACAATCACACCTTCATCGAGGACGGCACTCAGACGCGCCTGTTCGTGCCCGGTGCCATCACCGGCGGCGGCGCGACTTCCGGTGGGCCGGAATATGAAATCGCGCACTTGGGACAGCGCGAGAACCTGCAGTCCGAAGTCGAACGTCAGAACATATTCCTCAACATCGACTACGAACTGAGCGAGGCCACCACACTCAGTTTCCAGGCCATCGGCGGCAAGAACGCAGCGTACAATCACAAGATCAACGGTGGTCTCGGTCCGTCGATGATGGGCATCTGGGCCGGCACCATCTTCGTCGACAACGCCTTTTTGCCCGACCACATCCGTCAGGCCATGATCGATCAGGGTCTCGACTCCTTCCGCATGGAAAAGGGCGGCGCCCTGCCCGGCCGCAACAATTTCCAGGACGATCACACCGACGGCACCGAAGTGAGCCAGCACATGTTCCTGATCGGCATGGATCATCGTCTGCAGAACGGCTGGAACCTCAACGCCTACTACCAGCGTGGCAAGAGTCACAAGCACATGCTGCTCGACAATCTGTTGCGCATCGACCGCTGGTTCCTCGCGCAGGATGCGGTGCGTCATCCCGACACGGGTGAAATCGTATGCCGCGTGAAGCTGTTCAATCCCACGCGCGAACAACTCGCCGAATCGGTGAAGGACGTGCTCGTACCCTCACCGACCGGTCCAGAACCGATCACCGCGCCAGTGGGACTCGACGACACCATCGAAGACTGCGTGCCGCTCAACATCTTCGGTTGGGGCAACGTGTCGCAGGAAGCGCGTGACTATGTGGTGAGCGACAAGTGGGCGGAATCCTATGTGATTCAGGACTTCGCCGAAGCCGTGCTGAGTGGAGAACTGTTCGCCGACCGCAGCGTGGGGCCCATCGGTTTCTCGCTCGGTGCCACCTGGCGCAAGGAAGATCTCGATCAAACTGCTTATCCACGCGAAGTCGATGAGCTCGGACCGCCACTCAATCGCCCCGAACTCGGCATTCAAGGTATCCCCGCCGGCTACACCGGTGGTGCTCCGAACCTGCATGCCTTTTCCAACCTCACCACTTTCGGTGGTCAGTTCGACGTGTGGGAGGTCTTCGGTGAAACCCTGGTGCCGCTCTATGACAACGACGTGCAGAGCATCGACCTGAGTCTGGCGGCGCGGCACTCCGATTACTCCCTCGCTGGCGGTGTGCTCACGTGGAAGGTCGGTCTCGATTTCCAGGTGACGGAATCGCTGCGCCTGCGCACGACCTATTCGCGCGACGTGCGCGAGGCAACCTTCGCCGAGCGCTTCGACAAGGCCGGAGGTGGTGCCACCGTCAACGATCCGCTGTTCGATGGCCACCCCTTCAACATCTCCACGGCTTCCGGCGGCAATCCCAACGTCGAGCCGGAAGAAGCCGACACCTACGTCATCGGCTTCGTCTATCAGCCCGGCTGGCTGCCGGGTCTGGATCTGTCGGCGGACTACTACGACATCGACCTCACCGGCGCCATCGGCTCGATCGGTTTCCAACGTGTGATCGACGACTGCTTTGCCGGCAACCAGGAACTGTGCGCGCAGATCGATCGTGATCCCGTGACCAACCAGATCACTCGCGTCGAGGACTTCTTCACCAACATCGATGCCGCCGCAGCCCGCGGCGTGGATCTGGAAGCCTCCTATCGCACCGAGGTCGATTTCTTCGCGAATCAGGCCGAGACACTGACCTTGCGTCTGCTCGCCAGCTATCTCGCCGAGAACTCCAATACCCCTTCGGGCGGACGCAAGACCGATTTCGCCGGCTCGGGACAGACGCCGGAGTGGACCACGACGGCGACGCTGAATTATGCGCTGGGCCCCTGGAGTCTGTTCTTCTCGCATCGCTTCATCGACAAATCGAAGTTCAACGTGAACTGGGTGGAGGGTGTGGATGTCGACGACAACTATCTCGATGCCGTGCGCTGGGTGAACATGCGGCTCGGTTACACGGGCGAACTCGATAGCGGTGCCTCGTGGGAGGCCTTCATCAACGTCACCAATCTCTTCGGTGAGGATCCGCCGCCCAATCCTGCAGCCGTGGGACGTGGCCTGCCGGGCGGTGCGAATGCGATGCATCAGACGCTGGCCGTCGGACGCAGTTACGTGCTGGGTATGAACATGCGGTTCTGAGGGGGAGGGAAAAGAAGAAAGGGAGGGAATGTCAGACCGGCAAGGGCCGATGCGCAGCTTTCCCGGGTACGCATCGGACCCTGCCGCCCCGAAACCTTAGGGCCCTGAACCGTGCGCAAGGACCGTTGCGGGATTCGGTTGCCGGGGGTCCCTCCCCGCGGATTCCTGATTCAGTCTGCCTTCCGTTGGCAGAACTTGTCGGCAGAGCCGACAAGGGCCACATCCGTGAGGCGCTGGGCCATTCCCAGCGCGTAAAACATAGAACATCGTTGCGGTCCCACCCCAAGGCTTCCGCCTTGACGTCCTTCAGCAGGATCTTGTGAATCCGACCTCCGGACCGATTGGCGAGATAGCCTCGGCGTCTCCTGTGGCGGCTGACGAGCCCCGCTTACCGCCACCGTGGGGGGGAGACGCCGAGGCGTGACCATCCTGGTCGCCAAGGGTTCCTGAAACATCTGGCCGGCCTTCCGCAGGAAGAAGGTCGACCCGATCCTTCAGGAACTTCTTGGCTCTCGGCTTCCTGCAGGACCGTAACAACGCTCTGTCGCTGGTAATACAGCAAGGGTAGTGCCAACTTTATTTTATTATTTAGAATCAACTACTTAAGTATTTTTTTGACTTCTGAGGACCATCGCGAGCGTCTGCTATACCCGACAGACTTAGCCCTGTTTTAACAAGTGTTTGTTTTTATTGAAGTTACCTGTCGGGTTTTCCCGACAGTGGTTTCGAATACCCCTGTCGGGGGCCCCTTTGGGTGAGTGGACGCTCGCAGGGAGCGAGTGATGTGACGGGCTTCTCAGTCCGCGGTGTCACTGTCGGGTCGGAATCGCGCCGGATCGAGTCCGTGACGCTTGAGCAGGTTGTAGAACTCGGTGCGGTTGCGCTCCGCCAGACGGGCGGCCAGGGAGATGTTGCCCTGGGTGAGGTTGAGCATGCGCACGAGATAGTCGTGTTCGAAGCGCTCGCGGGCCAGGTTCAGGCTCAGCAGACGCTCAGGACGATAGCGCAGCGCGCGTTCCACCAAGGCGCGGGTGACGAGCGGTGTGCTGCTGAGCACGCTGCACTGCTCGACCACGTTGCAGAGCTGTCGCACGTTGCCGGGCCAGGGCGCGCTGACGAGCAACTCCGCCGCCTCGGGCGAGAAGCGTACCGGCTGACGACCATTGCGCGCCGCGAAGGCGCGGCTGAAGTGTTCGGCGAGCGGCAGGATGTCTTCGCGACGTTGACGCAGTGGCGGTAATTCCAGCGTCAACACGTTCAAGCGATAGAACAAGTCCTGACGGAAACTCCCCTGCTCCACTTTCTCCGCAAGGTCCTGGTGCGTCGCCGCGATGATGCGGATGTCGACCGGAATCGGCATGGTGGCGCCCACCGGTCGCACTTCGCGTTGTTCGAGCACGCGCAAGAGTTTTGCCTGCGCGGAAATCGGCATGTCACCGATTTCATCGAGAAATACCGTGCCGCCATCGGCGGCCTGGAACAGACCGGGGTGGGCGCGCGTCGCACCGGTGAAGGCACCGGCAACGTGACCGAACAGTTCAGATTCCAAAAGTGCTTCGGGCAAGGCGGCGCAGTTGAAGGCGACGAAGGGTTTGTCGCGACGTGGGCTCGCCTTGTGGATGGCGTTCGCCAACACTTCCTTACCGGTGCCGGTTTCGCTTTGGATCAGGATGCTGGCATCGGCGCGCGCGGCGGCCTTGGCCTGTTGCAGCATCAGTTCCATCACGGCGCTGGTACTGATGATCTGTCGGCGCCATTCCTCTGCCCCGTCTTCTTCCTGCAACGGCACGGCACCCATGCTGTGCGCCAGCGCCTTGTCCAAGGTATCGAGCAGTGTCTTCGGTTCGAAGGGTTTTTCGAGGAAGCCGGCCACGCCCTGGCTGGTCGCCGCCACGGCGTCGGCGATGGTGCCGTGCGCAGTGAGGATCACGACGGGCAGATGCAGATAGCGCTGCTGGATCGCGTCGAACAGCGCCATGCCATCCATGCCTTCCATCTTGAGGTCGGTGACCACCACGTGCGGGCGACGCACGGCCAGGCGCGCCAGGGCCTTTTCGGCGGAGTCCACCGCTTCGACTTCGTAACGGTTGGCTTGAAGGCGCAGGCTGATGAGATGCAGGAGATCCTGATCGTCGTCCACCAGCAGCACGCGCGGACGCGAAGAATGCTCGATATTCGTGTGGGGCATGATTACGGCTGTCTGGTTTTCTGGGCTTCGTTGATCTCGCGCTCGATCAACTGCTGCTCGATGCTGGTGAGGGCGTCGATCTGGCGCTGCAGGCGCGCATTCTCCTCGCGCAGGCGTTCGAGTTCTGCGGTGGTTCCCTCGTTTTGCGGTTGATTTACACCGAGCACCTGTCGACGCAGACGGATCTGCGTGCCCACCAGTTGCCCGAGCGCACGTATTTCATCCGGATGTTCTGCTTCGCTGGCATCCGCCAGGCCCTTCAGCACGTCGGCTTCGCGTTGCCCGTTCATGACGCCGGTGGCGAGCAGCAGGAGTCCGTGGCGCAGCGCCACCATGAAGGGATCTTCACCGATTTCATTGGCGAACAGGCGATCGCGCTCGGCCACCAGCTCCTGCTGTGAGGCCTGTTTCAGCCACACGTAGTAGGCCAGCGGCGGTGGCAGGGATTCCGCCACCGGAGGTTCGGGTTCTTCGATGAAACTCGTACTGGTGCTGACGCAGCCTGCCAGTGGCAAGGCAACGAGAACGGCCAGAAGCCGAATGGACGGCAAAAATGACATGGGTTATTTCGTCTCCGATGACAGCGGCAGGCACAGACGGAACAGCGCACCTTTCCCCGCGTGCTTCACCAACATCAACGTCCCTTGATTGGCCTTGGCATACTCTTCGGCGATGGCCAGTCCCAGCCCACTGCCGCCGTAAGCGCCATCGTCCGCACTGGAACCGCGGTAGAAGGCTTCGAAAATGTGTGAGGCGTCGAGATCGGACACTCCCGGCCCTTCGTCGGCAACCTCGCAGATCGCCATGTCGGTGGCCTGCACCCGCACCGAAATCGTGCCGTCGAGCGGGGAATGGCGAATGGCGTTCGACAGGAGGTTGTCCACCACGACGCGCAATTGCTCACGGTTGCCGCGCACCGTCACGGACTCGAGCACCGTGGCTACTTTCAGACAACGCGCTTGCAGCGCGAGTTCCTGATTCGCCAGCACTTCCTGTACCAACACGTCGAAGCGGAAATTCTCCGGTGGTGCGTCGAGCACGGCGAAGCTTTCTTCGTGATGCTTGAGCAGTTCGTTGATGAGCGCCGTCAGTCGCTGACAGTTGTTCTGTTGGATGCGCAGGATGTCCTGCTGACGTGCGTTGAGTCCACCCACCACGCCTTCCCGCAAGAGCGATGCACTTTCCTGAATCGCGGCGAGCGGCGTTTTCAACTCGTGCGAGACGTGGCGCAGAAAGGCACTGCGTTGCCGTTCGAGCAACTGCAGCCGCTCTCGCAACCAATCGAGCCGTTCACCCAGTTGCACGAGGTCGGTCGGGCCGCTGATCTGCACCGGTTCGCTGGCACCGCGGTCGCCCAAGCGATTGATGGCGCGGTGCACCTGTCCCAGCGGACGCGTGATCAGGGCGGTGAACACGGCCGCCATCACCAGGGCGGTGATCGTGAAGATCAATGCCTGCAGCGTGAGGATCTGACGCGAGCGGCGCGTTTCCTCGCGGATGGACTCGAGCTCACGCCGGGTCCAGGCATCGATGTCGGCGGTGATCGACTGCGTGGCACTGACGAGCGCTGGCAGCAGTGCCGTGGCGTCGCCGCGCAGTTCCGGCTGCCGCACCACTTCATAGACCTTGTGCTCATGATCCAGGAGTCGCAGCGCCTGTTGCCCGAGCGCCGGATCGAGATCGAGGCTGCTCAACTGGCGCGCGGCGGTATCGAAGGTCACCCGCCTCTCCTGGTAGACCTTGAGGATCTGCGGATCGCGCAGCACCTGGTACTGACGGATGTTGCGCTCCATCGCGAAGGCCTGCTCCATCAGGATCCTGCCGGCACCGATGGCTGCCACGGATTGGTTGACCACACGCTGACTCTGCTCACCCAGCGAATCGATCTGCCGCGCCGTGGTCACGAGCGCAACGATCAGAAGACCGGCCACCGTCAAGAAGCCGGTGACCGTCAGCTGGAAGATGGAGCGTGGCTTGAACGAAGGCATGGTCCCGCGGCCCAACACATGAACTTCGGTGCGGACGAGTCGGGAACCACCCCGGGGCTCTGTCGTCGCCGTCCGAACGGACCGGCAGTGTACCTACCCAGGGCGCCGGGTGCGAGGAGTAGAAACCCGCGAAAAGCGAAGGAAAAACGTAGTAAAGCTGCCCATACACCCGACACTGGCAGAGCTACGGAGTCAGGGCATGCGCTCCTTCGAGAGTCTTCGCCAGCCATGGACCGTGGACCGTTCTCCTACGGCGCATGTGGCGCAGCATGCGCCTCGGACACCGGCCCATGGCTAGCGAAGCCAGACCTTCAGTCCTCAGAGGAACATGCCCCCGGAGACTTCGACACGCTGCGCCGTCATCCAGCCGAGGCCGCCAGTCAGGAGCGCGGCCACGGCACCGCCGATGTCCTCCGGTTTCCCTACCCGCCCCAAGGCGGTCTGACTGGCGAGGAAGGCGTTGACGTCGCGGTTGTCGCGCACGTGGCCACCGCCGAAGTCCGTCTCGATGGCACCGGGCGCAATGACGTTCACCGCGATGCCACGCGAGCCGAGTTCCTTCGCGAGATACCGCGTGAGCACTTCCACCCCGCCCTTCATCGCTGCATACGGGCCGTAGCCGGGATAGGTGAAGCGTGCCAGCCCCGAGGAAACGTTGAGGATGCGTCCGCCCTGGGCGACGTACGGCAGCAGCGCCTGCGTCAGGAAGAACACGCCCTTCAGGTGCACGCGATAGAGCTGATCGAATTGCTCCTCGGTGAATTCCGTGAAGGGAGCGTTGATCCCCATGCCGGCGTTGTTGACCAGGAAGTCGAAGCTGTCGCGCTGCCACTCGTGCTGCAGCGCCTCGCCTACCTGCGCGGCGAAGGTGGGAAAGCTGCTGCTCGAGCCGACGTCGAGCGGCAGGGCCACGGCCTTGGCGCCACGGTTCTTGATTTCCTCCACCACCACCTGCGCATCCGCAGCGCGGTGCTGATAGGTCAGGATGGCGTGGACGTCCTGGTCGGCCAGGGCGAGGGCAGCGGCGCGGCCCAGGCCACGGCTGCCACCAGTGATGAGTGCGATCTTCGGTTGCATGGTTTCCTCCAGTGGTGCCACCCCGAATGGTGGCTGGCGGAAACTCTATTGCCCAGAACTGGCAAGATAAACCGAACAATTTTGATTACACTATTCAGAAATCACTAACAGTGAGCAGCCATGAATCAGCTCGACGCGATGCGGATCTTCCTGCGGGTGGCGGAGCTGGCCAGCTTCACGCAGGCGGCCAACAACCTGGGCATCCCCAAGGCCACGGTATCGTCGGCCGTGCAGCAATTGGAAGGGGAGCTCGGCACGCGCCTGTTGCACCGCACCACGCGCAAGGTGCAGGTGACACAGGACGGACAGGTTTATTACCAGCGCTGCAAGGATCTCTTGGCGGATCTCGAGGAAGTGCAGGGACTCTTCCGCTCCGGAGGGACACTCACCGGCCGCATCCGCGTGGACATGTCGAGCGGGCTCGCCACCAACTACGTGGTACCGCGGCTGCCGGAGTTTCTCGCTGCTCATCCCGGCATCGAGATCGAACTCAGCAGCACGGACCGCCGTGTGGACCTGGTACGAGAAGGATTCGACTGCGTGGTGCGTGTGGGGAGTGTCGGCGAGAGCGCTCTCATCGCGCGGCCGCTGGGAGAGATACCGATCATCAATTGTGTGAGTAGTGACTACGCCGAGCGCCATGGCGTGCCGGACTCGCTCGAGTCCCTGGTGCACCATCGGCTGGTGCACTACGTGCAAAGTTTCGGCAACGCTCTGCCAGGATTCGAATATCTCGACGCCGATGGCATCGAGCGCAGCGTTCCCATGCCGGGCGCGGTCGTCGTCAACAACGCGCACACCTATACCGCGGCCTGCCTGGCAGGGCTCGGGATCATCCAGACCCCCGAGCCCGGCGTTCGCCCCCTACTGCGGGCAGGCACCCTGGTGGAAGTCCTGCCGCAGTATCGCTGCGCGCCCATGCCGATCACGCTGCTCTATGCCAACCGCCGCCATCTGCCACGGCGCGTGCGTGCCTTCATGGACTGGATCGCCGCCGTCGTCGCCGATGTTCTGCGCTGATCAGCCCTCGGCGGCAGTGGCAGCGCGTTTCTGGGCAACGGCGCGGGCGCGGCTTTCCGCACGCTCACGGCCGCTGCGTTCGGCCAGGGTCGAAGCCACGTCCCTGGCGTTGTTACGCAGCGCGTAGTCGACGGGCGTCATGCCGTTGCAGCGCAGGTCACGTGCCATCAGACGCAGGCCCTGATGCTTCGGAATGCCGATGCCGTAGAACTCAGCCACTTCACGGCGCATTTCCATCACGTCGTTCTTCCGCACTGCTTCGCAGATCCTGACCAGAGCTTCCTGATCGACTCCGGGATCGGCAGCAGCCAGCACCTGACTACCTTGCAGCAGCGCAGCGGCTCCGATGAAAGCGGCGATGAGAGTTTTCATTTGTCATTCCTCTTAACAGGTTGTTGTTCTGTCTTCCGTCCACTCGCCGTGAACTTGAGAACCTGCTATTCAGAATGCGTGCCAAAAATTTTTCTGTGTAATTTCAAATACTTAATTGTGAAAAAGTGTAAGAATAGTGCACGCACCACCAACCATTGGCGGAGACGACCAACATTGCGTAATCGTTGACGATGAGGGAGGGTCTTGCATGCTCGGGCACAGCCGCATCCGGTCGGATCAGCTCCACAACTGACGCACAATCAAGAAAATTTGGCGCAAATGCCGCTTTGAGATTGAGCGTGGAAAAACTTTACGCAATGATCCCGACGCTCGACTGGTGCTCCTCTGGGTAGGCCAGCGTACAAAGTACAAGCGGGTACAAACCCGTGCTGCCGCGCCAGACTGCGGGCATAACAACCAAGCATTACAAAGATGAGAGAGGGGAAACGTGAGTTACGAACATCGAACGCCACCCGTCCGCAGCCATAGATTCAAGCTGCTGACCCTATCCTGCGCTGCTGCCCTCGCGGGCCTGACCCACTACGCGATGGCCGCCAGCAACGACATTCCCGACTTAAATGGCGTCTGGCAGTGGGGCCAGTGCGTCGACGGCAGCGGCTTTCAGTGCATGGTGCTGGAAGAAAATGACCCCCGCCTGACCAATCGCGCGAAAGCCTATCGCGATGCGATCGACGAAGTGGCGCAGCCCAAGTACGACTGCGGTCCGATGTCGATCCCCCACATGTGGAGCGATCCCTACTCCTACGAGATCACGCAGATGGACGATCGCATCGTCATCGCCTACGGCAAGGACGACGTCGTGCGCACGATCTGGCTGGAAGGCCACGGTCATCCCAAGCCTCTGCCGCACGAGTTCTTCATCTTCGGCCACTCCGTCGGCCGCTATGAAAATGGCTCGCTGATCGTAGAGACCACCCGCTTCACCTTCGACCCGCAGGGTCTGAACGCCGACTTCAAACTGGCCTCTTCCACGCAGAAGAAAGTCACCGAGGTCTACACCCGTGACGGTGACGACCTGCTGCTGGAAGTCAGCACCATCGACACTTTCTTCCTCAAGGAACCGTGGTCGTTCAAGATCCGCCACCGTCGTGACCCCGAGCCTCTCGCGCTGCCCTGGGCCTGCGATCCGGAAGGTGCAAGGGATTCGCTGAAGTTGTTGCCGACGCAGTATCCAGATGACCCGCCCATCGTCCGTCTGCCGGACTGAGCGCAAGTACTGTCATATCGAATTGGAGACACTGACATGAACAAGATCAAACTCATGCTGACTGCGCTGACCCTGAGCCTGGGCAGCGTCGCCTGGGCTCATCACAGCACCAACGGCGTCTACAACGAAGAAGTGGAAGTGGAACTCGTCGGCACCGTGAAATCCTGGCGTTTCATCAACCCGCACCCGACTCTGTCGCTCGACGTCGACGGCGTGGAATGGGACGTGAGCTACGGCGGCTCCGCCGTTGCGCACATGGTGCGTCGCGGTTACAGCGCGGAAACCTTCAAGCCCGGCGACCGCATCAAGGTCAAAGGTTTCGCCGCCAAACTCGAAGGTGCCCATGGACTGCTGGTACGCGGCAACCCGACGCGCGAAGACGGCACGCCCATCGTTGCCGGCGTTCCGCCGCAATAAGCTACCTGCTCGTGGAAACGCGGCCTTCGGGCCGCGTTTTCGTTTGGGGAACGAGCTCCGAGTTTCTTCGCTTCGCAGTTATTGATCCTTCGTTCTCTTAATGATCCTGAGCCTCTCGCTTCATCGCGATTCCATATCACTACTCTGATTCACCCCCTCGGCAAGCTGCAGTGAACGAGCTGCCCAGACAGCGCGACTTGCTGCTGAGCCTGACCGAAAGCCATCGATTTGCCCCTTTTTCGCCCGCTTTGGCCCCGCGTCAAAATTTGGTATGAACAGCCAAAGTCTTGCACAACCCGCAGAACTAGCTGTTATAGTGCCCAGCCATGACCCTGCTGAATTCAGGGATGCGCCAGGCCAGGCAGTTCCGGGCGGTTTTCTCCCAGCGCGGATGGGTCATAGAGGGGAGCCGGTGTACCAGCTTCGCCGCGCGCAGGCTGCAGTGCCGGCTATGAGAAGTGAACGAGACCGCCCGGAGGCGGCATCACCATGCAGAGCCATACCCAGAACGACAGTACGCTCCGGTCCCAATCTGCCAACCCCGCTGTCAGCCAGCATCAGTTGCGCAAATCGGCCTTTGACATCGAAGTGCACTTCAGCGCTGCGAGTCCACAGAAAATCTCCTATCAACCCACCATCCCCTTACCACGCGCACTCGTCCTCGGCTTCGTCATCGCCACCTTGGGTGTACTTTTCTACTTCAGCCTGGGCATCGCCGGCACCGTACACGCGGAAGCCAACACGGCGACGCGCTCCTTCGGCACGGCAGCCAATGGTGAAAGAGAGCAGCAGCTCGCAATCACCGGCACACTGAACATTCCAGTACGTGCGGCACTCGGCCCCTACCTGGTCGCGCAGGCCTCGGGCGAGCCGATCATCATTCCGGTACGAGGCTCCTTGGGGCCGCCGCCTGCGGCAGTGCCCGAAGCCGAACGCTTCAGCGAACTGCCGGATGAAAGCCTGCGGGAAGTCACGGTGGTCGGCAGCACGGACGAGGCAGCACATCGTGCCTCACGCGAAAGCTGGCTCGCCTATTTGCGCGATCTGCAGGATGCGATGGAAGTGAATGAATCCGACCGCGCCTTGCGTGCGCAGTTCGAACAGGAAAAGGCCGAGTTCGCCAAGGCCTATCCGAGCGTCAATCTCGCCGCTCAGCTCTCCACTCCTTGAGATGATGGTTACGGTGCAGACCGAAGAACTCGGTCTGCACTAATCCTTCTTACGCAGCAGCGTATCCAGCGTATCGACCACCAGCGCCCAGTCTGCGTCGACCAGCACTGATTCCAACAGCAGCTTCGACTGCGCCGGTGTCCAACATGGCGCTTCATGCAATTGCATGGCGGGAGGGAGAGGAGCCTGCTGACGGATGAACTCGTCGATCGCCTGCTCGCTGTTGTCGAGCCCGAGCTGGGCAAAGAGAGCACTGAGAGTGTGGGTCGGCTCTTGCATACGGGCGCCTCCTTTCCTTGAGTGGGACGCCCACCCTAGCAGAGAGCCGGAAGACCGCAAAGCGAGATCCGCCTAGGCTGTGCTCTACAGCACTTTCCGATCGGAACTCAGCCGCGCCCGACGAAGGGCATGGTCGTGGCTATCACCGTCATGTTCAGCACGTTCGCTTCGGGCGGCAGGTTCGCCATGTAGAGCACGGCATCCACCACGTCCTTCAACTCGAACAGAGTCTCAGGTTTGCGTTCGCCATTGGCCTGCAACATGCCCTGCGTGAATGGCGCGGTCATTTCCGTACGCACGTTACCGATGTCGATCTGACCGCAGGCAATGCCAAAGGGACGACCGTCGAGCGCGAGACACTTGGTAAGACCGTTGATCGCGTGCTTGGTCATGGCATAGGGCACCGTATGCGGACGCGGCACCTGTGCCGCAATCGAACCATTGTTGATGATGCGTCCACCCTGCGGCTGTTGTTCCTTCATCAGAGCAAAGGCGGCACGCGCACAAAGGAAGGCGCCTTCCACATTCACTGCCAAGGTTTCATGCCAGGCCTCGAGCGGAATTGCATCGATGGTGCCGCTCGGGCCCAGGATCCCCGCGTTGTTGAAGAGCAGATCGAGTCGGCCGAACTGCGCCTTCACGCGTTTGAAACAACTATCGACTGCATCTGCATTCGTCACATCGCACGAGAGCGCCAACGCTTGCGCTTGCACCGTACCAGCTTCGGCTATCGCCGCTTCAAGCGCCTCGATGCGACGACCGACGAACACCGTATGCCAACCCGCACGCAGCAGTGCGATGGCGCAGGCCTTGCCGATGCCGCGGCCGGCACCGGTGACGAGGGCGACTTTATGCGAAGTGGACATACGCAGATCCCGTTGAATCGAAACGATGGCGCGGCATTCTACGCGTCGAGCTTGCGCTGTAAACTGCGCGCCGTTTCGTTCAGATTGAGTTCAAGCTGAGTGTCTAAGATTGCACCCAGCTCTAGAACGAAGCGGGTGGGTCGCTGGGCTCGCTGTAGAAGGCTTCTAGAACCGCGTCACATCACGAGTGTGGCAACCCCGGCATCATTGCCGCCACGCGAAACCTGGACAAGGATTCGTTAGTACCAAGGAGAACATCATGAAAACCTCTCGTCTCACCGTCGCCGCTCTGATGCTGGGCCTCTTCACCACGGCCTGTACGACGGTCAACCCCTACACCGGGCAAACGCAGACCAGCAATGCAGTGCGTTACGGTGCCATCGGAGGTGTGGTGTGCGGATTGATCGGCGCTGCCGAAAGCAGCCAACGTGCCCGCAACGCCGCCCTCGGCTGCGGTGCCATCGGCGCCGGCATCGGTGCCTACATGGATGCACAGGAAGCAGAACTGCGCCAGCAACTGGCAGGCACCGGTGTGCAGGTACAACGCAACGGTGATCAGCTGAACCTGATCATGCCCGGCAACATCACCTTCGCCACCAATGAATTCGCGATCCGTCCGGAGTTCTATTCCGTGCTCGATTCGGTCGCGCAGGTGCTCTACAAGTACAAGGACACGCGCCTCATCGTGAACGGTCACACCGACTCCACCGGTAGCGCCGATTACAACTACAACCTCTCCACCCGTCGTGCGACGAGCGTGAGCAACTATCTCGCTTCGCGCGGTGTGGATCAGAGCCGTCTGATTGCTCAAGGCATGGGTCCAAGCCAGCCGATCGCGTCCAACGACACCGAAGCCGGCCGCGCGCAGAACCGTCGCGTCGAACTGCAGATCGTCGCAGTACCCAACTCCTGAGCGCTACGCTCAACGAAAAACGCCGGCAAATGCCGGCGTTTTTTTATGACTGCGCAAAGTGCAGCACTACTGTGCCTTCACGTTTTCATACACGGTGGGAATGAAGCGACTCGGATCACCCCAGGTCGCGTCGAACTCGGCGGTGACATTCGCTGCGAGCACGTCTTCCAGACTCTTGCCCTGCGCTGCCAACTCGGCCACACGTTGCTTCACCGTCTTCAACATCGCCACATAGGCGCGCAGCTCCGCCACCGTCGACAGCGGACCGATGCCAGCGATGACCTTCGTATCGTCATTGGCGAGAGCCAAGGCCTGTTCATCGGCCGCGATCAAACCATCGATGGTGCCACCGGCGATGACCGGATAGCGGATCGGGCCGAAGAGATCGCCGAGATGTAAGACATTGGCATTCTCGTAGAACACGATGGCGTTGAACTCGGAATGCGCGGGCGGCGCGGCGATGAAGTGCACCGTTTCACCTGCAAAATGCAGTGTGAGCTTTTCACCGTGATCGATCGTCACCGTCGGCAAGGCTTCGGCCGGTGCCGGCGGACCACCGCGCTGACCTGCCGCCAACACATCACGTACACCGCGATGGGCCACGATGATGCTGCCAGAGCCACCGAAGCCGGCATTGCCATCGGTGTGATCGGGATGCTCATGTCCGTTGATCAGATAACGCACCTCACCACCCGACACTTCTCTCACCAACTCACGAATGCGGTCGAACTCGGCAGGCCCTTTGCCATCGACCATCAAAGCCTCGCCCTCGCCGGCCAACACGCTGATGTTGGCACCGGTGCCGCCACTGATCATGTACACCTTGCCCGCGACGGGCGCGATGCTCAGCGGCTCGGGTGCGGCCGCGCCCCACGCACTGCCCGCGACGACGAGACAAACTGAAGCGAGTGCGTTCTGGAACAGACGCAAGCGCGGGCGCGCGATTTTTGAATTGTTGCTCTTATTCATGTGCCTACCCTCTGCAACGGGAACTTCCCGGCACGGATTAAACCAGAAACTGCGGCAAATGACGTAAGCCTTGCCCCCAATGACGTAGTCGACTCACAGCCAATCGACGTAAGGCGCTAGGGCATCGCACGCATTGGCCCCTCGGTGGCCCCTCCCGATACTCCCGCTCGGCTCATGCCTCATCCAGGAGAATATCAATGCCACAGGTTCACGCTCTTTCTGCTGCACGTCCCTTGCGTTTTCCCCTGAGTGCGCTGGCACTGGCACTCGCTGTCGTCGCCCTGCCCTCTCACGCTGCGACCATCGCAGTCGGCGACAACGCCACGATTTCCGTCGGCGCCGGTGTGCGCGTCGGTGCCGCGGTGGTCGAAGACGGCGCCCCCGATGGCAGCACCGCGACCGACTTCGACATCCTAAACATGCGTCTCTACTTCGGCGCGCAGATCACCGACATCATCAAGTTCACCTTCAACACCGATGAGATCTTCGGGGACGGTCCCGTCGACGTGCTCGACGCCATCGCGCAGTTCGAATTCACGCCGGCCTTCAACATCTGGGTAGGCCGCATGCTGACGCCGGCCGATCGCATCGAGATGAACGGCCCCTTCTACTCGCTGTCGTGGAATCAATACACCCAGCCGCTCTATGCCTCCGACCAGGGTGGTGATGCCGGTACCTACGGCCGCGACGATGGCGTGACCGTGTGGGGCACCATCGACAAGTTCCAATACGCGATCGGCGCCTTCGACGGCATCGAGGGTTACGGCAACGTCGAGGACAACGTGCTGTGGGCCGGCCGCTTCGCCTACAACTTCCTCAACATGGAGCAGAACCCGGGCTACTACACCTCGAGCACGTACTACGGCGGCCTCGGCAACATCCTCACGCTCGCCGTGTCCTTCCAGAGCCAGGACGGCGGCACCGGCAGCGCTACCAGCCCCGGTGATTTCAGCGGTTATACCGTCGACCTTCTGTCCGAAACCGTACTCACTGGCGGCGCCGTATTGACCATCGAAGCCGAGTACAAGGAGTTCGATGCGGATTGGACGCCCGCCACCGTACCCGTCGGCGGCAACAGCTTCGGCCTCTTCGATGGTGATTCCTGGTTCGCCACCGCCGCCTTCCTGTTCCCGCAGAACACCGGGCCGGGCAGATTCCAACCCTACGTGCGCTACGTGGAAAACAATCCGAACGATGCCGATTCCAGCGACCTCACCGAGATCGGCCTGAACTACGTCATCAACGGCCACAACGCGCGCCTCAACCTCAACTACGGCACGGGTGACGCCAACATCAGCGGTTATCCCGGTGCCGACGTCGACGTCTTTTCCTTCGGCGCACAACTGCAGTTCTGAGCCGAGCTTCCATTAACGAGCACATGCCCACGCAAAGGAGATCTTCATGAAACTGCACAAACTCGTCGCCAACATCGCTCTCGGCCTTGGCGCCGTCAGCATCTCGATCACCGCTTTCGGTCAGGACACCATCAAGGTCGGTGTGCTGCACTCACTGTCCGGCACCATGGCCATCAGTGAAACCACTCTGAAGGACACCGTCCTGATGATGGTGGAAGAACAGAACAAGAAAGGCGGCCTGCTCGGCAAGAAGCTGGAAGCCGTGGTGGTCGACCCTGCTTCCGACTGGCCGCTCTTCGCCGAGAAGGCACGTGAACTCATCACGCAACACGACGTCGCCGTGATCTTCGGTTGTTGGACTTCGGTGTCGCGCAAATCGGTATTGCCGGTGATCGAAGAGCTCAATGGCCTCCTGTTCTATCCCGTGCAATACGAAGGTGAGGAAAGTTCGAAGAACGTGTTCTACACCGGCGCTGCACCGAACCAACAGGCGATTCCCGCCGTCGACTACCTGATGAACGAACTCGGCGTGGAGCGTTGGGTACTGGCCGGCACCGACTATGTCTATCCGCGCACCACCAACCGCATCCTCGAAGCCTATCTGAAGGCCAAGGGCGTGGCGGACAGCGACATCATGATCAACTACACGCCCTTCAGTCATTCCGACTGGCAGAGCATCGTGGCCGACATCAAACGTTTCGGCAGCGCCGGCAAGAAGACCGCGGTGGTCTCCACCATCAACGGTGACGCCAACGTGCCCTTCTATCGCGAACTCGGCAACCAGGGCGTGTCCGCCGAAGACATTCCGGTGATCGCCTTCTCCGTCGGTGAAGAAGAACTCTCCGGCATCGACACCACGCCTCTGGTTGGTCACCTCGCCGCGTGGAATTACTTCCAGAGCGTCAAATCCCCCGAGAACGACGCCTTCATCGAAACCTGGCACAAGTTCATCGGCAACGAGAACCGCGTGACCAATGACCCGATGGAAGCCACCTACATCGGTTTCAACATGTGGGTGCAGGCAGTCGAGAAAGCGGGCACCACCGACACGGATGCGGTGGAAGACGCGATGATCGGCATCAGCACGCCCAACCTCACCGGTGGCATCGCCACCATGAACGCAGCACATCACCTCACCAAACCAGTGCTGATCGGCGAGATCCAGACCGATGGTCAATTCGAAGTGGTGTGGGAAACCGAAGGCCTGGTGGATGGTGACGCCTGGTCCGACTACCTCGAAGGTTCCAAGGACATCATCGCCGACTGGACCCCGCCGATCGAATGCGGCAACTACAACACCGTGACGAAGACCTGCTCCGGTCAGAACTACGAGTAAGACTCCTGATGCAGTACGTCTGGGAGGTTCGGCGGCAAGCGGACCTCCTCTTTTATTGCGGCGACGAGGTAGGGCATTCAGCGTATTTGAGTGCCATCGGATTCATGAAAGTCTTGCCTCGTCGCCATTTCCTTTTCGACACGAACACGACGCGAGATATGGAACGCAGAGCCCGTATCCGCGCAACGACGACAGACTCTGCCAGCAGGAGAACGATTCGTGAACAGCCTGGCGCGTTTGAGCAGTGTCTTGCTGCTCGCAACTAGCCTGGGTGCATGGGCCCAGGATGGCGCCGACATGGCCGCCACGGAAGCGGCCTCATCGGCGAGCTCGACCGCCACCGCGATGCACGACGCCACGGAGCCTGCTTCCTCGCGTGACACGCTCTTGCGCGAACTCACGCAGGCTTCGCTGGCGCAGGCGCCGCGTGTGATCAGCGAGCTCGAACGCGTCGGTGGCCGAGAACTACTTCCCTTGTTCGAAGCGATGTTGGAAGGCGAACTGCATTACGACGCCGACTCGCTGCAACTGATGCGCATCAGCAAGGACAGCGGCGGTGTGGAACAGGCGACCGACGTGATCACGGGCGAAGCGCTCGGCCCACGCACCAGTCGCAGCGCGGAGAAGGTCCGCATCAACAATCGTCTGCGTACCTTGCTGCGCGAAACCATTGCGCGTGTGAACCTGATGGAAGGCAGCGACGACGAACGTGCTGCCGCGGCGCGCGCCATGCTCGGCGGCATCACCGGCGACAGGCTGCCTCTTTTGCGCGAAGCCTTCGAACGTGAAGAAGATGGAGAGGTGCGCGGTTTGCTGGAAGTCGGCATCGCCATGGCCGAAATCATGGAAGCCAGCAACGACGAAGCACGCATGGCAGCCGTCGCCGTATTGAGTGGCCGTCTCGAACCGCCGGTACGTAATCTGCTTTCGCGCATCCGCAGCGACGAGAACGCCTCCTCGGAATTGCGTGAAGCCGCAGCCGAGGCGCTCGACAGCATCCAGAGCCGCATCGAGTTCTATCAACTGCTCGAGCAACTCTTCTTCGGTCTCAGCCTCGGTTCGGTATTGCTGCTCGCTGCGATCGGGCTCGCCGTCACCTTCGGTGTAATGGGTGTGATCAACATGGCCCACGGCGAGATGCTGATGCTCGGCGCCTATTCCACCTATGTCGTGCAGCAACTGATGCCCAACCACATCGGTGCTTCGATCATCGTCTCCCTGCCCGTCGCCTTTCTCGTTTCCGCCAGTGTGGGTGTATTGATCCAGCGCTACGTGATTCGCTACCTCACGGGCCGTCCGCTCGAAACCCTGCTCGCCACCTTCGGCATCAGTCTGATCCTGCAGCAGGCCGTACGCACGATCTTCTCACCGCTGAACCGCCGCGTATTGGCGCCGGAGTGGTTGAGCGGGTCGTGGCAGTACAACGAAGTGCTCTCGCTCACGCTCAACCGCATCTACATTCTCGGCTTCTCGCTGGTGGTCTTCGCCATCCTGCTCTTCATCCTCAAGAAGACCTCGCTCGGCCTCAACGTGCGCGCGGTATCGCAGAACCGCGCCATGGCGAAGGCCATGGGCATTCGTACGGATTGGGTGGATGCGATGACCTTCGGTCTCGGTTCCGGCATTGCCGGCATCGCGGGCGTGGCGCTCTGTCAGCTTACCAACGTCGGGCCGAACCTGGGCCAGTCCTACATCATCGACTCCTTCATGGTGGTGGTGTTCGGCGGGGTCGGTAATCTCTTCGGCACCTTGATCGCCGCCTTCACGCTCGGCATGGGCAACAAGTTCCTCGAGCCGATGACGGGTGCGGTGCTCGCCAACATCCTGATTCTCGTCTTCATCATCCTGTTCATTCAGAAACGTCCCAAGGGATTGTTCCCGCAGAAAGGGAGGGCCGCAGACTGATGTTGCGCCAGGGACCCGATTCCATCTTCGAACGCATCGGTGGTCGCAATACCACGATCTTTCTCGGCATCCTGCTGAGCCTGACCGTGCTCGCCGCGCTCGGCAATCTGCTGATACCGGCCGACTCGGCGCTGCACGTCAGCACCTATACCATCACGCTGCTCGGCAAATATCTGTGCTACGCGCTGCTTGCACTTTCCGTCGACGTGATCTGGGGCTACTGCGGCATCCTCAGCCTCGGCCACGGTGCCTTCTTCGCCCTCGGCGGTTATGCGATGGGCATGTATCTGATGCGGCAGATCGGCACGCGTGGTGTCTATGGCAATGCCGAGCTACCGGACTTCATGGTCTTCCTCAACTGGACCGAGCTGCCCTGGTACTGGTACGGCATGAACAACTTCGGCTTCGCGATGTTGATGGCTTTGCTGGTGCCGGGCCTTCTTGCCTTCGTCTTCGGCTGGCTCGCGTTCCGTTCGCGTGTCACCGGCGTCTATCTCTCGATCATGACGCAGGCCCTCACCTACGCCTTGATGCTGGCCTTCTTCCGCAACGAAATGGGCTTCGGTGGCAACAACGGTCTCACCGACTTCAAGGACATCCTCGGTTTCAACCTGCAGAGCGACTCGACGCGCGTCACATTGTTCGTGCTCAGCGCGCTCTTCCTGGGACTGGCCTATCTCTGCAGCCAGTTCCTGATGCGCTCTCGTCTTGGCCGCGTGATTCTCGCCGTGCGCGACAGTGAAGCGCGCGCCCGCTTTCTTGGCTATCGCACCGAACGCTACAAGGTCTGGCTGTTCGTGTACTCCGCCCTGCTCGCTGCCATCGCCGGTGCGCTGTACGTACCGCAGGTGGGCATCATCAACCCCGGCGAGTTCGCACCGCTCAACTCCATCGAAGTCGTGGTGTGGGTGGCTCTCGGTGGACGCAACACACTCTACGGTGCCGTGCTCGGCGCTCTGCTCGTCAACTACGCCAAGACGCGTTTCACCGCTTTGATTCCCGAAGGTTGGATCTTCATCCTCGGCGCGATGTTCGTGCTCGTGACCATCTTCATGCCCAAGGGCATCGCGGGCCTGTTGCAACGGCGCCGCAAGGAACAGAACGGATCCGGTTCTTCGCTCACCACGCAGGAGCGCCACGCATGAGCAGTCCCGAACTTGGCCTGCGCCACAAAGAGACAGGCATCGACGTCTCGCACGACATCATCCTCTACATCGAAGGTCTGAGCGTGAGCTTCGATGGCTTCAAGGCCTTGAACGATCTCAGCCTCTACATCCGCAATGGCGAGCTGCGCTGCCTGATCGGTGCCAACGGTGCGGGCAAGACCACCTTGATGGACGTGATCACCGGCAAGACCGCCTGCGATCGCGGCTCGGTCTATCTCGGCCAAAGCATCAATCTGCTCGAACGCAGTGAACCCGAGATCGCTGCGCTCGGCATTGGTCGCAAATTTCAGAAGCCGACGGTGTTCGAAGCCCAGACCGTGTTCGAAAACCTCGAACTGGCGCTGAAGACCCACAAGGGGGTGTGGCGCACGCTCTTTGCGCGCCTCGACAGCGCACAGCGCGATCGCATCAACCACGTACTGAAGACGATCGGTTTGGAGAAACAGCGGCACATGCTCGCAGGGGCACTGTCGCATGGACAGAAGCAATGGCTCGAGATCGGCATGCTGCTCGTGTCCGAACCGCGCCTGATGCTGGTGGACGAACCCGTGGCCGGTATGACGGCACAGGAGACGGAACGCACGGCGGAACTGCTCACCTCTCTGGCCGGCGAACGCACCGTAGTGGTGGTGGAACACGACATGGCCTTCGTGCGCAGCATCGCCAGAACCGTCACCGTGCTGCATCAGGGCAGCGTGCTTGCCGAAGGTACGATGGATGAAATCCAGAACAACCGCGAAGTGATCGAAGTCTATCTGGGCAAGGAGGCCGTCGCCGCATGAATGCCGTTGCCATGCACGCACCTGCTACGACCAAGAATGCCTCTCTCAGCATCCGCAAGGTGAATCAACTCTACGGCGGCACGCAGATCCTGTGGGATCTCGACCTCGAGATTCCGCCCGGCTCCTGTACCTGCATCATGGGCCGCAACGGCGTGGGCAAGACCACCCTGTTGAAATGCCTGATGGGACTTCTGCCGCTCAAGAGCGGCGAGATCCTGCTGAATGGCGAACCTTTGCACACACGCGCTGCGCACGAGCGCGCCGTGCTCGGCATCGGCTACGTCCCACAGGGGCGCGACATCTTTCCGCTACTGACCGTGGAGGAAAACCTGCGCCTCGGTTTGCCGATCGGCATGAAGCGCCGTGGCGAGAAAGTGCCACAGATTCCGGAGCGCATCTACGAGCTCTTCCCCGTGCTGAAGTCCATGCTGCATCGTCGCGGCGGCGATCTTTCCGGTGGGCAGCAACAGCAGCTCGCCATCGCCCGCGCCCTGGTGCTCGAACCTTCGGTACTCATCCTCGACGAACCCAACGAAGGGATCCAGCCCAACATCGTCAGTCAGATCGGCGACGTCATCATGCAACTCAATGCCGAAGGCCTCACCGTGATTTTGGTGGAACAGAAACTCGGCTTCGCACGCCGTGTGGGCAAGGAGTTTCGTCTGATGGAAAAGGGCCGCGTCGTTGCCAGCGGTGCCATGCCCGAGCTCACCGACGCGCTGATCAAGGAATACCTGTCGGTATAGCTGCGCAGCGCCTACGTCATTTGACCACTAGGCGCTGAACCTCTCCTCGCTAGTATCGTCTCCACCGTGCGGGATGCGCGGATAAGAACATGCATAGTGCTCGATGAACTCGGCTTTCCATCTCACCACTTCCACCGCCCCCTCGCGCTGGCCCGCTCAGCTCTCGCTGCGCTTTCGCCGGTCCGCGCGTGGTTGTCGTCTGGTGGAGAACCGGCATCGTGGCCCTCTTGCCGTGCAACGCGCCTTCTACCCCGAAGGCGGCGATCTCGCCCACGTTTATCTCCTGCATCCACCAGGAGGACTCGTGTCCGGTGATCGTCTCGATGTCCATCTGACACTCGAAGAAGAATCGCAGGTGCTTTGCACCACTCCCGGTGCAGGCCGCTTCTACGGCGCACGCGCCGACCGCACGCTGCAGGAGCAACACAATCATCTCGCGCTTGCCGCCGGTGCGAGCCTGGAATGGTTTCCACAGGAAACCATCGTCTATCCCGGAGCTCATGCGCGTATGGATACGCAAGTGAGGCTCGCACGCGGTGCCCGCTTCGCCGGCTGGGATCTCGCCGTGCTCGGCCTGCCCGCCAGTGCGCAACCCTTCACCACCGGCAAGTTGCAGCAGCGCTTTCTGCTCAGCGTCGACGAAATACCGGTGTTGAGTGAATGCCTGCGGCTCGACATGAACGAACCCGCTTTGTTCTACGGCACGGCTGGCCTACAAGGCTTACCCGTGTCCGGCTTCTTCATTGCCGGCCCCTTCACGGAAGAAAGCTTGTCGTCCCTTCCCTACGAAGCACTGCGCACTGCAACCAATACCAGCCAAGACGCGCAATGCCGCATAGGACGTCTCGATCGTTTCCTCGTCGGCCGCTATCTCGGCCGCTGCGCTCAGGAAGCGCGACGTTGCTTTCTCGCCTGGTGGGCTCTTTTGCGGCCCTTGCTCCTGCAACGGCCGCTGTGCCTGCCCGCGATCTGGTCCACCTGATTCTGGAACGCACCGATGGAATTGCTGCCCCGCGAAAAGGACAAACTGCTGCTCTTCACCGCCGCGCTGCTCGCCGAGCGTCGCCTCGCGCGCGGCCTGAAACTCAACTACCCGGAAGCGGTGGCACTGATCAGCATGGCCATCATCGAAGGCGCGCGTGACGGCAAGACGGTGGCCGAACTGATGCATGAAGGCAAACAGGTGTTACGGGCGGATCAGGTGATGCCCGGCGTGCCCGAACTGATTCACGAAGTGCAGGTGGAGGCGAGTTTTCCTGATGGTACGAAGCTCGTCACCGTGCATGACCCGATCAACTGAGAACTCATCATGACTCCAGGCGAAACCAAAACACGGCCGGGCTCGATCGAGCTCAACGCCGGTAAACCGATACTCAAATTGCGAGTGGAAAACACCGGCGATCGTCCGGTGCAGGTCGGCTCGCACTATCACTTCGCCGAAGTGAATCCCGCCTTGCGTTTCGATCGTCACGCCGCACGCGGCATGCATCTCAACATCGCAGCCGGAACGGCGGTGCGCTTCGAACCAGGCCAAGGTCGTGAAATCGAACTCGTTCCCTTCGGTGGCCGCCGCACCGTGTACGGTTTTCGCGGCGAGGTCATGGGCAAGCTCTGAGGACTCACGATGGCCACGATCGATCGCGCAGCCTATGCCGCCATGTTCGGCCCCACCACGGGGGACCGCATACGCCTTGCCGACACCGAACTTTGGATTGAAGTGGAACAAGACCTCACTCGCTATGGCGACGAAGTGAAGTTCGGCGGCGGCAAGGTCATCCGCGATGGCATGGGACAAAGTCAGGCCACCGACGAGGAGGCGATGGACCTCGTCATCACCAATGCGCTCGTCGTCGACTGGTGGGGCATCGTCAAAGCCGACGTCGGCATCAAGCACGGCCGCATCGTGCGTCTGGGCAAGGCGGGCAATCCCGATGTGCAGGACGGTGTCGACCTCAACGTAGGTCCTGGTACGGAAATCATCGCCGGTGAAGGTTGCATCCTCACTGCGGGCGGCATCGACGCGCACATTCACTTCATCTGCCCGCAGCAGGTGGACGAAGCGCTCATGAGTGGTGTCACCACCATGATCGGTGGCGGCACGGGTCCTGCCACCGGCACGAATGCCACCACCTGCACGCCCGGCATCTGGAATCTGCAGCGCATGTTGCAGGCCACCGACGATCTGCCGATGAACTTCGGTTTCCTCGGCAAGGGCAATGCCAGTTTGCCGCAGGCCCTCGAAGAACAACTCAGGGCCGGTGCCTGTGGTTTGAAATTGCATGAAGACTGGGGCACCACGCCTGCCGCCATCGACTGCTGCTTGGCGGTGGCCGAAAAGTACGACGTGCAGGTGGCGATTCATACCGACACGCTGAATGAATCCGGCTTCGTCGATGACACGCTCGCTGCATTCAAGAATCGTGTGATCCACACCTATCACACCGAAGGTGCCGGTGGTGGGCATGCGCCCGACATCATCAAGGCCTGCGCCTTTCCCAACGTGCTGCCCTCTTCCACCAATCCCACGCGGCCCTACACGCGCAACACGGTGGACGAGCATCTCGACATGCTGATGGTGTGCCACCATCTCGATCCCGACATTCCCGAAGACGTGGCCTTCGCCGACTCGCGCATTCGCAAGGAAACCATCGCGGCGGAAGACATCCTGCACGACCTCGGCGCCTTCAGCATGATCTCCTCGGACTCACAGGCGATGGGGCGTGTCGGTGAAGTGATCGTGCGCACCTGGCAGACGGCGCACAAGATGAAGGTGCAGCGCGGCGCGCTGCCGGAAGACGAAGGCAGCGATGCCGACAATTTCCGTGTCAAACGCTACATCGCCAAATACACGATCAATCCCGCGCTCACACACGGCATCGCCCACGAAGTGGGTTCGATCGAACCCGGCAAGCTGGCCGACCTCGTGCTGTGGCGCCCCGCATTCTTCGGCATCAAGCCCGCGCTTATTCTCAAGGGCGGTTTGATTGCAGCCGCGCCGATGGGCGATGCCAATGCTTCGATTCCCACGCCGCAGCCCGTGCACTACCGCCCCATGTTCGGGGCGCTTGGCAAGGCGGTGAACGAGCTGTCGCTCACCTTCACCAGTGCTGCAGCTGCCGAGAGTGATCTGCGTGAACGCCTGGGTTTGAAGCGCAGGCTCGTTGCCTGTCGCAACACGCGCACTCTCAGCAAGCGCGACATGAAGCTCAACGACTGGCTGCCGCAGATCACCGTCGACCCGCAAACCTACGAAGTACGCGCCAACGGCGAGCTCCTGAGCTGCGAGCCCGCCACCGTACTGCCGCTCGCCCAACTCTACACGCTGTTCTGAGGACGCCATGCTCGAAATCCACGAACGCCTCGGCACTCACTGTCACGTTCCCGTGCATGCACGGATCGTGCTCACTCACGAACAACGCGAACGCGGTCGCTTGCGCACCGTCAGCAGCGACGGCGAGGAAGTGCGCATCTTTCTCGAGCGCGGCACGCCGCTCATGGTCGGTGAATATCTGCGCACCACCTGCGGCAAACATCTCGTCGTCGAAGGTGCCTGTGAAGAAGTCGTCACGGCCTACTGCAACGATTGGCTGGTCTTCAGTCGTGCCTGTTATCACCTCGGCAATCGCCACGTGAAGCTGCAACTCGGTGAACGCTGGTTACGGCTCTTGCCCGACCACGTGCTCGAAGAGTTGTTGCAACTGCTCGGCCTGAACGTCGTGCACGAGCAGGCAGTGTTCATTCCGGAGAACGGCGCCTACGGTGCCGCTGGCCATCACCATCATCACGGTCACTCGCTGCTCCATGCCCACCATCACTGACGACTTGCTGGCGCAGCAACGCCTGTTGCGGCTCCTGCATCTGTGCAGCCCGAGTCTGCCGGTCGGCGCCTACGCCTATTCGCAGGGTTTGGAAGGTGCGGTGGATCTCGCTTGGGTAAGCGATGCCGAGACCTTGCAGGAGTGGCTACGACAGCAACTGCATCACAGCCTCGCGCACGTGGAATTGCCGCTGCTCTTGCGCTGCCATGCGGCTGCAGTTACCAACGATCTCGCGGCACTCGAGCAATGGAATGCGCTCCTGCTTGCTTGTCGAGAAAGTGCGGAGCTGCGTCTCGGTGATACCGCCACCGGCGCGGCCCTGGCACGTCTGCTGCCATCGTTCGGACTCGAACCGCCGGTGCTTCGGCCACCGACCTTGCTCGCACTTTTCGCCGTCGCTGCCGTGCACTGGCACATCTCCTCACAGGACTGCGCTGCCGCCTATGCCTGGATATGGCTCGAGAATCAGGTGCTCGCCGCCACCAAGCTGATGCCACTGGGACAGACGCAGGCACAGGCGCTGCTGTATGGCTTGCAGGAAGAAGTCATGCGCAGCGTGGCACGCGCGCAGCAACTCGACGATGAGGAGATCGGGTCCAGTTTGACCGGACTCGCGCTCGCGAGCCTGCATCACGAAACCCAGTACTCCCGACTGTTTCGCTCCTGAGGAGGCCCAGATGAGCATTCGCAAACAAACCCTGCGCGTCGGTGTCGGCGGTCCCGTCGGTTCGGGCAAGACCGCACTGTTGCGTTGTCTCTGCCTCGCCATGCGCGATCACTACGACATCGCCGTCGTCACCAACGACATCTACACCAAGGAAGACGCGCAATTCCTCACGCGGCACAAGGCACTGCCGGAAGATCGCATAGTCGGCGTGGAAACCGGCGGCTGTCCGCATACCGCGATCCGCGAAGATGCCTCGATGAATCTCGGTGCCATCGCCGATCTGCAGGCGCGTCATCCGGAACTGGATCTGATCTTCGTCGAAAGTGGTGGCGACAACCTCAGCGCCACCTTCAGCCCGGAACTATCGGATCTCACCATCTACGTCATCGACGTGGCCGCCGGCGACAAGATTCCACGCAAGGGCGGCCCCGGCATCACACGCTCCGACCTGCTCGTGATCAACAAGACCGATCTCGCACCGCTCGTGAATGCCTCACTCGACGTGATGGCGGCAGACGCCATGCGCATGCGTGGTGAGCGCCCCTTCGTATTCACCAATCTCAAGACCGGCACCGGCCTCGATGAGGTCGTCCGTTTCCTGGTACAGGACGGCATGCTCGAACCGGCAGGACTCGACGACACACTTGCCGCCCTGCGCCGCATCGACCCTGCGCCCGGCAGTACGCAATTCCCCCATCTTTGATCGAGGACCCAGCATGACCCTCTACCGCCTCATCCCTTCGCTCAAACGACTCGCCGGCCTGAGCCTGCTCACCCCCATCCTTGCCCAAGCTCATGAGGGCCACGGCATTCCCGGCACACTGTGGCATGAGCTGCAACATCAGTTGTGGAACTTCGGTGGCTTCGTGATTCTCGGCGCCGTATTGCTGGCGCTGTGCCTGCGCGAGCGAAAGGATTGAGCGAAGAAGAATTTCGAACCATTCCTACAATTTGTTACAAGTAGCAACAGTTATTAGCACGAGCTGAGATGCAAGCGCCGGTGGAGTTACGTACACTGCCGACCTTTAGCTTGGCTCGTGTCGAATGCAGAAACTCTCGCTTGCTGCCGATCAGCTCATGCCTGGACTGCTCATCGTGGCAGCGGTACTGGTGCTATCTGGGATCGGTTTCAACGCAGAAACTTCTCTCTTCTATTGGTCTCGATCCGTACTCGGCGATCACCTGTGGTGGAGTGCGGGCTTCGTTGTCACTGCGGGCCTTTGCTACTGGTGGCGCAAGGAACGGGCGCCACTGATCCTCATCGCCGTGCTGGCGCTCTATCTCTTCATCGGCGCCGGTCCTCTCGCGAGCGGTGCTACTCTCGTGCTCTTCGCAAGCGCATGGAGCCTGGGCTATCTCGTGCTGCGCGCTGTGTTGCCAATACAACGGCGCTTCGGTCTCAGCCCGCCCCTCTTGTGTGGTCTTACCGTGATCGTGGCCTGCTTCAGTGTGCTGGTGCACTTTCCACTGAACGTTGCGCCGCTCTACTGGCTGCTGTTGTTGCTTCCACTCGCGCTGGTGTTTGCCTCTACGAGGACACGGCGAAGCATGCAGGAAGAAGTGCGCGCCGAACTCGCCGCCGTCGATGCCTACCTGTCTGAGCTGCCGTACCACTATTGCGTGGGTTTGTTGCTGCTGATCGGACTGATCGCGCGTCATGCGCTGATCCCGTCTCTCTTCTTCGACGACAACGTGCTGCACCTGCGGCTCTGGACGGAACTGGACTATGCGCAGCGCGCCAGTTTCGATGTGGTCGCGCAGGTGTGGGCGGTGGCGCCCTTTGCGGTCGATCTCCTGCACGCCATCGCCTCGCTGATGGCAGGTGCCGATGCGCGTGCAGCACTCAACTTCTGCTTCCTCGCCATCCTGCTCCAGCAACTCTGGGGCATCCTGCATTGGCTACGCCTTTCGCCGTGCGCCTGCGTCATCGGTCTGGCTCTCTTCCTCAGTACGCCCATGACCGGCAGTTTGCTGCTCACGCTGCAGACCGAACTCTTTCTGGCGGTGCTCGCCACGAGCGGGGTGTACCTGCTGCTGCGCATGTCGCATCTGTGGTACAGCGCCACCCTGCTCGGGATTCTGGCGGCAGCGGCCTTGGCCGCCGCCACGAAGCTACCGGGCATCGTCCTCGGGGGCCTGATGGTGCTGGCGGCGCTCTACCGTCATTGGCCGCTGCAGTGGTCACAGTGGCGAGAGCAGAATACCGGCAGTCATCTCGCACTGCTGTGCTTCATCGCGCTGGCCGGCATTGCCGCGCTGCACTCCTACGTGAACGCCTGGATCGTGACGGGCAATCCGGTGTTTCCGCTCTACAACTCGATCTTTCTGTCGCCTTACTACGAGAGCAGTGATTTCAGCGACATGCGCTGGCTCACCGGTTTCAATCTGCAGAGCTATTGGAATCTCTTCTTCGCCACCTCACGGCATCACGAAGGGCTCGATTTCGCCGCCGGCTTCCAATATCTCGCGCTGCTGCCACTGGGTTTGCTGCTCGTCTTTCGTGGCCCGGCCGCGCACTACGCCGTGCTCCTGCTGCTGCCGCTGCTTGGTTTCGGTCTGACGATGTTTTCCGCTACGCAGTATTGGCGTTATCTGTTTCCGGTGGTGCCGCTGGCGAGCGTGGTCATTGGGCTGCTGCTCTTCGGCATGGAACGGCAGAACACCTTGCGCCGTATCACTACGCTCGGCGTGTGCGGACTGTGTCTGACGCTGAATCTCTGGTTCTATCCTGGCATCAGCGGCTTCTACGGCATCGTGCCTAGTACCGCCTATTGGCCCGAAGGCAGAGAACGGCTGATCGCGGATCATCTGCCCGAACGTCATCTGACGAGTGTGGTGAACGAAAGAGCACCAGGCAGCCGCGTGCTCTATCACCCGGACTCCCCTTTGGGTGCCACGCTCCACGGCGATCCCTATTTCGTGGCCTGGTATGCGCCCTCGCACGTCGCACGAGTCGCGCAGGTCACTGACCTCGCGATGATGGCGGCATTCCTGCGGGAAGAAGGAATCGATTACGTGATCTGGAACATGGATGAGGAACCCGAGCCACAAGGGCAGCGTTGGCTGATGCGCGAATATCTGCTGCAGCACGCCCATGAACTCGCACGTCAGCGCGGGATCGCGCTGTTCGCCTTGGCGCCGGAGCATTCCCACCTTGACGACTGAAGCATCTGCAAAAGGAAAACTGCACTTCATGTCCCCCATCGACAGCGCTGCGCCCAAAATCGCTGTGGTGATTCCCTGCTACAAGGTCACGCAGCACGTGCTCGACGTCATCGCACGCGTCGGCCCCGAATGCCAACGCATCTATGCAGTGGACGACGCCTGTCCGGAAGGCAGCGGCGACTTCATCGAACAGCACTGCAAGGACCCCCGTGTGGTGGTGCTGCGCAACCCCAAGAACCTCGGTGTGGGCGGTGCCGTGATCACCGGCTATCGCGCCGCGCTGGCAGAAGGCATGGAGCTCATCGTCAAGATCGATGGCGATGGCCAGATGGATCCCGCGCTCATGCCGTCTTTCGTCGCCCCGCTCATCAACGGCGAGGCCGACTACACCAAGGGCAACCGCTTCTTCGATCTCGAAGGTCTGCACGAGATGCCCATCGTGCGTCTCATCGGCAATTCACTGTTGTCGTTGTTGAGCAAGTTGTCGTCGGGATACTGGGACATCTTCGATCCGGCCAACGGCTATACCGCCATCCATTGCGACGTGCTCAGACGCATTCCGCTGCACAAGCTGAGCGAACGCTATTTCTTCGAGTCGGACATGCTCTTTCGCCTGAACGTGGCACGCGCCGTGGTGCTGGATGTACCGATGACGGCCAAGTACGGCGACGAGATCAGCAACCTCAAGATCTCGCGCGTGGCGGGGGAGTTCCTGCTCAAACATCTGCGCAACTTCGGCAAACGCATCTTCTACAACTACTATCTGCGCGACATGGCGCTCGCTTCGATCGAATTGCCCCTCGGACTCGCCATGGTGCTGTTCGGACTGATCTTCGGCGGTGTGAACTGGATCCATTCGATCCGGGTGGGAGTGGTGGCATCGATGGGCACCGTGATGTTGTCGGTGTTGCCGCTCCTGATGGGGGTGCAGTTCATCCTGGCCTTTCTCGCCTATGACATCGCCAGCGTGCCGCGACGGGTGTTGCCACGCACGATGCACAATTCAGCGCCTCCGCGAGACTAGCGCATGCGCAAACAGTTTCTGATCTATGTCGGCGTCGGCATTGCTTCCGCGATCGTCGACGTCGGCACGATGCAGCTGCTCATCACCTTGGGCCTGCACTACCAGATCGCGGTGACCATTGCCTTCGTCATTGCGCTCGGCTTCAACTACACCCTGCATCAACGCCTCACGTTTCAAGCGCGCTACTCACACGCGACGGTCGTGCGCTATGGCGTGGTGGTGGGTCTGAACTACTTGCTGACTCTCGCCTGCGTGCAGCTTTCCGTCAGCGCGCTCGACAGCGTGTTGATCGGCAAGTTGGCTGCGCTGCCGCTGGTGGCGGTGCATGGCTTTCTGTGGGGACGTTATTGGATCTTCCGACGCGATTAGCACCCATCACTGCGCCGCACACCCGCCCAAAATACAAACGCCGCGTTACCGCGGCGTCTGCACCAGGTCCTGATGTTCTCAGCGCTGCACCTCTTCACCAGCGAGATAGACGCTGTTGATGCGGCGCGTGTTGGTGATGGCATCGAGCGGGTTGGCGTCGAGCACGATGAAGTCGGCCACCTTGCCGGCGGCGAGCGTGCCACGATCGTTGAGGCCGAGGAATTCGGCTCCGTTGCGCGTGGCCGCAGTGAGCACGTTCATCGGACTCATCCCGGCAGCCACCATGTCTTCCATTTCGATGTGCGGGCCCCAGGGTGTATTGCCATCCGTGCCCACGGTGATGCGCACGCCGGCCTGACTCAAACGCTGCAGGTTGCGCGCCTGAATGCCGAAGGCGGTGATCACGTTTTCCTGCCCCGTCGGCGCATCGAGCAATTGCTGCAGTTGCGCATCGGGAATCGTGCCGCGCAGCCATTCGAGATCGGTGGCGATGCCACGCGCCGGCAGGTTGGGAATCAACACCACGTGGGAGCGATCACGCATCATGTTGATGAATTCCTCGTCGATGTCCTGATCGCGCACGCCGTGCGCGAACACATCGATGCCGGCACGCAGGAGTTCCTTGGCATCTTCCAGCGCAAAGATGTGGGCAGCCACCCGCAGTCCTGCCGCATGGGCTTCTTCGATCACGGCGCGATAGAGCTCGGCCGGCAGCTTGTCGTACTGACCATTCCTGTCGTCCACCCAGATCTTGATGATGTCGACACCGCGTGCAGCTTCTTCACGCACGGCAGCGCGCGCTTCTTCTTCGGTGGTCACCCAATGGGGGGCTTCGGTGCGGCCGGGCTCGGGTGAAGTGATGCCACGACCGGCAGTGAAATAGAGCGCGATGCCCGGAGCTCGTTCCTCACGCACGGCGAATACGTCGGGTGTATTGTCCATGCCCATGCTGAGCGCCGCGCTCACACCGTAGGTGGCGCGTTTGCGCAGGTCTTCGATCAAGGCTTCGCGTTCGGTGCTCAGATGCACGTGTGTGTCGATGATGGTGGGCATCACGGTCTTGCCGCTGAGATCGACGCGACGGGCGCCGGCCGGCAAGGTCACCGCAGCAGCCTCACCCACGACGGTGAAGCGACCGTTCTCCACGATGAAGAGCCCGTTCTCGATCGGCGGCGAACCGTCACCGATGATGAGACGCGCGCCTTCATAGACGACGGCATCCGATACGACGGGTGCAGGTTCGGTGACGTCGGCGGGCACGGTGGGAGTGGCCTGTGTCTGTGCCGGCGGTTCCTGCGGTGAACAGGCACTGAGCAGGAACGCGAACGTGGCGAGAACGGCGCCGGAAAAACTACGAGGTAGAGCGGTGAAAGGCTGCATGTATCCCCTCCTTGGACCGGCGCGACTGAGCAGTGGGCATTGTTGTGTATTGATGACGCGCATGGCCGGCCGCGTGCGCGTGTTGCCGCATCATGGGCCAGTGGGGAGGATGGGTCAATTCTGGAGCGCCGCTCCGTTTATCCCGAAACGAACGAGCCCTCGTCCCGACAGGGAAGAGGGCTCGAACCTGCCAGCGCAGAGCTTGTCTGCTACTGCAGCAATTCCGCGCGACGCGACAGGATGTAGTTCTTGATGGCTTCCACTTCCTCCTCGCTGAGATATTGGCTGAGATTCGGCATCCCCATGCTGGCGTAGGCACCGCCACGCACGATGTTCTGGAAGATGTCGTAGGTGGCCGGCGAGGCATAGCGCAGATCCGCGATGGAGCCACCACCCTGCACGTTGCGTCCATGACAGAAGGCGCAACGCTCACCGAAGAGATCACTGCCGAGTTTGATCACCGCGGGATCGTCGTTGTACGCGACGGGAGTCAGCTCGGGCAGCGGCTGTCCCTGCACGGGCTGGATGTTCTGATCGCCGTCCAGCACGAAGGTCCACAGACGTCCTTCCGCCTTGTACTTACCCGATGGATTCACACCGAACAGTCCAGAAGCGCCACCCCAGCCGGCGAGGATCGAGATGTATTGCTTGCCATCGAGCTCATAGGTGATCGGTGGCGCCAGCATGCCCACGCCGAGATCGACGTCCCACAGTTTGCGTCCATCGTCGGCAGCGTACGCGATGAAGTGACCTTCCGAGGTGCCATGCAGCACCAGGTTGCCCGCAGTGGTGAGCGTGCCGCCATTGACCGAGTTCGGATAGTTGACCTGCCAACGCGGCTCCTGCTTGATCGGATCCCAGGCCAGCAAGGCGCCGGGTGTCGGGTTGCGCGGACCGGTGCCCGGTTTGTATTCGCTTTCCGGCAACTGCGGCAGATCGGAAGTGTTGCCGAGCAATACCCCCGTGTTCCAGCGACCGGGCTGATGTTCGAAGCCGGGCTCCGCCACGTAGTTGAAGCGGCTGCCCTGCTGCGTCGGGAAATACACGAGGCCCGTGATCGGGTTGTAGGACATCGGATGCCAGTTGTGACCGCCACCGGGACCGGGCAATACCGTGGTCACGAAGTCCTTGTAGCGTGCGTGCGGATTTTCGATCGGGCGTCCGGTTTCCTTGCTGATGCCCGAAGCCCAGGTGACTTCGGTGAAGGGTTCGGCCGAAAGCAGTTCACCCGTGAGACGATCGAGCACATAGAAGAAGCCGTTCTTCGGCGCCTGCATGATCACCTTGCGCTCGACGCCATCGATGACGAGCTCGGTGAGCATCAAGGGCTGCACTGCGGTGTAGTCCCAATCGTCGCCGGGCGTGGTCTGGTAGTACCACACGACACGACCGGTATCGACGTCGAGCGCGACGATCGAGGAGAGATAGAGATTGTCGCCCTGCCCCGCGCTGCGCAGCTCGCGGCTCCAGGGCGAGCCGTTACCGGTGCCGACGTACACCAGACGCGCTTCGGGATCGTAGATCATCGACTCCCACGAGGCACCGCCACCGCCCACTTCCCACCAGTTGCCGAACCAGGTTTGTGCGGCGAATTCGACGTCGGGATTTTCGAAACCATCGGCGGGATTGCCCGGCACCACCCAGAAGCGCCACACCTGCTCACCGGTGTTGGCGTCGTAGGCGGTGACGTAACCGCGCACACCGAGTTCGGAACCACCGTTGCCGATCACCACCTTGCCATCCATCACGCGCGGGGCGCCGGTGATGGTGTAGGGACGCTCGGGATCGACGGTCAGCACCGACCACACTTCCTCGCCCGTTTTCGCATCGAGCGCGATCAGGCGGCCATCGATGGTACCGACGAAGACCTTGCCTTCGTAGAGCGCGACACCGCGGTTGACCACGTCGCAGCAGGCCTTCCAGCCCATGCTCTTGTCGACCTTGGGATCGTAGTTCCACAGCAATCTGCCGGTGCGCGCATCGAGCGCGAATACGCTGCTCCACGGACGCGTGGCATACATCACGCCGTCGTAGACGAGTGGCGTCGCTTCGTGACCACGCACCTCGCCGGTGTCGAAGGTCCAGGCCACGCCGAGACGCGACACGTTGCTGTCATTGATCTGATCCAGAAAGCTGAAACGGGTTTCCGCCAGGTCGTGACCGTAGGTGAGCCATTCCCGGCTGGAGGCGGCTTGCGCCAATTCTTCGGAAGTCTGGGCCATGACGCTCTGACCAAGGCTCAGGCCGAGCGAGGCAACCAGGATTGCGGAACGAATGCGTTTGAAGGCCATGGGTGAGTCCTGTCGTTATTGTTATTTATAAGGATGGGCTCGTGCGAAGAGGGGCAAGAGTATCGACGCGCGGCGCCTTCGTCCATCCCGGACACCACCTTTCTGACCTGACCGCTAGTTCCGTATCGCCCCACTCTCGTAACAGCGACCAGGATTGTGAAGCGGCCAAGGTTCATGCGCATGCGCCTGGCCTACAGTCGCTCGTATGAAGACGCTGATTGCCTGCTGGCTCTGGCTGGTGCTGAGCTTTCATCTGGTGCTCGCCGCGCTCGGCACGCTGCGCTGGGCGGAGACCGGGTATCCGCAATATCTGCCCTGGGTGCCGCTGGCGCTCGCGCATGAGCTCGGTCCCACCACTTCCGCCAAGGTGCGCCGTCTGCAGGAGAACCTCGACTCCTGCATGGCGGTATTGAATGAAGCGCAACTGCGCGTCACGCCTCTAGCGCTGCGCACCGAACCGCAGTGCACGATTCCCGATGCGGTATCGCTGCAACGTTTCCACTACGAATACGTGCCGTCCTACGTGCCGATGAGCTGTCCGCTCGCGGTCTCGCTCGGACTCTGGGAACGCCACATCGTGCAGAACGCAGCAGCGCAATATCTACAGACCAACGTCACGCGCATCCACCACTACGGCACCTACAACTGCCGCCCGATCCGGGGAGGCCGCAGCAGCGCGCTCTCCACTCACGCCACCGCCACTTCGATCGACATCGCCGCCTTCGACCTCGCCGACGGCCGCCGCATCAGCGTCACCCGCGACTATGGGAAAGAAGGACCGGAAGGAGAGTTTCTACGCGCCGTCAAGCGCGGCGGCTGCCAGGTGTTCGGCACCGTCCTCAGCCCCGACTACAACGCGGCGCATGCGGATCATTTCCACATGCAGCAGCGTGGCGGTTTGTGTCGCTGAAGTTCCGCGTTCAATCCTGCTGCAACACCTGCAGTGCGACACGCGCCGCGGCGGTGCGGTTTTCGACACCGAGCTTGGGGAAGATCTGTTCGAGGTGTTTGTTGACCGTGCGCGGGCTCATGCCGAGGATCTCGGCGATCTCGCGGTTGGTCTTGCCGTTGCTGATCCAGTAGAGCACTTCGGATTCGCGTGCGGTGAGATCGAGTTTTTCGCGCAGTTGTACGTCACCACTCGTCACCACCTGATCGACCAACTTCAGCAAGCTCTCACCACCACCGAGATCCTGCACGTAGACCACGCCCAGACGATATTCGAGTTCTTCGAACTGCATGGCAGCGCCGGGCGTGGGATGTTTACCGAGCCAGCGAATGAGCTGCGGCGCCATGGTGATCTCGCGCCAGAGCGAAGTGGCCTTGGCCTTGGCGAAGAGCGCATGCGTCTGCGGCGTGGCCCAACTCACCTTGCCCTGCGCATTCACCGAGAACAGATATTGACCGGTGGAATCGAGTGCGCGCCATGCGGTGCTGGTCATGCGCGCATTGTCCAGATGCACTTCCATGCGCGCGACGAGCTCGTCGGGATTGATCGGCTTGGTGAGATAGTCGACGCCGCCGACCTTCAGACCGCGCACCACGCTTTCGGTATCACTGAGCCCGGTCATGAAGATCACCGGGATCGAGGACAGCTCGGGAATCTGCTTGAGCGCACGGCAGGTATCGAAGCCATCGAGATGCGGCATGATCGCGTCGAGCAGGATCATGTCGGGACGAATGCGCTTGGCGATGGTCAGCGCCTGTTTCCCCTCGAGTGCAACCAATACGTTGAATCCCGCCTGTTCGAGTGTCTCGTTGACGAGGCTGAGTGTGTCGGGGGAATCGTCGACCACCAGGATCACTTCATGACGTTTGCCCGTGTTCATGCCACCAGACTCTCCAATGTCACTGCCAATTTTTCGAATTCCATGCGCCGTGCCAATTCGCGGAAATGCGCCAGCGTGTTGGTATCGACCAAGGCCTGCGCTTCCAGCGCACCCAAACTTTGATTCACCCCACTCGGATGGCCGATCTGCGCGTGCGCGAGCAGTTCACGCACGAGCGGATGATCGGGGACCTGCGCGAGATTGCCGGATAGAGGTGAGAGTTGCGGCTGCTCCGGCGCCGGCGTATCACCGTAGAGCCAATTCAGATTCAGTAGCTGCCCGATGCGCTCCAACAGTTGTTGGTTGTTGAGCGGTTTGACCAGGTAATCGTCGTAAGGCGGTTTGACCAACTGCCGATGTTGCTCACGCGCATCGGCCGACAGCATCACGATCGGCACGAGATAGCCCAGTTCACGCAGCTCCTGCGCCAAGGTGAGCCCATCCATGCCCGGCATGGTGACGTCCAACAGGAAGAGATCCGGCTGCACTTCCTTCAGAAGATCGAGACAGCTCTGCGCATCGCGCGCTTCGATGATGGTGAAGCCGAGCGGACTCAAGAGTTCGAAGATCAGGCCACGATGGATCGGTTCGTCATCGGCCACGATGATCAACTTGCGCTCGCCTTCGTAGCCGGTGATCACACGCGAAGGCTGCGTGGCTTTCGGATTCTCGATCCACGAGAACATCAAGGACACGGTGAAGGTCGAGCCCACGCCCGGTTCGCTCTTGATGCGCAGTTCGCCGCCGAGAATGTCGGTGAGCAGCTTGACGATGGTGAGCCCAAGCCCCGTGCCCGGCACGTTGGGCACTTCGGGACCACGCACGCGTTCGAAGGGATCGAGGATGCGCTGCAGATCCTTGCTGCTGATGCCCACGCCGGTATCGACCACGGAAAACTCCGCCACCTGGTTGCGATAGCGAATGTAGAAGTCGACGCTGCCCTTCTCCGTGTACTTGATCGCATTCGACAGCAGATTGATCAGAATCTGGCGCAAGCGTTTTTCATCGGTGATGACGTAGTTGGGCAACTTGCCCTGGATGTGACACTTGAAGTCGATGCCCTTCTCCGCCGCCTGCTCGCGGAACATCAGTTCCAACTGCTGAATCACTTCCGGCAGATTGACGTGATTGCGATAGATGTCGAGACGTCCCGCTTCGATCTTGGAAATGTCGAGCAGGCCTTCGATCAGGTCGGCGAGATATTCACCACTGCGCTTGATGATCTGCAGCGCATTGTGATGCTGCGGCGGCATGTCCTGGCGCCGCGCCAGCAACTGCGCATAACCCAGAATCGCATGCAGCGGCGTGCGCAGCTCGTGACTGATGCCGGTGAGATAACGACTCTTGGCACTGTTGGCGCGCTCCGCCTGCTCCTTGGCGCGCTGCAGCTGCAGGTCGGTTTTCTGATGCGCTTCGATCTCGCGAATCAGACGCAGCGTCTGACGCGAGCTTTCCTGCTGCGCCACGATGCGGCTTTCGTGCGCGAGCAGGAACAACCACGAGATCACACCGGAGACGATGAGGAAGATGAAGAACACCGTCACCAAGGTATGACGCAACAGTGCCACGTCGCCGGCATCGGCCGGCTGCATCTGGTAATAGACCAGGGCGAGGAGTACGGCGCTCACCGTGTTGGCGGTGACGAGAATGCCGAGAAATTGCGCCAGACGTGGATTGACGAGTTGCGTCACGCCTTCCGGCAGGAGCGGCCGCAGAAAACGCCGCAGCTGTTCGGAGAAGCGCGCCTCGTTCTTGCAGCTGTCCATGCAGCGCGAGTCGAGCGTGCAGCAGAGTGAACAGATCGCCCCCTGATAGGCGGGGCAATGACTCATGTCTTCCTGCTCGAAGGTGTTCTCGCAGATGCAGCAGGTTTGCTGGGGACGTTGCTTGTCCGGATTCGAGCTGACGATCAGGTTCTGCTTTTCCCACTGTGCCGCGTCCGCTTCCTGTCGCGCCAGATAGAAGCGTCCACCGGTCTTCCATGCGATCAGCGGCACACAGACGAAACAGCACAGCAGGCTCACGAAATGGGCGAGGTGACTCAGCGTTGCCCCGAAGATGCCGAGGTAGGCCATGATGCCGAGCGCGGAGGCGAGGGTCATCGACACCACGCCGACGGGATTGATGTCATACAGATGCGCGCGTTTGAACTCGACGTAGGAAGGGCTGAGTCCCAAGGGTTTGTTGATCATCAGGTCGGCCGACAGACAACCGAGCCAGCTCACCGCCACGATGGCGAACACACCGAGGATGGCTTCGAGCGCGCGATAGATGCCGAGTTCCATCAGGATCAGCGCGATGGTGACGTTGAACACCAGCCACACCACGCGCCCCGGATGACTGTGGGTGAGACGCGAGAAGAAATTCGACCAGGCGATGGAGCCGGCGTAGGCGTTGGTCACGTTGATCTTCATCTGCGACACGATGACCATCCCTGCGGCCAGGAGCAGCGACAGCGACGGTGAGTGCGTCAGGTAGTTGAAGACCGTCTGATACATGTACGTGGGATCGATCGCCTGTTCCAGGTCGGCGCCGCGCGTAATGGCGAGATAGGCAAGGAAGGAGCCGAGCAACATCTTGATCATGCCGATGAAGATCCAGCCCGGCCCGGCCAGGATCAGCCAGAACCACCACTGGCGCTTGTTGTCTGCCGTCTTCGGTGGCATGAAGCGCAGGTAGTCCACCTGCTCACCGATCTGCGCCATCATCGCGAACAGAATCGCCGAGCACGCACCGAAATAGGCCAGGTTGAAGGCGTTGCCTCCTGCCAGCGTGGCCGGCGCATAACGGCTCCAATCTCCCACCTCGTCGAATTCGTAGAAGCCCACCAGCACCAAGGCCAACAACTGCAAGGTCAACCAAAAACCCTGCGTACCGATCTGGAACTTGCTGATCGCCGTGATGCCATGCGTGACGATGGGCACCACCGCAAGCGCACAGATCACGTAGCCCAGCCACAGCGGAGTCCCGAACAGTGCCTGCAAGGCGGAGGCCAGGATCGCGGCTTCGATGGCGAAGAAGATGAAGGTGAACGAGGCGTAGATGAGAGAGGTGACGGTGGAGCCGAGATAGCCGAAGCCGGCGCCGCGGGTGAGGAGGTCGATGTCGAGGCCATGCTTGGCGGCGTAATAGGTGATGGGCAGCCCGGTGACGAAGACCACCACTGCCACGGCCGCCATCGCCGCCATCGCGTTGGTGAAGCCATAGTTGAGCGTCACCGTGGCGGCGAGCGCCTCGAGCGCAAGAAAGGCGGTGGCACCGAGAGCGGTTTGGGCTACGTGGGCAATCGACCAGCGGCGCGCCTTCTTCGCCGTGAAGCGCAGCGCATAGTCCTCCAGGGTCTGATTGCCTACCCAGATGTTGTATTCGCGGCGTACCCGAAAGATCTGCTGCGTGGGTCGCATCAGTAACTGTTTGTATTGGAGGGAAATTTCCTTGCGGGATGGTAGCAAGGGGCTGGGGCAATCATAGTGGCTAAATGACGTAGGGCAAACGCGCGTGACACTGTGCTGCGGCTATATGGACAAGGCAGTTCGGCAACTGCACAATCGGTCCTCACCTGAAAGCAGCACGGCCCTCGAACGCGCAAGGCGAGGCGCACGAAATAATGAGAATGAAGCGCAATCAAGCATTCCCCAAAGTCCGCGGCACCCTGTGTGCCCTTCCTGTACTGTTGAGTTCCCTTGCAGTGCCCGCGCTGGCCCAATCCCAACAAGAGTGGGGTCTGATCGAGCAGTACTGCATGGACTGCCACAACGCCACCGACTGGGCCGGCGAATTGGCCTTCGACCTGATCGATCCCAACGCCCTGCACCAGGAAGCGGAGACCTTCGAAAAGGTCATTCGCAAACTGCGTGGCGGTCTGATGCCACCGCCGGGTCAGGATCGTCCCAGCAATGAAGAAGTGGCCAAGCTCGCCACCTGGCTGGCCGACACGCTCGATGCTGCCGTGGAAGGACAACCGGCCGGTCGCGTACCGCTGCGCCGCCTCAACCGCCGCGAATATCAGAACGCCATTCGCGACCTCCTGGGCCTCGAGATCGATGCCAGCAACCTGCTGCCCCAGGATGATCTCAAGGGCGGCTACGACAACAACGCCACAGCGCTGCAGGTCAGCCCCGCCTTCATCGACCAATATCTGAACGCCGCCCGCACCATCGCGCACGATGCCATCGGTGACCCGCGCCCGATCCCGATCATGCAGACCTACGGCAACGTGGCCGACATGATCATCTCGCTGCCGCCGCGCGGCACGCCGGGCACGGGTACGCAGCAGCGCCACAACCAGGGCATGCCCTTCGGCACGCGGGGTGGCATGAGCGTGGTCTACAACTTCCTGGCCGACGGCGAATACGAGCTCACCATCGGTGACCTCGCCCTGGCGCGCGAAGTGCCCAACATGGAATTCGAGAACACGGTCGTCGCCCTGCTCGATGGTGAAGAAATCTTCCGCACCGTCATCGGCGGTGAAGAAGACCACAAGGCCATCGACCAGATCCAGGACGATGCCGTAGCCCAGATCAATGATCGCCTGCGCCGCATCCGCTTCCCGGCCAAGGCCGGTCAGCACGAAGTGACCGTCACCTTCATCCAACGCAGCTTCAGCGAAAGCGACGAGCGCACCCCGATTCCGGCGCTCGAAGGTGGTCAGGACCGTATCCATGGTGTGCATGCGCTGCAGATCCGCGGTCCGCTGCAGGTGGCCGGCATGAGCGAGTCGGAAAGCCGCAAGCGCATCTTCAGCTGCTATCCGCGCGAAGTGGCCGAAGAACAGCGTTGCGCCGAACAGATCATCAGCAATCTCGCCACGCGCGCCTTCCGCCGTCCGCTCACCGACGAAGACATGGCCCCGCTGCTCGCCTTCTACGAGCGCGCCCGCGCCGGTGCCGATTTCGAAACCGGGGTGCGTGAAGCGCTGAGCGCGATTCTCGTCAGCCCGCACTTCATCTACCGCGCCGAAACCGGTGGCGACACCGGCGACAAACTGGCGCTGAGCGATCTGGAGCTGGCCTCGCGTCTGTCGTTCTTCCTGTGGAGCAGCATCCCCGACGACGAACTGCTCGAGCTCGCCAACTCCGGCGGCCTGCGTGACGAAGCCACGCTGCGGGCGCAGATCAAACGCATGCTCGCCGACGAGCGCGCCAAGACGCTGGTGGACGACTTCGCGTTCCAGTGGCTGCATCTGTCGAAGCTCGACGAGATCGTGCCCAACCGCGGCCTCTTCCCCTACGCCAGCAACTTCCTCGACCCGCGTCCGCTGTTCAAGCAAGAGTTGAGTCTCTTCATCGACAGCGTGCTGCGCAGCGATCAGCCGGTCACTGCCCTGCTCGATGCGGATTACACCTTCCTCAACGAGCGCTTGGCGATGCACTACGGCATCAACGACGTCAAAGGCAGCCGTTTCCGCAAGGTGAAGCTGAACGACGAAGCGCGCTACGGCCTGCTCGGCAAGGGCGCCATCCTGATGCTCACCGCCAACCCGAACCGCACTTCACCGGTGTTGCGTGGCGCCTGGATTCTGGAACGCATCCTCGGCACACCGCCCTCGCCACCGCCGCCGAACGTGGAGGCATTGCCCGAAAACAGTGGGGGTGGCCCAGCCAAGACCGTGCGTGAGCGTCTCGAACAGCATCGCGCTAATCCGTCCTGCTTCGGCTGTCACGGCGTGATGGACCCGCTCGGTCTGGCACTCGAGAACTTCGACACCGTCGGTCAGTTCCGCACGCACGACCGCGACACGCTCACCGCCATCGACGCCTCGGGCGTGCTGCCCGACGGCAAGGCCATCAATGGACCGGCCGATCTGCGCGAGGCACTCGTCGCCCGCAGCGACATGTTCGTACAGACGCTCACGGAAAACCTGATGACCTATGGTCTGGGCCGTGAACTCACCTGGCGTGACATGCCCACCGTGCGCGAGATCGTGCGCAAGGCCGAGGCCAACGGTAACCGCTTCGAAAGCATCGTCTATGAAATCGTCGCCAGCGAGGCCTTCCGCATGCGCGAAGGCCTGAGCGCGACCGAAACAGAAACACCTGCACAGCAGGTAACGCTTCAAACAGGAGGGCTCTGACATGTTCATCAGCAAGAAGCATCTCTCGCGCCGGACCGTCCTGCGGGGCGCCGGTATCGCACTGGGTTTGCCTTTGCTCGACGCCATGATTCCGGCCTCCACCGCACTGGCGCAGACTGCTGCTGCGCCGAAGACGCGCCTCGGTTACGTCTACTTCCCGCACGGCGCCGTGATGCACGCGTGGGTGCCGCAACAGACGGGTCGCAACTTCACCTTCTCGCCGATCCTCGAACCGCTCGAAGGTCTGCGCGACTACGTCACCATCGTGAGCGGCCTGCGCAACAAGGGCGGTGAAAGCACCAACCCGCACGGCATCATCGAAGAAACCTGGCTCTCCTGCGTGAACCCCAACGACCGCGACCGCAGCGCCGACGGCCTGAACGGCGTCACCGCCGACCAGCTCGCCGCACGCTACATCGGTCAGGAAACACCGCTGCCTTCGCTCGAACTGTGTGGCGAACCCGGTGGCGCCGTGTCCTACCGCACGCCGCTGCAACCGCTGCCGATGGAAGGCAACCCGCGTCGCGTCTTCTATACGATGTTCGGTCAGGGCGACACCTACGATGAGCGCATCGCCATCCTGCAGCAGAGCACCAGCTTGCTCGACTATGTGAAGGACGCCACCGCGAGCCTGAACCGCAAGCTCGACGCCGCCGACCGCGTGCGCGTGGCCGACTATCTCGATTCCGTACGCGAAATCGAACGCCGCATTCAAAAACTCGAGGAAGGCGCACGTGGCCTCGAACATCTGCCCGAAGCGCCGATCGGTCCGCCGGATGATTTCGGCGAACTGCTCGACATCCAGTTCGAGATGATTGCCCTCGCCTGGCAGACCAACCAGACCCGCATCGCTTCGATGCGCATGGTGAAGGAAGCCAGCATGCGCGTATATCCCGTGGTAGGTGTGGACGAAGCCTTCCATCCGCTGTCGCACCACCAGAACGATCCTTCGAAGTTCGAACGTCTGATCCGTGTACAGCGCTATCACACCGAACGCTTCGCCAAGTTCGCCGAGCGTCTCGGCCAGATCGAAGACGGCGAAGGCACGCTGCTCGACCACAGCATCATTCTGTTCGGCAGCAACATGAGCAACAGCGACGTGCACAACAACGATCCGCTGCCACAGCTGCTCGTCGGCAAGGGCGGTGGCATCAAGGGTGGTCAGCACCTGGCCTATCCGCAGGACACGCCGCATGCGCGCATCCTCCACACCATGCTGGAAAAAGCCGGCGTGCACGTGGACAAGTTCGCCGACAGCACCGGCCCGTTCGCGGAGGTCTGATTGAGCATGTTGCGCCTGCGCCCACTGCGCGCCGCCCTGTTGAGTCTTGCGCTGTGTGGGGCGCACTCGGCTTTGGCCATCGATCCTCCGTCTTCCGACATTCCTGCAAGCGAAGCCGTACAGTGGCGCGGACCTGATGGCAGTTCCGCGCTGCATTACGCCGTGTACGAGCAGGACGTCGAGCGCGTGCGAGCTCTCTTGCAGGCCGGCGCCGATCCCAATCTCAGCAACCGCTACGGTTCCAACCCGATGCAGCTCGCCGCCGAAGTCGGCGACGCCGCCATCATCAAACTTCTGCTCGATGCCGGCGCCGATGTGGACTCACCGAACCCCGAAGGTCAGACGGCCCTGATGCTCGTCGCCCGCACGGGCAAGGTCGATGCCGCGGAGCTGCTCGTCAAGAAGGGCGCCGACGTCAACGCCGTCGAACGCTGGGGCGGACAGACCGCTCTGATGTGGGCCTCTGCGCGGCGTCATCCCGAAATGATGGCGTATCTGATCAAGCAGGGTGCCGATCTGAATGCGCAGTCGATCGCGCGCGACTATCGCCGCCATCTGACGAAGGAAGGCCGCGCCAAGAATCTCGACAGCGGTGGTTTCACGCCGCTGCTCTACGCCGTGCGCGAAGGTTGCAACGCCTGCGTCGACGTCCTGATCAAAAGCGGTGTCGATCTCGACAAGCCCGATCCCGACGGCGTTTCGCCGCTCCTGCTCGCGATACTCAACGCGCGCTGGGACATCGCCAAGCAATTGATCGACGCTGGTGCCGACGTGCAGCAGTGGGACGTGTTCGGTCAGGCGCCACTCTTTGCCGTTGCCAACAATCGCAAGGTCAGCGGCCTACGTCCCAACCAGCCGCTGAATGAAAACGATGGCCTTGCCATCGTGCGTGCGCTGCTCGAGCGTGGCGCCGATCCCAACATGCAGCTCTTCATGCGTCCCGCGAAACAGCGTGGCAACAACCTCGCGCGTGGTACGACGCCGTTGATCGCCGCGGCCAGCAACGGTGATCTCGAAGTCATCAAACTGCTCCTGGAACACGGTGCGGATGCCGCACTACCGCAGGCCGACCTGCAGACGCCCGTCTCCGCACTCGCCGGCGCACGCGGGCAACAGGCCCAGCTCGTCGAAGCATTGGAGTTGCTGCACGCAGCGGGCGCCGATCTCAACGTCGTCGCCGTACATCATCACCTGCTGCGCACGCGTGGCGGCTCGCCGCTGCATTACGCGGTGCGCGCCAACAACGACAAGGTGGTGGAAGCGCTGGTGCGTCTCGGTGCCGACATCGACATCAAGGATCACGATGGTCTGACCGCGCTCGACTACGCCATGGCCCGTGGCTTCGTGCCCTTCCTGGCGATGCGTCAGCCGCCGAACCTGAAGATGGCGGAGCTCTTGCGCAATCTCGGCGCGAAGGTGGAACTGGACGTCACGCCGTTCTGGCCCAACGTGGGTCCGCCCTTCTATTACCCGTGGAGCGTATTCCCGCTCGATCCCGCCGCCGAAGCTGCCGCGCTCGTGCCCGGCTCCTTCGACCATCAATGAGAATCAGCGAGAAAGCATGATGAAGCAGGTTCAAACCCGCCGGCAGTTTCTTGGCCGTAGTGCCGGCGCTCTCGGGGCCGCCGCCCTAGCCCCCTTGTGCCCCACTCTGCAAGCACAGACGGCAGCAGCGGAGATCACCCGCACCGACATCGGCTACATGCAGCTCATCCAAGGCGCTGGCTGCAACGCGGTGACGATTCCCGGCATGAACGAGAACGGCGCGCTGTTGATCGACAGTGGTCTGGCCGAGCACACACCGGCGCTCCTGCGAGCAGTGCAGGAAGCGACCTCACAGGAGCGTGTGCATACGCTCATCAACACGCACTTCCATCCGGAACAGACCGGCGCCAACGAAACCGTGGGCGCCGCTGGCGCTGTGATCATCGCGCACGAAAACACGGCACGTTGCCTGCGCAATGCGGTGATGTCCTGGACCTATGAAGGTCGCTATGGCCCGCTCGCCGACGCCGGCATTCCGAAGCAGATTTTGAAGAGCGACGGCAAGTTCAAGTTCGCCGGCCAGGAAATCATTCACGGCTACCTGCCCGCTGCGCACACCAACGGCGACATCTTCTTGTACTTCCCGATGCTCGACATCCTTATCGCGGGCGGCCCGGTGACCACCGACCGCTGGCCCGTGCTCGACATTCGTCAGGGAGCCTGGATGGGCGCCTTGATGGAGGCCTACGACAAGCTGAGTCACGTGGTGAGTGCGGACACGGTGGTGGTGCCCGCCCACGGCCCCGTCACCAACGGCACGGCCATCCTGCGCATGCGCAACATGTATACGGAGTTCCACCTCTGGCTCGCAGAGGAACTCAACATTGGCATGGGTTGGGATGACGTGGTGGCGAAGAAGCCGCTGGCGGAATTCGAAGACAAATACGGCGATTCCGACCACTTCGTCGAAACCGCCTTCCGTAGTCTGCAGATGGCCTACGTGCCGGACTGATCCGAGTACTGCTCCGACTACTACGCGGTCGCCTGCATCAGCGTGACATCGCGACGCGCCTCGCTCTCACGCTCGTTGCAGCGCGGCAAACACCCCAAGAGATCCGGCGAGCGCAACAGAGCCAACAGCTCCTTGCGCTCCAACCAGTGCAAGAGCTCGTCGAGATCCTTCGCTTCCTTCAACTTCAACTCCGCCGCCACGCGATCGAGATCGACGTGTCCGCGCGTGCTCGGACGCGGCGGCGGCAAGGTGCGACAGTGACGCGCCAGGGCTTCGGGATCGCGCAGGAAGTTGCGTAGCGAGCAGTCCTGCAAACGTTCCTGCAGGCGCGCTTCGAAGTCGTCACGCAGATGGAATTCCGCCGGCAGTTCGACCTCTTCCGGAATGCGCAGCAGATGCAGACGGAACAGCACCTTGGCGAAGGACTCGCTGCCACTGAGTGCCGACAGCGGAATCGACAGCACCAGGCCCACCAGGGTCGGCGCCATCCACGCCAGAAGCGGCGGTGCGGCCCAGTAGAGTCCCACCGTGAGCAGAATGCCGGCGAGCGTGTGACCACTGTGCTTGCGGATCAGGAGTCCCCACGGCACCGAGCTACGTCCACGCGACTGCGCTTCCCAACCCGAATCCTGTCCACTGAAGATTTCCCACACCTGACGCGAATGGATCAGCATGCACACGGGTGCGTAGAACACCGACATGAAGGTTTCGAACAGCACGCTGACGGTCAGTGCCAACACACCACTCGCCCGATGGGCGGCACGACTAAAGCAGGCGCGCAGATAGCCGAGGAATTTCGGGAACAACAATACGCTCATCGTGATGACGAACAGCGCGATCATGCGTTCGGAGTCGAACACCGGCCAGTTGGGGAAGAGCTGGAATTCCTCGGAGAAATACTGGAACTGCTGGGTGGCGATCTGCGAGGTCAAGAGCACACCGGCGCTGATCAGCAACAACCACAGCGGCGAGGCGAGATAGCTGAACACGCCGATCACCATGTGCACGCGGTTGGGCCAGCGCAATCCTTTGGCGCTGAGCACTGCCATGTGCTGCATGTTGCCCTGGGCCCAGCGTCTATCGCGCGTGGCCATGTCGAGCAAGGTCGGTGGACTTTCCTCCCATGAACCATGCAGCTCCGGCAGCATGCGCACGCTCCAACCGGCGCGACGCAGCAGCGCCGCCTCCACGAAGTCGTGCGACATGATGGCGCCGCCGAAGGGTTTCTTACCGGGCAGTACCGGAAGCCCCGCGGCAGCGGCAAAGGCGCGCACGCGGATGATGGCGTTGTGACCCCAGTAGTTGCCGTCATCGCCCTGCCAGGCGGTGATGCCGCGCGCGACGACAGGGCCATAGACGGCGCCCGCGAACTGCTGCAGGCGTGCGAACAGCGAGTGACCGCCCTGCAGATGCGGCAGCGTCTGCAAGAGGCCCACGGAGGGATCGGCATCCATCTCGCACATCAAGGTGGTGAGCGCATCGGCACTCATCAGGCTGTCGGCATCGAGCACCACCATGTAGTCGTAGCGCGCGCCCCACTGCGTGACGAAGTCTTCGACGTTGCCGGCCTTCTTGCCGACGTTGTTAAAGCGGCGGCGATACCACACACTGACCTTGCCCGCGAGCGCTTCACGCAGCGCGTGATAGGCCGTGGTTTCCTGGATCCACTTGGCGGGGTCGGTGGTGTCGGAAATGACGAAGAGTTCCACGTGCCGCCCCAGGCCGCGCTCGGCGAGCGCCGTGCCCATGGCATAGAGTGCCGAGAACGTGCGCGAGGGATCCTCGTTGTAGACCGGCATGAGCAGTACGGTGAGACCCTGCGGCTTGGCATCCTTCGCCGCCTTGTAGCGGCCGCGTCCGAAGAAGAAGCCGGCAAGCGCACCGGTGGCGCTGACCGAAATCCATGCGAAGGTCAGCACGAACAACGCCAGCATCACCCACTGCAGTGACGTGACACCGACGATCGACACGATGCGGTACATCTCGTACGCCGCATAGGCCGTCAGTGCGGTGGCGCCACCGAAGGTGAGGAGCCGGGCGAAAAAGGTGCGCCAGCCCTGCCAGGAAAACTCCACGTTCGCAGGCGCTTCCCCGAGATCTTGCTCGGGCATCGCCAGGGGAGCGGGAGGAGGAGTCGAATTGCGCGCTAGCGTGTCCAGCGGTATAGCCATGTCTCACCCCACTGCTTGCCTTCGTGCGTGAGCATCATTCTGAGCTCCGCCACTGATTCCTGCTGAGGATCGAACTTCAGATAAACACGGTATACCCCACGACTTTGGATGTACTCACCGCGTGCATCGGTGACCACACCCGCACTCGAAGTGAAGTGCACTTCGAGATCACTCGGAAACTCGGCGGCATGGAAGTCCACCGAGAACACTCGTTCCGTTTCACTCACGCGGTTGGCGCGCGGGACTGCGCCCTGGCGCGTGTCGACTATGATGCCTTCGGCGCTGGGCTCGGGCAGATCGCGCCCCCAATGCATGCGGTAGGACAGCGTCAACGGCGTACCCGGCTTCAGCGGCTGCGCCGGCTGCCAGAAGGCGACGATGTTGTCGTAGATCTCTTCGTCGGCAGGAATCTCGACCAACTGCACGTGGCCTTCGCCCCACTGCCCCAGCGGTTCGATCCACACCGAAGGCCGTTTCTCGTAACGCGCTTCGTTGTCTTCGAAATCGCTGAAAGCCTGATTGCGTTGCATCAGCCCGAAACCGCGCGGACTGGCACCGACGAAGGCGGAGACCTGCAAGGTCTGAGGGTTGGCGAGCGGCCGCCACAGCTTTTCACCGTTCGTGTTCCAGATGGACAGTCCATCCGAGTCATGCACTGCGGGGCGATAGTCGTCGAAGCGCGTGTGATTGGTGGCATCGAACAGGAACATCGAGGTCAGCGGCGCGAGACCGTAATGCGTGAGCTCGCGGCGCGCGAAGAGAGAGGCTTCCACGTCGATCGTGGTGGTCACGCCCGGCTTGGCGCGGAAGGTATAGGCGCCCGTCACCGACTGACTTTCCAGCAAGGCATGCACCACGATTTCCTGCGCGGCGGACGGCGGTTCTTCGATCCAGAATTCGGAGAAGTACGGAAATTCCTCACCTTCCGGTCGCGCCGTATTCACCGCGAGGCCACGCGCGGACAGGCCATAGAACTGATCACGTCCGAGCGAACGGAAATAACTGGCGCCCTGGAACACCAGGAACTCGCTCGCCGAATCCACCTTGTTGAGTGGATAGGCCAGCCGGAAACCGGAATAACCATCGGCGATTTCATTCTGGTATTTCATGGCGGGTTCACCCCAGAACGAAAACACCCTGGGGCTGAACTCCACCCGGCGCGCGGTGCCATCCTGCACCACGTTCAAGTGGATCGGGTTCGTGAACATGAACCCCGGATAGAACAATTCGACGATGAAGTTGCGGTCTTGCCGCGCCCAGATCGCCGAATTGGGATTGAAGACGATGGCGCGGTATTCGTCGTAGGTCATCTGCCTGAGGGGGCTCGATTCTGGAATCACCCTCGGGCTGAATTCCTGCGTGGCGAGCTGCCGCGCATGATCGATCAACCATTGGCGATCGAAGGGTTTCATCGCAGGCGCCAGGGTCAGCTGCGGATGATCCTCGGGAGCTATCTGTTCCGCAGAAGCTTCCGTAGCAGGATCAGCCGTAGCAGGGACGGATGGCGGAGGCTCAACGGGAGCGGACTCCGTTGCGGTTGCCTCCGCCCCCAAGCTGTAAGGGGCGCCAACCAAAGACAGAAGAGAAGTTACAAGTATCCAGGCCGAACAACGTTTCACCTTAGTATCCTTGTAGAACGCGTTAATACACGGCCTGCAGTGCCTGATGCACGGCAGAGCCGTACTCACAACACGACATGACGCAGGACCTGCCCAACCTGAGCAAGGCTTTGCATTTTCCTTGCCAGCTTTTCGAAGCCGGGCAAGTCCGCGGCGCGCAAGCTTAACTCCAAATTTTTCGAGCGGCAAAGACCCGAAATTGCAGTAAATTCCTACACTGGCCATGTAAATCTTGCCGGGTAGAATCGACCTTCACCTCACAACCAAATAACAACAACGAGGAACTCCCAATGCCACCTGTCCTACACCTTAGCCATCGCCACGGCCCGCAGCGTTCCGCCGGCAGACTGCACAAGATCGGCTCCGGTCTGTGTCTGTTGCTCGGTATGACGTTCATGAACGCCGGTATTGCGCAACCACGCCAAATTCCACCGGCACCAGTACCCGACGCTGTTGTGATGCCGCGACCAAGCGAAGCCGAGCTCGCGCATGTGCAGGCACTCGTCGCCGACTTCAAGGCCAAATTACCCGCAGCCGACAAGGCCATCGTGGACGCCTATCCCTGGCTGATCGAAATCGATCCTCATGCAGTCAATACCGCGATCATTCCCAATCTTTCGCCAAACTTTCAGGCCAAGCACGAAGACAACAAACGAGTGGCTCAGGCGGGCAACATCGACGTGTTGTTCATGGGCGATTCGATTACCGACTGGTGGCGTAACGAAAGCGGTCCCTATGCCGGCAAAGCCGTATTCGACGAATACTTCGGCGATCTCAAGGTGGCCAACTTCGGCATCGCCGGCGATACCACGCAAGGGGTCCTCTATCGTCTGGACAACGGAGAAGGCGAAGGGTTCAACCCGAAAGCGGTTATGTTGATGATCGGCACCAACAACACGCGCACACATCTTGCAGGAGAGATCGCAGAAGGCATCGGTGCGGTGGTGCTGTCACTGCAGCGTCATTTCCCCGAAGCGAAGATTCTGCTGCTCGGTGTATTCCCGCGTGCGACGCCGGATAGCCCCCTGCGTCCACAGATCGCCGAGATCAACAGCATCATCAGCCGGCTGCACGATGGCGAAAAGGTGTTCTACAAGGACATCGGCCACATCTTCCTGGCGCCGGATGGCACCATTCCGACGTCGATCATGAGCGATGGTCTGCATCCTTCGCCCGAAGGCTACAGACTCTGGGCCGAAGCGGTGAACGCGGATCTGCGCGCACTGTTGGATTGACACGACACAGCAACTCGGCGGCAACGCACGGTCTGCTGAATGTGAGGAAACCGTATGTTGCCGCCCTACTCCTTTGATGCGCCCGAGCGCGCCAATCTCGATGCTTCCCGCGGCTGGCTGCTGCTCGAGTTCGGCAGCAACGGTTGCGGCATCTGTCACGCCGCAACGCCCTCGATCGCCGCAGCGCTGGCGGAACGACCCGACCTTCTCCATCTGCGCATCCAGGACGGCAAGGGCCTGCGTCTCGGCCGCAGTTATGCTGTGAAACTCTGGCCCACCCTCATCCTGCTGCACGACGGGCGCGAAGTTCGACGTCTGGTGCGTCCTCGCAATACCGCAGAAATCAGCACCTTTCTCGCTGCATGCGGCTCCGCCTGAGCCTCTCCCCACGCACGGCCACGCGCGCTCCACATGCAACAAGACTCTTTACATGAGACTTTTGTCTCATTAAAGTCCTCGCATCTCAACAAGAAGGAGACCGGCCATGGCCCTCACGCCCGCAGAGATGGATCGCAAATTGGATGAACACTTCGGCTACGAAGCCCGTGACGACGTCGAAGGCGTTCTCGCCACGCTCACCGATGACGTCGAGCACGACATCGTTGGACTGCCCACCGGCCCCGCCTACGGCCATGACGGTGCGCGTCGCTTTTATGAAGCATTGTTCCAGGACCTGAGCCATGGCGAAGTGAAGACGCTTCGGCGCTATTACGGCGACAGCTTCATGGTGGACGAATCACTCTGGAGTGGTCGCGCACCCGGCCGTCCCTTCGGCATCGAGGGCAACGACCGTCCACTCTCCTTCCGCTTGCTGCACGTGCTCGAGTTCTCGCTGGACGGGCAGATCCGGCGTGAGAACGTGTGGCTGGATCTCGCCGCCATCCTGCAGCAGCTGGGTGCGCCTGCGGCGGAGGCGGCATGAGTCGCAACACCGCAGCAGGCCGTCGCAGCAACCAGCGTCATCGCACGCGCAAGGATCTGCTGCTCGCGGCGCGTCGATTGCTGCAGACGCGCAGCAACCTGACGCTGGAAGAAGTCGCGGCGGAGGCCTTGGTGTCGCGCGCCACGGCCTATCGTTATTTCCCGAACATCGATGCGCTGCTGCTCGAGGCGGCGCTCGATCTCGATACGCCGGAACCTGCGACGCTGTATGCCGATGCGCGCGTCGGTGACGATCCAGTCGCACGCCTGAAGCATCTCGACGCCTCCTTCGAGGAAATGATCAGGCGCAACGAAACCGCGCTGCGCACGATGCTCAGTCAGTCACTGCGTGCCAGCACGAGCGAGGACGCAACCAGCGTGCCGCTGCGGCAGAACCGCCGCACCCCGCTGATCGAGGCGGCGCTCGCGCCGCAGCGCAGGAAACTGCGCGATGCGGACTATCGTCTGCTCTGCCGGGCGCTGGCGATCGTGCTCGGCACGGAGTCGCACGTGGTATGCAAGGACGTGCTGCAGTTGAGCGACGCGCAGGCGCGCAAGGTGCGGCAGTGGGCGATCGAGGCGCTGGTGGAGAAGGCCTTCGCGCAGAGCTGAGTTCTTTCTTAGAATCCACGCCTTCACTCATGCGTGGAATCTGTCATGACTGCCTTGCACACCCGACAATTCGCCACTCTCGTCCCCAGCGTCGTCGACGAGGACATCCTGCTGCTCACCCTGCATCGGCCTGCCGTACGCAATGCGCTCGATACGGTGATGACGAAGGAACTGCTCGAGCTTTGGCAGGCGCTCTACGTCGACAGCACGCCATACAAGGTGGTGGTGCTGACGGGCAGTGGGGAACTCAGCTTCTGTGCCGGCGCCGACCTCAAGGAACGTCACGGCATCAGCACCGACACTTGGCTGCGGCAACACGCCGTGCTCGAGCAGATGATGCTCGCCATGCACGACTGCCCCATTCCCGTGATCGCCGCCGTCAACGGCACCGCCTTCGGTGGTGGTTTGGAGCTGGTGTTGAACTGCGACTTCGCCTATGGCTGTCCCGAGGCGCGTTTCTGCTTCCCCGAACCCAAGTTGGGTTTCATTCCCGGCGCACTCGGCACGCAGTGGTTGCCGCGGGCCGTGGGGCTCGCCCGTGCGAAGGAACTCTGTATGACGGGCGCGGTGTTCTCTGCCGAGGAAGCCCTGCAGTGGGGTGTGTTGACGAAGGTGGTGCCGCAGGCGGAGCTGCTGGAAACGACGCTCGACGCTGCGCGCCGCATCAAGGCGGCTTCACCGCTGGCAATCCGTCAGGTGAAGCAGGCACTCAATGCCACGCTGAGCAGCGATCTCGTCAGCGGTTATCGCCGCGAGATCGAGCTCTACAAACGTTGCATCGAAGGGCCTGATCGCATCGAAGGCGTCGCCGCCTTCTACGAAAAACGATCGCCGCGCTACGGTTGATCTAGTCGTCCTTCACGTAGGCCGGCCCGCGCAGCACCTTGCCGGGCAACTGCCCCGTGGGCTCGCCCCCTTCGATCACGAGCACGCCGTTCACCAACACGTAGGGCACGCCGATGGCATAGGACTTGGGCTGTTCGAAGCTGTTGGTGTCGCGCACGACTTCGGGGTCGAACACCACGATGTCGGCAGCGAAGCCCGGTGCGAGTTGGCCGCGTTCGCGCAAGCCCAGAATCTGCGCCGGCAGACTCGTCATCTTGCGAATCGCGTCTTCGAGCGTCAGCAGTTTTTCCTCGCGCACGTACTTGCCGAGCACGCGGGCATTGGTGCCGAAGCTGCGTGGATGCGGCACGCCTTGCACGTCGAGGTCGACCGCGGAACCATCGCTCGCCGGCGCCACCCAGGGTTGCGACAACACGAGCCGTACATTCGCTTCATCCTGGTTGTGGAACACACCACCGATGCTGCCACCTTCGATCGCCATCAGACTGATCAAGGTATCAGCCGGATCGGCTTCACCGCGCAGTTTGGCGATTTCCGCCACGCGCAGGCCTTCATACTGCTTGAGCTCCGGTGAGCGTGCGCGCGACATCGCGATGCCTTCCCACCAGCCATGTTCCTGCGAAAAGGCGATGAACTCGGGATCACTCTTGATGCGATCGCGCAAGCTCGAGTCGTTCAGATAGGCAGCGAACTGCTCAGGCCCCTTCTCCCGCATCCATACGGGAAAGTTGGCATTCCAACCATGACTCATCGCCGTGTAGGGATAGACGTCCGCGGTGATGTCGAGGCCACGTTCGCGCGCGGCGTTGAGCATCGCCACCTGCTCCGGCAGTTTCGGCCACAGTTCCTCTCCGCGAATCTTCAGATGCAGGATGTGCACCGGCAGACCGACTTCCTCGGCCACGCGCATCGCAAAGGCCAGTTCCTTCTCCTGCTCATAACCTTCGCTGCCGATGTGCGAGAAGTAGACACTGCCGTGATCAGCCACCACCTGCGCCAATGCCAGGGTCTCTTCGGGGTAGGCTGGACCTCCACTCTCGAACATGTTGACGATGCCCCACGCTCCCTCGCGCAGTGAACGCGTGACGAGCGCCTTCATCTTCTCGAGCTCTTCCGGTGTGGCGGGGCTCGGGTCGTAACCCTTCACCACGCGTCGTACCTGACCTTCGCCGACGTGCGAGATGATGTTCATCGCGATGCCCTGCTTCTCCAGCAGGTCGAAGTATTCGGTGAAGGTGGTCCAGGTCTGTTCACCATCGTTCGGCAAACCGTCGCGCGGCGCGACACTGCCGCCCTCACCCATCACGTCCAGCGTCACGCCCTGCCGGATCTTGCTTTGTCCGAGCGGATTGCCGAGCAGGTTGGTGTGCGTGTGCAGATCGATGAAGCCGGGTGAAACCACCATGCCGGTGGCATCGATGATGCGCGCGGCATCGGCATCACCGAACTTGCCGATGGCGGCGATCTTGCCGTCGTTGACGGCGACGTCACCGTAATACCAGGGATTGCCGGTGCCATCGACGATGCGACCACCGCGGATCAAGACTTCGTAGTCCTGCGCCCAGGCGCTCGTGACCCAAAGGCAGCCGATCGCCAGACTCAGACAACCGCGCTGCAACAACGAGGGCGCTGCGGCAAACAAAGAACGTAACACCATGCTTCCTCCTCTTGTTCGAACCTTCTGCAGGTACGAGCTGAAAACCTCAGAAGCACAGCAAGCGACGTGCCACGCCATGACGCGATTCAGGATCGATCGTTTTGCTTGAATTCGTTGGTACTTGCGCAGGGCGAACGCGCGGAGGCCACAGCGTCATGGATTCCAGATGCCCTGCTTTGGGGTAGAAGACTCTGCACCGCACCCGATCGAGGCACGGCGGCAATGTGAGGAGACGATGAAGTGGTCGCTCAGCCGCGCAGATCGGGTTCGAACAACAAACGGATGTGAGTGCGAAAGGCCAGTACTTGCTGAGAGATAGGTTGGTTACTGTCGAAGAGACGCGCCAACATGATGCCGCCCTCGATCGCCGAGGTGAACATATCACCCAGCACGTCCACATCCACTTCCGTACGCGGTGGATACAAGGGGATGATTTGTTTCAAACGTGTAACGATCATCGCTCGCCAATGGAGCACGCCCTGCATCAAGAGTGCACGCATCTCCGAATCGAACTGCGACAGCTCGTAGATGAAGGCTCCCGCGAGACAACCCGGATGCACTGCCGTCTGGCCACCCACACCTTCCGCCAACAGCTTGAGGAACAGCAGCAGGCGCTGCAGT
>CALEJT010000009.1 GCA_937898685.1 uncultured Gammaproteobacteria bacterium | reverse complement strand
CCAGCCGCTCGCAGAGCTCGCGTCGTTCGCGCGGGAGCGAGCCAAACTGTTGGCTCGCTCGTTTCCGCGCTCACCCAAATCCACCGCCGCCTGGGGTTTCGAGGGTCAATACATCACCGGGCTGCGCGGTGAACGACGTCTTGGCCGGCAAGGGTTCGCCATTGAGCAGATTGCGTCCGGGTGCCGCGGCCTTACCACCGGCCAGGCCCCACGGTGCATGACGCCGCCGTTCGGTGAGCAGACTCACCACTGTCGGTTCGAGAAATTCGTACTCGCGCACGAGACCATCACCACCGCGATGTCGTCCTTGACCACCGCTGCCGTGACGCACGGCATAGCGGCGTACGCGCAGGGGATAGTGCAGTTCCAAACTTTCCACCGGTGTGTTGAGCGTATTGGTCATGTGCGCATGTGCCGCGCTCATGCCCGGGCCGTTGGGGCCCGCCCCCAAACCACCGGCCAAGGTCTCGTAGTAATCCCACGACCGCGCCGCGCTGCGTGCACCCATCGCCACGTTGTTCATCGTGCCCTGGCTCGCCGCGGGAATACGTTCCGGCAGCGCCTGCGCCAGTGCGCCCAACATCACGTCGACCAAACGCATCGAGGTTTCGACATTGCCCGCCGCCACTGCCGCCGGATGACGCGCATGCACGAGCGATCCCGGCTCTGCCACCAGACGCAGGGGACGAAACACTCCCGCGCAAGTCGGCGCCTGCTCGGGCAACAAACATCGCAGCACGTAAAACACCGCAGCCGCCGTCACCGCGAGCGGACAATTGATGTTGCCTGCCACCTGCGGTGCCGTGCCGTGAAAATCGGCACAAAGCCCTTGTTCATCGATGCTCAACGTCAGACGAATCGCGATGTCGGCATTGCCCTGTCCATCGTCGTCCATCACATCGCTGAACTGCCATGTACCTTTTGGCAGATCCGCCAACGCCGCTCGACTCAATGCTTCGCCGTAATCCTGCAGCGCGGTAAGCGCCGCGCGGAAATCCGCCACACCTTGTCGCTCCACCAGCGCCAGCAGCCGTTCAACACCCACCTGATTCGCGCTGTATTGCGCCGTGAAATCGCCACCGGGCAAGCGCACTTGCTGCGCTGGCGCAAGTCCCAATGCTGCCTCGAGCCTGCGACACAACTCTGCATTCAATTCACCGGCGCGCACCAGGTATTGCGGACTGATCAGGAGGCCTTCTTCCTCGAGGCGACTCGCATTCGGCATGGAGCCCGGCGTGTCGGAGCCGATGTTGGCGTGATGCGCACGATTCACCACGAAGCCGAGCAACTCATCGCCATGAAAGGCAGGCGTGATCAGCGTGACGTCCGGCAGATGCGTCCCGCCCTTGAAGGGGTCGTTGAGAATCACCGTATCACCGTGCCGCCACTCGAAGGCCTGCACCACGTCCGCCATCGCATAGGCCATGCTGCCGAGATGCACCGGAATGTGCGCGGCCTGCGCGCACAGCTGCCCCTGCGCATCGAACAAGGCGCAGGAAAAATCGAGACGATCCTTGATGTTCGGTGAGAACGCACTGCGCCGCAGCACCACGCCCATCTCATTGCAGATGGCTTCCAGGCGGCTGACGAACAGACTGAGCTCGATGGTGTCGATCATGAACAGCATCCACAGCAGAGGAAGCGCGCACTATAGCGCAGGTATTACGTAGGTGGGCGCCGGTTCTGCGACAGGCTGTGTAGGTTGGCGCTGCGCCGCAGGCGAAGCCCAACGAGCGATGTCAGAAACAGCGTTGCACTTCAAATGGTGCACCCACTGTTCTTCCTCTCATTCACCGCTCACAGAAAAGGTCCCAATCCTTGGCGATCGAGCAAGTTGCAGTGGCGGAGTGTCTGCTGGGGCGAGGACAGGACGTGCGAGCTGCTTGCGATGCTGCGTTCCATCAGCGATCCCGAAGTGAGCATCAAGCCCCGCGAAGAGAGTTCCTCGCAAATCCACCTTCACTCCGATCTCGCCGCATCTCGGCGGCGTACGACCCAAAGTCATACCCCCGCGTCGGGCTTCGCCTGCGCTCGGCGCCAACCTACGCACCGTCTCGATCGCAAGTCATGCCCGACTCCGCGTAACACACACCTCACACGCAGCACCTGCTTCGTCAACGAAAGAGCTCCAGCAACCGGTCCAAACCGTCGACATACCGACCAAACGACGCCACAAACCCGCCTTTTCCGGGATCGCCGCAGGTGCTTTTCATCCCCGCCTTGTTCCACTAGAATCGCCGCCTTCGGGCGGCCCATGGCTGCCCTTTTCGTTTTCGGAGTTCGAGAAAAGCGCCCAAAGTTGGCGCGAAGCAAGAGCAGTCGTCCACATTCGCCACGAAAGGAACGTGCCCGATGAGCATACCCGCCACGCTGATGACCACTTACGGCCGGGCCCCGGTCGCCTTCGTCAAAGGCGAAGGCTGCTACCTGGTGGACAGCGACGGCAAACGCTACCTCGACGCGGTAGCGGGCGTGGCCGTAAACGCCCTCGGCCATAGCCATCCCGGCTTCATCGCTGCCATCCAACAGCAGGTGGCCACGCTCGTTCACACCTCGAACCTCTATCGCATTCCCCTGCAGGAAGAACTCGCGAACGAACTCTGCCGCCGCAGCGGCATGGAGCAGGTGTTCTTCTGCAACTCCGGCGCCGAAGCCATCGAAGCCTCGCTCAAACTCGCGCGCAAGATCGGTCACGCGCGTGGCCTGAGTTTGCCGACGATTCTGGTGTTCGAAGGCGCCTTCCACGGCCGCACGCTTGGCGCACTCACCGCCACGCACAGCCCGAAATATCAGGAAGGCTTCACGCCGCTGCTCGAAGGGTTCGTGCGCGTGCCCTACAACGACGTGGCCGCAGTCGAAGCCGCCGTCGCCGCCAACCCGCAAATCTGCGCGATTCTCGCCGAACCGATCCAGGGCGAAGGCGGTGTGCGCATGCCGGCGGCAGGCTTCGTGAAGGCGCTGCGCGATATCTGCGACAAGCACAACCTGCTGCTCATCCTCGACGAGATTCAGACCGGCAACGGTCGCACCGGCGCTTGGTTCGCGTGTCAGCACGAAGGTGTGCGTCCCGACATCATGGCCACCGCCAAAGGTCTCGGTAATGGTTTCCCGATCGGCGCCTGTCTGGCCGCCGGTCCTGCCGCCAACGTGTTCCAGCCCGGCCATCACGGCTCCACCTTCGGTGGCAGCCCGCTCGCCTGCGCCGCAGGTCTGGCGGTTTACAAAGCATTGGAACAAGAAGATCTCTGCGGCAACGCGGCACGTATCGGCGCTCATCTGCTCGAACGTTTCCGCCGCGACTTGGCCAACGTGCCCGGCATCCGCGAAATCCGCGGCAAGGGCCTGATGCTCGGCATCGAACTCGATAAGGAATGCGGCGAACTCGCCACTCGCGCCCGCGAGCGCGGTTTGCTGATCAACATCGCCAGCGGCAACACCATTCGCATGGTGCCGCCTCTGGTGCTTTCACAGACCGAAGCCGACTTCCTGGCGGCGACGGTCGTCACGCTCGTGCAGGAGTTCTGTCATGGCCGTTAGACACTTTCTCAGACTCACCGATCTCAGCCCCAGCGAGCTCAAGCAGCTCCTTCAGCGCGCCAGCGAACTGAAGACACAACTGCGCAACGGGCTGCGCCACGAGGTACTCAAGTACCGCACGTTGGCGATGGTGTTCGAGAAAGCGTCCACACGTACCCGCGTTTCCTTCGAGACCGCCATGATCCAACTCGGCGGCGGCTCGATCTTCCTGTCGCCCAACGACACGCAGCTCGGTCGTGGCGAACCGATCGAAGACACCACGCGCGTGCTCGCCAGCATGTGCGACGCCATCATGGTGCGCACCTTCGAACATTCGAAAGTCGAGCGCATGGCGGCCGTATCGAAAGTGCCGGTGATCAACGCGCTCACCGACGATCATCACCCCTGCCAGTTGCTGGCCGACATGCAGACCTATCAGGAACACCGCGGTGACATCAGCGGCAAGACCGTGTGCTGGGTCGGCGACGGCAACAACATGTGCAACAGCTTCATCGACGCTGCACGGTTGCTCGACTTCGAACTCGTGGTGGCCTGCCCCGAAGGCTATGAACCGATGGCATCCCTGCTCGAAGCGAACAAGGATCGCGTCCGCATCGTGCGCAAGCCGGAAGAAGCGGTGAAAGGCGCCTCGCTCGTCGCCACCGACGTGTGGGCTTCGATGGGCCAGGAAAGCGAACAGCTGAAACGCAAGGAAGCCTTCGCGGCCTATCAGGTGACGGCCGATCTCATGAGCCGCGCCGCCAGCGATGCCATCTTCCTGCACTGCCTGCCCGCCCATCGCGGCGAAGAAGTGGCAGCCGAAGTGATCGACCATCCCGATTCCGTGGTGTGGGACGAGGCGGAAAATCGCCTGCACGCCCAGAAGGCGCTGCTGGAATTCCTGCTCTGCCGCTGAGGCAGGAGGCACTGACACCGGCATGAGCCACTGGCTACGCATCGACAGCATCACGTGCCGCTACGGCGACAAGGAAGTGCTGCGTGACCTCAGCTTCGAGGTCGAGCAAGGCCACATCGCCTGTCTGCTTGGCGCCAGCGGCTGCGGCAAGACCACTGCCCTGCGCGCCATCGCCGGTCTCGAACCGATCCACTCGGGCAGCATCCAGCTCGCCGGCCTTACGCTCAGCACGCCCACGCACAACCTGCCACCGGAAAAACGCCAGGTCGGCATGGTGTTCCAGGACTACGCACTGTTTCCACATCTCACCGTACGCGAGAACATCGCCTTCGGCCTGCATGGCCTGAGCAAACACGAACAGAACGAACGTACCGCGCAACTGCTCGCGCTGATCCGACTCGAGGAATATGCGGCTCTCTATCCGCATCAGCTTTCCGGTGGACAGCAGCAACGCATCGCGCTGGCGCGTGCCTTGGCGCCGCGTCCGAAGCTGTTGTTGCTCGACGAACCCTTCTCGAATCTCGACACCGAACTGCGCCGCGCGCTCAGCCTCGAAGTGCGCGACATCCTGCGCAAGCACCAGACCACGGCGATTCTCGTCACGCACGATCAGAACGAAGCATTCACGATGAGCGACGTGATCGGCGTGATGTCGGGCGGCAAGCTTCTGCAATGGGCCCCCCCGCACCAGTTGTTCCATGAGCCGGTGTCGCCCGAAGTGGCCGCCTTCGTCTCGCACGGACAATTCCTGCGCGCCACGCTGCTCAGCCCGACACGCGTGCAGACCCTGCTCGGCGAAGTGGAACTGGAAAAGCCGCATCCCGAGTGGCATGCCGAAGGCCGCGCCGTGCAACTGCTGCTGCGCCCCTGGAATGTGCACTACAGTCCCGCCGGTGGTGCAGTGGCGCGCATCGAGAACCAGCAGTTCATCGGCACCTACACCCAGACCACGCTGCGTCTGAGCGATGGTTCCGTCCTCACCAGCCACGACGAAGCGCTCGCCGGTCTGCCGCACGGCGCCGAGGTCAACCTGCGCCTCAGCAACCAGCACCTGCGCCTCTTTCCCGCCTGATTCCGATCGGAATTTCACACAATTGACCACAATATCTTGTGGTCACCCCGATAACGCCAAAGCCTGAAAATCACAGGGTTTCGCGCGCCTCTGACACACTGACACAACAGCGCTGCAACGTGTCGTCCTTCAACTTATCGACGCTTTTCCAAGAGCGTTTTGCAGAAGGGGACACTCACCCAGCAACAGGGGACAGCCACCTTCGTTCTGGGAGGGGACACTCACCTTTCGATGGACGCGAAGGTGAGTGTCCCATCAAGCGCCCCCTACAAGGTGACTGTCCCTCCCCGCAAAGTTGGCACGAAAGTGGCTGTCCCCTTCCTCAGAAAATGCGGCCCGGATCGCAGTTTGAGTTATCCCTGGCTTATACCGAACTTATCCCCAGATGAGTGCCCACTTATCCACCTCAAATTCACAAGAAATACCCCTTGTCACAAAAAAACACCCCCGATATAGTGCGCCCCATACATTCTTTCCCAATATCTTGTGTCCCTCTGGCCAGCTTCCCGTACGACGGGCAGCCAGGTCGCCCGCCCCCGCAGGGTGCCGGGCCAGTGCAGAGAAAGTGACACGATCGCCGGCCAGCTGCTCCGGCCAAGTGGGAAAAACCGGGCTCCCACCAGCCCGCATGGAAGCCACTACAGCGGTGCACGACATCGCGGCCAAGGTGACAAGACGACGCGGCTCCGAACCGCGCAACACGAGACAGCAGTACCACCGGCCCCGCAGAGGGCCGGGCTTGAGGAGAGGGTAATGCAGCGACGCGCCTCAAAGGCCGTCAGTAGTCCTTCACGCCTTCTCCCAGACTTTTCACCGGTAGACGCTGGGCGGTTTCAGCCGCTGCAGGGCGTTTTTTCCTCCGGTGAACGACCACTAGATATTGTGGTCATACAAAAACGAAAGCCGCTCGAAGCGGAAGGTCGAAGCAGCAACGAATCACACGACAAGAAAAAACGAATACAGCACGGAGCCTCCAATGCACACCGAACCCAGCTACCAGCCCAGCAGCCCAGCAGCGCGCACCGTCCCCGCCGCCGATGACTCCATCAGCACCATGGCCCCCGGCCAGCTGCGCGTCATCAAGCGCAACGGCGCCGTCGTTCCCTACGACCCCACCAAGATCACCGTGGCCATCACCAAGGCCTACCTGGCGGTCGAAGGCGGTGTCGCCGCGGCTTCCTCGCGCGTCCACGAAACCGTCGCCCGTCTGACCGACGAGATCACCCAGACCTTCAAACGCCGCATGCCCTCCGGCGGCAGCATCCACATCGAAGAAATCCAGGACCAGGTCGAACTGCACCTGATGCGCTCGGGCGAGCACAAGGTGGCGCGCAGCTACGTGATCTACCGCAACGAGCGCGCCCGCGAGCGCGAGACGCAGCAGCAGCGCGAACCCGAGCGCCCCGACCTGCTCGTCACCATGGAAGACGGCACCCAGAAGCCGCTCGACACCCACCGTCTGCGCACCATCGTGCGTGAAGCCTGCGAAGGCCTCGAAGGGGTCGACAACGAAAAACTGTTCCAGGAAGCCCTGAAGAACCTCTACAGCGGCGTGAACATCAAGGACGTGCGCGTTTCCGTGGTGATGACCGCCCGCGCCCACGTCGAAAGCGAACCGAACTACAGCTACGTCGCCGCGCGTCTTCTGATGGACAGCCTGCGCAGCGAAGCGTTGAGCTTCCTCGGCGTCACCCAGAGCGCCACCCAGAGCGAGATGCACTACCGCTATCCCGCCACCCTGCGCACCTACGTCGAAAAAGGCGTGGAGCTGGAACTGCTCGACCCCGATCTTCTGAACTACGACCTCGCCCGTCTCGGCGAAGCCCTGCGCGCCGAACGCGACGACCAGTTCACCTACCTCGGCCTGCAGACCCTCTACGACCGCTACTTCCTGCACAGCAACGGCATCCGCTTCGAGCTGCCGCAGTTCTTCTTCATGCGCGTCGCCATGGGCCTGGCCAAGAACGAAGCCGACCGCGAAGGCCGCGCCATCGAGTTCTACAACCTGCTCTCCAGCTTCGACTACATGGTGAGCACGCCGCAGCTGTTCAACGCCGGCACCCTGCGTCCGCAGCTCAGCTCCTGCTTCCTCACCACCGTGCCCGACGACCTCAGCGGCATCTATGGCGCCATCCACGACAACGCCATGCTGAGCAAGTTCGCTGGCGGTCTCGGCAACGACTGGACGCCGGTACGCGCCCTCGGCGCCTACATCAAGGGCACCAACGGCAAGAGCCAGGGTGTGGTGCCCTTCCTCAAAGTGGTGAACGACACCGCCGTCGCCGTGAACCAGGGCGGCAAGCGCAAGGGCGCCGTCTGTGCCTACCTCGAAACCTGGCACCTCGACATCGAAGAGTTCCTGGAACTGCGCAAGAACACCGGTGACGACCGTCGTCGTACGCACGACATGAACACCGCCAACTGGATCCCCGACCTCTTCATGAAGCGCGTCTTCGAAGACGGCGAATGGACCCTGTTCTCGCCCAACGAAGTGCCCGAGCTGCACGAACTGCACGGCCGCGCCTTCGAAGAGAAATACCTGGAATACGAAGCAAAAGCCCGCGCCGGTCAGATGTACATCTACAAGGTGGTCGAAGCGAAGGCACTGTGGCGCAAGATGCTCAGCATGCTGTTCGAAACCGGCCATCCGTGGATCACGTTCAAGGACTCCTGCAACGTGCGCTCGCCGCAGCAGCACGTCGGCACCGTGCACTCGTCCAACCTCTGCACCGAGATCACGCTCAACACCAGCAAGGACGAGATCGCCGTGTGCAACCTCGGCTCGATCAACCTGGTCAAGCACATCACGCCGCAGGGCCTCGATCGCGAGAAGCTGCGCAAGACCATCCACACCGCCGTGCGCATGTTGGACAACGTCATCGACATCAACTACTACTCGGTGCCGCAGGCGAAGAACTCCAACCTCAAGCACCGTCCGGTGGGCCTGGGTCTGATGGGCTTCCAGGATGCGCTCTACGTGCAGAAGATCCCCTACGCTTCCGAAGCCGCGGTGGAATTCGCCGATCGCTCGATGGAGCTCATCAGCTACTACGCCATCGAAGCCTCCAGCATGCTGGCCGAAGAGCGCGGCACCTACGAAACCTACAAGGGTTCGCTGTGGGATCGCGGCATCCTGCCGATCGACTCGCTGGAACTGTTGCGTGAAGAACGTGGTGCGCAATACCTCGACATCGACACCTCGCGCACGCTCGACTGGGATTCGCTGCGCGCCCGCGTGCAGAAGCACGGCATGCGCAACTCCAACGTGATGGCGATCGCCCCCACCGCCACCATCGCCAACATCACCGGCGTATCGCAGAGCATCGAGCCCACCTACCAGAACCTGTACGTGAAATCGAACCTCTCCGGTGAATTCACGGTGGTGAACCCCTACCTGATCCGCGATCTGAAGGAGCGTGGCCTGTGGGATGCGGTGATGCTCAACGACCTCAAGTACTACGAGGGCAGCGTGCAGAAGATCGATCGCATTCCGGCCGACCTCAAGGTGCTCTACTCCACCGCGTTCGAGATCAACCCGCGCTGGTTGGTCGACGCCGCCAGCCGTCGCCAGAAATGGATCGACCAGGCGCAGTCGCTCAACCTGTACATCGCCGAAGCCAACGGTAAGAAGCTCGACATCACCTATCGCATGGCCTGGCTGCGCGGTCTGAAGACCACCTACTACCTGCGCGCGCTGGCCGCTACCAGCGCCGAGAAGAGCACGGTGGCTACCGGCACGCTGAACAAGGTGTCCGCCACCATCGATGAAGCCATGGCCGCCGGCCCCGCCGAAGTACCCAAGGCCTGCTCCATCGACAACCCGGACTGCGAGGCCTGCCAATAAATCGGCGGCCTGTAGCGGTGCCGGCTGCTCACAGGAGAAGTCAGAGCAGTCGGCGCCGCCGCAGACCAAGAAATACAGAATGATTCGAGACAAGAACGCAGAGTGAAGAAAGATACGAAAGAGGAAAAAGCCATGCTCAGCTGGGACGATTTCTACAGCGACGACACGCCGGCCAGCACCAACGCTGCTGCCAACGCCGCCGCTCGCGCCAAGCTCGAGGAGACGCCCGTTGCGGCTCCCGTACAAGCAGCCGCCCCTGCCGCTGCCCCGGTTGCGCCTGCCGCACCGGTAGCCGCTGCAGCATCTGCGCCTGCTCCCGCCCCGGCTGCCACTGCAGTGGCGCATGAGATCGAACCGGCCGACGCCCCCGCGCCGCGTTTCGTCCCTCCTGCCGCACCGGTGTCCAATGATCCGGTGGCGCAGGCCAAGGCCGCCGTCGACGCACTCGATCCGAGCGAAGGTCTCGCCGAACTCGAAGGCTCGGCCGAACGCGTCACCGTCGATCAGAAACGCATGATCAACTGCCGCGCCGACCTCAACCAGCTCGTGCCCTTCAAGTACGAATGGGCCTGGCAGAAATATCTCGACGGCTGCGCCAACCACTGGATGCCGCAAGAGATCAACATGAACGCCGACGTCGCGCTGTGGAAAAACCCCGACGGCCTCACCGCCGACGAACGTCTCATCGTCAAGCGCAGCCTCGGCTTCTTCTCCACCGCCGACTCGCTCGTGGCCAACAACCTCGTGCTGGCGATCTATCGTCTGATCACTAACCCCGAGTGCCGTCAGTACATCCTGCGCCAGGCCTTCGAAGAAGCCATCCACACGCACGCCTATCAGTACTGCATCGAATCGCTCGGCATGGATGAAGGCGAGATCTTCAACATGTATCACGAGGTGCCGAGCGTGGCGAAGAAAGCCAGCTGGGGCCTCAAATACACGCGTCAGCTCTCCGATCCGAACTTCAAGACCGGTACCGTCGAAACCGACCAGCAGCTGCTCAAGAACCTCATCGCGTTCTACTGCTGCATGGAAGGTATCTTCTTCTACTGCGGCTTCACGCAGATTCTGTCGATGGGCCGCCGCAACAAGATGACCGGCACCTCCGAGCAGTTCCAGTACATCCTGCGCGACGAGTCGATGCACCTGAACTTCGGCATCGACATGATCAACCAGATCAAGCTCGAGAACCCGCACCTGTGGAACGACGAAATGAAACAGGCTGCGACGCAGATGATCCTGGAAGCCACGCAGCTCGAAATCGACTACGCCCGCGACACCATGCCGCGCGGTGTGCTCGGCATGAACGCCGTGATGATGGAAGAGTATCTGCAGTTCATCGCCAACCGCCGTCTCGTACAGATCGGCCTGAAGGAACAGTTCCCCGGCGCGCAGAACCCCTTCCCGTGGATGAGCGAGATCATGGACCTGCGCAAGGAGAAGAACTTCTTCGAAACGCGCGTGATCGAGTATCAGACGGGCGGCGCCCTGAGCTGGGATTGATCAACAAGAGGCCGGCTCACTGCCGGCCTTTTTCGATGTTAACGAACATTAGTACGCACCACGCAACGCAGTAGACAGCAGTACCACCACTCACTGCAGAGGAACGCCTACATGGCAACCGATAAAACCGAATTCGAAGAAAACGCCGAGCAGGCGCTGATGACGCTCGAACAACTGAGCCAGACGCTGGAGGTCATGACCTGCGTCGTCGACCGCCTGAAGAACCACCTCACCCGTCAGCTCTCGCTGAACGCCGAACTGTTTCAGGACGACGCCGAGAAGGTGCGCCAGGCGGAGGAAGCCGAGCGCGTCGAAGCGGCGCGGCAACTACACGAGGAAAGTCTCGTGGTGGAGATTACGCAGAGGGAGATGGAGGATGGGGTTAAGAGCAAAAAAGTGGTGCACTGAAACAATGTAAAAACTCGAGATGGTTTCCAAGATATGCGCACACCTAAGTTGGAAATTCTACGCAACATAGAGATAGGAGAGCGTGTTGCAGAAGAAGCCGGTCAGCTAGAGAAATACTTCCTTGGGACTGACCAATGGCGTCAAATGTTTCACGGATAAATAGATGTTGTGTTCGGACCTAAAGGCTCGGGAAAAAGCGCACTGTATACCCAGGTTCATCTTAGGCCGTTGAGGAACTCAGTGCGCTAACATGGGTAAAGCGGGCCACGAAATGTACTCCGCTTTACCCTATAAGGAAGAATTACAAGCGAATATTATTCCTGTTCTGCAAGTCTTCTAATTTCTCGCAGAAAATTCGGTGCGTCCTCGGATCCAAATGCAATCGACTCCTCGGCATTAGGACCGTACCGAAAAACATAGCGCCCATTAATGAGCTTCATGTCAAAGATTTGACCGCGAAGGTAGAAGGCGCCTGTGCTGGCAACATCTACGAACAATAAATGCTCCCCCTCTCTAAACTCCCTTAGCCAAGGGAAGAGGTCATAAGCGTTCGGATCTTCTGCGAACTCGACCTCTAAGAATGGGTCGCGTTCATCCAAAAGCCCAGAATCCTTAATTACCTCGCTTACATTGAATTGATGCGAGGATATTGGAATGCCAATCCCTTCGATGGTTTCAAGTGGGAGGTCAAGCTGTTGTGCTAGCTCTTCCACTGTCCTCCCTTCGCCGAGATCGAGCCGGCTATCAAGGAGTTGCCCATAGTTACCTCGAACGATAATTGGTGAGGACTCTACAAGGTCCTCTAGCGTTCTTGGAACCATACCCAACTCTGTCTTGAGCAGTCTACTATTCCTTTGTGCCACATCAAGAGGCCCCTCACCAAGTTGATTCTGAGCGGCAGCGAAATCCGCCGCTAAGAGAAGGGATAAGCCGAGAATTATTCTTGTGATCATCTCTTTTCTACTCCGAAGCTGTGATGAAGTTTTTTTCAAATATTGCTGAGAATCCAGCTAATCTCTAATGCATGCAGGTTGATAGAAGCCGTGTCAGGTATGGGATCCTGCATAAATGAGTTTATAGGTGTGTTGTTATGACCGAATCCCAAGGTGTGGCCAAGTTCATGAAGCACTACCAGTAGCCCAAAGTCGTTGAAATTGGCCATCCCCATAGGGTCATACCGGGCATCGAAGAAAAGGTCGTTGAAATACGTGTAAGACAACTCGGGCTGCACAGTCGATTTGTTGCAGTTCCCTGTGACAATAGGAGCGCTACCAACAAATGACACACATTGAACGCCAGATAATGTCTGACCTAAGGCTGCTCCGGTGTAAGGAATTGTCGGCCAGTAGCTATTAATTAGGACAATTGTTCCTTCACCATTCGGGCCAAGACCGGGATTGATGTGGGTGCTTCCAATGTATTCAGCGGCTGCGGCGCCGACATTAGGGAGCCAGCTAGCCCAGCTCGTACAAGCCCCTCCGACTGCCGTCGTCATACAAATATTCTGCATTGCGCTTGCATTGAACTGTGCGAGTGGTCCCCACCATGAATAGCCGTAATCGGGCACTTGAGAGAATGACGGGGAAGTAAAAAGCACTAAAAGTGTAAAGCTGAGAATTCTTAATTTCATTACAGCCTCCTCTGTTGTTATTGTGGAACGTAGGTTATGAAATATCGGGACTGGGATGGGACATCCACCTTTAGAACGTCGGATGGGACACCCACCTTTAGCT
>CALEJT010000008.1 GCA_937898685.1 uncultured Gammaproteobacteria bacterium | reverse complement strand
GCCACCATCGCCCCGGACAGCGTGCCCAGGGCATGGGCCAGGAACGGGAACAGGAAGTGCCAGTCGACCGAATATCTATAACGACTTGGCTGTACGATCAGCCACGCTCCGACCTGGGCCGGAGGGACGGATTTTCCCAAGGCACGCAGGAAAGCGCGGCTTCCCAGCTCTGGCCATAAACACTGGACTTCTCCCCCTATGCATTCGAACTCCTGCCTCTCCGCCTCCGACATCGCAGGAAATGCACGAACGGAGTAATCGTCAGGCTCGTCGTACCAAGACTCGCTCAATTCATAGGCGACGTGTCCCTTCGCCAACTTGATGACGACGTTGCGTACTCGCGCTTCATCTGGCTGCCACCAGAGGTGACCGAAGAGATCATCCAGGCGACACGCCTCCAATTGAGCGGTTAGCCGTGGGTTCCTGGATAGAGCCCGTTTGACCTTTTTCCTCGCGAGCCTTTCGGACTCGGTCGTGCCGGCCATGACGCACTCCAGCAGGCACGCCAGATATTCCTCGTCCAACGAAAAGCCGCCGTTGCACTCCCGGCAGGCTTCGACGACCGGAAGGTTCTCAGGTAGCGGATCGTCGAGGAAGACGCGCGATGGCACGTGGTCGACGGTATCAGGTCGGCCACCACAGTAGACGCAGCCTCCTTTCAGGCGCTCATCCACGAAGAGGTGTTTCGGATCCACGTGCCGGTTCCCCTTCAGTCGGCGTTGCAGCGTCGCGCCACTTCCCAGCGACGCCACCCCGGCACATGCGCGCTCATCAGCGCCTTGAACATCCTGCCGTGCGTCGAGAAACGGAGGTGCAGCAGTTCATGGACGATCACGTAATCCTGGAACCGTTCATCCTGACCGACCAGATCGGATGCAAGGGTGACGGTACCCGCGGAGGAGCATGACCCCCACTTCCTGCGCATCTCCTGCACCCGGATCACCTTGGGGTTGACGCGCAGCGTCACCGCCCAGGCCATGGCACGGCGCTTGAGCTCCTGAGCCGGATAGAGCGAGCCTTTTCCGGGCCCTGTACTCCTTTTCACTCGGGAGTCGCGATGCGCTGCACCGCCGGACTTCATCATTCACCCTCCGTCAGCAGCAACTTGACCACCAGGTCGACGACGCGGGCGCGCTCGTCCTGGGAAAGCGCGAGGAGCGGCTTGTAGAGGGCAGCACGGAAGCGACGTTGTTCGTCGGGATTGACTGCAGCGTTCGGGAAGCGGCTGAGCAGAGCCTCGGCCTCCCTGGCGATTTCCATGGCCTCGATGCCGGCCCCTTGCAACGCCGCATCGTCGCGCAACGTCCAATAGATCGCAAAGGCTCGTGCCGCCAAGCCACTCTCACGGGCCTTCTCGAGCGCCGCCTCCTTCTCGGCCGCGAGTTGGGCCAGCAGGTCCATGGCGGCGAGACCGGTGGTCTTGCGCTCCTCGAGGTCCTTCAGGATGCGCTCCGCGCGGTCCTTCAACGGCTGCAGCACCGGCGCGGTCGCAGCATCCTCGTCGATTTCCTGCTGCAAACCGCGCACGAGGTTGAACACCTTGCCTTCGTCGGATCCCTTCTCACCCCGCAGCGATTCCAGCGTCTTGACGTCGAAGGTGACGCTCTTGGTCAGCCGCCCCAGCCCCTCCTGCGTGGCGCTCCCTTCGATCAGGCGCCGGGTTTTGTAGGCAAGGTCGGCCACGAAGCCGACCTTGTCGGCATAGGCGTTGCGAACCGCCGCATAGAGCTGGCTCAAGTGCTTGTAGGTCGCGATGTGGTCGCGCAACTCGGGCGATGGGGAGAGGATTTCCCACAGCGCCTCGATCTCCTTGTACGCCTCGAAGAAGGCCTTTCGGACCTCGGGCGCGAGGAAGCGGCCATAGACGAGCCGTTCCAGACGCTCGTCGGCGCTGCCGCCCTCGCCTGCGTCGAGGTAATCCGTCTCAGCCTGGGCGATCTTCTGTTGGAAGTCATGGAGCAGGACGTCGAGGTCCTCGATCACTCCACTCACGTCGCTGGAGTCGAACTGCAGGGCCTTCTTGAGCTCACGCAGCACGCCGACGAAGTCCACCACGAGACCGACCCGCTTCTGCACCCCGTTGGCATCGACGTAGGGACGATTGACGCGGGCAATCGACTGCAGCAGCACGTGGTCGCGCATCGGCTTGTCGAGGTACAGGCAGTAGAGCAGCGGCGCGTCGTAGCCAGTGAGCAGCTTGTCGGTGACGATGAGGATCTTGGGGTCTTCGGCGGGCTTCTTGAACAGCAGCCGCACGTCCTCTTCCCGCTCGGGGGAGAGTTGGAGCTCCGCCACCAGTGGCCGGTCGATGGCGTCGGCCGCGTTCTCCGTGTAGACGGGCACCGACCACTCGGGCGGCAGCAGCTTGTCCAACGCCTTCTTGTACTTGGCGCAGGCCTCACGGTTGACGGCGACGAGGAAGGCTTTGTAGCCCAGCGGCAGGACGCTTTCCTTGAAGTGCTTCGCGACGAAGGCGGCCACCTTCTCGATACGGTCGTCCGCCGTCAGGAAGGTACGCAGCCCCACCGCGCGGTCCAGCACCTTGTTGAGCTCCTCGACGTCGGTGACGCCTTCGCTGTCAGCCAGGGCGAAGAACTCCTTGTCGAGTCGATCTGCGGGCACCGTCATCGTGGAGGGTGCCATCACGTGCTTGATGGGGAGGGTGGTCTCGTCGGCGATGGACTCGGCGATCGAGTACTTGTCGAGGTAGCCCAGTTCGTCCTGGGCGCCGAAAATCTTGAACGTACCCTCACCCTGGGAGGTCCGGGCGATCGGCGTTCCCGTGAAGCCGATGATGGTGGCCTTCGGCACGGCCGCCATCAGGTAGGTGCCCAGGTCCTTGGCCACCGAGCGATGCGCCTCGTCGATGAAGACGTAGACGTTGTCACGCAGACAGCTGTCCTTCCGGACGGCCTCGAACTTGTGGATCATCGAGATGATCAGGCCCCGGAAATCGGCATCCAGCAACGCCTGGAGTTCGGCCTTGTTGTTGGCCCGCCGGACCGCGATGTCCTGCTGTTGTATCTCGCCGAGCAGCCGCTCGACCCAACCCTTGAGCTGACCCTCCAGCTCGGTCCGGTCCACCACCAGGATGACCGTTGCATTGGAGAAGCGGGCCTTGTCCTCCAGGATCTGCCGCGCTGCCGTCAGCAGCGTGAAGGTCTTGCCCGAGCCCTGGGTGTGCCAGATCAGCCCGCGGGTCTTGGCAGGGTCCAGGCAGCGGTCGAGGATTGCATCGATGGCGCGCCGCTGGTGCTGGCGCAGGACGGATTTCCGCGTCTCGCCGTCCTGCACATAGAACAGGATCCAGTGCTCCAACGTGCGCAGGAAGTCGGTGCGCTCGAAAAACGACTGCACGGCGAAGCGGTAGCTCTCCTCCGGCATCTGCTTCCAGCGCGCCATATCGCGCCGGTTCACGTTCCAGGTGACGCCGTACCAGTAATCGAGCAGATGGGTCACGTTGAAAAGCTGCGGCGCGGCCAGCAGCTCCGGGGTCTCCAACTCGTAGCGGCGCAGTTGCTTGATGCCACGCTCGATGGCGTCGCCGTCCTTGGGGTTCTTGTGCTCGACGATGCACACCGGCACGCCGTTGATGACGAACATCACGTCCGCACGGTTGCCCTTGCGTGCCGGGGGCTTGATCTTCCACTCCCAGGTGACATGAAAGGCGTTCGTCTCGACGTGCTCGAAGTCGATGAGCTGGACGCGGCGATGGCGTTTCTCGGTCTCGTCGTACCACTGCCGCTCGCCGCGCAGCCACGCCAGCAACTCGCGGTTGCCGTCGATGGTGGCCGGCAGGGCATCCAATGTCTCGACGATGGAGCGCGCCGCATCCGCCGCAAGCCACGGGTTGAATTCGAGGATCTTCCGCTCCAACACGCCGCGGAACAGGTTGGAGGATTCGTCGCCGCGCCGTGTCAATGCTTCGAAGGGCGTGAGCGGCTCCCAGCCAATCTCCTCGGCGTGCCTGACCATCGGGAACTGCACGCTGCCTGCCTCGCTGATCTTGAGCATGCTCATGCCACGGCCTCCTCAGCTTCGGGCTCGACGCGGTCCAGCGCCGACAGGTCCAACTCTTCGACCCGGATCTCGCCCGTCATCAGCTTGTGCAGCAGGGCCTTGAACAGTTCTTCCAGTACCGCCCGCTTCTTACGGTGCAAATCGATCTTGCGGTCGATGGCGTCGAGGATGGCGACGATCTCGCGTTGTTCCTCCATTTCCGGCAAGGGAAGGGGCAGACTACGCAAGAACGCACAGGTCAGCGCACCTTTCGTGCTGCCGCCCCCGGCAGCCACCTGCCGCAGATAGTCGTACTGTGTTTCGAGATACCCACGGATGAATCCGGGGTCGGCCTTGGATGTGTCGGTTTGGAGGTAGGCCACGTGCTGATTGATCGTCGCCTCGATTCTCAGAACGGCACAATGTCCCAGCGTTTTGCCCTGACCGGTAATCGCTACGAGTACGGCACCGGGCTTCACGATGGGGAGATGGCATTCGTCTAGTGCAGTCTTCGTGACGAACTGGTCAGCCGCTTCGATGTCCCGATCGTAGACTTTTGCGCTTGTCAGCCACGGGAAGGTGCCGCCCTCCCAGTAATCGTGGACAGATTTCTTCGGAGTCGAACCGTTGCCGATTCTTCCCAGCGAGCCGAGAGGTACGACATTCCAACTCTCCGGTACCGGCCCGATCTCGGTCTCCTTCTGCGGCTCGCCCCGCAGGCCGCGCGTGAACAGTTCGCGCATGGCAACGAGCTTGAGCTTCTGAGCCGCTTCAATCGTATCCTCACAGACACGCAGGAGGTCTTGAGTACGCCACAGCAAGCCCGCGATGGTTCGCTGCTCCTCGAACGAGAATCGTGGACGTTCAAACTGAGCAATGTGAGCCCAAGACGTACGTGGGTGGTGGGCCCCAGTGACCCCCGTAAGTGCATGCTCGACAAAGTCGGGATCATGCACGAGGCACGCGAGGAATCTGGGATCGACTCCGGGCTTGGCTCGCAGGACCAGCAGCTCAGTCGTGCAGACCCCATCCGTATCCGCCAAGATGGCCTTGTCGAGATACGGTCGCAGCTTTCCGTAAAGGATGTCGTTCCGGCGAAACGCGTACTTGTGGCTCTGGACATCGGCCGCGATACCGCCTCCCGAGCGGCGTAGCCGTCCAGGAGTGACATGTTCCAGACCGACGTAAAGTGCCTCAGGCACGTCTGCCGGATGGACCTGCTCAGATATCAGGTCGCATAGCTCGGCTAGAGTCGCGCTTCCAGTTTCCGTGCCGTTCATGCCAGCTTGCCCAGTTGCGCAAGGGCACCAGCCAGATCGCCCTCGAGTTTTTTCTCGGCATCCAGTAAAGCTTCGAATCGGCGTAGTAGCGCGCCGAGATCCGCCGATTCAGCACCAGAGGAGCCGTTTACCCACCGACTCGGACTCAAGTTGTAGTCCGCCTCCCGCGCCTGCTCGGTGGTGATCACCGCCACCTCGCCCTCGACCGGCTCGCCCTTGAGGTACATCGCCGCCAGCGGCCGGATGTCCTCCTCTGGCAGGTAGTTCTTGGGCCGGCCCTTCTTGAAGCGGCGGCTGGCGTTGAGCAGGGCGATCTTGCCCTTGCGCGCGGCGGGCTTGCGCTTGGAGAGCACGACGATGACGCCGGCGGCGGTGGTGTTGTAGAAGAGGTTCTCCGGCAGCAGGATCACGCCGTCGATCAGGTCGCGGTCGACGAACCACTTGCGGATGTTGCGTTCCTTGTCCTCGTTCTTCGAGCCGGAGCCGCGCGTGACGGCACCTGTGTCGAGCACCACGGCGGCGCGGCCGTCGTCGTCCATGCACGCCAGGGTATGCTGCAGCCAGGCCCAGTCGCCCCTGCCGGTAGTGATGCCGCCCGCCGTGCGGAAACGGTCGAACGGATCGTTGGCGAAGATGTCCGTCGCGAACGGCTGGTTCCACATGGGATTGGCGACGACGATGTCGTGCTGCTTGATGGTCCCGTCCGCGTTGCGAAACTTGGGATTGATCATCGTGTCGCCACGCGCCAGCTCCACCTCCATGTCGTGGATGATCGCGTTCATCTGCGCCACGGCGTAGCTCTCGGCCTGGAGCTCCTGGCCGGAGAGCTTGAGCGGCACCTTGCTGGTCGGATCCAGCTCACGGGCGACGAGCTGCAGCTTGATCAGCAGGCCTGCCGAGCCGCAGGCATAGTCGTGACAGGTCTCGCCCGGCCTCGGCCGCATGATATGGGCCATCAGGAAGCCGACCTCGGTCGGCGTGAAGAACTCGCCCGCGCTTTGGCCCGAGCCTTCGGCGAACTTGCGCAGCAGGTACTCGTAGGCCCGTCCGAGGAAATCCGGCTGCACGTCGGCCAGCCCCAGCCGATAGCGCGGATCGGAGAAGGTCTCGACCACGCCGCGCAACTTGGCCGGATTGATGTCGCGCTCGCCGTTCCGTTCGGCGGCGAAATCCACCACGTCGATGACGCCCGAGAGCGAGGGGTTCTGCTTGACCACTGCGCGCACGGCGCGGGTGAGGTGTTCGCCGATGTCCCTGGGGGCGGTCGGGCGGCCACGCTCATCGAGCGGCCACTCATAGGCCTCACGCCCGCTGATCACCGCCCACCGCGCTTCCGGCGGCAGGTAGAACCGCAGCAGCGAGTGGTCGGACTCGGCAATCTCCAAAGCAGTGGCCCGGTCGCCGTACTCCTCGGCCAGGCGCTCGATCTCGTCGTCGAACACGTCGGATAGGCGCTTCAAGAACAGCAGCGGTAGCAAGTAGTCCTTGAACTTGGCCGCATCCTTCTCGCCCCGGATCGAGCAAGCGGCGTCCCACAGCATCTGCTCCATGGGCTTGGTGGTGGGTGCGGCGCTGGCGGTGCGGCGAGCGCGACGCGGCACGATGGGCCTGGCCTCGGCGTCACCGCCCGCGCTACCTGCCTCTTCGTCGATGCCTGCCTCGCGCAGCAGCGCGGCGATGGCTTCGGCCTGTGCCCGCTGCGGCTTGGATTGCCCGCCTTCCCAGCGGTTGACGGTGGCGAAGGAAACCCCCAACCGGTCGGCAAGCTGCTCCTGCGTGAGGGCGAGCTTGGCGCGCAGACTGCGTAGAGTCGCTGGAAGATCGGCCTTGTTTGTCATGTTTGCAATATATGCAATATTGCAAACTTAGTCAATTGATTGGAAGTCGGCCGCCTCACCCTTTCCGAGTCGGCGCGGACAAGGTTTCGGCGAAGGCTGGATTTGGCGACGCAGGTGTCAACCGTAGTGTAAACTGACAACGGGCCTGTCAACCACGAAAGAAACGGAGCCGCCTGTGAGCGAGAAGCTGTCGAATGCGCCTGTCTACTACGCGCTGGCGCAGGCGCACTTCAATCCCGTCGCTGCGATGGCCAAGTACGTCGATCAGATCCAGGATCGTTTGCGGCGCGAGGGATATCCACTGTTCGAGCCGCAACAGGTCACGCATCTGGTTGTGCCGGGTCCTGGCCAGGCGCCGCAGCAAGCAGAGCCGCAGATCACGCTGGTGCATCAGTGGCTCATCACCCGCAGCGACCGCACGGCTGGGTTCATCCTCGCGCCGTCGGCCATCACCTACCACACGACTCACTACGACACGCACAACGAGTTCATCCCTGAGCTGCTACGCGGCTTGGCGGCTGTGCACGAGGCGGTCACTCTCGACCACGTCAGTCGGTTGGGCCTTCGCTACTTGGATGCTGTGTTGCCTTGTGCCGGCGAGAGCGTGGAGGACTATCTCGTGGGCGGGTTGCATGGATTCGACTTCGATGCACAGCCGCTTTACAGACTGGCGGAGTCGGTCTTCAGGACGAAAATCGGCCCGCTGGTGTCGATGGGGACGCTTGTGGCTCGGGTGCATAGGATGACCGCACCTTTGGGATTCCCGCCAGACATGCAGCCCAGCGGCTTGATCATCAACCCGAAGTTCGATGTCAAGCAGCCTCAGGCGCATGCGGTCATTGATACCGACCACTTCGTCGAGGGCCGCATGCCGCTCGGGATGGACAAGCTAGGTGAGCAGCTGCTCTCGCTGCATGCGACCATCAAATCCGTCTTCCGTGTGACGACGACGGATCACGCGCGCGGCGCGTGGGCCTGAACCCGTCAAAGCGAACGCCATGTACACCGTAACCCATTCTTCCCAGCGACCAATGCCGTACACCGCGCCGATAGGGGGCGTCGCTACTGCAGCGTTCGCACTGATCGGCTCAGCCCTTGTGATCGGCGGCACCGGCAGTGTTTTCGATCTCTCCCGTTCCGCGGACTGGCGCCGGATGCTAGAGGCGCGCGTGCCCTTTCATGTGGACGTGGGGGTGGCCGACAACCATCAGGAAAAACGCCCGGATCTGCGATCTGCATCTGACCACCTTGCCAATATCCGCCAAGTGTTGAATCCGGCCATCGCGGACCTGGCCACTGTGTTCGGCGTCTCCAGGCAGGCCATCTACAAGTGGATCGGCGGGGAAGCGACGCCCGAACCTGACAAGTTCGAGCGGATTCGCACCCTCAGTCAAGCCGCCGACGCTTTCCGCGTCGCTGGCATCACGCGTGCATCTTCCATGCTGAAGATGAAGGCCTTTGAGGGGCGGTCCTTGATGGACCTCGCTGCTGCTGGTCAGCTCCTGCCGTCGCACATCCAGTCGCTGATCGCCGAAGCCCAGGCGATGGATGCGGCATACAACCGATCCGGCTTGGCGAAGTCGAAAGCGAAGCCTTCGGACGATTGGCGTACCGAGGTGTCCATTCCTGGAACTCCCGAGTGATCGGCCGGGGGACGATAGATGTTGCCGCGAGACACGGGCTGGCGACAGGGTGACCTTCTTACGCACGAAGCGGCCATTGCATTGGGCCTGGTTGATGGAGTCGATGATGGGCATCGTGTCGTCGTCATCACGCATGACTGCGACTTGCCGCACGAAAGCGAGTCCTGCGTTGAGGTCATCGTCGCCGCGGTGGTTGTTCAAGATCCCAAGCCGGACCCGCAGCTCTCTTACGCCAAGAACCCAAGGCGGCTGCACCTTCCGTACCAGGGCGCCGACAACGCCCAGTTGATTCTTGAACTCCGGCATGTTGATCGCCGCAGCGTACCCAAGGGCGACTTTGCCGAACGCGCAGTCAAAGACCACGGTTTCCTGCTCCCGGTTGAGACCAAGCGTGTACTGAAGCAATGGCTCGCCGCACGGTACGGTCGGCCAGCCTTCCCCAATGCCTTCGAGCAGCGGCTGCGCAAGCGCTCTGGCAAACACACCGTCGAGCAACGCATCGCCAAGATTCTGGAGCCCGACGCGAAGCATCTGGTCGGGTTGTTTTTCGATCTGGGTGAGCAGCGGAGTGCAGAAGCGGGCGACGGGGAGCCCTATGCGCTTTCAGTGTCGGTCGTTTATGACGGCACCGAGGGTGGCACCGATGCGAGGGTTGCAGCTGAGCGGGTCGCCGGGCAGCTGGGCGAGCTATTCGAAACGACCTACGGCAAGCCCCACGTCGCCACGGAAATCGCGCTCGACGTGTGCGAAGCCGTAGCAGACACGTACCTGACGCTGGCTGATCTGCGCCGGGTGGATCAGTGGCGCCTGGAGTACCTTAGCCTGCGCGATGACGATCACGGAGACTTCTTTCCGGTCGGTGAAATGCCAGCTTAGGGGCCGGGATTGCCGCGCAATCGCGATGGATTCCGCCCAAACTCGCACTGCTTGTAGATGCCGGTTTTCTGCTGGGGCAAAGTCCACCACCATTTCAAGCTGCAACGCAGTCCGATAAAGGCCGGAATCCTGAATTAAAACAGG
>CALEJT010000007.1 GCA_937898685.1 uncultured Gammaproteobacteria bacterium | reverse complement strand
CTCATGAGAACCGATTGGGACACTCACTTCGGTTCGCCTGCCGGATCTCAGGTTGGGGGGACACCCGCCGATCTTTTATTAGGGACACCCACCTATCACCGAAGGACACCCACCCGGACCATGTAGCTCTGTGGGTGTCCTCCTTCGGGTAAGTGTCCCTGCCAACTCGAAAGGACCGATACGGTGGGTGTCTCCTGCGCAGTGGGTGTCCTCTTTTCAGAAAGTGCGTGAGTGTCCCATCGGGCTCCAGAAGGGACACTCACCCTGTCACGAAGGAGCGCGAAGAAGCGAAGAAGGGGGACACCTGCCCAAGTGCCCGGTGAGTGTCCCCGTCAGGACAGTGGCTGTCCGCATCGCCAGACAACGCGGCGCCGTTCGGAGTGGCTGTCCCAGGTCCGGGCTGAGAGGCTGTCCCCGGTCCATGGTTCGGAGTGGCTGTCCCACGTCTTGGCTGGCGCCATCCCCCGGCGTGGACGTGGCAGCCGGCGTGCGCTTTCTTAACGAACCGTTGATACAAAATGCCCCTCTGTTTAACTAGCCATTGCCGACCAAGAGGCGTAGGCTCACAGCCCTATCCCCTGCTTACCTCACCCCGCCCCTGGCGGGCTATGCCTATGACGATCAGACTCGACACGGCTTTGGCGTTGGAACTCTATATGAGACTGGCTCCCGAGTGCGTCAGTGCCGCGCAGCATCAGGCCAAGCAATGGTTGGAAGATGAAGCACGTCGTCTCATCAAACTCGAACCCGGCGTGCAGGAAGTGCTGCTACGCATCCTGGCCAACGACGAAGCGGACTCCGTTCCCAAGTCCATGGCTCCGTCGGTAGGCTTTTCCGAGATGAATTTTTTGAAAGAGTGATGCGCTCAGCGTTGCGCCCGTTGAGCGTCTCTGATGCGGGCGATGAGGAAGTTGAGAACCTTGTAGAGATCCTCCTGCGACTTCACGGCGGCGTTGTACCGGATCACGTAGCGACCATGCAGCAGAAGCGCCGGCAAGGAGCCGATTTCAGGGGCGGTCGACAACTTCTTCAGCTCGTCCAGACGCGAAGTAACTTCCGCAGAATTCCAGGCGAGATCGAAGGCATCGCGCGTTACACCCGTCGCTTCGAACAAAGCCCATATCTCATCCATTTCGACCAAGGCCTTGCCCTGCTCGTGGATGGCTTCGAAAGCGTCATTGTGAATCGATCGTTTAACTTCCCAGCCGGATTTCGGTACGACGGGTAATAGCCCCATGACATCAGCCGTCAGATAGATACGTGCATGGGCTTCCATGGCCTTGTTCCACACCAACGGCGCCCTACTGAAATCCATGTCGGTGGTGCGGTAGGACGACTCCCAGATCTGAGAGGCAGGAAGGAGGTCGTAGCATTCTGGACAGCCGTACCAGAACAGCTCCACCACTTCGATACGATCCGGATCCAGATCCGGCAAAGGCTGCGCCAACTCCTGGTAATGCACGCCTGCTTCATACTGCACTGGCTGCGCCATCACCACCTGCGACAGCAAAGCAGCGCACAAACCAAGGCCGCAGATCCAGGCTTGTCTCACACGACTGGTATTCATACGGCGAGCGGCCCCGTGCTATCGCCGATGCTTGCTTCAGGTGCTCCCAAGATATGCAGGATGCTGAGCAAGAGATTCGACATCGGCGTCTGCGGTGCGAAGCGCAGATGACGCCCGCCTTCGAGCTGACCACCTGCCTTGCCCAACAGCAACACCGGCAAGGGATCGAAATTGTGTTCGTTGCCATCCGACAAACCGCTGCCGTAGAGCACCAGGCTGTTGTCCAACAAGGTCCCATCCCCATCGGGAGTGTTGGCAAGTTTTTCTGCAAACTTCGCCAGTTGTCTCACGTGGTAGGTATTGATCTGCGCAAACTTCAACTTGTTGGCCTCGATGTGTGAGTGATGCGAGCAGATATGGAAGCCTTCCGAGATGCCGCTGGCGGGATAGACGGAGTTGCTGATCTCTCTTGCCAGCATCAAGGTGGAAACGCGTGTCATCTCGGTTTTGAACGCCAGCACCTGCAGATCGAACATCAAGTTGAGGTGCGCTTCGAAATCAGCAGGCATGGCGCTCGGGGCATCCGGCAGATCGAGGGCACCAGAAAGTTTCGCTCCTACGAGCGCCGCGCGCCGCTCGATCTCGCGCACCTCCTGCAGGTAATCATCGAGCGCAGCTCGGTCGGCTGCCGAGAGGTTCTGGTCCAAGCGATGGACTTCCTCGAGCAAGGAGTCCAGCAAGCTGTCCGACAATTCACGACGCTTGCTGCGGATTTCCGGGGTACTGCCATCTCCAAAGAGATTCTCGAACACCTTCTGCGGATTGTTCTCCATCGGCAGGGGCAAGGTGGCGGTCTTCCACGACATGGTGTTGTTGTAGGCGCAGTTGAAACCACTGCCGCAATTGAGCCCTGCCGATTCGATGGACAATTCAATTGACGGCAAGGGAGTGTCCTGTCCTATCGCTCTGGCAGCCAGTTGATCCACCGAAGGACCAACGAAGGCTCGATCACCTTTGACCGGATGCGCACCGGTCAAGAAAACGGCGATGGCGCGATTGTGATTCTCGGCACCACCGGCATCCTCACCATTTACCGGGCCCGTTGCCGCATGAGTCAGGCCGGAGATGACATTTACATGCTCACGCCAGGTTTCGAGTGGTTTGAGGATCGGCGAGAACTCGAAGCCCTTGCCTTCGGTGGTCGGCGTCCAGCGCTCCATGTTCTTGCCGTGCGGCACATAGATGGACACGAAGCGACTCTTCGGACGCGCTGCAGTAGCCGCCAGCGCGGTACCTGCCGGAATCATGGCATCGAGCAGAGGCAGCCCGAGTGCAGTACCCACACCTCGAAGCAAAGTGCGTCGTGACAGATGTTTGCGTGTGATGAACATCTCACCTACTCCTGAGCGCGCCTACGCCCGCTCCTCATTGATCGATTCAACGACTCAGTCGTTCAGTGCCACTTCCTGTCCCGCTCCCTTCACTCGCATCTGGAACGGTCTACTCGCCACGATCCCCTGCACCAGAGCGCTCAACCGATAATCCTCATCGGCAGCCGATGCGGCGATCTCACGCACGACGGGCATGTCGCTGTAGGTCAGCACACGTCCGAGTGCATAGGTCATCAGCTTGGTGGTAAAGCTTTCGATGAAGCGCCCCTTGCGCGCGAGGAGCGCCTGACGCAGTTCTGCAGGACCAAAGAGCTGCGTGCCGTCCCAGAGCCGCGCACTGGCATCAACCGGTCCGGATTCCGTGGTGGTGATCCACTTGCCGGTCAGATCGAAATTTTCCAAGGCAAAGCCGATGGGATCGATGATGTCGTGACAGGCAGCGCAGGAGGGATTGGCGCGATGCACTTCGAGTCGTTCTCGGACCGAAAGCACCATGCCCCCTTCCAGCGGCACTGACGCATCGATATCTGCTTCCACCCCAGGTGGTGGCGCCGGCGGCGGCGCGCCCAACAGTGTTTCCAGAATCCATTTGCCGCGTTGTACCGGCGAGGTGCGATTGGGTGCGGAGGTAGCCGTAAGTATGCTGGCATGTCCCAGGAGTCCGCGGCGTTCAGTGCCTGCCAAGCTGACGCGCCGGAAATGATCGCCGCGGATGTTGGCAATGCCATAGTGACGCGCAAGCCGTTCGTTGATGAAGGTGTAGTCGGCGTCGATCAATTCGATCAGGCTGCGGTCTTCGCGAAATACATGCTCGATCAGCAGCAGGGTTTCCTTACGCATGGCCTCGCGCAGGCCCGCATCGAAGTCGGCAACGACGGGCGCAGCGCTGTCGAGCAACTGCAACGACAACCATTGCGGTGCGAAGTTTTCCACCAAGGCCGCCGCCTTGGCATCGGCAAGCATGCGTGCCACCTGCGTCTGCAACACAGCAGGATTGGAAAGACGCCCCGCCTCCGCCAACTGCAGCAGCTCGTCGTCGGGGACGCTGCTCCAGATGAAGAACGACAGACGCGCTGCCAACGCAAAATCGTCAACCGGGAAGGCTTCGCCCTGCGCGACGTTCTGCGGCTCTTCCTCGAAGCGGTAGATGAACTTCGGATCCACCAGCACACGCGCCAAGGCGTATTGAATCCCCGTATCGAAGTCGACTTCTCGACCTTTCGCATAGAAATCCATCAGCACATTCATCGAGCTTTCTGCCACCGGACGCCGATAAGCGCGGGTCGCTAGGTTGCCGATGATTTCACGTGCGCAAGGAAGTTCCTCTGCTGTCTCGCGCGGATAGCAGGTGAAGATACGGCGTCGGCTTGGCGTATCACCGCGTCCAGCGATTACGAGCGGACCATTGATGCTGAGTTCGTTGACACGCGTGTTGGCGTAGAAGCCGTCATAACTGCCATTGACGCGATAGCCTTGCTGCTTGCGGATGAAGGCTGCTGCCAGCGTGTGTGGGCCGGCGCTGATGCTCAGCTTCACCGAACCATCGGCTCCCGCTGGGAAAACGTGGACACGCTCGCCATCGAGCAGGATTTCGATCTGATCATCCACCCCTGCCAACGAACGCATGAAACTGGAGGGACGGCTACGCTTGACGCTGATTTCGTATTCACCATCGAGAGGAAAGACATGCTCCGCAGCAACACCGCCACGAGTGCCAAAGGGAAGGTTCTCCAAGCGAGTGGCTTGCAGGGGATCGGCGGCACGATAGGTGGTGATGGCCGCAGCAGCCGACAGATCGCCTACTGCCAGGCGGCTGATCTTGCCCGCTGCCACGACATGGGCTTGCACCAAGGCCGGGGAAACCACCAAGCCTGCGGCGATGTTGTCGAAACCTTCGATCGAATCATCGGCCGGCAGGAAACTGCGGGCATCGATCGGTAGATGCAGCAGGTCACGAATCGCGTTCTGATACTCACGCACGTTGAGACGATGCAGTGCCGGCGTGCCGAGATGCGGAGTGCGTTCCGCCGCCGTCGCCAGATCCTGCTTGATGCTGGCGAGGAATTCATTCAGCTTCGTCGCATCGGGCTGGGCTTCTCCGGGCGGCGGCATCATGCCCACTCCCGCTTTCACCAGGACTTTTTCCCACACCTCTTCATGCCCCACTACTTCATCGAGCGGCATCAGATCGAAGGCCAGGCCACCAGAAAAATCATCGCTGTTGTGGCAACCGATGCAATGCTCGTCGATGAAGCTTTGGCGGATCGATTGCGCCAGTGTTTGCTGTGAGATGGAAAACAGGGCGACGACGAGGGAGCCGCAGGCCCATTTCAGAACTTTCATCTTCATTACTCTACTGCCCCGAGCTTGCGTAGCAGCGCGATGGATTCCGGCTTGGGCTGCGCCGCCAGGTCACCGAGAAAAACGCCTTCGGCCCAGGTCAATGGGGTGCGCCCCTCTGCATCTCGCACATCGATTCTCGCGCCATTGGCCACGAGCACTTCGATGATGTCATTCGAACCGCGGTTGGCTGCGCCCATCAGTGCCGTCACTCCCATGTCGTTGGCCGCATTCACGTCCAGTCCCAAGTCGATGCAAAGCTGTACGGCTTGCAGGAGCGCAGCGGGGGATTCGGTGAAACTCTGTGTTTCACGCCAATTCACACCGGCTGCCGCCATCAGGGCAGAAGTCCCTCCGAAGGTAGTGATGCTTGGGTCTGCGTCGTATTCGAGCAGAAGTCGCATCACCGCAAGATCACCCGAAAAGGCTGCGCGAATGAACGGAGTCTGTCCCGTCATGTCGACCCAGGAAATATCGTTGCGCACATGACGCCAGCGGCGCGAGGGGGGATATTCCCGCGTGCGCGCGTTGACATCGGCACCTTGCGCCAGCAAACGCTCTATCAAGGGCAGGAAAGACGCACGGTCGATATCGTGGACAGGTGGATCGTTGTTGTTGTCCATGTCCAGATTGCGATATTCCACGGCTGCGAAAAGCGGTGTGCGACCGTAGAAATCCCTCGCATTCACGTCGGCACCACGATCGAGCAACAGATGCGCCACTTCGACATGACCATTGATGAGCGCCATCAGCAGCGGTGTGATGGCATTCCCCTCGCTGCGTTCGAGATCGGCGCCTGCATCCAGCAAGGTTCGTGCGAGGTCGACATTGCCATCGCGCGCGGCGTAGAGCAGCGGCGTCATGCCACCTTCAACCTCAGCACGTTCACCACGCTCCGGCACACCACCGCGATTCATGCCAACGCCTTCCGAACCGCAGCCACCTTTGCATGGCACGATGAACGGCGGAGTGGGTCCGACACGCGTGTGCTGATCGACACGCGCGCCAAAGCGCACGAGGCGCGCAGCAACGGCGGGATGATTCTCGAGCGCTGCTACCAATAGTGCCGACAGTCCATATTCCGGCTCCACGTAACCCACGCGAGCACCGCGATCGAGCAAGAGGTCCACGACCTCGACATTGCCGGTACGTGCTGCCGTCATCAGCACCGATTCCTTGGCGGCATCGAGCGCATTGGGATTGGCTCCGGCATCGAGCAGATTCGCCACCATGGCGGCATCGCCATTGAGAGCAGCGAGGGAAAGAGGGGTCGTGCCATAGCGATCCGTCACATTGGGATCGGCACCGGCATGCAACAGACTGCGCACCGCATCCAGATGTCCACCCAGGACGGCCCAGTGCAGTGCGCTGGAACCATCGGCTTGACGTTGATCGAGATCGAGGTTCGCTGCTGCCAGCGCTTGTAGCTTTGCGGCATCTCCTGCACGCGCCGCTGCCCACCACTCGCCATCGGCGGCAGCCCAGCTGGTCAAGAGTGCCAGCAGCACCAAGGTCGTCGGCCTCATCAGCGACAACAACGACATCGTTTTCCCCTCTCGTATACGCTGTGCGAACGGACTAGCGGTTCAAATAAACACTCGGGTCGAGGTAGCGCTCCAACAGTCCCGACTCATGCAGATCGGAGAAATAACCAGTGGGATCACAGGAGTCCTGCTGATAAACAGGGAGATTGTCGCCACGCGCAGAGCCACGTACCCGGGTGAGCGGCTGAGTGTAATACGGATCGTAGATCGTCATCACACGGTCCATGGTGAGCCGGTCTTCGGAGAAGGTATAGCGTTCCACTATGCGCGTACCTTCGCCGGACATCGGCAAGCCAGACCCGTCAAGCCAGCCGGGCAGAAGGTGAGTGGTTTCGATGACGAGTTCTTCACCTTCCCAACGGCCGACCGAAAAGCCGTTCGCTGTCGCCGGCGTGTCGGGACCGGGAGTCCGACCATCCATCCAGATCTGGCGTGGAGAGTTCTGATCCACATACAGGAAGAGATAGTGACTCCCTGCATCGTAGATGGTCATGTTGTAGGGATTGCCGAAGAGTCGCGGCAAGCCATAGGCCATGCAGCGCAAGGTGAGATCGTCATACTTACCATTGCTCTCGTACTTGGCCCGCCCTTCAGGCGTAAACGGATAGGGTTTGGGTTCGAGATCGTCGACGGTCACACGGAACTTGTAGCGGTTGCTCCAGAATCCCGTGATGTCGATGGGGCGCTCGCTGGCCTTGATGTCACCGAAGCCGTAATTCACGCCTGCGCGTGCGACATAACCTGGCGCAGCACGACTGGCATCACCATCTTCCTGGCCGATCCTTTGGCCATTCTCCAATTCCATGCCACGGATGAAGAGTTTGAGCGCGTTGTTCCTGCCACGCTGGCCTTCGACCTTCACCACATCGCCGACCTTGACGCTGTCCTTGTGCCAGTTCAGTTCACGCAGCGCCGTGACACTGGACGCTTGCAACTCCCATGACTCTGTCTCGCCCTGTTCGTTCTTGACCTCGATGCGATAGCGCACGTGTGGGTTGCTGTAACGCACTTCAGTAATGGTACCGACCAGCGACGCGCGCACGTCGGCATCGAACTCCGCCGAGAAGGAATGGTGCGCCTGTGCGCCACCCGCTGCGAGCCAAAGCGCCAGCGTGATGGCTGCATATTTCGTATTTCTGATCTTGCTTGTTTTCATAC
>CALEJT010000006.1 GCA_937898685.1 uncultured Gammaproteobacteria bacterium | reverse complement strand
CAGCCACAAGAGCAGGCCGAGCGGTAAGGCGACCGCCGCTGCGCTGATGACGACTCGCCAACCGAGCATCTCTCCGCCCCAACCGCGCCGCAGCACCAGGTAATAAGTTGCCGCATCCAACGAGGCTCCCACCCAGTTCGCCGCCACGAGATAGAGCGTGCGCTGGATCACCGGGGGGTCACCCATATTGAACACACCCATGAAGCTGAGCAGGGCGCCGAACAGGGTCGCGCCCAGCAGGATGCGCAGCGGGCGCTGTGCCAGTGGACAGTTGGCGACGCGTGAGTTGCAGGAGCTGTCATTTCACGTTCGATTTTTGACCGTTCACGACAAACAGGTTTCGCAAAAGCAAGGCGGTGCCTAGCTTCTGGCGGTGCGGATCGCGTGGCGTGCATGCGAGTCTGCAAACGAGGCCAATCAAATAGAACTGGGGACAGTCATGTCAATTTTGGACCTGGGTGTCCCTTCATCGACGGTTCGAAGATGGAGGAGGGGCGCTGGCTGACGGAAGGGCGCCTTGATCTTTTCATCGACGTGCCCTTGTTGGCGGGGACCAGCGAAGACTGCCTGTACCTCAATGTCTGGAAACCGATCGATGCCGACAAGGAGCCGGTGATGGTATGGCTGCAGCCCACCGGTGCGGCGTCGACGCCGTTCTTCGATGGTTCGTCCTTTGCTCGAGACGGAATCGTCTTCGTCTCTTTCGACTTTCGACAGCTCAGCCTGGGCAACTTCGCGCATCCGGCTTTGACCGCGGAGGCTGGGCCGAACACGGCGCTCGGGCACTTCCAGACTCTGGACCAACTTGCCGCCCTGCGCTGGGTGGAGAACAACATCGCGCTTTCGGTGGCGATCCGGAGCGGGTCACGGTATTCGGCCAGTCCGCGGGTGGCGCCTCCGTGCTGCAGTTGCTCACGTTACCGGAGAGCAAGGGGTTGATCGATCAGGCCATCGTGCAATCGGCCGGCGGCTGGTTCGAGCCCTTGAGTCTGGCGCAGATGGAGCGACTGGGTATCGCGCTGGCTACGAAGGCTGGTCTCCCAGGAGTTGCGGCCACCACGGAGCAATTGCGCGCTCTACGTCCAGACGTCTTGGCCCAGCTCGGTGTGTACAGCATCGATGGCCGCTTCCAACCCGAGAATGCGACGACGCTGATCGAGGCAGGCCTGATACATGACGTGCCGCTGATGATCGGCTGGACCGACAACGACGGCTCCTCGTTGCGTAGCAGCACTCCGCAAGAGGTGGTGCAGCGTGCTTCCCCTGACCTTTCTGGCGGCTTACGCGGAGGAAGGTTTGGAAGGAGATGCCCTCGGTTATCAGCTCTACACGGACGAACACGTCGCTGCGCCGGCACGCTGGATACCACGGAAGGCTTCCGACGGTGCGCCAACGTTCCTTTATGTCTATACCCACGTGCTCTCGCTCCAACGCGGCCGCGTGAGCGGCGCCAACCACGGCGCCGAACTGCCCTTCGTCTTCGACGTCTGGGACAAGGCCTTGCCGCAGCTGCCACTCGATGAAACAGATCGCGCCGTCACCAAGCTGATGCACTCCTGCTGGACCAGCTTCGCCAAGACCGGAACCCCGCAATGCGAGGGGACACCCACCTGGCCTCGCTACGACGCGGAGTCCGCCCCCGTGATGAAACTCGACACCCACCCCGAGGTGCTCACCAAGTTCCGCCAGCGGCAACTCGACGCGCAGGAGCGCGCTTGGCAGCAGAACAAGTCGGGCTCAGCACGGCGGGTGGAGGAAGCAGTGCAGGCGTTGGCAGTGGAGTTGGCGCGGTAACGATGGGGGAGGAGCGTAGGTTGGGCATCAAGAAGCCGCCCAATAGCGGTGTCCGCAACCCAGCGGGAATCCCCGGCGGATCAAACCCTGAAACTGAGGAGCGCCACCTCGGCTTCATCGGCGAGGGACACTCACTTTCCCTGAATTCGCAGGGGACACCCACCTCCCCCTGAAGGGGACACCCATTCCCCGTTCGCACGTGAACTCGAAAGGAACTCGAAACACGACAGGGACAGCCACCCTTCGTTATGGCACCTGGAGTAGGGGACAGCCACCTCACGGAGTAGGGACAGTCACCTGATGAGCAGTCGCCATGGGACACTCACCCAGAGCGCCTGGGACAGCCACCCCAAAGTGGGACACCCACCCCGTAAAGCGCATCCATTCCCCCGAAGCAACAAGGCCTTACAACCCGTTCGCAACCTTGAAATCCAGGCAACATGCCCCATCTAGGGCTCCATTCGCAAAAAGAACGACACCAGGAGCAACACCAACCATGGGAGCTGCCGAAAAGCAAACGCTTGGATTTCAGACCGAAGCCCGCCAACTGCTTCACCTGATGATCCACTCCTTGTACAGCAACAAGGAAATCTTCCTCCGCGAACTCATCTCCAACGCCTCCGACGCCGCTGACAAGCTGCGCTTTTTGGCCCTCAGCGACGGATCCCTTTACGAAGACGATCCCGACCTCAAGATCAAGGTCGATGTCGACACCGTCAACAAGACCATCACCATCACCGACAATGGCATCGGCATGACGCTCGACGAGGTGATCGAGAATCTCGGCACCATTGCCAAGTCCGGTACGGCGCAGTTCCTCAAGAGCCTCACCGGTGACCAGAAGAAAGACGCCCAGCTCATCGGTCAGTTCGGTGTGGGCTTCTATTCCGCCTTCATCGTCGCCGACCGTGTCGAGGTCTTTACCCGCAAGGCCGGCGTGCCCGCCAGCGAAGGCGTGCACTGGGAATCCACCGGCGAAGCCGAGTTCACCGTCGAGAACATCGAGCGCGCACAGCGCGGCACCTCGGTGGTACTGCATCTGAAGGATGCCGAGAAGGATTTCGCTGACGTCTATCGTCTGCGCAGCATCGCGAAGAAATACGCCGACCACATCTCGCTGCCGGTACTGATGGAAAAACAGAAGTTCGGCGAAGAGGCGAAGGACGAGAACAAAGAGAAGGAATATGAAGCCGTCAACTCGGCCAAGGCCCTCTGGACGCGTCCGCGCAACGAGATCAGCGACGACGAGTACAAGGAGTTCTACAAACACGTTACCCACGACTTCGTCGAACCGCTCGAGTGGAGCCATAACAAGGTCGAAGGCAAGCTCGAATACACGAGTCTGCTCTACATCCCCAAACGTGCGCCTTTCGATCTCTGGAACCGCGACGGTGCGCGTGGCCTAAAGCTCTACGTTCAGCGCATCTTCATCATGGACGACGCCGAGCAGTTCCTGCCGCTTTACTTGCGTTTCGTCAAAGGTGTGGTCGATTCCAACGACATCTCGCTCAACGTCAGCCGGGAAATCCTGCAGCAGGATCCCGCTGTCGAGTCCATGAAGAGCGCGCTCACCAAGCGCGTACTCGACATGCTGGAGAAGATGAAGAAGAAGGACCCGGAGAAATATCAGGAGTTCTGGAAGGAATTCGGCAACGTGCTCAAGGAGGGTCCGTCCGAAGATTTCAGCAACCGCGAGAAGATCGCCAAGCTCTTGCTGTTCGCCACCACGCATACGGGTGAGGCCAAGCAGGATCAGTCACTCGAAGATTACGTCAGCCGCATGAAGGAAGGGCAGAAGGCCATCTACTACATAGCGGCCGAAACGCACAACGCTGCGCGTTACAGCCCGCATCTCGAGGTGTTCCGCAAGAAAGGCATCGAGGTGCTGCTGCTCTCCGATCGTGTCGATGAGTGGCTGATGAGTCATCTGCACGAGTTCGACGGCAAGCCCTTCCAGGACATCACCAAGGGAGAACTGGATCTGGGTGAGCTCGATACGCCGGAAGAGAAGGAGAAACAGAAGGAGCAGGACGAACAGGCCAAGCCGCTGCTCGAGCGCATGAAGAAGGCGCTGGGCGAGCGCGTGAGCGAAGTACGTCCGACGCATCGTTTGACCGACTCGCCTGCATGTTTGGCGCTCGAAGAATTTGCGATGGGCAACCAGATGCGCCGCATCATGGAAGCTGCGGGTCAGAAGGTGCCGGATTTCAAACCCATTCTGGAAATCAACGTCAGTCACCCCCTGGTACAGAAACTGGATGGCGAGCCGGACGAAGATCGCTTCCTGGATCTCGCCATCGTTCTTTTTGACCAGGCTTGTCTGGCAGAAGGGCGTGTGCTCGACAATCCCGCTGAGTACACGACGCGACTCAATCGTCTGCTGCTCGAACTGAGCCGTTGACGGCAGTTTAAGCGCACGAGAGGGCGGCCCGGTGCCGCCCTCTCGCGTTGTGGTTCCACGAAAATCCGGTGCTAGAATCGGGCGCACCTGTCCCAGGCCCAAGCCGGAGAATCACAATGATAATGACGAAACTCGCCCATGCGCTTTCCTTCACCACTGCGCTGATCTTTGCGCCGCTGGCCGCAGCACAAAGCTACACGCTGCCGCCGAATACCCCGGCCCACATTGCGCGCGGCATCAACGCGCCCGATCGCACCGAGGAAATGACCGTGCGTGATGCGGCACGCAAACCCGCGGAAACGCTGATGCTGGCGGGACTCCAGGAAGGCTCGCATATCGCGGAAATCACGGCGCTGGGTCTGTACTACAGCACGATTCTTTCCGCAGCGCTCGGCCCCCAAGGGCAACTCGACATGTACGATATGCCTTACATGGAAGAGTTCGGGGCGATCGTTCAGGGAGAAGCTTTTGCAGCCAGTCATCCCAACAGCCGCTACTACAATGTGCATTACAACGATATCGAGCTCGCGCCAAACCTCGATGCCGTCTATAACATCCTCTACTACCACGATCTGAAGCCGCTCGACGTCGATACTGCTACCTTCAACGCGAAGGTCTTCAATGCACTCAAACCAGGTGGAACTTATTTCATCGTCGATCACAAAGCCGAAGACGGCTCAGGCTGGCGCGATGCGGCAACGATTCACCGCATCGGTAAAGAGGTGATCGTGCAGGAAGTAACTGCAGCAGGGTTCGAGCTGGTGGAGGACAGCGACCTTCTCGCCAATCCCGATGATCCTCGCGACACGATGGTTTTCGCTCCCGGCACGCGTGGCACGACTGATCAGGCGGTGCTGGTGTTCAGAAAGCCGCAGTAAGAGTAATCGCGATATAAGAGAGGAGGGCAGCCGAGAGGCTGCCCTTTTTCTTGCTGCTCATTTGGGTCTTGGTCTTTGGGACACCCACTAATCCACATCGGGACACCCACCGAGTGACAGAATCTTGGACACTCACCCAAAGTGGCGCGCTCGGAATCAGCAGCTAAACTGAGGCCACTTCTTTCGCAATG
>CALEJT010000005.1 GCA_937898685.1 uncultured Gammaproteobacteria bacterium | reverse complement strand
AGTGGTTTTCCTACGCCATACCCGCCGAACCTTTGAGGCGCGCCGGATTGCCCATCGCCGTTGCACCTGCGGGAACGTCGCGTGTCACGACACTGCCTGCGCCGACGACTGCTCCATCGCCGATGCTCACTCCCGGCAGAAGCAAGGCACCGGAACCGATCCATACGTTCGCACCGATGCGCACGGGACGCCCGAACTCCAAACCGCGAGCACGCGTCTGCGCCTCGCGCGGATGATCGGCCGTGAGTATCTGCACCCCTGAACCGATCTGCGTACCCGCGCCGATGCGTACTTCCACCACATCGAGAATCACGCAGTTGAAGTTCAGGAACACACCATCGCCGAGATGGATGTTGTAGCCGTAGTCACAGTAGAAGGGTGGTCGTATTTCGAGCCGTTGCCCGGCACTGCCGAGATACAGTTCCAAGCTCGCCTGACGTTCGGCTTCGCACATCGCCTGGCCACTGTTGTAGCGCTGCAGCCACTGCTGGCAGTGTTGGCGATCTGCCACCAATTCCGGATTGCGAGGGTCGTAGAGTTCGCCGGCCAACATCTTTTGCTTTTCGGTACGCATAAATCTGTCTACCCTTCGGCAAGTCGCCTTGCATCGCCTGTATCCAGACCAGGCAAGGAGCAAAGAGCTTTGAGACTACGCCTCTCGTCCCCTCGCCATCTGTGCCGCGCGACGCAGTTTGTGGTTTCTTGCCGGCGCCACCCCTCCTCCGTCCCTGCTACAACGATCCACGCGTAGTTTCGCCATGAGGCTTACTCCCATTTCTCTGCTGCGCACCCTCCACGCCTGGGGTGGTGTGACCTTGTCGCTGTTAATGATGCTGGTGAGCTTCACCGGCACCCTGTTGGTATGGAAGGAAGACTACCTGCGCCTCACCGAGCTGGCGGCCCAGGTGGATTTCGCGCCCACACCCGAGAATCTCGCGGTGGTCGGCGCTGCGGTCGACCGCCATTTCGCGCCGGAAGAAGTGCTCGGAGTGCGCTTCGCCACCGCCGAACTGCCGCTCACCCAAGTGATCCTCGATGGCGAACGCTATGCCTACCTCGACACCCGGGGCGAGATCGTCGATCTCTGGGAGGGCAATGGCAGAGCCGAAGAGTGGCTCTTCGACCTGCATCATCGCCTGTTGCTCGGCAATTTCGGCCTGACGCTGCTCGGGCTCGCGGCCTGCGCCATGGTGCTCTTGGTTCTGGCCGGCCTCGTGGCATTCTGGCCGGCGCGCCGCGGCTGGCGCCACGGTGTGCTGCCGCAGGACACGACGCGCCCGGCCTTGCTCGGTTCGCATCGCAACCTCGGTGTGGTGCTCGCCCTGCCCTTTCTGCTCACCCTGGTTACCGGCATCACGCTCGCCTTCCCCAACCAGGTCGAAGAGTGGCTGCTCGGTGAGATCCGCTTCAGTGAGGAATACAGCGACGCCATGCTCATCGGCATCGATTCGATCGAGGGCACCGAGCAAGGCGAATGGTTGCCGGCGATGCAGCGCGCGTTGGCCGTCTTCCCCGGCGCCACCGTGCGCAGCGCCCAGGTGCCAGGCCCCTTCTCCGCCTATCGCATTCTGGGGTTGCAGCAGGAGGGGGAGTGGAACCGCACGGGTTTGAGTCGCGTCTACATCGATGTCACCGGGGGCTGGATGGATCTACGCATCGATGCCCTCAACCTGCCGCTGCGCGAGCGTCTCTACAACCTCGCCACCCCGTTGCACACCGGAAAGATGGGGCAGCTCTGGTACAAGCTGTTCCTGACTCTGAGTGGACTCGGCGTCTTCGTGCTCAGCGGCCTGGGCCTGCTCAGCTTCATCAAGCGCTATGTCCGTAAGTGAGCGGGATCGCACGCCAGGATGCTCGCGAGGTCCCGGATCACCGCGGGCTTGAGTATCATCACCCAGTCAAAGGTTCTGCACTGTGTTGGCCCGACGCGCCGTGCGCCAACGATTTCGAGGGTCGAACCTCGAACCAGGAGGATCCATGAGCGTCCATCGTTCGCTAACTCTCACCGCTTCCGCCGCGCTGTGCCTCGGCTTCAGCCTGAACGCCGGGGCGCAGGAGCAGGAGGCCGTACGGAATCTGGCCGACTGCCCGCAAAGCCTGCGCTACACCTTCAGTTGGTCGCACGACCAAAGCTGCAACTTCACGCCGCGCGGCGGCTCCAGCAAGGGTGCACCACTGACGCTGGATCTCGAGCCCAGCCCGGGCTGGCTCTCGCTGCAGGCGCCAGACCTGAGCCAGAAGGAAAAGGATCGCCGTGCCATCCTGGCCATGGCCGGCCACTACCGCACCAGTTTCGAGTTCCTGGAAACGGTGGGCTACACGCCCGACTTCCAGCGCAACCGCCCCTACCAGAGCTGGGGTACGGAAACGATCTTCGTGCTCGAAGACACCGAGGACTTCATCAGCCTGCAGCACCTGATGGTGATGTTCGCCCAGGGCGAGAACGGCGAGTTGATGGGGCCCTTCGTGCAGAAGCACTGGCGGCAGGACTGGCGCTACGAAAAGCCCACGATCATGGAGTTCTCCGGTCACGAAACCTGGACGCATCGCACACTTTCGCCCGCCGAGGTGAAGGGCACCTGGGCGCAGTCCGTCTATCAGGTCGATGACTCTCCGCGCTATGAGGCCATCGGTCGCTGGGAGCACTATCCCAACTTCTCCACCTGGTTGAGCAGCACCACCTGGCGTCCCCTGCCACGCCGCGAGTCCACCGTGCGCGACGATTATCACGTGCTCGAAGGCACCAACCGCCACACCATCGTGCCGACCGGGTGGGTGCAGGAAGAAGAAAACTACAAGGTGGTCCTCGATGCCGAAGGTCGGCCCGCTGGCCCCGCTCCCTATCTCAGCAAGGAGCTCGGCGTGAACCGCTACGAGCGCATCAAGGATTTCGACTTCAGCGCCGGCGATGAGTATTGGGAGCGCACCGCACCCTATTGGGCCGATGTACGCGCGGTGTGGTCCGAGGTCTTCAGTGCGGGCCCACGGGTGAAGGTGCGCGAAGTCGCCAACGAGGTCCCGCTCTTCGCCGTCTTGTTCGAACAGGCGGAGGTGCTCACGGAAGGCAGCTACGACAGCGCAGCCGCGCGCGCGAAGGTGCGCAGTCTGCTGCAGGACTACATCGACTGAGCAAGACGCCCGCCCATCGTCAGCGCAGCATGAACGGCTTGCGACGCGAGATTGACTGCCCCACGCTGGCGCGGCTCTTGGTCCCGGCGTCAGATGCAGGTATGTGAGCTGCGCCGTTTCGATCCGCAGAACAAGGTCGTGTGCCAGCGCTGTCTCGACAAAAGCCACAAGGCCCGGCGCAACCGGAGCCGCTGAAAGACTCGGGCGCTGGTACAATGGCACCCGTCGTTGCCCTGCAGCGGCCAGTCCCCTGCGAGGCCAACATGATCCGTCAAGGCGAGCTCTACGCCGATCTCTCCCATTACTACGACCGCTTCTGTGCCCACATCGACTATGAGGCGCAGAGTGATTTCGCGCGCCGCGCCTATGCGCTCTTCTGCGGCGCGCCCAGCCGCGACTATCTCGATCTCGCCTGTGGCAGCGGTCAACATCTGCGTCACATGCTCGAACACGGTTTCACCGGCACCGGTCTCGACAACAGTGCTGCGATGCTGGATTTGGCCAAGGCGCGTTGTCCCACGGCACAGTTCGAACTGAGCGACATGGCGGCGCTGACACACGTCGAAGCCTTCGATCTCGTCACCTGCTTTCTCTATTCGTTGCACTACAGCCATCCAGTGTCGTCGCTGCAGCAGACCTTGCGCGGCGTGTGGCGCGCGCTGAAACCGGGTGGCGTATTTCTCTGCAACGCAGTCGATGCCGCTGGCGTTCGCAATGATGCCGGCATCACCACCGAACTCAGCGATGGCGATGCGCAACTACGCTTTCAATCGGCGTGGTATTACCGCGGTGAGGGAGAAGTGTTGGATCTGAATCTGCGCATCACGCGCAGCTCACCGGGAGGTACGCAGGAATGGCGGGACCAACACCGTATGACGGCGCTGTCGATTCCCACACTCAAGGCTTGGCTCGAAGACTGCGGTTTTTCCGTGGAGTTGCTCGAGCACGACTACGAAGCATTGCTGCCTTGGGATGGCCAAAGTCACAACGTGTTGGTGGTGGCGCTCAAAGCTTGAACTGAAGCAATCTCGTAGAACGCTATTGCTCGCTGAGACGGGGTCGTAGTTCCTCGACACTTTGGCTACGCGGTTGCACTGGCGTGCTCAACGCCTGCCGACGATAGCGTCTGATCTTGAACCACAGTCGTAACTTCTTCTCCGCTTCCTTGAAGTACTGCGGTCGATCCGAATAGCGACAGCTATGCGGCTGTGGCAGCACATCCTTGAGCAGCTTCTGCCAGTCAGCATTCGGTTCATAGCCGTAATGTTCGAGATCCCACTGCATCGTGGGAAATTTCAATAGCTGGCTCTTCGCGCGTGGCAGGTGCTGCCGCCACTTCGTCAGACTGCCCGTGTCGATCGCACGCAATCCATTCATCGCCGCACGCGCAGCAGGATCAGGATGCGCGAAGTCCTGATATTCGGCGAAGCTGTAGCGGGAACGCAGAAAGGGAAAATGCGCAGCGATACGTGCTTGCGTTTCATTCGGATCACGCACCAACGATTCGTAGCGCAGATGCAGAACATGTGGATGCCCTTCCAAGGCACGCGCCGCGAGTTCGCATTGCTTCCAGATGCGATAGTTCGAGAAGTAGTCCAACCCACTCTTACCGCTGTGACGACTCGTGATCACCGCGCGCGGATCGCGCAACAGATGGACGACGTAAAGATCGGGATCGAGGTCGAGCAACTTGCCGACGTGGAGGATGTCGGTGGGCTGTTTGCTCAGAAAGACCTGCTCGGAACTTCGCGGCACACCCGTGGGAGCAAAGATGCTCAACTCATGTCCATTCTGCCGCTGACAGTGGAAACAAGTGGCGAGCAACTCCATGAGCAAGGTGGTGCCACTACGCGGACAACCAACGACATGTAGACGCGGCATGCAACAGTTCCTGATTGCGACAGGTTGCATAACGCTCGATCGCCGCGTGCGCTGACACCTAGGTCCGCTTTTATTGCAGGGTCTTGATTTCTTCAAGGCTTCGCCGGCGCATGAACGGCCTGGCGCAAGCCGTGATAGGATTGCGCGCGTTCCAATCAGCGGTAGCAGTTCATGGCCTCCAAATCCAACCTCGTCCTCATCGGCATGCCGGGCTCCGGCAAGAGCACCATCGGCGTCATCCTCGCCAAACGCACTTCCCATGACTTCATCGACACCGACGTGTTGATTCAGAGCGTGCAGGGCCGTTCGCTGCAGGACATTCTCGACAGCGAAGGTTACATGCGTTTGCGTGAGATCGAATCCGAAGTGCTGCAGAGCCTCGACGTGAAGAACCACGTGATCTCCACGGGAGGCAGTGCTGTTTACAGCGATGCCGCCATGCAGCATCTGAAGGAAGACGGCGTGATGATCTACCTGGATGTGAGCCTCGATACACTGCGCAGCCGCATCACCGACTACGAAACCCGCGGCATCGCCAAGCGCCCCGAACAAAGCTTCGACGAACTCTTCCTCGAACGCACGCTTCTCTACCGCAAGTATGCGGACATCACCATCGCCGGCGACGGACTCAATCAGGATCAGGTGTGCGAACGCATCCTGAGCGAGCTGAATAAATACTGATTGGTCAACAAGGCGCGCTGCGTCATTGCAGCGTTTTGTTCAGCCCTAAAAACGCAGGCTCACGGGGCCCGTACCAGCAGCGAAATACAGGGCAGGACTCATCGCCAGACAAAAAAAAGAGGGCGGCCAGGGCCGCCCTCGAGCACTGCAACATCGGCCTGCGTCCAGACAGGCCGATGGCATCCCCCTCAGAACTCGTAATTCACGCCGATGGTGTATCGACGTCCGAGAATGTCGTACAGGCTCTGTACACCAACACCCACACCGGTACGACCAATGGCGCCAGGAGTGATCGGCGGTTCTTTGTCCGTCAGGTTGTTGATGTTCAGGAACACTTCCAGATTTTCGTCCTGACCGAAGTTCATGCCGAGGCGCGCATCCCAGTAGGTGACGGACGGCATGCTGTTGTCGTCGATGGTGCACACGGTCTGACCACCGTTACACAGCGCCAGTACCGAGTTGGCCGGACGAGCGGAGGCAGGCACACGTACCTGACTTTCCATGTAGGTGCGATCGAGCACACCGCCGTCGATCCAGCGACCCTGCAGGAAGGCCGTGAACGGTCCGTTGCGGTAGGTGACGCTGGAGGTGACCTTGTTCTGCGGCAACGTGAAGCCACCACCGATCTGGCCAGCGCGGTCGTCACGTACGGCACCCGGGTTCTTCACGGAGTTTTCTTCCAGGTAGCTGTACAGGAAGCGCCAGGAGATGGTTTCTTCGCCACCGAAGCCTACGAGATCGAGGTCAGTGGTGTAGCGCATTTCCCAGTCGGCGCCTTCGATGCGCTGGTTGGCCAGGTTGATGAACAGCGCTTCCACGCGATCGATCTGGCGGAAGTCGTTGCTGGTCGGGTTGGTGACCGGGCCGGTCGGCGTGATCACGTACTGACAGAGCGTGATGTCACCACCGCGGCAGCTGTCGACGATGTTCTGCGCGGACAGCTGGGCCATGGCGTCGTTGATGTCGATCTTGTACCAGTCGACCGAGGTCTGGAAACCATCCAGCCAGGAGGGCTGGTAGATGATGCCGGCGGTCAGCGTATCGGCTTCTTCCGGGTTCACGCTCGGGTTACCACCGGAGAGCGACGCGGCGGATACGAGGTTGCCGTTATCCCAGGGGTTGCGCACGTTGATACCACCACGGGTCTGGTCGTAGCGTTCGCGCAGCGATGCTGCACGCACGTCGCGCGAGCTGGTGGCACGTACACGCCACTCGTCGTCGATGGTCCAGTTCAGGCCCACTTTCCAGGCCCAGATTTCGCCTGAACCTTCGTAGTCGGCCCAGCGGGCTGCCAGCGAGGTTTCGAGGTTCTCGACCAGGGTCACACCGTTGAGCAGCGGGACGTTGACCTCACCGAAGGCTTCCTTCACGTCGTAACCGCCGCCGAAGGCACGCAGCGAGCTGAACAGTACCGAGCTCGAGTTGGCGTCACCGAGGTAACCGGCGGGTACGTGACGCAATCCGGCAATGCCAGCGCCGGAGATGTGACCTTCGGGCACGACCCCACGCAGGCCGGGAGGTAGCAGGCCGACGTCGCTCATCAGACGGCCATCGAGCAGCGCCGGGAATTCGTCGGTCGGATCCAACGTGCGCTGATCAAATTTCTCGTTACGGTAGGAGGCACCGAATGCGGCGTCGATCGGACCAGCCCAACCCTGGAACAGCTCGCCGTTCAACACGATCTCGAACATCTTCTGTTCGGTCCACTGGCGAGCGACCTTGTTGTCGCGGTCCATGATGTAGTCGGCTGCAGCCTGGCTGATGTTCTGCACGCCACCGAAGGTGTTCAGCGGTACGCAGTCGCGGAAGTAGCCGCCGTTGCCGCCTTCCGAGATCGGACGGGTGTACTCAGGCAGGTTCACGCGGCAGATGATCTCGCCGGTCTCGGGATGACGCACGGCATCCATGGCGATCGGCAGACGGTCGACACGTACGCCGTTGAGCGTGATGAAGTCCTGCACGTTCTCGCCGTACTGGTAATAGGTCTGCAGGTTCCAGCCTTCGAGCCAGCCTTCGGTGAACTCATGATCCATACCGAAGGTGATGGAGAAGGTCTTGTTCTTGGTGTCCTGCACGGATTCGCCGAGCGGAGTGTCGACCACGTTCAGCGGGAAGAAGCCGTAGCCCACGAATTGGGCACCGGCATCACGAATCATCTGAGCCACTTCCGGACGGAGGAAGGCGTTGTCCGCATAGATGCGGCCTTCCCAGCCGGAGAGCAGCGAGATGCTTTCACGACGGTCGGAGGCGATGTTGCGGCCGTAGATCAGCTGACCATAGACGTTGGTGTTGGCACCGAAGTCCTGGTCGGCGTACAGGAACACGTTCTGACGCTCGTAACCGGCGTTGAGATCGTTGGCGTAGTTCACGCCATAGCCGTAGGCCGGGTCGGCAATACACAGACAGCCGGAGGTAGCGGTACCAACGACATCGGTAGTCGGGATCGGACGCACGCTGCCATCAGGCTGGAACTCCAGGCGGTTGATGGACGGACGGGTGTTGTCGAGAAGCACACCGGTGTTGCTGAAGTTGGTGGGACGCACCCAGGAACGGATGATTTCGGTCGGACCGTTCGGATCCGGGTTGGTCACGCGGGCCATGTTCCGGATGTAGTCGCGATCGGACAGCGATTCGAAGGAGCGGATCGGCGCCATGCGGTAGGCCGAGATCGAACCCATGATGTGGAAGCCGTCTTCGAACTCGTGACCGAAGGCGAGGCCTGCTTCCCAGGTGCTGCCGTCGCCGTATTCGTTGATGCCGGCCTGGGCATGGGTTTTCAGACCTTCGAAGTTGGTGTCGAGGATGAAGTTCACCACACCGGCCACGGCGTCGGTACCGTAGCTGGCGGATGCACCACCGGTCACCGTTTCAACCGTGCGCAGCAGGTCTTCGGGGAACAGGGCTACGTCCACGGTACCGAAGCGGTTGCTGGGCACGACACGACGGCCGCTCAACAGAGTCAGGGTGCGGTTGGTGCCGGCACCACGCAGGTTGATGTTGGAGCCACCGGAGTTCTGGCCACCGTTGGACTGATCAGGCGTCTGGTTGTTGTAGAACTGCGGCATCTGCTGCAGACCATCGATCAGGTTGCCAGGCGCCATGGCTTGGAGTTCGGCTGCCTCCATGGTGGTTACCGGGGTCGGCGTTTCCATGGTGGTGCGGACAAGGCGAGAACCGGTTACGCGAATCTCTTCGACTTCTTGAGCTTGAACGGAAGGCGCCAGGCTGGCGAAAGCCAACGCAGCAAGACCAGCAGGAGTAATCAGATGTTGGATGGAGCGATTGACTGCGGTGAACAGGCGCGCGCGCCTGTAGCTCTGAGTGGCTGCTTTCATATTTCCCCTTTTTCTTTCGCTTTTTTGATTGCAAAGAGCTCGAACGCCCCTTGTGTAGATCATCAGCCGGCGATGGCTTAGCGAAATGAAGCCCGACCGACTACCTGCTCGCCCAACGTGAAGGCGACAGCTAGGCTCTGAGATGACCCGGAGGTTCAAGCGTTCGTTGTGTCGAACGTCTTGCTTTTCCGTTTTTTTGTTCTCGGTACTGCCGTTTTCGGATACCGAAAACACGTACGGAATCCGAAATTTCAAATAAACCTATTTTTTTGTCAAGGAAAAACTACTTTTGACCGGAATCGCAGTATTTACATGATATGGTCGGAACGACCTCCCCTCTGTGGCGCAAGAGACTGCCCGGTCTTACCGAAAGAATCAACCCTTTATATCCGAACCGTACAGTTCGGTTGGCAATTCAATACCCGCCTTTTCATGCAATTTATCGGCATCGATGCAGATCGCTCTCGCCATCTTTCTAGTACGAACGTTTTGATACGCGACGCAAGGACCACTTCCAGAACTTGCTCATTCGGAACGATGCCAACAAAACGCTAGCGCCCTTCATGACAACCGGCGCTGTAGGCACGCCGATTCCAAAACCAGCGTCGGAGCGAGAACCAATCGAGACGCGCAGCGACATGATTTCGATAAGAGAGAAGGACGAGATCATCACGATCATTTCTCGCGATGGATAGACGACATCGATAGGAAACTTTCACTCACTGCACCAAGCGAAGCCAAGGAAAGAACATAGCGAAGACGACGTACGCGTACTGCGCCAGCACTGCCGAGCACAGCATTCTTGCGAGACACTTATTGGAACGGTGTGGCGAGAAAGCGCTGCTCAGTCCTTGGGTCATCCATGGACCGAGCAACACTACTCATCAAGATTCTTGATCCTGTGGCTCTTCTTCCAATGAAGAAGGATCACTGAGCAATTCTGGATTGCGCACCTGCGGTACGACGCTTTCGCCGCCGAAGAGATCGAGCGCGAGCTGCACACGCTCCTTGGGATCGGAGGGAATGGTCTCGAGCACTTCGAGTTTGTCCAGACGTCCTTGCAGACCCCGCTGATTGGCGATCTGAATGGCGAGACCGGGACGAGCATTGATTTCGAGAATCATCGGGCCGCGCACACGATCGAGCACGATGTCCACGCCCATGTAGCCCAGCCCCGTGAGATCGAAACAGCGCGCGCCGAGTTCCAGCAGTGTCTGCCACTCGGGAATCTGGAGACCCGCGAGCGGCACACCGAAGTCGGGATGTTCCTGCACGACTCGACTCTGGAACACGCCATCCAAAGTGATGCCGGTGGCGATGTCGATGCCGACACCGACCGCACCCTGATGCAGGTTGGCCTTGCCGTCGGAGTAACGCGTGGGCAGACGAATCATCGCCATCGCCGGCACACCGCGGAAGACGAGCAGACGCACGTCCGGCACACCGCGATAACTGATCGGTTCGAGGATGGGATGCACGCGCACGCGATACTCGAACATCGCCGAATCGGGAATGCCACCGAGACTGTAGATGCCACTGAGGATGTTGGAAGCGTGATACTTGATCTCGTCGAGTGATAGCGCCCTGCCGTCGGGTTTGACGTAGAGCTCCTTGCGCTTGCCGTCGATGACGAGCACGCCTTCACCGCCGGCGCCGTGCGCCGGCTTCACCACGAACTCTTTGTGCGTGCCGAGAATCTCGTGCAGCTTGGCGAGATCGTGCTGCGTCGACACTGCACCGTAGAGACGCGGCACCGCGATGCCTGCTTCGATCGCCAACTTCTTCGTCAGCAATTTGTCGTCCACCAGCGGATAGGATTCGCGCCGGTTGTACTTCATCACGTAGCTGTGGTTGCGGGCATTGAGCCCGACCACACCCAACTTACGCAGCTTGGTCCAGAGCGCGAACATCAGTTGCTGCTACCTTTGGTGAGATCCTTGAAGCGCAACAGTTCGCTCAAGCGATAGCCATTGTACGAACCGAACAGCATGCAGGCGGCCAATACGATCAAGAGCAGTTCCGGGAAGTTGAACATCAGATGCATCAGATGCGGATGCGTCATCACGTAGTAGCCGCACACGGCCACGATCAGGGTACCGATGGTTTCCTTGATCGTTTCACGCGTACCGCGCTCTTCCCACACGATCGACATGCGCTCGATGGTCATCGTCAGAATCACCATCGGGAAGAGTGCGATCGAAAGTCCCTGCGTGAAGCCAAGGCGCGCGCTGAAGAGGCTCATCATCACCATCAGGCCGATCACCACGATCAACATGCACGCGAGGCGCGGCACCAGCAGCAACCTCAGATTCGCCAGTCCCACGCGCACGAGGAAACCGGCCGACAGTATCGAGATGAACAGCGTCACGCCCCAACCCAACTGCGTTTCGCGGAAGGCGAGAGCGATCAGGATCGGAGTGAAGGTACCGAAGGTCGGGATGCCCACCATCACGCGCATGAAGGCGATCACGAGCGCACCCAGCGGCACCATCAGCAGCACCTTGTACACGTCCTGCGTCGGGATCGGCAGACTGTAGAGCGTGAAGTTCATCAGGCCCGAACCGAGTTTGCCTTCCATGCGTTGCGCGAGGCCCACCTGGTTGATGGTGGAAAGCGCCGTCGAAAAACTGAGCGAGAGGTTGCGCACGCCATCGGTGTCGACGATTTCCTGCGGGCCTTTCACCCAGGGGTAGAAATTCTCCGGATAGCCAGCAGCGCCGGTCTCGGGATTGAAACCACGCCAGCGACTGCCGTTGTTCACTTCCAGCCAGGTGATCAGGCGTTGATCGATGAAATCGGGACGCAGCGAAATGCCATAGACGATGCGCGAGGGAATACGCGCACCAGCCAGAATCTCCTGCAGGAGCGGCACCCACTCGGAACGCGGCCGCGAATCGCGGATCACACGTACGTTCTCATCGCTGGGATCGGAAAGGATCGCGATCAGGCGACTTGCGAAAGTGAAGATGTCGGCCGATTCGTTGCGCGCACGCGTCAGCACGTCGTCGATGGCGGAAGCGAGCGGCTCGGGATAGTCGGGAACTGCGGGAAACTCGGATGTCGGCACTGCCTCGGCGAGATCGGAAGAACTGCGGTTCTCCTGATAGACCTGCTGACGATAGAACAGTGTCTGCTCACCTTGCGAACGACGACGCGTCCACACTGCGTCGCGACCATTGCGTCCTTCTTCGATCGTCAGACCGAAGCCTCGCGAGATGAAGTTTTCATCCAGCACCGTGAAACCCGGCGTGGCCTGCGGCAACTGGAAGGTCACGCGCGCCGGACCATTGCGTCCGGTGAAGTCGATGCGCGCCTCGATCATCCACACATTCGACTCTTCCCCCGGCTTGAGCGGCATGTGCAGGTAGCTGACCTTGAGGTAGACGATCAGCAGCGCCACTGCCGTCAGCAGAAGCACCAACATTGCCACAGGGGACAAGAACAAGGTGTTTTTCGGGGACATAGAACTACTTTTATCGTGTCAGGGGTTGCCGAGCGATCTTCAGGACCGCGGACAGCGGGTACGCTGAGTAAAGGTCGTGGAGGAGTCCACGACGATGCCGTGCTGGAGGAAGTCCCTTCCCAGTAGGACCGGATAGTTGAAGTTGGTCCGATCCGTCAACGTGAACAAGGTCTCGTGCATTCTGCCGGCCATGCAGAATTCCAGGCGCACTGCAGGGCGTTCATCGCGCTGTTCCGTACGGCGAAGTTTGATGGCGACTTCCCGCACCAGGGGTCGTTCATAGATGAAGCGCTCACTGTTCTTGTCGCGATGATTCTCACGCACCGTGAAACGCACCATCTGGCGGCCATCCTGTTCGAAGTATTCGATGTCTTCGGCGTGAAGAGCGCTGGACTTGGCACCGCTATCGAGCTTGGCCTTGAGCAAGGCCCTACCCGGCATCAGGCGCATGTTCTCGACCCAGCCCAAGATCTGTCTGGATGCAGAGTCCACCTTGGCGGCCTCGTTCGCACCCTCGGCCAAGCTGGAGCCACCGGCGAGAAGCAGGCAGGCGCAGAGAGGGAGGGAGAGGAAGGGACGGTTCATGGGCGCGTAGTCTACAGTTCCGTACCGGGCCAGAAAATGGCCCCCCTCACACTGTGGAAGAAATATTTTGCGGGAATTTCCGGCTTCGGGCCGCTTCGAGGCTTGATTTTTCGCACTTTACCGCGGCGTGGAAGCCCTTCGCAGAATAGCGGATGACAGGCTCACGACCTTCTTTCTAGCATGAAGCTCCCCAAGGAGGAGAACCCCGTGAAGATTCAGAACATTCCTTCCATAGTGCTGTGCAGCGCCTTGTTCACCAGCTCGATCGCGCTGGGACAGGCGCTCGACGTGGCGCGCTACGATGCTTCGGGCCAACTGCTCTACCCCACCGACACGGTTGCGTGGATCCACGTGGGTTCGGTGCTCGGCGGGCAATACAGCGAAGAACCCTTCGATCCAGCGCAGCCCGGCGACATCGGCGTGGTGCAGATGGAGCCCTCCGCCTATGCCCATTTCCGCGAGCACGGCAGCTATGCCGACGGCACGATGTTCCTGCTCACCTTCTATGACAGCGAGGCGAAATCACAACCGCAGCTGCAAGGCTTCGTACAGGGCGAGATGCGACTGCGCGAGATCCACGTGATCGACAAGGCTCGCTTCGCCGAAGGCCGCGCCTTTTTCCAGTTCCAGGGCAAAGAAGTGATGGAAGCCGCGAAGATTCCCGATGGCAGCCCCTGCACATCCTGCCACGAAGCCGAAGGTGCGTTGGACGGCACCTTCACGCAGTTCTATCCAACCCTGCTCGCGGATTAACGATCCCAGCTGAAATAGACCTTCACGCGCGCGCTCTCCGGTGCCTGTGGGCCCGGCTCGGCCAGCTCGAAGTTCAGACCCTCGCTCGGAATCGCTGCCGACCCAAAAGGTAGATGCGGATTGAGATAGCGCGAGGGATCGGCATCGCTAAAGCGGCTGATGGTCGGATGCGGCACGGAACGGCGCGGCACCAGGGTGCCACCTTCGATGCCGTAGTAACGCAGGCCGTCATTGAAGTCTTCGAGCGCGAAGGCAGCGTCGGCGGAGTGGTTGTTGCGCAGCAAACGATCGTAGAGGCGATAGCTGAGGGTGCCGTCGCGATTGACGCGATAGTCGAACAATGAGCCCATCGACTTGAAGCGCTCACGCTCCGCGCCCGGCAGAATCTCGTTGTTCAGGGTGTAGCTGTACAGCAACTGACGACCGTCGAACTGCAGGGCTTCGCCGGCTGGGATGTCCACACCACCACAACGACCGCGTTCTTCTTCGCTCAGCTCCACCGGGTAATAGGCCGGACGGCGCTGGAAGCACATCACATCGAGGAAGGCATTGCGCAGGAGCGGCTGATCCTCCGCATCGAATTCGTAGTAGCGCCAGCCTTCGTCGTCCTTGTACTTGTCCTGCGGCACGGCCGGCAGCAGGTATTCTTGCGGATTCGGATCGACCAGGAGCAGGAAGCCGTTGCCCGGACCGAATTGCGCCGGCTCGTTCTGACTCCAGAGATAGGAACCGTTGTAGTACCAGAGCAACACGCCGCTGCGATAGCGGAAGTCCACCGCTTCCATCTCGCCGGTTTCGGCGTTGCGGAAGAAGGTGAAGCCAGGCTCGGACAGCGCCTTGTCGTAGTTGTAGGTATGCGTGTAATCGCGATGCGGGTCGCGAAATTCGAGCAGATAGAAGTGCGGCACCAGAATGTCGTGGCTGCCGCCGCTCAGTGAGAAACCTTCGACCTTCCAACCGCGGAAGGACTCGGCCTCGAAATCATCGCAGAAATCCAGCGCAGCGATACGCACGTTGTCGATCAGTGCACCATCTTCCACCGCCGCCATGTCGGCGTAGTAGTGGAAACGCAGCTCCACTTCCTGACCACGATAGGCATTCAGATCGAAAGTGGCATGCACCCACTGCGGCAATTCGCAGGGGTCGACGCTGTCGCGACCGATGCGATCTTCGGCCAAGCCGCGCGCACGCGTGGGATCACAACCTGCCGCGGTTTCGACACGACCATCGCCATCGAAGTCGCCACTGCGACCCGTAAAGCCCGGAATCGTGCCCATGCCGTCATGACCACGCTTGGAAGGCATGACGCTGTTGGTGTCCGTGGGCTCGCTCTTGTCGGTTGGCATCAGGCGGGTGTAGTTCACGCCATCGGTGGAGGCTTCGACATAGAGATAGTCCCAGTCTGCTTCGATGCGGAACCAGGTATCCAACTCCAAGGTGAGCGGCGTGTTCGCGGGCACGCCACGAAAATCGAAGCGGCGCGAGAGATAGTGATTCAAATCATTGCCCTGCCCCGTGTAGGCCGCTTGTTTGCCGTTGTTGTCCGCCAGCGGTCCCATGCGCAACTCGCGCACCTTCGGCGGCAGGATCACCATCGCCGCATCGCAGGCTTCCTCTGCAACTGCATTCGCACCCGGCGTCCAATCGCTCATGGTTTTCAGATAGACCGACTGCACTCGACGTCCGCCCGCCGCGGGCGGGCGAATTACACAGGGCTTGCTCCAACCGAGCATCAAACGCGACCAGGTGCTGAGCTCCTGCGCGTTGGGACTCGCCGTGGAACTCATCGCCTCCCACGAGGCGGTGGAGTTGTTCGACTGCGACGCATAGATGTCGGGTAGGCCGATGGAATGACCGAACTCATGCACGAAGGTGCTGACTGCCGTGTATTCCGACTGCATGTTGTAGTCGTACACCCACAACCCTTCCTTGAGCGGCACACCGCCGCGTTTGTTCTCGAAGCCTTCGACGACGGGGCCACGGCCATTGTTCTTGGTCAGGGAGAAGCGATGCGGCCAGATGCGCTGCACACATTCCTGTTCCTGCGGGGTGAGCGTGTCGTAGAGATTCGCCGGCGCGTCGGCGATGAATTTTTCGCTGAGGTTGAAGAGCCCCTGACAGGAGCTTTGCCCCTTGCCGGCGAACACCAACACGAAGTGATCGATGTAACCATCGGCTTCGTCGTAGACACCATCGCCGTCGTAGTCGAGCGGATCCCACACGTCGAAGTCTTCCCAGCGGAAATCGGGATTGGCGGCCACTGCAGCAGCGAGCGCGTCCTCTACCAGCGCTTCCGCACGGGCATCGTTGCGCCAGGCACCATCGGAGTTCTGGATGGGCACGCCGTAGTAATCGCTCGGCTGCGCCACGGTGACGGGACGCAGCACCGTGCCCGTCACGACATACTGGCCCTTGCTCTGATGCCAGTAGTAATGCGTCAGCGTTTTCTCACGCGGGTTCTCCAGATCCTCGGAAAAGAGCAGTTCCTGCAGATAGGCACGGTTGCGTTCGGCGGCATCGGGTTCATCGGCAAAGCGATCGAAGGCACGGTTGGCATACTGCACCGGGATGATCAGCATGCGGTGCGGACGCTCGGCGCTGCTCAACACTGGCGGCACGGCATCGCTCTTGATCTGTGGATTGCCGAGCTCCTCGAAGCGAAACTGAGCGAGCTTTTCCATCATCGCCAGACTTTCCGGCGACTGCGCCGCGAGCCACGGCGAGACGAAGAGGCTCGGGAGCAACAGCAAGGGGAAATAGTGGCGCCGCACCATGTAGGGGATCTCCTGCGTCGGATCGATACTTGTGGGCTCAACGAAAAAGGCAGGGTTTCCCCTGCCTTTCTCGTGCCGCGGGAGATCCGATGGTCGGATTCCGCAGGTGGAGGTGTCAATCATCCCTTGCAGATGTCGACCACGCAGATCGAATCCAGCGTGCGCCCTTCCGGCGGCACTTCCAGTCCACGTTCCAACATCAGCTTGCGGATGAGCGCAGCGGTTTCGGGATGCGCTTCGGCCGACTGCACGCCTACACGCACCAGACCATCGGCATAGTCGATCGCCTGCCAGGTTACGCCGGCCAGTTTGTTGAGTGAATCGCGGCTGCCGATGTCGCGCAGTGAGAGATCCGCGCCCGCATCCACCAACATCTGCACGGCGTAGTTGCGGCCTTTGTGCGCGGCACCCATCAGTGCGGTGCGATAGTCCTCGGTGTCCTGCGCGTTCACATCGTTGCCGAGCTCGATCAGCCAGCGGATGGCTTCCTTGTTGGCTTCTTCCGACCATTCGAAGGTCACTCCTTCGACCCAGCCGATGCCCGCAGCCACCATCAGCGGCGTGACCCCGACCAAGGTGTTGATGTTGGGGTCGGCGCCATGGTCGAGCAGTAGTTGCATCAGCTCCAGGTCGCTCGACTGGGCGGCGCGCAGGAAGGGCGTGGCCCCCTCTTCGCGCAACCACTGATGCGTGAAGATCGTGCGTGTTTCCGTGCTCGACTTCATGCGCAGGTTGGGATCCGCGCCCTTGGCCAAGAGGAGTTTGATGAACTCCAGATGATCCATGTCGGGCTTGCGCGTCGGATAGTCACCACCTTCGATGTTGCGGTTGTCGGTGGCGATGTAGAGCGGGTTCCAACCACCTTCGTTGGCGATGTTGGGATCGGCGCCATGTTCGAGAAGATAGGCGCCGATCTGGTAGTAGCGGTTCTGCGTGGCAGTGAGCAGCGGCGTCCAACCGTATTCACTCACCTGGTTCACGTCGGCACCGGCTTCCACCAGCGCTTTCACCGATTCGAGATCACCTTCGCGCACGGCGAAATGCAGCGCGGTCATGCCGCCGCGTTTCATCTTCTGCGGCTGCGGCTGTACCTGCTGCTCTGCACGCTGACGTTCATCGCGCATGAAGTCTTCAAGCAACACCTTCGGCAGGCGCGCGATCAACTCCTGACGCGTGAGCTCGATCGATGCCTCACCTTCACCACGCAACTCTTCCGGTTTGTCGACCGGGTTGCCGGGGCTCGTGGCTTCGTAGAACTCGCGGATACGGGTGCGCGCGGTCGGTGCCAGATAGGGCGTATGGCGACCTTCGTTCGTTGCGGCGGAACGCGCGCTCAAGGAAGCGCCGTTTTCGATCAGCAACTTCACCGCCGCGGCATTTCTGTTGGCGGCTGCCCACATCAGTGCCGTGGTGCCGCGCAGCTTTTCGGTGGCATCGATGTCGGCACCGTGGTCGAGGATCAGTTGGATCGTGTCGATGTTGCCGGTGCGCGCCGCCATCATCAGCGGTGTTTCACCGTTGGCCATCGTGTTGTTGACGTTGGCACCTGCGTCCAACAAGAGCTCGACGAGCTCCGGATTGCCGGTCTGCGCGGCCAGAGCCAAAGGCGTGACACCTTCACGATTGGTGGCTTCGACGTCGGCGCCAGCAGAGATCAACAGCTCCACGATCTCCGGATTTTCGTGATAGATCGCCCACTGCAGCGGCGTCGTGCCATCGTTTTCGAAGGCGTTGACGTCGACCCTGTTTGCTTCCACCAAACTGCGTACCACATCGACCTTGTCGGCGCGGATGGCGCTCAGGAGTTCACTGGCAGCCCAGGCCGGCTGCAGCACACTCAAACTGCCACAGAGACTGACGGCTATCAGAAGGCTTTTCAGTTTCATCGTCTTTCCTCCCGACGTGCACTGGACTCACACGAGGCCCGGCAGACGTCCCGTCGAATCGCCGAAACTCTCGGCTTCGATGCCGTAGAGATCGAGGATGCTCAACAACATGTTGCTGGTCGGCACCGTCTTGCTCTTGAAGGCGAGGTGACGATCGCCCTTCAGCTTGCCGCCCGCACCACCGATCAACACCATCGGCACGTCGTAATGCAGGTGCTGGTTCGAGTTACCCATGTTGGAGCCGTACAGCGTCAGCGAGTTGTCGAGCAGCGTGCCATCGCCTTCCTGAATCGAAGCGAGCTTGTCGGCGAAATAGGCCACCATACTGGCGTGATAGCGGTTCAGGATGGCGTACTGCGCGATGCGGCCGGGATCCTCAGCGTGATGCGAACCACCGTGGAAGCTGATGTCGGTGCCCGAGTTCGGATAGACACGACCGGTCAAATCGCGCGCCATCAGCAAGGTGCCCACACGCGTGATGTCGGCCTGGAAGGCCAGCGCCAGCAGATCGAGCTGCAACTTCACGTGCTCGTCGAAGGATTCCGGCACACCGAAGGGCACGTCCATGCTCGGCACCGCAGACGATTTGTTCATCGCGATTTCGAGACGACGTTCGATTTCACGCACGTCTTCGAAATACTGTTCGAGACGCACGCGGTCGGGCGCCGCCACTTCGCGGCGCAGCTTGCCGAGTTCGTCGGTGATCGAGTCGAGAATGCTGCGCTGCTGCATGCGGCGCAGAGCGCGCTCTTCGGCGCTGCCGCCCGAGCCGAACATTCTTTCGAACACCACCTGCGGGTTGATCTCCATCGGCAGCGGTCGTGTCGGCGTCGCCCACGAAATCGTGTTGGTATAGACACAGCTATAACCTTCACCACAGTTGGTGGAGTTGGAGCCGGGGTCTTCCACCGCCAACTGCAACGAAGGCAGCAGGTTGTCCTGCCCAATGTGCTGCGCCAGCATCTGGTCGAGCGTGGTGCCCACTTCGACATCGGCGCCCGTGGTCTTCTTGGGTTTCACACCGGCAAGGAAGGCCGCCGCAACGAAATGGTCGGCACCGGTCACGCCGGGCGGGTTCTCCGACGACGAAGCCCACATGCCGCTCGTCAGGATCACGTGCTTGCGCAGATGCTCCAGCGGTTTCCAAATGAAGGGATAGTCGAAGCCGGTTTCTCCCTTGGCTTCCCAGTAGCCAGGGGCCGCACCATGCGGAATGAAGATTCCGGCAAAGCGCACGGGTTTGAGTTCCTGCGCCTTCGCGAAGGTGCTGAAGGCGGGGATCATGGACTCGAGCAGAGGCAAGGCCAGCAGGGTCCCCGCACCACGCAAAAAGGTTCTTCTGGGAAGCGCTTTCTTGGTTACGAACATGGCCTGTTACCTCCTCACTCCACTTTGACAAAGGTGGCGGCATCGCGAGCGTTGTCGGCAACCTCCGCCCCCTCACCCACTTTTTCGTTGAACATGAAGGCATCGCTTTTCACCACCGCGCGCACCAGCGCGTGGAAGCGGAAACCGTCTTTGGCAGCTTCACGCTGCACCTTGCGCACCATCGGCATGTCTTCGTACTCCATGCCGCGGCCGAGTGCGTAGGTCATCATTCGCTGCGTGGCGTTGCGCAGGAAGCTGTCCTCGTGCTGCAGCAGGAAGTCCGGCAGATCCGCCGCCGATTTCACTTCGGTGCCGTCATAGAGCACACCACTCGGATCGATCGGGTTGCCACCGTCGGTGGTGCGATAACGACCAACGGCATCGAAGCTCTCGAGTGCGAAACCGATCGGGTCCATCAGGCGGTGACAGCCCTGACACGCCGGGTTCGTGCGATGCGCTTCCATCTGCTCGCGCAGCGAAGGCACGCGACCGTTACCTGCGGCATCGCCGGTTTTCGCTTCGAGCGCAGGCACGTTCGGCGGCGGAGGCGGCGGCTCGACACCGATCAGGTTCGCCAGCGTCCAGTAACCACGCATCACGGGCGAGGTGCGGCCCGGCTGCGAGGCCACCGTCAACATGCTGCCCTTGCCGAGAATGCCGCGGCGCAGCGCAAGATCGTCGGTCAGTTCGACACGACGGAAACGTTCGCCCTTGATGCCCGGGATGCCGTAGTGCAGCGCGAGACGTTCGTTGACGAAGGTGTAGTCCGCAGTGAGCAGCTCCGTCACCGGACGGTTTTCACGGATCAGGCTGTCGAACAACAGCTCCGTTTCCCTGCGGAAGGCTTCACGCAGACGGTTGTCGAAGTCCGGGAACTGATCCACCACCGGTACGTGCGCTTCGAGATTGCGCAGCGCCAGCCACTGCCCGGCGAAGTTCGCCGTCATCGCACTCGAACGCGGATCTTCCAGCATGCGGCTGATCTGCTGATCGAGCACTTCGTCGTCGCTGAGGCGACCAGCCTTGGCGAGGTCGAGCAGTTCCTGATCGGGGATGCTGCTCCACAGGAAGAAGGACAGGCGCGACGCCAGATCGAGATCGCTGATGCGATAGGTCTCACCGGGCGCAACGTCTTCCGGTTCCTTCTCGATGCGATAGATGAACTTGGGCGACGTCAGCACACGCTGCAGCGCCATCTCTATGCCTGCATCGAAGCTGCCGTTCTTACGGCCTTCCTCATAGAAGGCCATCAAGGTGTCGACGTCTTCGTCGGTGCTGAAACCGCGATAGGCGAGATCGGCCAGGCGGCTCAGGATCGTGCGGGCGCAGTCGGCCTCTTCAGCCTCACTCTGCGGCGTACACACCATGATGCTCTGGCGACTCGGCGAGTTGCCGGGGCCTGCCACATGATGCGGGCCATCGACGCGCACCGCACCGACATGGGGATAGAAGGTGAAGCCCGGCAGACCACCGGTTTCGATGGTGCTGCGCTCGAAGTCGTTGTTCATGTCGAGACCGGGCGCGAAGTTGGTGGCCACGAAGGTCACCGCGATTTCGTGTTCACCTGCGGTCATCGGCAGAGTGACGTCGAGTGTCGGCAGGTTTTCGCCAACCACTTCATCGTCGTCGCGCTGTTCGAAGAAGCTGCGATCGACACCGAGTTCCTTGTCCCAATCGAAGACCTTCACCAGCTGGCCATCGACGAGCACCTGCAGTTTCTCACCGCGCACTTCACCGAAGGGACGATCGTTGCCCATGTTGCCGAGTGTGATGGCGAAGGTCTTGAACGTGTATTCGCCGTCGGCCGGGAAGTTGTGCATGAATTTGATGCCGCCGCGCGTGCCGAAGGGCAGACCTTCGATGCGGAAGTTCTGGTTTTCGTCCTCGGCGGCACGGTAGAGCTTCTGCGAAGGTGCCGTGGTGGTGCCGAGCGCGAGCTGGCTGATCTTCGCCGCGGCCGTCAGATAGGCTTCCAACAACGCAGGCGACAGCCCCAGCGTACCGGCCTGGTTGTCGAAACCACGGCTCGAGTCGTCCGCCGGGAAGAAATCGGCAGGATTGATGTTGACGTTGAGAAGATCGCGGATCGCATTGCCATATTCGGTGCGGTTCATGCGATGCAGTCCGGGACGGCCCGGGTTGAGCGAGGCATGCCTGTCGACCTGATCTTCGAGAGCCTGCGCGAAGGACTGCATCGTGGCGTTGTCGGGACGCGGCTCGCCCACCGGCGGCATCATGCCCGCACGCAAACGACGGATGACCTTCTCGGCAACTTCGGCATCCTCGTGGATGTTGTCCAGCGTCACGCCCTCGAGCGTGATGCCACCGGCGAAGTCCTCATAGTTGTGGCACTTGGTGCAGTATTGGTCGAACAGGTTTGCGTCGACGCCGGCAGCCAGCACGATGCGACTGATGCTCAGCGCCAGAGCACCTGCTACGAAGGGTAGGAGTTTCTTGGTGAAATACATGCAGTTCATCCTCCAAATCCAAATTCGCCTGGCTGGGTGAGCGCCGGTATTCGGAGGACCCTCTTTGGCTGGGTCCCCCAGGCCGCGCGCTGCGCCGCCTACCTTCACCATCGAGCATTTGTTTGGTTTGACCCGCCAGCTAGGACGGAAGAACTGCCCTGGCTGGATGCCAACCCGCATTCTTCTGTGGAACGCTGGCGCTGGCCTGGGCTTATTTTTTTGCTTGGACTCAGTATAGGGTCGAGGGGTTCGAAGTAAACCTCAGGGGGCCTGTTCCACGATTAATTCACATTGAATTTCAATATCTTGCGTGAATTTTGCACAATCGGGTGCGCTGAATTTACATTCTTGAACACTCTGGCTACAGAGCTCTTGATGACTGCCTGGGACTTTGTTGCTAGGCTCTGCCAGCCCGACTTCCTCAAACGGGTAGCACCATGCGAAGCACTTCGGTTCTCGTGAACCCTTCCCCCAAAGCGCTCCTCGTCGGCACCTTGCGGCCGGCGCGCAAGCCGTTGCGGGCCTTGGCTGTGGGAAGTTGCAGTGCTCTCTTCGCCCTTTCTTGTTTCGTTTCCACCGCCCAGGCGCAGAATCGCGCCGAGCTGAGCAAACTCATCTTCGATGTCGTACCACTGACCGCAGAAGCTCAGCAGGAGACAGCACAAGCAGCGCAGGGCGATGGCTCCGGCTCAGCCGCAAATTCGACCGGAGATTCCAATTCGAGCGCCGAGGCGAGCGACACCGAAGAGCTGGCGCTCGATGAGCAAGAGATACACGCCTCGTTGCAGGAACAGATTCAACGCTATCGCGACAGCATCGCCGAGCTGTCCCGTAATTCCCAAAGTCCCTACTCCGAAGCGCTGCGCGAACAGAATCATGCGCTCGGCTTGTTGCTGGTGCAGGCGGGAGATTACGAAGGCGCCATTCCCGTACTCGAAGCGGCGATGCACATCGATCGCGTCAACTACGGACTCTATACGCCACGGCAAGTGGAGCTCGTCGATGAACTGATCCGCGTCCACGATTCACTCGGCAATTACGATCAGGTTGCGGATTACGAGGAGTATCTCTTCTACATCCAGACCAGAAGTTACGCGGAAGACGATCCGCGACGCATCGCCGCCACCGAACGTTGGGCAGACTGGAACGTGGAGTCCTTCCTCAAGACCGGCCCGCAGAGCCGCTTCGGTAGCGCGCTCTCCTATTCCACCAGCACCGACGGTGGCCCCGGCTACGTAGCCGTGCAGGCCTCCAATGGCATGGTCTATTTCTTCCCGCGCGACCGTCTGCCCTACGCGATGAACCCCGGCATGCCTGGCGGTGGTTTCTCCGAATTCAATCTGCGCACCTCGCCCTACGCGCTGACGCCGGAAATGATGGTGGACGAACGCCTGAAAACCGCGCAGAAGTTCTATGAACAACTGCAGGAAAACGACAGCGTCAGCCCCGAACACAAGGCGGAATTGCAGCGCAAACAAGCGAACATCGCCTTCACGCTGAAACGGCAGATGGATTCGATGTTGTCCTCCGCCAATCGCGCTTCGTTCGGCTTCAATACGATGCGCACCAATCCCGTGAATCCGGTGACGAGTCGCGGCTATCAGGAGAACGTCGAGTCGTTGGAGAAACTGGCGAAGGATCTCGAGGCCGATGCAAACGCCACCCCGGAAAGCCGTGCCCGTGCCTATCTCGATCTCGGCGATTGGCATCTCAGTTTCGAACGTTACAACCGCGCGGAAGCCGCCTATCGCAAGGCTTGGGAAGCGCTCGGCTCACCCAGCACCACGGCCGGCGAACTGCACCCGGTGTTGCACCCGGACTATCTGATGCCGGTGCCAACCTTCGTGCAGCATCCCTACAGCCGTGAGCTGAACGGCGTCGGCCCTACCGAGGAACTCGAGTACAAGGGGCATGTGGACGTGACGCTGGGCATCGATCGTCGCGGCCGAGTCACGCGTGAAAAGATCATTGCCAGCAGCGAGGGCACCTCGCAGGTGCTGCGCAATGCACTGATGGATTATCTGCGTGAGAGCCGCATGCGGCCCTTCCTCGTGGATGGCGAACCGCGTCAAACCGATTCGTTCACCTTGCGTTTCTACTACACCTACTGAGCAACCGGACCACAGCATCGGCAAGAAGAAGAGAAGAACGCAAAGATGCCGAACGATTCGCTTCGCAGCAGTTGTCGTAAATCTTTCCAGTCCTTGGCTTCATTTCTTTGCCTCTTGCCCGGCATGCTGTACGCGCAGAAGGATCCCGATCTGCGTTATCTCCTGTTCGATCCAGTCCCCATCACAGTCGAAATCCAGGCGGACGATGACAGCTCCTACGTCGTGCAGGAGCTACGGCCTCGTCCAGACGATGGCGAAGGCATCGATCTGCAATCTTGGCTGGCGGCACGTCTGTCCAACGGTTCACGCGATCAGGAGCAGGTGGAGCGCGACATCGAGCGCTACAACAATCTGATCGCGGCTCTCGAAGCGACTCATGGTCCTTTCGGCATGCCGCTGGCGGAGGAACTGTTGGGATTGGCGGCGCTGCAATCCGCCATCGGTGCCGACGACGTGGCGCTGCAGCTCTATCAACGCGCGTTGCACATCGTACGCGTCAACAATGGCCTGTACAGCCGCGACCAGGAACAGATCGTCTCGCGCATCATCGCCACCCATCTCGCACGCGGCGATCTGATGGCGGCAGATCGCGAACAGGAGTTTCTGTTCCATCTGCAACGCCGCAATGCTTCGGAGCAAAAAATCGATACCTTGCTCGAACCGCTGCGCAATCAGGCGAACTGGAACTTCTTCACCTTCAGCGCCTTCAGTACGCCGATGCCGATGTACGAAAGTATGCTGGCACCGAATCTCGACAGGTCCTTCGTGCAGAACTCGCAGGAGCTGACGAGCTTCCGCGCGCAAGGACTGCTGCGCGCGCAGTCGCGCTACCAGCAGATGATCGACCTCATCAAGGAGAAGGAAGGACCAAACGATCCAAAATTGCCGGCCTTGCTGCTCGATCTCTCCATCACCTGCTTCCACTACCTGTCCAACTTCAACATCAACGACGACATCACCGTGTATCAGCAACTGCGGCCCTACGACATGGGCAACATGCCGGTGAATTCGCTGTGTTCGCGTGCCGGGCGCCAAGCTCTCGATGAGCGCGCCAAGATCCTGGAGGTGAATGGCGCGGCACCGGTCGAACGGTTGCAGGCGAAGCTCGATCTCGTGGATTGGCTGCTTTATTTCAACAAGCGCGGCGAGGCCTTGTCGTTGCTGCAGGCCAACGCACAATTGAGCGGCGAAGAGACCTTTGCAGCACTGCTCAATCCGCCGATGCCGATGTCCGTACCCACCTTCATTCCCGACAACTATTCGCGCGCGCTCTACCATGTGCCCGAGAATCTCACGCTCGAATACAAGGGATATGTGGATGTGGAGTTCGTCGTGACGCAGTTGGGCGCGGCGCGCGCGATCAAGGTTCTCGGCAAGAGTGCGGATACGCCATCCATCGTCGAAGACCGCCTGATCCGGCACATTCGCCGTTCCCAATTCCGCCCACGCCTGACCGAAGACGGTTTGCTCAATCCCGACCTCGCCCGCATACGCTACTACTACACGTACTAGCGGCGCGCTGTCGTCGCAGCGAACCGTTCTTCTGAACGATCTTCCAAAAAAAAGGCCAGCTTGCGCTGGCCTTTTCAATGCACTCTCTCTTACACCAGTTTGTAACCGAGTTCGTTGAGCGGCATCTTGCGAACGCGCTCACCGGTGATGGTGAAGATGGCGTTGCTCACTGCAGCCAGGATCGGCGGCATGGAGGGTTCGCCAGAGCCCGTGGGCGGGAACTCATCGGGTTCGAGGAAGAAGGTGTCGAGTTCCGGAGCCTGCGGCATGCGCAGCAGCGGATACTGATGGAAGTTCTGCTGCTGGATCACACCGTTGTTGAAGGTGACCTTGGCGTGGAACAGCTGGCTCAGGCCATCGATGATGCCACCTTCCATCTGGCTTTCGGCGGCGCTGCGGTTGTGGATGAAGCCGAAGTCGGCCACAGCCCATACCTTGTGCACTTTGACTTCTTTGTTCGGACGTACTTCGACGTCGGCGATCTGCGCAACGTAGCCGGCGTGGCAGAAGAAGAAGGACAGACCTTTGGCGCGGTTCTGCGGCATTGGCTTGCCCCACTCCGCACGTTCCGCCACCGTCTGGATGACGTTGCGCGCGCGACCGGTGTGCATCGACTGCGGGCTTTCCGGGTTCACCAGACGCGGTTCACCCATCAGCTCGAGCAGGAACTCGACGTGATCGCGGCCTGCGGCCACGGCCAGTTCGTGGATGAAGCTCTGGATCGGGAATGCGATGGCGTTCGAGCTCGGTGCACGCATCGGGCCGGTCGGGATCGCGTTCTGGAACAGCGTCTGCGTGATCTTGACGTTCGGCAGCACGTCCTGCGGGAACACGTTGGGGTTGAGGTCGGCCGAGGTCATCGGCGCCTTGCCGTCGAGCGTGTGCGAGAAGAAGTGCACCTGCCAGGCGGTGAGCTTGCCGTTCTCGTCGAGTGCAGCCTTGTACGAATGCACACCACCCGGACGGTAGTAGTCGTGGGTCATGTCGTCTTCGCGGGTCCACTGCAATTTGACCGGACGACCTTCCATGCGACGGGCAATGGCCGCGGCTTCGTAGACGTAGTCATTGGCAAGCTTGCGACCGAAGCCGCCACCGATACGGGTCTGATGCAGCGTGGACGCTTCCACGGGCAGTTCGAGACGAACGGCGGCACCGCTTTCACCGCCGCCAGGGATCTGCGCCGGTGCCCACACTTCGATCTTGCCGTCCTGATAGAGGGCGGTGGTCGTTTCGGGCTCGAGCTGGGCGTGGGTGACGTAGGGATATTCGTAAACCGCGGTTACCACCTTGGCGGCGTTCTGCAGTGCGCTGGAAACGTCGCCCTTGTTGACGACTTCCATCGGGCCATCCTGATCGGCGGCAGCCATGGCGCGTGCGACGAGATCGTCCCAAGTGGCGGTTTCAGCGTTGCTGGTATCCCACTCGACCTGCAGCTCGCGCTTGGCCTTGATGGCGGCCCAGGTGCTGTTGGCCACGATGGCCACACCACCGAAGTTGGCACCGCTGGCGGTCGGGAACACGCGGGCATCACCGAAGGGCTCGACGATGAAGGCATCGATCACGCCGGGCAGCGACTTGATGTGGGCTTCGTTGAAGGAAACCGGCACACCGCCGATCTGCGGCGACTTGGTGAAGGTGGCGTACACCATGCCGGGCAGCTGCACGTCGGCACCGAAGAGCGGTTTGCCCGTGACGATGGCGTGGTTGTCGACACCGGTGTAGCGCTTGCCGAGCAGCGTGAACTGATCGCGGGTCTTGAGCGTGAGCGTGGACGGGTCGGGTACCGGCATGGTCGCAGCCAGTTCCGCGAATTCGCTGTAGTGCCATTCGCGACCGGTGGCAGCGTGAATCACTTTGGACTTGCTGGTGCTGAGTTCGGAAACATCGATGTTCAGCTGCTGTGCGGCAGCGGCCAGGATCATGGCACGGGCAGTGGCACCGGCCTGACGCATCGGCATCCAGTTCTGCGGCGTGGAGAGCGAACCGCCGGCGAACTGACGGCCATAGGTTGCTTCGTCGATGTCGGCCTGGACGACGTCCACGTCTTCCCAGGCGCAGTCGAGTTCTTCGGCAATGATCAACGGGAGGCCGGTCTTGATGCCCTGACCACACTCGGGGTTCTTGGAGAAGAGGTTGATGCGGCCATCGGCCTTGATCTGCACGAAGGGGCTCAGCGTGCTGACTTCTTCAGTGGCAGCGGCTTGCTGCGCTTTGACTTTCGGTGCACCGCTTGCCAGCACTCCGCCAAGCACCAGACCACCACCGGCAACGCCCGACAGTTTGAAGAACTGACGACGGCTCAGCGGCGGCAGAGCGGCTGCAGCGCTTTGTTTCTGCTCGACCAGGTCTTGGAAGAAGTCCGGCAGTTCAGCCAGGGGCAACTGAGACGGGGTCTTCATATTCATACACGGGCCTCCGTGATGGTGGCATCGTAGAACTCAGTGCCGTTGATGCTGGCAGCAGCAGCTTTGATGGCACGTTTGATACGGGTGTAGGTGGCGCAACGGCAAAGGTTGCCGGACATCGCGGCGTCGATTTCTTCGTCGCTCGGATTCGGGTTATTGCGCAACAGGGCGGTGGCGCTCATCAACTGGCCAGCCTGACAGTAGCCACACTGCGGCACGTCGTATTCGATCCAGGCCTTCTGCAGCGGAGTGAGCGTGCCGTCGGCGGCAGCCAAACCTTCGATGGTGGTGATTTCCTGATCAGCGGTGAGGTTGCCCACCGGAATCTGGCAGGAGCGTACCGGAGAACCGTTCAGATGCACGGTGCAGGCACCACACTGCGCGATACCGCAGCCATATTTGGTCCCCACCAGCCCCAGTTCATCCCTGAGGACCCATAACAGTGGAGTGGAGGGATCGATTTCACCGATGTCCCGCGCTTGCCCATTTACACGTAAAGTTGCCATAACAACTCCCCAGGTGATGTTCTGTTAAATAGTAGGATGACGTCGCCGCGCGGAAATTCGCGTGCGGGAAGGGCGCCAAAGTAATCCAGGCCCAAAGGTGAATCAAGCGGCACCACATACTTCCCCGTCTGAAGAAAAGAGACTCTCATTTGTAAATGAGAAGCTTTTCTATCAACTGCCGGCGTTTCCAAAGATGAGGACAGATCGCGAGCCGTTCTTGAACGATTCGGGCAAGGGTGGCGAAGGGGTACGCCCGTCCTTGGGGACGAGCGTTCCATTGCTCAGGTTGCCATCGTCACCTGGACACCCAGTGAGCATCCAGGCGATCAGCCGGGAAGAACTAGTTTCCCAGTGTGGTGGCCAGCACTATGAGAAACAGTGCTACACCCACGAGCACGGTCATCAGCGCGGTAAAGGTACGTTGCAAAGAAGTCATACATCTGCCTCCACTCATGATGTGAAAGCAGTATTTGCACCGCCACCTCGCCCTGCCTTGATGATGATCAACCACAACGAGAGCGGCGCGCGTGACCCGCTCTGTCAATAAACGCCGATCAATTCCCGAATAAAAAGCCGACCACCAAAGTGGCCGGCTTTTCGTAAACGTCGCGACTGCGAACCGCTGTTAACCAGCGAAGTTCTTGTTCACGAAGTCCCAGTTCACGAGGGCCCAGAAGCCTTCGAGGTACTTCGGACGCAGGTTGCGGTAATCGATGTAGTAGGCGTGTTCCCACAGATCCACGGTAAGAAGCGGAGTCTGATCGGCTTCGGTGAGCGGAGTGCCGGCGTTGGAAGTGTTGACGATGGCCAGCGAGCCGTCGCTCTTCTTCACGAGCCAGGTCCAGGACGAACCGAAGTTGTTGACTGCGCTGTCGTTGAACTTGGCCTGGAATTCTTCGAAGGAACCGAAGGCTTTGTTGATGGCCTCGGCGATCGGGCCAGTCGGAGCGCCGCCACCGTTCGGGCTCAGGCAGTGCCAGTAGAAGGTGTGGTTCCAGATCTGGGCAGCGTTGTTGAACACGGCGCCGCTCGAGGTCTTGATCACTTCTTCCAGCGATTTGTTGGCTTCGGGCTTACCTTCGAGCAGGCTGTTGAGCTTCACCACGTAGGCGTTGTGGTGCTTGCCATAGTGATATTCGAGCGTTTCCTTGGAGATGTGCGGCTGCAGCGCATCCATCGGATATGGCAGGGGGGGTAATTCAAAGGCCATGATGTACTCCTTGTCGATGTGAATGAGTGGCGGGAAGACTCAGGGCCGGTAAGTGTACCCGAAAAATCTTTGACGCCGGACAAACGGCGGAAACTAGCGTGGCTCGATGGCGCGCAGGTGACGTACCACCGAAAGTTTGGCGCCCAACCACCCCAGCACCGCGGCACCCACGAGGACCAAAAAGCCGTTGGTCAAACCCAAGCCGTGCAGTTCGGCATCGCCGCCATAGCTGCCGATGAGTCGCGAGTACGGCCCCGACATCACGAAGAGAAAGAGCGCAGAAAGAAAGAGCGCCACGAGGCCGCCTCCCGCACCGTACCAAAGACCACTGTAAAGGAAGGGTCTTGCCACATAGGCATCGGTACCACCGACCAGTTTCACCACCACGATCTCGGTGCGACGACTTTCGATCGCGAGTCGAATCGTGTTGCCGATCACGAGCAGCACACCCAGCGACAGCATGAATCCCAACAACACTGCCAAGCGGCTCGCCAGACTCACCACCGTACGCAGACGTTCGAGCCAGGCGAGATCGGATTCCGCGACATCGACTCCATCGAGCGCGGCCACATAGGACTGCAGTCCCACGAGCACTTCTTCTTCCAGGCTCTGCGGCGTCACCACGATCACTGGCGGAAGCGGATTCGAATCGAGGCCCGCCAACACATCATTGAAACCAGAGCTACGCTCGAATTCGGCCAAGGCTTCTTCGGGCGTGATCAAGCGCACCTCGCGCACGTCTTCGCGTTGCGACAGCGTGTCCACCAAAGCTTGCTGACGCATCGGCTCGAGCCCTGCCTCGAGATAGAGAGACAGCGTGCCGGCTTCATCGACGTTCTGTGCCAAACCCTGCAGGTTCGCCAGAAGCAGCGACAGACTCAGCGGCAAAGCGAGCGCGATGCCCATCACCAGCCACGCCAACACGGTGCCGAGCGGGTCGCTCAGCAAACGCAGCAGACTTTCGACGGCCGTGCGTTGATGTTGCTCGAACCAGCTGAGCTTGCGACCGACGGGCGCTCCCGTGCTGCCGCGCCAGGGATCGCTGCGATGCACTTCCGTGCGCTGTGCTTCGGGACGACGTCGATCACGACGAGGGGCGCGGGCCATCAGCGATCCCCATCCATGCCGTGCACGAGACGGCCCTGATCGAGCACCAGGATGCGATGGTGCAGTTTGCGAATCAGGCTCAGGTCATGACTGGCAATCAGCACCGCCGTACCGACGCCGCAGAATTGTTCGAACAGATGCATGATCTCGGCCGATAGCTTCGGGTCGAGGTTGCCGGTCGGTTCGTCGGCGAGGATCACGGCAGGTTTGTTCACCACCGCGCGCGCAATGCCGACGCGCTGTTGTTCACCCGTCGAGAGCGAGGCGGGGTTCTGATGTTCCTTGTGGAGCAACCCCACCTTGTCGAGCGCAGCGCGCACGCGACGTGCGGCATCGCGCGGATCGTAACCGGCAATCGTGAGCGGCAAGGCGACGTTGTCGAACACACTGCGATCGAACAGCAGTCGATGGTCCTGGAACACGAGGCCGATGCCGCGGCGGTAATAGGGCAGCTGACGGCGCGACAGTTTGCGCAGGTTCTGGCCGTTGACGAAGATCTGCCCGCTGCTCGGCAGTTCCATCTGCATGATGAGTTTCAAAAGCGTGCTCTTGCCGGCGCCGGAGTGACCGGTGAGGAAGGCCAGCTCACCCGCGGCCAGGTTGAAGCTGACGTGACTGAGCGCTTCCTGTCCGCCGGGATAGCGCTTGCTGACATCGTCGAAGCGGATCATGCGGTGGGCTTCATCGCCACGGCTCAGTCGGCGGGGGCGAACAGGGCATCGACGAACTGGCTTGCCACGAAGGGACGCAGATCATCGGCCTTTTCACCGATGCCGATGAACCGCAGCGGCAGGCCGAGCTCCTTGGCGATGGCGAATACCATGCCGCCTTTCGCGGTGCCATCGAGTTTGCTGAGCACGAGGCCGGAGACCTTCACTGCTTCGGTGAAGCTGCGCGCCTGACTCAGCGCGTTCTGACCCGTGGTGGCATCGAGTACCAGCAGGATTTCCTGCGGCACGTCGGGATTGAGTTTCTTGAGCACGCGCACGACCTTCTCGAGCTCCTGCATCAGGTTGCTCTTGTTGTGCAGACGTCCTGCGGTGTCGGCGATCAGCACATCGACGTTGCGTGCGCAGGCACTTTGATAAGCGTCGAAGATCACGGAGGCACTGTCGGCACCCGTGTGCTGTGCCACGACGGGCACGTTGTTGCGCTCACCCCACACCTGCAGTTGTTCCACCGCCGCAGCGCGGAAGGTGTCACCGGCGGCGAGCATCACGGAGCGGCCTTCGCTCTGGAAACGTTTGGCGAGCTTGCCGATGGTGGTGGTCTTACCCACACCGTTCACGCCCACCATCAGGATGACGAAGGGTTTGCCGGGCTCGCTCTTGATTTCGAGCGGACGCTCGCAGGGCGCGAGCATGTTGCTGAGCAGTTCGCGCAGCGCAGCGTAGAGCGCATCCGAATCGGCCAACTGATTGCGTTTAACGCGTGCGGTCAGGTCATCGAGAATTTCCGTGGTCGCAGCCAAACCGACGTCGGCGGTGAGAAGCTGGGTTTCGAGCTCATCCAGAAGGTTCTGATCGATGGCCTTCTTGCCGAGCAGCAAGCTGCTCAGACCCTCGGCCAGGTTGGCACGGGTACGGCTGAGCCCGGCCTTGAGCCGGCTGAAGAAACCACCGCTTTGTGGCGCTTCCGGCGCGGCTGGAGCAGGTGCAGCAGTGCTGCCGGCTTCATCCGTGACGGGTGTATCGGCGGATTTGTTACGTTTTCCGAATCCGAACATGGAGGGTACGGGGTGACTGCGGAGGACGGGGCGCCAATGCTACCAGTCTGCCGCCCCCTGGGCCAGCGAGCCCCGGCGCGGTTGTGAAGCGGGTTCGGCTTCCTTGACCATCAGGCGACAGGCACAATAGGCCACTTTTCCGCGAAACAGTTTCATGACCAGCCATTCCAATAAACCTGCCGGCAATGTGCGCATCATCGGAGGCACCTGGCGTAGTCGCCAATTGAAGGTACTCGACGCACCCGGCTTGCGTCCTACCCCCGATCGCGTGCGCGAAACCTTGTTCAACTGGTTGCAGTTTTCCATCGTCGGCACGCGCGTGCTCGATCTCTTCGCCGGTACGGGAATTCTCGGACTGGAAGCGTTGTCGCGCGGCGCAGCGGCAGTGACCGCACTCGAGCTCGATCCGCGCGCAGCAGGGCAATTACGCAAACACGCGCAGGAGTTGAAGGCGGATCAATTCAGGGTCGAACAGCGCGATGCCATCGCCTGGCTCGAACGCGAAACGCCGACGCCCTACGATCTAGTCTTCATCGATCCGCCCTATGCCTCGCGCCTGCAGGCACCGTGTTGTGCGTTGTTGCAAACGCGCGGCTGGCTGACACCGGGGGCGAAGATCTATCTCGAAGCCGCCGAGCCGCTCGACGCCCTGCCCTTGCCGGGCAACTGGGAACTCGTGCGGCACAAGCGTGCGGGAGAGGTCTACTACGGCCTATGTGAAGTTCAATCAGGCTTGTAGAAGGTGAACTCGATCTCCACCTTCGCGCCCATCGGCAACGCGGTGACACCGATCGAGGTGCGCGCCGGAGGTGGCACCGGTAGGTTGTCGAATACCTGCTCCCACGCGGCATTGATCTCGCTGAAGCGATCCATGTGTGGCGTGAAGATGCGCGCCATCGCCATGTGTTCGAAGCCGAGTCCGAACTCTTCCATCACGACCTGCACGTTTTCCAGGATTTTCGCGGCCTGTTCGCCGACGGTCTCGCCCACGAGTGCGCCAGTCTCACGATCCTGCGCCAGCATGCCGCTGAGATAGTAGTCGTTTCCTACCTTGACGAGATGGCTGTACTTGAAAGCGGGTTTGGCCAGACGTTTGCTGATGAAGGCTTCGCGCATAGGGACTTCCACGAAAGAGAAACCAGGAAGCGCGCACCTTAGCATCCCGCGTCCCGCGCGTCAGGAGCCCCATGTAACAAGGTATACTTGCGCCCCCTGCCCACGCCCGAGAGTTCTTGCATGAAAACCGTGGTCTATCCCGGCACCTTCAATCCCATCACCAACGGCCATACCGACCTCGTCGAACGCGCCGCCGGGATCTTCGACCGCGTCATCGTCGCGGTGGGAACGAGCACGCAGAAGTCGAGCCGCATGTCGCTCGAACGCCGTGTCGCGCTCTGCAAGGAAGTGCTGGCCCATCTGCCGAACGTGGAGGTGCAGGGCTTCGACTGCTTGCTCACCGACTTCGTGCGCAAGGCCGGTGCAAACCTGATCCTGCGTGGTCTGCGCACGGTGGCGGACTTCGAGTACGAGTTTCAGCTCGTGGGCATGAACCGCGTGCTGGCGCCCGAAATCGAAACGGTGTTTCTCGCGCCGGCGGAACATCTGGCTTACATCTCCTCCACGCTCGTGCGTGAGATCGCCGCCTACGGCGGCGACATCTCGCAGTTCGTGCATCCCGCCGTGGTGCGTGCGATGCAGGAACAGGCGCAAGGCGAAGCGTGAAATTATCGAGCCGCAGCAGGTAACGCCCCATGGCCCTGATGATCACCGACGAATGCATCAACTGCGACGTGTGCGAGCCGGTGTGCCCGAACAACGCGATCTTCATGGGCCCGGAGATCTACGAAATCGATCCCGCGCGCTGCACCGAATGCGTCGGCCACTTCGAGGAGCCCCAGTGCCAGAAGGTCTGTCCCGTGGCCTGCATTCCGCTCAACCCCGATCACGCTGAAACGAAGGAACAATTGCAAGAGAAATACGAGCGCCTCATCGCGCAGGGTTGAGCACCCTTCGTTCCTTCAGCGCTGACAGCGCGGACAGTACACGGTGCTGCGCTGACCCAAGCGAATTTCCTTCAGCGTCGTACCACAGGTGAAGCACTCTTCTCCGCCTCTGCCATAGACCTGCAGGGATTGTTTGAAGTAGCCGGGCTTGCCATCACCGCCGACGAAATCTCGCAGCGTCGTTCCACCGACTTCGATGGCGCGGGCCAAGACCTTTTTGATTTCTTCCACCAGCGCGGCATAGCCTTTCGCACTGATACTGCCGGCTTCGCGCTTGGGTGCGATGCCTGCGGCAAACAAGGCTTCGTTCGCGTAGATGTTGCCCACGCCCACCACGATGTGACTGTCCATGATGAAGAGCTTCACCGGCGCGCTGCGCTTGCGTGAACGCTCGTAGAGATAGTCGGCATTGAACGCGTCGGACAAGGGCTCCGGCCCGAGTTCGGCCAAGAGTGGATGCTGCTCTGCCTCACCTTCGACCCACAGAAAACAACCGAAGCGGCGCGGATCGTGGAAGCGCAGGCTGCGGCCACCAGGCAAGTGGATGTCGACGTGATCATGCTTGCGCAGTTCATCGTTGGGGCCGGCGATGCGCAGGCTGCCGCTCATGCCGAGATGGACGAGCAGATGCCCGCGCGGCGTATCGAACACGAGGTATTTGCCGCGGCGCCGTACGGCGGTGATGCGAGTGCCGCAGAGGCGCTCTTCCAGGTCTTCGGGAATGGGCCAGCGCAGACCGCGATGACGCACGGTGACGCCGCGCACCTCTTTGCCCTTCACGTGCGGCTCGATGCCACGCCGTGTCGTTTCCACCTCGGGCAGCTCAGGCATATATACTTCCGCGCTTCGTGTAGTGGGAATGGCAGTTGAGTTCGACGCGCATGTGGCGATTGGGTATCGATACCGGGGGAACCTTCACGGATTTCGCGCTGTTGGCGCGCGATGGTGAGAAGCTGAGGCTGCGCACGCTCAAGGTGCTGTCCACCCCCGAGGCGCCGGAGCGCGCGATTCTACAGGGGCTGGAAGAACTGGGTCTAGGCGAGGCCCTGGCGCGCGGCGCAGTGCAGCTCGTGCATGGCTCCACCGTGGCCACCAATGCCGCGCTCGAAGGCAAGGGTGTGCGCACCGTGTTCATCACGAGCCAAGGTTTCGCGGATCTTCTTGCCATCGCCCGCCAGACGCGTCCCAAGCTCTACGCCCTCGAACAACCGCCGCGCCTGAGCCCGGTTCCACCGGCACTCTGCCTGGAGGCACCGCTGCGCCGCAGTGCCGAGGGCGAAGCACTCATCAGCGCGACGGAGGACGAACTGCGTGAGGTGGCTGCCTCCTGCGCCGCACTCGAACCTCGAGCAGTGGCGATCAACCTACTGTTTTCCTACCTCGACCCCGGCGACGAAATCCGCCTCGACTCAGTGCTGCGGGAAGCCCTACCCCCGGACGTCTTCATCAGCCGCTCCAGCGCCGTGCTGCCGGAATACCGCGAATACGAACGCGGCATCGCCACCTGGCTCAACGCCTCACTCGGACCTCTGATGCAGGGTTATCTCGATCGGCTGCGGGCGGCGACGCGGCCCTGTCCGCTCAGCATCATGCAGTCGAGCGGCGGCACCATCAGCGCGGAGCAGGCGGCGGGCCAGGCGGTGCGTTTGCTTCTATCAGGTCCAGCTGGCGGATTGGCGGCCATCCGCTGGCTCGCGGCGACAAGCGGCATCGACAAGCTTCTCACCTTCGACATGGGCGGCACCTCCACGGATGTCGCGCTCTACGACGGCAATATCGGTCTGACCAACGAAGGTCACATCGGCGGCTGGCCGGTGGCGGTACCGATGGTGGACATGCACACGATCGGTGCCGGTGGCGGCTCCATCGCCTGGATCGACAGTGGCGGGCTGTTGCAGGTAGGGCCACGCTCCGCCGGCGCCAATCCAGGTCCGGCCTGCTATGGCCGCGGCGGCCCCTTCGCCACCGTCACCGATGCCAATCTTGCCCTGGGGCGTTTGCTGGCCAGCATTCCGCTCGGCAATGGCCTGCGTCTCGATCCCGAGCGCGCTAAGGAGGCGCTCCAGCCCCTGGCGCAACAGTTGGGACTCACCAACGAAGCGCTCGCCGAGGGCATCCTGCGACTGGCCAATGAGCGCATGGCGCAGGCATTGCGCGTGATCTCCGTCGAACGTGGGCATGATCCGCGCGAATTCACGCTATGTTGCTTCGGCGGCGCTGGTGGACTGCACGTCTGCGCACTGGCGCGGGAGCTGGGGATGAAGCGCGCCCTGGTGCCGGCACAAGGTGGCGTGCTGTCCGCGCTCGGCATGCTGGTGGCTCCGCAGGAACGTCAATACTCACAGTCGGTATTGCGCCCGCTCACCGAAATCACCGCAGAAGAACTGGAGGCAGCCTTTACGACGATGGCCGAGCGCGGGATCGCGGAATTGGTGGCCGAAGGAGAGGAAGCTGCAGGACTCGAGATCCAGCGCTCCGCCGACCTGCGTTATCGCGGTCAGAGCGCCACCCTCACCGTGCCCTGGCACGATGCCGCCCAGGCGGCTGAAGCCTTCGAGCGTCTGCACGAGGAGCGATACCGCCATCGTCACGCGCAAGCCATCGAGCTCGTGAATCTACGGGTGGCCGTCACCAAACCCGTACCCGACCTGGAACTGCCGGGCTGGCCCGAAGGTGAGCCGGCCACTGCTGCAGGCTCCACCCACCTGCACGGTTACGAGCAACCAGTTCCCTATTACCGCCGCGAAGAACTGCGCCGCGACCAGGTGGTGCAGGGTCCGGTCTTGATCATCGAGACCAACGCCACCACCTTCATCGAACCTCTATGGCAGGCTCGAGTGGATGCCTTGGGTAACTTGAGGCTGAGCTATCTGGGTTGAACGGTGCAAAAGTAGTCAACGGCGCTGCATTTTCTGCGTTAGCAGCGAGGCTCGGCCGACTCCATCGCGGCGCGGCTGTTGACCTCTAGGCGCTGAAATCAGAGGATAGCCAGCCCGGTCGGCTTTACGTCGACGGTCCACTCTCCTGCATTCCAGGAGGAGGTTCGAACCATGCAGCACCATGCACGCAAGCTGAAACATCCTCTGTTGGTAGCATTGATCGGCGGTATTGTGTTGGCGGGGTGCCAATCCTCCTCCACGTCGTCGAGCTCCAGCGGCGCGCCTTCGATGCCCAGCAGCTCACCCTCTTCTTCGAGTGGCATGCCTTCTTCCATGCCGAGCTCCTCACCTTCGAGCTCCAGCAGCAGCGGCATGCCCTCTTTGCCGAGCCCTTCGTCGTCGGGTTCGTCCGGCTCGCCTTCGTTCCCGAGCCCGAGTTCGACCTCGTCCAGCGGCGGCATGCCCAGCATGCCCGGCTCCACCTCGTCGAGCAGCGGTTTCCCCGACTTCCCGAGTTCCTCCTCCGGCGGCACGACCGCGTCCAACTCGGGCAGTGATTCCGCCAATGGCGATGACGGCGATGGCGAGGACGGTATCGACGTCAACGTATCGGTGAACGGCACCACGATTCCGACCTTCGACACCGGTGTACCCGGCGCGCCTGGGACGCCCGGCGGTATGCCCGGAATGCCCGGCTCGAGCGGTATGCCAGGAATGCCTGGCGCCAGTGGCGGTTTGCCCGGTATGCCGGGTTCCACGGGAATGCCCGGAACCGGCGGCTTCCCCGGCGGCACCGACGTCATCGGCAGCGCCAACGGCCGCGACGGCTCGGGCAACAGCAGTGGTTCGCGCAACGGTAATAGTAGTAGCAGTACCGGTGGCACCAGTGGCAATGGCAGCTCGGGCAACAACGGCAATGCCGGCGGCATCGCCTATGGCACCGGCGACGATCCCTTCGGTGATCTCGGCCAGCCCGGCGGTGGCGGCATGAGTGCAGCCGATCGCCGCGCCGTATTGGATGCCCGCCTCGAAGAAAGCTACGCCGTATTCGACGGCATGATCATCGCCGAGCGCGAAAAGGCGCAGGCCGAAGCCAACAACGCCGGCAGCGCCGTCATGAGCGGCGGCGCGCAGGGTGCGGAAGGTGACGGCGGCGGCTTCGGCGCACCCGGCGGCAACCTGCCCAGCGTGAGCTCGGTCATCATCGCCAATGCACCGGGCAACACCACGGGCGGTGGGGTCGCACCTGGCGGAGCCTTGGGACGCGATGGTGAGTTCTCCAACGCGAATTCTCCGGGCTTCCCGCCGCCTCCCGACATCCCCGACGGCAACGACGACGATGTGGTAGCTCGCCAGTTGCGCGAGGCCGCGATGCGCGAATCGGATCCGGCACTGCGTGAAAAATTGTGGAACGAGTACAGAAAATACACTGGGCTGCCTATTCCGGCTGACGCCAATCAGTAGATAGGCATGCGTTGATTTCGTCGAGGTAAGTCATGCTTGCTCTGCAGAACCATCGCCAGTTCTCCAGCGACACTTTCACGACCCTGCTGCGCAAGGCAGCGGTCGTGCTTCTCGTGGGTTTGCTCGGCGCGTGCAGCACGCAGACCGTCAAGACCACGACCGTCACGCCCACGGTGACCGATACCGCTCCGATCCCCGAGGACGAGCTGCTCGACATCGCGGTCGGCATCTTCGACCCCGGCCTGGACGACATCCCCTCGAACCGCGAAGAACTCACCTTCGCCGACGTGCGTCTGGCCGAAACGCAGTACGTGTCCTACATGCTGGCCGATACCCTGCAACGCACAGGCAACTGGGGCATCGTGCGCGTCAATCCGAACGATTTGTCCTACACCGACCTCGCGGTCACCGGCACCATCATCCAGAGCGATGGCGAAACCATGGTGCTACAGGTGAAGGTCACCGATGCCACGGGCTTCACCTGGATCGACAAGGAGTACGAGGAAGTCGTCAGCCGCTACAGCTACGACCCGCGCATGAACCGTCAGCAGGATCCCTTCCAGAGCCTGTACAACCGCATCGCCAACGACATCCTTACCTATCGCCAGAAGAACCTGACGAGTGAGGAGCTCGTGAACATCCGCACCGTGGCGCGCCTGCAGTTCGCCAAGCAGTTCGTGCCGCAGGCCTTCGATCAGTATCTGGAAACCGACCGTCGCGGCATCATCCGCGTCAAACGCCTGCCGGCCGAGAACGACCCGATCCTGGCGCGCATCGACAGCATCCGCGAACGCGACTATCTCTACATCGACGCGCTGCAGGACTACTACGGCAACTTCGTGCGTCAGATGGCGGATCCCTATACCAACTTCCGCCGCGTCAGCTATCAGGAAGTGATCAAGTTCGACAAACTGCAGGCCCAGGCGCGTCGCAACATGGTGCTCGGCATCGCCGCCATCGTCGGTGGTCTGGCCGCCACGCAGAGCAACAGCGCGGCAGTGCAGTATTCTTCTCTCGGCGGCCTCTTCGGCGGCGGCTACCTGATCAAGGACGCCTTCAACCGTCGCGACGAGGCCCAGATGCAGGTGGAAACGCTGGCAGAGCTCGGCAACTCCATGGGCGCCGAGATGGCACCGCGCACCATCGAACTCGACGAGCGTGTGGTCACGCTCACCGGCACCGTTCAGGAGCAGTACGCGCAGTGGAAGGAAATCCTGGCCGACATCTATGCCAACGAAGTCGGTCTGACCGGCGCCGTCGAATGAGTCTGCTGGGGCCGCTGACTGCGGCCCTCGCAACCGCCGCCCCGCACCCAAGAAGTTTTCATGAACGCAAGTGAGCACAAGCCCAACAGCGAAGTAGTCAGTAGCGCCCCGCAATTCGGCGTGGCAGACCAAGTACATCTGCAGCAACGTCAAAAAAAAACCAACTTCGTGCTATGGGGCATCTTCGCCCTTCTGCTGGCGCTGACCGGCGCCGTGTTCTTCGTGCTGCCGCGCTACGTGCAGCCACCGGATCCGAGTTCGATCACGGTCGTCACACCCGTGGCGCCGCAGGTAGCGCCGACTCCCGGTGCTGGATTGTCGCCGTTCCAGGAAGCGCAGCTGATGCGTCAGCGCCAGGCCGCACAAGAAGTACTGCAGCAACTGCTCGAAGTGCAGCACGGCCTCGAAGCGGCGGGCGCTCCCCAATGGGCTGCGGAAGATTTCGACGCTGCGCTGGCCGAAGCGGCCGCGGGTGACGAGGCCTACCGCACACAAAACTTCGAAGAAGCGCTGAATCGCTATCAGGCCGGCCTCGAAGGTCTGCAGGCAATCGAGAACAACAAACCGGCGATCCGCGACGAATATCTGGCGCAAGGCAATGCCGCGCTCGAAGCCGGTGACTCCGCCACCGCACAGACCGCTTTCGAAACCGCGCTGATCGTCGATCCCAACAGCGACGCCGCCGACATCGGCCTCGCCCGCGCCAAGGTATTGGATCAGGTACTGCCTCTGCTCGAATCCGCGCGCAACCTGCGCGCCGGTGGTCAGCTGCAGCAGGCGCTCGATCTCTATCAGCAGGTGCGCAGTCTCGATCCCAACAATCCCGAAGCGCCGCCGGCGATCTCCGAGTTGAATGCCGCCATCGCGCAGAACAACTTTGCCGCCGCGATGTCGCGCGGTTATGCAGCCCTGCAGCGCAACGATCCTTCCGCAGCGCGTGAAGCCTTCAATCAGGCAGCAGCGCTGCGTCCTGGTTCGGAAGAAGTGGCCACCGCGCTGCGCCAAGTGGAAGATCAGGAAACCTTCGCCAGTGTGACCGTGCACATCAATGCCGCACAGCGCAGCGAAGCGGAAGAAGATTGGGCAGCGGCGCTCGCGTCCTGGCGCAAGGCGCTCGAGGTCGATCCCAACCTCGTGAGCGCGCAGGAAGGCATTCGGCGCAGCGAGAGTCGCAACAATCTCGACACCTACTTGGAAAACCTGCTCGCCAATCCGCTGACGCTCGCCGAAGCCAACGTTGCCGAACGTGCGGCACAAGTCTTGCGTGACGTAGGTCGTATTCCCGACGCCGGCCCGAAACTGCAGCGGCAGAGCACCGAAGTGGCGCGCCTGCTCGACCTCGCGCAGGTGCCCGCCACCGTCGAGCTGCGTTCCGATGGCCAAACCAGTGTCACCCTGTATCGTGTCGGTGAACTCGGTGTCTTCCAGACGCACTCGATCAACCTGCTGCCGGGCAACTACGTTGCCGTTGGTGTGCGTCCCGGTTATCGCGATGTACGCCAGGAATTCACGGTGCCGCTGGAAGGTGCCGCACCGGTCGTCACCGTGATCTGTACCGACAAAATCTAGAGCCCAACGATGCGCGACAACGCCCCGCATACACCGCCGGATCAAGACGATGGCATCATCGTCCCGGTCGACTTCACCCCGCTCGACGGCAAGCGCCGCGACCATGGCCTGCGTCTGAGCCCGGTGCGCATCGCCGTCGGCGCCGCCCTGCTCGGCTTCGTCGGCGCCGGTTGGTTCGTGCTCACGGCGCGTTCGGTGTTCTTCGACATCACGCCGCCCGGCATTGCTGACGTGGAGCTCGACGGCAACTTCGCCGTGCGCATCGGCCCGCGCTATCTGATGCGCGAAGGTCCGGTGCAACTCACCGTGAGCGCCGAAGGCTATTACGAGTACTCGGGTGAACTCCTCATCACCGAACAACAGGCGCAGACCTTCGCGCTCGAACTCACTCCCCTGCCCGGCTTCCTCGATCTCGACACAGGTGCCGTCACCGACGCCGAAGTGATCGTGGATGGTGAAGTCGTGGGCCGCACCCCGCTCAGCCGCATCGAACTGGCCGCAGGTGAGCACACGATGCTCGTGCGCAAGGAACGCTACAAGGATCTGGAAACCACGGTGATGGTGGAAGGCCGCTCGCAGGAGCAAGCCTTGAGTCTCGAACTCGAGCCGGCCTGGGCCAACCTCAGCTTCACCTCCAATCCGCCCGGCGCCATCGTCACCGTGGATGGTGAGGAACTCGGGGCGACCCCGCTCACGGCTGAAGTGCTCGAAGGCAAACGCGAAGTGATGGTGAAACTGCCTGCCCACAAGGCGTGGACTTCGTCGCTACGAGTCACCGCTGGCCAGGATCAGAACCTGCCGCCGATCGAACTCGAACCCGCCGATGGTCTCGTGATGCTGCGCACCACTCCAGCCAATGCGAGTGTGACGGTGAACGGCACCTATCGCGGTCTCACGCCGCTGGAACTGGAACTGCCGCCGGGCGAAGCGCATCGCATCACCTTCTTCCTCAACGGTTATCAGGAAGCGACGCGCACGGTGCGCACGAGCGCGGAAGAGGAAAGCAGCCTGAACGTCACGCTCGAACCGATCCTGAGCAAGGTACGGATCAGCGCCAATCCGCCCGACGCCGAGTTGTACGTGAACGGTGTCTTCAAGGGCCCCGCTTCGCAGGAAGTGGAACTGCTCGCCGCGAGTCAGACCATCGAAGTGCGCAAGGAAGGATATGTGCCCTACACCACCACCTTCATCTCGCGTCCGGGTCTGCAGCAGGAACTCAACATCGAGCTGATGACGCTCGAACAACAGCGTCTCGCGTCGATCAAGCCGGAAATCGTGGTCAACGGCCAGACCTTGAAACTGATCTATCCCGGCAACTTCACGATGGGCGCCTCGCGGCGTGAGGCCGGACGTCAGGCCAACGAAGTGCTGCGCAACGTGCGACTGACCAAACCCTTCTACATGTCGACCACCGAAGTGACGAACGCGCAGTTCGCCGCCTTCGATCCGAATCATCTGTCGGGTGCAGTGCAGGGGCAGACGCTGAGCAATCCGAATCAACCGGTCGTGCGCGTGAGCTGGGAACAGGCGGCGCGCTACTGCAACTGGTTGAGTCAGCAGGAGGGGCTTACGCCGTTCTACGAGTTCTCCGGTGACAACTATGTGGGCTTCAACCCCAACAGCAATGGTTATCGCCTGCCCACCGAAGCGGAATGGGAATGGGTGGCGCGCGTCGATGGTGATCCGGCGAGTCTGTTGCGCTTCCCGTGGGGCGCGGAACTTCCGCCACCGCCGAATCAGGGCAACTATGCGGACATCACCGCCGGCAACTTCCTCGGTCGCATCCTGAACAACTATGACGACGGCTTCGCCGTATCGGCACCGGTGGCGAGTTTCCCGCCGAATGCCAATGGCTTCTACGACATGGGCGGCAACGTCGCCGAATGGGTGCACGACTTCTATGGCGCTGGCGGCCTCGCCGGCAATCAGGCCGAGACGGATCCGCTCGGTCCCACGAGCGGCACCTATCACGTCATCCGCGGTTCCAGCTGGGCCCACGGCACGGTGACGGAGCTGCGTCTGTCCTTCCGCGACTACAACAACATGCCACGCGACGACGTCGGATTCCGCGTCGCCCGCTATCTGGGAGATTGAGATGTGCAAACACCCCTGGCTGAGAGCCCTCGCGCTCGCCTGGCCGCTGTTGTTGCCTCCACTGCACGCGGCCGAATCTGAGCAGAACACCTCGGAGCAGGAACAGAACGAACCTGCTCTGCAAACTCAAAACTCCGAAGAAGATCCTCTGCTGGTCGAAGCCGCCGAAGCGGAAAACACCCAGCAGCGTCCTCCCGCCGCGAGTGACGACACCTTCACACCTTCCGTACAGATCTCCGAGGATCTCTCGGTATCCTTTCCCGTCGACATCTGAGTTGCAGCGAGCCCATGAAACCCCAAGGACTGATTTCCGATTTCATCTATCAGGTATTCGCGCTGATCATCGCGTTGATCGTGGTGCACGCGGTGTACGTCGCCGTGATCTGGCCGAACGCCGACGCCGTGATGGCGATGCAGGCCGCCCTGCAGGCGCAGGATCCGAACTACGTCTCGGATCAGTCCGTGTACGTCATCCTCAAGGACTACGAACAGGAAGCCTGTATCGTCCTTACCTTGTGGGCACTCGCCATCCTCGGTTTGAAGATCTATCGCAACCACAACGAGACCAAGCTGCTCGATCGTCAACTGCTGCACATCGCCGAAGGCATGAGCATCCTGCCGCAGGACGCACGCGACCACGCACGTCCCGTACAGGCGCTGCCGCCGGAAGAACGCGGCATGTTGTTGCCGCGCGTGTTGCTGGCTGCGCTGCAGCGTTTCGCGAGCACGCAGAATATCAACGACGTCAGTAACGTCATCAAGGACACCTGCGAACACGAAGCGGAACGGCTCGACAGTGAGCTCACCATCGTGCGCTACATCGCGTGGGCGATTCCGTCGATCGGCTTCCTTGGCACGGTACGAGGTATCGGCATGGCGCTGTCGCAGGCGCATCAGGCCACGCAGGGCGACATCGCCGGCGTGACCGCAAGCCTGGGTGTGGCCTTCAACTCGACCTTCGTCGCGTTGGTGGTGAGCATGGTGATCATGTTCCTGCTCTATCAGTTGCAGCTGATGCAGGATCGCCTGGTGCTGGGTGCACAGAATTACTGCGACACCTACCTCGTACGTCATCTGCAGGTGCCGGAACGGCACGATGCCTAAAGCGGAGCGACGTCGGTGACAGTGAAGCTGATCGAACTCGTCGACCACAACCTCTGCGTACGTGACGCCGATGGGGTGCTGGCGCGCAGCCCCGGCTTTTGCAGCATCGCCAACAAGGACCCCTTGTTCGGTGAAGCCGCACGCCAACTCGCGCGTCTGCAACCGCGGCACACCTTCAATCAATTCTGGTCGCAGCTGAGTCTCGATCCGCTGCCGCTGAAGACGCCGCTCTTTCGTCATCACGCCGACATGGCCTACGGCCATCTGCGCGAACTGACGCAGGGACTCGATCTCGAGGACGGCGTGGTGCTCGGGGTACCGAGCAACTATTCGCGCACGCAGCTCGCCGTGTTGCTCGGTGTGGTGAAGCAATCGAACTTCACGCAGCTGGGCCTGGTCGATCTTGCGCTGTTGCAAGCACTCGCTACGCCAGCGGATGAATGCATCGTCATCGAACTGCAATTGCACCAGGCCGTGCTGACGCGCCTGCGCCGCAGCGATGGTCATCTCGTGAAGGACACGATGGCGCAGGTGCCGGCCGCCGGCATGATCGCGCTGCAGGACGCCTACACCAACGTCATCACCGATGAGTTTCTGCGCCAGAGCCGCTTCGATCCGAAGCACAACGCGGAGACGGAACAGTATCTGTACAACCAGCTCGACTCGTGGATCGCGCAGGCACGCGACAACCCCGAGGTGCTGATCGACATCAATCACAAGGGGCTCACCTTCCAGGCGCGCCTGACGCTCGAGCATTTCATCAAACGTGGCAGCAACGTGTTTGCGCGCATCGAGCGCGAGCTGCAGCAACTGCGCACACCGGAAACGGCGCTGCACATCCGCACCAGCCAATTGCAATTGCCGGGACTGACGACGGTGCTCGGTGGCGTGATCGCAGTCGACGATGCGCAGCTGATGACACACTGCCTCGCGCAGCTCGACAACATCAAGAGTCCACCCGAGGCACCGCGCTTCGTCACGCGTCTGCCACTTACGCAGGACAACCCCGAACAAGCCACGACGGCGCGTGGTCTACCGACGCACGTGGTGTGGGAATACAAGGCCATTCCCCTGCCGCTCGGGCGCCTCGGTTTCGGCTCACAACTCGGCGACTTGCCGCTGGCGCGTCTGGTGCCGGTGGACGATCTGCCCGGTGCGCTCGTCATCGAACGGCAGAGCCGCAACATCGTGTTGGAGCTGAAGACCACGGCACCAGTGAGCCGCAATGGTCAGCCCGTCACCAGCGGCACGCCGCTGCAACTCGGCGACACCTTGCTCGTGGGCGAAGCGCGCCGCCCGCTGCAATTGATTCAGGTCGAACAGGGCTAGGTCATGGCACGCAAGGACAAGTCCAAGCGCTCATTCGATCCGATCAGCCTGTCCTTCTTGGACGTGATTTCCTGTGGCTTCGGCGCCGTGGTGCTGGTGTTCCTCATCCTCGACCATTCCTCGAGCGCCAGCGGCAACATAACCGATCCCACCAGCGCCGAGATCAACCTGCTCGAAGAAGACATTCGCCAGGGCGAAGAAGGATTGGTGCGTATCCGCAACACCATCTCCGAAGTCGATCTGCAGATCGTGCAGGCGCAGGGCTTGGCCGATCGCATCCAGAGCGAGATCGACAACCTCGTGGAAGAGTTGCGGCAACGCGAAGCCGAAGGCTCGTCACGCACGGCTTCCGTGGAACAGTTGCGCGCCGAAATCGCTGCGCTCGAACGCGAGATCGAACGACTGCGCGCGGAGGAGCAAGCCACCGGCAACAACGCGCGCCAGTTCATCGGTGAAGGCAACCGCCAATATCTCACCGGCATGATCCTCGGTGGTAATCGCATCCTGATTTTGGTGGACACCTCCGCCAGCATGCTCGACAGCACCATCGTCAACATCATCCGTCGACGCAACATGTCTGAGGAACAGCGCATCAATGCACCGAAATGGGTACAGGTGAAGCGCACCGTGGATTGGCTCACCGCGCAATTGCCACCGCCGAGTCAGTATCAGATCTACGTGTTCAACAAGGATGCGCGCGCCTTGATTCCTGGCACTGACGGTGTCTGGCTCGAAGTGGCTGACACTGCGCAGCTCAACCGGCAGATGGAATTGCTGAATCAGATCGTCCCCACCGAAGGCACGAATCTCGAGAATCTCTTCACCACGATCAAGGCGCTGCAACCACCGCCGGACAACATCTACCTGATCACCGATGGTCTGCCGACACTCGGCAGCCGCAGCTCCAATTCCGGCAACATCTCGGGCCGCGAACGCGAACAGCTCTTCGAGCGTGCAGTGCGGGAACTGCCGCCCGGGATTCCGGTCAACGTCATCATGGCACCGCTCGAAGGTGACCCAATGGCCCCCGGCTTGTACTGGGATTTGACCATCAAAACCGGGGGTTCCTTCATGAGTCCCTCATCGGATTGGCCCTAAGGGGAGTACCTCATGGCGCGACGTGCTACCGAATCGATCAGCCTCTCCTTCCTCGACATCATGTCCTGTGGTTTCGGGGCGATCGTGCTGCTGTTGATCATCACCAAGGTGGCGCCACCGACTTCACTCGAAGAGAGCGAGATTCCGAGCGGCGGCACCGTGCGCGAACTGCAGCAGCAACTCTTCACGATCCGCGGAGAGACCAATCGTCTCAATCGTGAACTCAACGCCAAGCACGAACAACTGTCGCAGTATCAGGAGCGCGTGGCGCGCATGCGTGCGGAAGTGGCCGCACTCGAAGGCCGCCTGCGCAACGATTCGCAGGGCGCGCAGGGTGAGGACGAGCAAGGCAAGCTGGCGCTGGCGCGCCAATCGCTCACGGCAGAGATGCGTCGTCTGCAGGCCAGCCTGAGCGCCAAGGTCGATACGAGTTCGGTCGGTGGCGTGCCGGTGGACAGCGAGTACATCATCTTCATCATCGACACCTCCGGCAGTATGTACAACTACAGCTGGCAGCGGATGATGGACGTGGTGCAGGAAACCCTGCGCGTCTATCCCACCGTCAAGGGCATCCAGGTGATGAGCGACGAAGGGGACTACCTGTTCTCCAGCTATCGCGGTCAGTGGATCGAGGACAGCCCGGCGCGGCGTCAGGCGATCATGCAGCGCCTGCGTACGTGGAACCCCTTCAGTGATTCGAGTCCGGTGGAAGGCATCATCGCGGCCATCCGCACCTTCTACGATCCCAACAAGAAGATCAGTCTTTATGTGTTGGGTGACGACTTCACCGGCAACTCGATCCGTGACGTCGTGGCAACAGTGGACCGGCTCAACAGCTCGGGTCCCGATGGGCAACGATTGGTGCGCATTCACGCCATCGGCTTCCCGGTGGTGATGTCGCAACCGCGTCGTTATCAGACGACTGCGTTGCGCTTCGCCGCACTCATGCGCGAACTGGCGCGACGCAACGGCGGCACCTTCGTCGCCTTGAATGATTTTTATTGAATCAATATAAATGGGGCGTAATATGGCCTCCCGGCTCGGATACGGTTCCACCATGTACCAGAGCAGCAACTCCGCGAAAACGTTGCGATTTCAGGCGCTCCTGGCAGCATGGCTATGCTTGCTTTGTACCGCCTGTTCCGTCTCCACCATCACGCTGTCGGGTGAATATCCCGCTCCGCTCGCGCGTAAGCTTCCGCTCACCATCGGCGTTTATTATCCGGACGAACTGCGCAACTACGCCTACGTCGAGATCGACGACAACTCCGGCAAGGATCAGTACATCATCCAAAGCGGTGAATCGCAGGTGCAGCTCTTCAACACCGTGCTGCCCGCCCTGTTCCAGAATGTCGTGCTGCTAGACAGCCTCGATCAGGCGTCGCAGCACAGCAACATCGACGCGGTGTTCGTACCCAACATCGAAGAGTTCCAGCTTGGATTGCCGAGCAAGACCAAGCTCAAGGTCTATGAGATCTGGTTGAAGTACAACATGCGTCTGTCGAAGACGAACGGCGACTACATCGCCGACTGGGTGATGACCGCGTACGGCAAGTCGCCCGACGAAAGTTTTCAGAGCGTGGACGCGGGTGTGAAGGATGCTGCCACCGTGGCCATGCGTGACCTCGCCGCCAGTTTCACTCTCGGCTTCACTTCGGTGCCGGGCGTGAGCGATTGGTTGCGCGAGAACAACTACATTCCCTGATGCAGGTATGCAGCCATGAAAGAGTGCATCAGATATCTGGTACTACTGCCCGCTCTGTTCGTCGCTGCGATCCTGAGCGGATGCACCACTACCGAGATCGACGAGTTCCGCCAGGGCGAAACCGGTATCTCGGGTGATGGCAAGATCGTCATTCTCGGTCGCCGTCAGAACAACAACTACGAAACCGAAGGCAGTTTCGTACAGTGTGTGGCACGCGTCGTGGGCTCGGGCAAGGACGGCATCAACGTCGTGCCCGAGCGTGAGTTTCTCGATGCCATGTTCCCCTTCTTCGAACCACGCACCGCACCGATGCGCACCAGTCATCTGCGTGAACTGATGAGCATCGACGTCGCGCGCGAGAAGATCGAAGAGTTTGGCGTCGAATACATCGTGTGGCTCGACGGTCTGACCGAACGCAGCGAGCAGGCTGGTTCCATCTCCTGTGCCATTGGCCCCGGTGGTGGTGGCTGTTTCGGTTTCGGCACCTGGCAGGACGATGCCCGCTTCGAAGCCGAGATCTGGGACCTCAACACGCTCGACGTCGTCGGCTCGATCAGCACCGATGCCAACGGCCAGTCCTACATGCCGGCACTGGTGGTGCCGATTCCCTTGATCGCCCGCGTCGAAGCCAACGCCTGCAGCGGTTTGGGCAACCAGCTCAAACAGTTCATCAAAGGCGACAACTGATAGTCGAGACCAGCATGAAACTCCTGTCGCAAGCCACTTCCAAAAGTCGGGTGTCGTCATCCTTGGCACTGGGAATGGCGCTGTTGCTGACGCTGGGCTCCTGCGCCAGCAACCCGACTGGTGGTGCCGACTTCGTGTTGATGAGCGAGCGCCGCGAGCTCGAGATCGGCAAGGAAGAACACGAAAAACTGATCAAGCAGGCGCCGATCTATCAGAACGAGCGTCTGCAGGCCTACGTCGAACAAGTGGGGCAGCGCCTCGCCGCCATCTCGCATCGTCCCGATCTCGAATATCACTTCACGATCATCGACAGCCCCGACATCAACGCCTTCGCCCTGCCCGGCGGTTACGTCTACATCAACCGCGGCTTGCTCACGCTGCTGACCTCAGAAGATCAGCTCGCCGCCGTGCTCGGTCACGAGCTGGGCCACATCACGGCGCGACATGCCGTGCGTCAGCAAACGGCGGCGCGTACCTCGAACATCCTTGCCACCACCGCTGCCGTCGCCTCGGTCATCACCACGGGCACGACGGTGCTGGGTGAAACCGCCAGCCTCTTCGGCGGTGCGCTCGTCAGTGGTTATGGTCGTGAAATGGAACTCGAAGCCGATGGCCTCGGTGCCGAATATCTCGTGAAGGCGGGCTACGATCCGAAGGCCATGGTGCAGGTGATCGAAGTACTGAAGAACCACGAAGACTTCATGAAGAAGACCAGCAACCGTGGTCCTTCGTATCACGGTCTCTTCGCCACGCACCCACGCAACGACACGCGTCTACAGCAGGCCGTGGAAACCGCGGCGCGCAATGCCAGCCCGACCACGACGGGCCAGATCAACGTCGATCCTTCGGTGTTCCGTGAACAGACCACGGGCCTCGTCATCGGTCCCACGCTGCAGAACATGACCGGCGCGCAGGGTCGCAACCGCTACTACCAGATCCTGCTGAACTACACGATGGTGTTCCCCGATGGCTGGACCACCGAAGAAACACCCACCACCGTCACCGCCACCGCACCCGAAGGCGCCGGCAGCTTGCATGTGGAAGTTCAGCGCTTGCAGCAGAACAAGGAACCGCGTCGTTTCATCGCCGAAGATCTCGGCATTCCGAATCTGCAGCGCACCGAAACCTTGAACCAGTTCGGCCTGCAGGGCTTCACCGGCATCAATCCCGCCAATGGTGAACGCGTTGCCGTGGTCTACTACGCCTCGCGCGCCTTCGTGTTCACCGGCAACGCCAACGAGGAAAAGCTGCAGAGCGCCCTGCTTGATTCCATCAAGACCTTCCGACCCATCGCGCGCAACGAAGGTATCTTTGCCAATCCAATTCAGATAACGTGGATACAGGCCGACGGACGCACCACCTATGCCGATCTGGCGCGTCGCAGCCGCATTCCGCAGTTCCCTGAAGAAACGCTGCGCCTGATGAACGGCGACTACCCTTCCGGCGAACCGGCTGCCGGTAAGTGGATCAAGATCACCAACTGAGACCGCCCATGCATGAATGCCCCCACTGCAAGCAGGACAGCATTACCAGCTTGCAGAAGCTGTGTTCGGTCGCGTTCATGCCTGCCTCATGTCCGCACTGCCACGGCTACAGTTACCTGCAGATGGTGCATGGCCTGAAGGCCCTCATCACCTGGATCATTCTGTCGTGGGTGTTCATCGGCATCGCGCTGCATCAGCGCATGACGATGTACCTGATCGGCACCATCCCCGCCATGATGTTCGCCGTGGACAAGTGCATGCTGAAGGCGCCGATGCGCGCCATCATTCTGCGCAAGTAGCGCTACGCTAGAACGCGGCGTTCAGCCGCCTTCGAGTTCCTGCCAGCGTTCGAACAAGGCTTCCAGTCGCTCCTGTTCTTGTTTCAAAGCGGTGAACACCGGCTCCGTTTCGGCGTGAGGTTTCTGATAGAAGGCGGGATCGGCAACTTGCGCTTCCAGTTCCGCGATGCGTTTCTCCGCTGCTTCGATGTCCTTCGGAATCTGTTCCAGCTCGCGTTGCTGTTTGTAGGAAAGCTTTTGCTTGGCAGGTGCTGACGCAGGCTTCGTTGCAGGATTGGGCTTCGCTGAGGCGGCGCGCTCGTTTTCCGCTTTCGGCTTGATCTCTTCTTCGAAGCGTCCACCCTGCGCCACCCAATCCTGATAACCGCCGACGTAACGCTTCACCTTGCCATTGCCTTCGAACACGATGCAGCTCTGCACCACGTTGTCGAGAAACTCGCGGTCGTGGCTCACGAGCAGCAAGGTGCCCTGAAACTCCAGCAAGAGCTCTTCCAGAAGTTCCAAGGTTTCGAGATCGAGATCGTTGGTCGGTTCGTCGAGTACCAGGAGATTGGCAGGTTTACTGAACAGACGTGCCAGAATTAGACGATTCTGTTCGCCTCCCGACAGCGCCTTCACGGGCTGGCGTAGACGATCCGGTGTGAAGAGGAAATCCTGCAGATAGGAAATCACATGCCGCGGCTTGCCGTTAATTTCCACGTAGTCGCTCGACTCCGCCAGGTTGTCGCGCACACTCTTTTCGGGATCGAGCCCCGCACGCAGTTGATCGAAGTAGGCGAGTTCGATCTTGGTTCCGAGCTTCACGGTGCCGGAGTCGGGTTGCAGTTGGCCGAGCAAGATCTTCAACAGTGAACTCTTGCCGCTGCCATTGGGACCGAGCAGACCGATCTTGTCGCCGCGCTGCACCACGGTAGAGAAATTACGGATCAACACGCGCTCGCCGTAGCGCAGCGAAATGTTCTCCACTTCCATCACCAGCTTGCCGGATTGCGCGGAGGTATTGAGCTGCATGCTCGCATTGCCCTGCACTTCGCGGCGATTCTTGTATTCCTCGCGCATCGCTTTCAGCGCACGCACGCGGCCCTCGTTGCGCGTGCGTCGTGCCTTGATGCCCTGACGAATCCAGGCTTCTTCCTGCGCGAGCTTCTTGTCGAACTCGGCGTTGGCCTTTGCTTCTGCTTCGAGTTGCTGATCACGGAATTCGAGGAAGCGACGGTAGTCATGCTGCCAGATACGCAGCTTGCCGCGATCGAGTTCCAGAATGCGGTTGGCCACCTGCTGCAGGAAACTACGATCATGCGTGATCACCACCACCGCACCGCGATAGTTCTGCAGTTGTTTCTCGAGCCAGGCGATGGCGGGAATGTCGAGATGGTTGGTGGGCTCGTCGAGCAGGAGCACGTCGGGATCGTTCACGAGCGCGCGACCCAAGGCCACACGGCGTGCCCAACCACCGGAAAGCTCCTTCATGCGCTTGCCTGCCGGCAGTTCGAGCATGCTGATGATGCTCTCCACGCGCTGTTGCAGCGTCCAACCATTCTTCGCATCGATCTCGCGCTGCACCACTTCCAGCTGACGCAGCACGGCTTCGGTCGGCTCCTGCTCCGTCAGATGGTGGAAGGACTTGATGAGATTCGCCGCTTCGCTGAGACCATCGGCGACGTAGTCGAATACCGTGTCGTCGCTCGCTTCGGGTAGTTCCTGATCGAGATAGGCCACGCGAATTTCCGGCTGTTGCCAGAATTCACCGCCATCGGGTTTGATGGAACCCGCCAGCAATTTCAGGAAGGTGGATTTGCCGGCACCGTTGCGACCCAAGAGCCCCCAACGCTCGCCGGGTTGCAGCGTGAAGGCGACCTTGTCCAACAGCACCTGCGTGCCGTAGGAAAGTTGGATGTCGTTGAGACGAAACAGAGGCATGGCGCGATCCGGACGAGCGCTTACAATCTGCGCTCACGCGTAGCGAAATTCGGGGAGCGGCGAGTCTACATGAAAGCGACACAACAATCTTGCGAACGCTTGATCGTAGGCATCAGCGGCGCTTCCGGCATCATCTATGGCATCGAGGCGCTCAAACAACTGCGCGAGCTCGGCATCGAAACGCATCTCGTCGTCAGCAAGTCCGCGATTCTCACGCTCAGCCATGAGAGCGAGATGAAATACGCCGAACTCTGCGCGCTCGCCGCCAAGCACTATCAGAACACCGACATCGGCGCTGCAATCGCCAGTGGCAGCTATCGCACGCTCGGCATGCTGGTGGCGCCGTGTTCGATCCGCAGTCTTTCGGAAATTGCGACGGGTGTGACCTCGTCGCTGCTCAGCCGCGCTGCGGACGTCGTGCTCAAGGAACGCCGTCGTCTGGTGTTGATGGTGCGCGAAACGCCGCTGCATGCAGGACACCTGCAGAGCATGCTCAACGTCACGCAGATGGGAGCGGTGGTGATGCCGCCCGTGCCTGCCTTCTACACCAAGCCGCAGTCGATCGACGACATCGTGCGTCAGAGCGTGGGTCGCGCGCTCGAACTCTTCGGCCTCGAAGCCAACATCCAGCGTTGGTGCGAAGACGACTGAGACGATCCTCGCCACTGAAAAGCCACAAACAAAAAAGCCGAAGCATCGCTGCTTCGGCTTTCGTATTCGCGAGTCGCGAACGAAGACTTATTTGATTTTGCCTTCGTTGTAGATCACGTGCTTACGGATCACGGGATCGTATTTCTTGATCGACATTTTGTCCGGCATGTTCTTTTTGTTTTTGTCGGTGGTGTAGAAGTGGCCGGTGCCGGCGCTGGAAATCAGACGAATTTTGTCACGCATGATGGTTGCTCCTGTCCTGTCTGCCTGGACTTACACTTTCTCGCCGCGGGCGCGGAGATCGGCCAGCACCTGGTCGATGCCGACTTTATCGATGATACGCATGCCCTTGCTGGACAGACGCAGGGTTACGAAACGGTTTTCCGAGGCCACCCAGAAACGATGGGTGTGCAAGTTCGGCAGGAAACGGCGCTTGGTGCGGTTTTTCGCGTGGGAAACGTTGTTACCGACCTGAGGGCTTTTGCCGGTAACCATACAAACTCTGGACATTGTCTTGCCTCGTAGCACTAGGGCGGCAGGATGCCGTAAAAAAGAGGCGCGATTTATACCAGAAGGCGGCACCCCGGGCAAGGCAAAGCAAAGATTCCACTTGAACTACGCTCGCTGTGTCACTGTTTTTACAGGGAGAGCGGGCACACCGCCGCAGGCGCTGTCCCGACACGCGAAGGCTAGACCATACCCCGCTCCGCCAACGAGATCACCTCCGTATCGCCCACCACCAGATGATCCAGCGTGCGGATGTCCACTACCGCCAAGGCTTCCTTCAACCGTCGCGTGATGTTGACGTCGGCCTGGCTCGGTTCCGCCACGCCCGAGGGATGGTTGTGCGCAAAGATCAGCGCCGCGGCGTTGTGATGCAGCGCGCGGCGCACCACTTCGCGCGGATGCACCACCGAGCCGTCGATGGTGCCCTGGAACAATTCCTCGCAGGCGATCACGCGGTTCTGGCTGTCGAGGAAAAGACAGACGAAGACCTCGCGTGAGTAGCCCCGCATCCGTGCCCGCAGATAGCGGCGCGTCAGAGCCGAGCTGTTGAGACAGTCGTTGCGTTGCATCGCCTCCAGGAGATGTCGGCGACTCAACTCCAGCGCCGCCTGCAACTGGGCGTACTTGCTCTCGCCCACTCCGGGTTGCTGACAGAACTCCGTTCGTGGCGCATCCAGCACGCCACGCACACTGCCGTAGGTGCTGAGCAGCTTGCGCGCCAGGTCGAGCGCGCTGCAGCCGGCCACGCCGGTGCGCAGGAAGATGGCGAGAAGTTCGGCGTCGGAGAGCTTGTCCGCCCCCCGAGTGAGCAGTTTTTCGCGTGGCCGTTCGTCGTCCGGCCAGTCCTTGATGTGGCGCATTGGCAGTCCCTTGCAGCGGTTGATGTGCTCCAGTGTAGTCGGGGCCTGGAGTTTTGCCCGTCGGAGATACGTCCCAGAGGGGGTGCGACTCATGCACAGCCAAATTGAACGGCGGTCAACATTGTTGGTAGGCTGTGCGCCCGTCACCGAGGTTCGTGACCCTGCCAAACTGCATGCCATCCCTCCGTAACAAACGCCTCATCCTGGGCCTCAGCGGCGGCATCGCCGCGTACAAGGCGGCTGAACTGTGTCGCCTGCTCGTCAAGGATGGCGCCGAAGTGAAGGTGGTGATGACGCCCGGTGCCCAGTCCTTCATCACACCTTTGACCATGCAGGCCCTCAGCGGCCAGCGCGTGCACACCGACCTGCTCGACGTCGAAGCCGAAGCGGCGATGGGCCACATCGAACTCGCGCGCTGGGCCGACCTGATCGTCGTGGCTCCGGCCAGCGCCAGTTTCATCGCCCGCCTCGCCAACGGCGAAGCCAGCGATCTTCTGAGCACGCTCTGCCTCGCCCGCCGCGGCCCGCTCGCCATCGCGCCCGCCATGAACCAGGCCATGTGGCACAACGCCGCCACCCAGGCCAACCTGCAAACACTGCGCGAGCGTGGCGTGACCATCTGGGGACCGGACAGCGGCGCCCAGGCCTGTGGCGACGTCGGCCTCGGTCGCATGTTGGAGCCAAGCGCACTCTTGGCGCTGGCCCAGAGCAGTTTCGAAAGTGGTCTTTTGGCCGGCAAGAAAGTGACGCTCACCGCGGGCCCCACCCGCGAAGCGCTCGATCCCGTGCGATATCTGAGCAACCACAGCTCCGGCAAGATGGGTTACGCCCTGGCGGAAGCCGCCGCCGAAGCCGGAGCCGACGTGACCCTCGTTACCGGCCCCACCGCGCTCGAGGCTCCGGAGCGCGTGAAGACGATCAAGGTCGAAAGCGCCGAAGACATGCTGCAAGCCTGTCAGGCCCACCCTGCCGACATCTTCATCGGTGTCGCTGCCGTGGCCGACTACCGCCCCGCCGCACCCGCCGCGCACAAGATCAAGAAGAGCCAGGACACGCTCACCCTCACCCTGGTGCGCAATCCCGACATCCTGGCCACGATGGCCGCGAGCAGCCCCAAGCCTTTCTGCGTGGGGTTCGCGGCGGAAACACAGGATCTCGCCCGCTATGCGCGCGGCAAGTTGGAAGCGAAGGGGCTCGATCTCGTCTTCGCCAACGATGCTTCCGCCACCTTCGGTAACGACGAAGCCGAAGTTCTGGCGCTGTGGAGGGATGGAGAAACCCTTCTCGAGCGGGCCAGCAAGACGCAGCTGGCCCGCGAGATGATTCGTCTGATCAGCAGCCGTCTGGCGCAACGACCATGAAGCAAGCGCCACGTATCGCTCCCCACATCTTCCGCGCCTACGACATCCGCGGCATCGTCGGTGATGGCCTCGATGCGGCCAGCGTGGAATTGATCGGGCGGGCGATCGGCAGCGAGGCGCTCGACAATGGCCAACGTGCGCTCCTCGCTGCCGCCGACGCACGCCTTTCGAGCCCCCTGCTCTCGCGCGCCCTGATCCGCGGCATCCTCAATTCCGGTTGCGACGTGTGCGACCTCGGGGTCATCCCCACACCGCTCCTCTATTACGGCACGCACGCGCTGCCCGTGCATTCGGGCGTGATGCTCACCGGCAGTCACAACTCCAAGGATTACAACGGCATCAAGATCGTGTTGCGGCAGCGGCCGCTCGCCGACGACCAGATCACGCGCATTCGCCGCCGCATCGATCAGGACGACCTCAACAAAGGCAATGGGACACTCACTCGCTACGACATCACCAAGGACTATCTCAAGCGCGTGACCGGGGACATCCACCTCACGCGTCGCTATCGCGTGGTGGTCGATGCGGGCAATGGCGTCACTGGTCTCGTCGCGCCGAAACTGTTCGAAGCCCTCGGCTGTGAAGTCATCCCTCTTTATTGCACGCCCGATGGCAACTTCCCCAATCACCACCCCGATCCCACTCGCACCGAATGTCTGCAGGATCTGATCGCGGCGGTGCGTGAACATCAGGCCGATCTCGGCCTCGCCTTCGACGGTGATGGTGACCGCATCGGTCTCGTCACGGCCGATGGCGAGATCATCGACACCGACCATCTGCTCTACGCCTTCGTGCAGGATCTGTTGCCCGATCACCCCGGCGCACGCGTGGTCTACGACGTGAAGAGCAGTCACCACCTGCCCACCGCCATCCGTGCCCTCGGCGGCAAGCCGGTGATGTGCAAGAGCGGCCACTCCTTCGTCAAACAGAAGCTGCAGGAAACCGACGCCCTCTTCGGCGGCGAATATTCGGCGCACGTGTTCTTCAAGCACCGTTGGTACGGCTTCGACGATGGCTTGTACGTCGGTGCGCGTTTCCTGGAACTGATGGATCGCCAAGGCTGTACGGCAAAGGATCTACGGTCTCGGATGCCGGTGTCGGTGAGCACACCGGAGCTGTTCGTACCGGTGGCGGAAGAAGAGAAATTCCGTCTGATGGACCTGATTCTGGCGGGCCTCAAGCTGCCCGGCGCCACGCTCAACTATCTCGACGGCATCCGCGCCGATTTCGCCAATGGCTGGGGTTTGATCCGCGCCTCGAACACCACGCCCAACCTGGTAATGCGCTTCGAAGCCGACAGCAGCGCCATGCTGGCGGAGATCGAAGCTTTGTTCGCACGCGAGTTGCGTTCGCTCCTGCCGCAACTCAGGCTGCCTTTCTGAACCGCGGCGCCTAGGGTTGAGGGGACCCTTCCCCTATAATCCGCGCCCATTCGAAGCCCCGCAGTACGGAAAGTTACGGAAACGCCCATGAGCATCAATTCTAACGACGCCCAACAAATCGCCAGCGTGCTGACGGAGGCGCTGCCCTACATCCAACGCTTTCACGGCAAGACCATCGTCGTGAAATACGGCGGCAACGCCATGATTGACGAGGAGCTGAAGAACAGCTTCGCGCGCGACATCGTGTTGATGAAGCTCGTGGGCATGAACCCCATCGTGGTCCATGGCGGCGGCCCGCAGATCGGTTCGCTCCTGGAAAAGCTCGGCATCGAGTCCCGCTTCGTCGACGGCATGCGCGTCACCGACAACGCCACCATGGACGTGGTGGAAATGGTGCTGGGCGGTCTGGTGAACAAACAGATCGTGTCGCTGCTCAACAAGAACGGCGGCAAGGCGATCGGCATCACCGGCAAGGACGGCGACTTCATCCAGTGCCGCAAGATGACCATCTCCCGCAAGACGCCCGAAATGCAGGCTCCCGAGATCATCGACATCGGCCACGTCGGTGAAGTCATCGGCATCAATCCCAGCGTGCTGGAAATGACGTTGCAGAGCGACTTCATCCCCGTCATCGCTCCCATCGGTACCGACGCGCAGGGTCAGAGCTACAACATCAACGCCGACATCGTGGCCGGCAAGATTGCCGCCATGCTCAACGCCGAAAAACTCATCCTGCTCACCAACATCCCGGGCGTGCAGGACAAGAGCGGCAAGGTGGCACCGACGCTCACGATGAAACAGATCAGAGAGATGATCGACGATGGCACGATCCACGGCGGCATGTTGCCCAAGATCGGCTGCGCGCTCGATGCCATGAGCGCCGGTGTGAACAGCGTGCAGATCATCGATGGCCGCGTGCCGCACGCCGTATTGCTCGAAATCTTCACCGACAAGGGCATCGGTACGCAGATCACCAGCGACGCCAACCAGGGAGAAGGCTGATGGGACGCGTGAAAGGAGAACGCCGCGAACAGATCCTGCAGGCATTGGCGGCGATGCTGGAAAAAGAACCCGGTGGCCGCATCACCACTGCAGCACTCGCGGAAGAAGTCGGCGTATCCGAAGCCGCGCTCTATCGGCACTTCCCGAGCAAGGCGCGCATGTTCGAAGGACTGATCGCCTACATCGAGGAAACACTGTTCACCCGCATCGCGCGCATCACTACCGAATCCGACAGCGCGCTCAAGGCCTGTGAACAGATCGTATGTCTGGTGCTGCTCTTCGCCGAGAAGAACCCCGGCATCTCGCGTGTACTCAACGGTGATGCTCTCGCTGGTGAAACCGCGCGTCTGCGCACGCGCGTGGGCCAGATCTTCGAACGTCTCGAAGCCACGCTGCGCCAGATTCTGCGCGAGGCGGAATTGAAGGAAGGTCTGCGCACGCAGGTCACCGTTTCCAGCACCGCTGCGCTGCTGCTCGCCTATATCGAAGGCCGCATCAGTCAGTACATCCGCACCGACTTCAAACAAGTACCGTCGCAAGGTTGGGACGAGCAGTGGATTCTGCTCTCCGGCAATCTCTTCCGCGAAATCGTTACTGCCTGAACCCTCACCTCAGCGCCGCGTCGCAGTCCACTGCGCCGTGGCGCTGCCGCAGCCGCCAAAGTCTCGGAATATCACTTGCCCTCGCGCCTGGTTGCGCGGCAGGAACAGACCATTGATTTGCGTGCTCGCATTGCCGATACGGACTACGTCCGAGTAACCGAAAGCACGGTAAGAAAGGAGCGTGCCGCTGCAGGGACCCGGAATGCAGGTGACGTTGGGATTGGTCGGCACATCCAGATCTTCGAAGTTCAGCGTTCCAAAACAATCGGCGAAGTCATAACCCACTTCGATCCGCGTGACCTTTTCGTCGGGCGACACCGTGAATGCGATCGGCTGGCCCTGAGAGGTCATCCCCACCCACTCGCCAGTACTCAATGACGGCGGCGCCGGCAGCATCCCGCGGCCGATACTGCAGCCGCCAATCAATGCGCAGAGGCCCAGCAACAGACGCGAGGAAATTCTTGCAGCAAACATGGAAGGTTTGTCGGTGTAGGGCCTAGGGGTCGATGGCGAAATCGGATATCGAGTAACCGACACGCGAGTTCGACGCCAGGAATATCGCGCCGTCAGCATCCTGCCCTTCTCCGCGACGCACGGAGAACGACGTGGGATAGTCATAGCTTTCAGCGAATTCCAAAGTCATCGTCGGATTACGGCCGGGTTCTCCCGCGGCGAATCTTGCCTTCTCTCTCCGAAGGTCGCTGCGATCAGCCGGGAAAGGTCGTTCTGGATTTTGACATAGCCGTTCCCATCGGGGGAATGGATCGGCTCCATGCACAGGTTTGCGCCCATCAGACCCTCTCTGGTTCGAGATCGCTTACCACTTGCCGGTCGCGCACGATCACCCGTACATGCTTGCGAGCGCAGAAGCGTCTACGCTCGAAAACCGTAGCGATGGTGGCGGAGTCATGACTTCGCCACGGCGCGAGTTTCGCTTCCCAAAGCGTAGCCAGTCCCTTTCTTCCTGTGCCTGAATCTCGGCACCTAGAAGTATCAGCGCACACAACCTCCAAAGCTTTGTGCACGACTACGGAACACGATCTGGACTTTCCTCATCACTCTTGCCTTTCAACTCGATGACATTGCCATCCGGATCGCAGATGTAGATGGATGGGCCCATGCCCTCGGCGCCGAAATTGCGCGTGATGGGCCCGAGCATTTTGACTTCGTGATACTCGAGATGGCTGAGCAGCACGTCTGGGTCGAAGGGTCTGATGCGCAGACATACGTGATCGACGTTGCGTCCTTCCTTGCCCGGGCCGGCGCCACCTTCGGCACCGAGTTTACCGTCAAGAGACACGAGATCGATCATCGCGGTACCCGCACGCAGATGCACGAGACCGAGATCATCGCGGCGTTTCACCAGCGCGCAGCCCAGCACTTCGGAATAAAAGTGGATGCTGCGCTCGAGGTCACTCACGCGCATCACGACGTGGTCGATGTGCATCACGGAAAAGGGTTTCATCGCCGCATCTCCTGTCACTACGTTGCGACTCGCCGCACTCCCTGCCCCGGCAGGGCGTATTCGTGGAAATGATCGTCCAGAAATCGTTCGAGTTCCGATTCATCGAGGTTGCGCGGGATCACCAGGTTGCGCTCCGATACTCGCAGACCGTTGCTCCTGCGATAGGCCCGCCAGCCCTCCGTCGACGGCAGCACCTCGAGCGTGAAGCGTCCATGGACGTCGAACAGCATGGCCCTGCTCAGTGCCTTGCCATGATCATTTTGAGATGACCATACTGGATCGCCAGGCCCGCTCTCAAGGCGTCACCGTTGCTTCCTCGAGACAGGATTCCATCTTCACATAGCTGCCGCCCGAGTCGGCTTCACAACGCTCCTTGATGGCGGCGTTGACACTCATCGCCTCGATCCTGGATTTGGAGAGATTTTCCTGCTGAATGCAGGCGTTGAGGATGGCGGGTTCCTGACCGACCATGCTGCGACAGAATTCGCGGGTGGCAGGATCGGTTTCGACCTGATCGACGTTGCTGCGTGAGAGTTCTTCCTGCCGCACGCACGTTTGGCGCTGTGCTTCACTGGCACCAGCAGCGCCGCACACGTTCTCGATCGGAGCGGCTTGTGAGGCTTCCGGCTGGGCATGAGCCGAGGCCGACCATAGCGCGAGGCTCACTATCAACAAGGCTTTCATCACTGCACCTCCACAACGCAGTTCTACTCGCCTTCTCTTGTAGCAGAGCGCAATGACGCGATTCTGTGCGCGGCGTCCCACTCCTTCACACCACGCTGTGGAGACAGAGCTCGTAGTGGTCGAGCTTGAGTGCGGATGCGACTCGATATGTTGAGGTTGCCTAGGTTCCGCCGAGCCGAAGGCGAAGCTCGACAAGCAAGGACTGAATGCTCATCGAGAATCGAGGTCGTGTGCCGGCTGCGCGATGCTCCCCAACCATCGGCATAGCGCGGAGTCGTTCGGCCTGCGCATGGCGCTGTACGCCATGAACACTTGTCTGCTACAAGCTACGGGCCGACTCGACCTCGCCGATCGGTTTCTAACATCAATCGGCGTTGCGTAACCGCGGATCCTCTTCCAACCCAAGATCGGCTACCAGGTATTCCAACAAGCCTGTGCCTCTGGTCCGCAGTTCTCTGTCACTGCCCGTCAGGCGCACCTTGATGAAGTGGCCGTTCTGACCGCGCAGCAAGGTATAGGAAACCAAGGGCTCCCCGTAGTCCGTCCTTGCGCTGGTGCGATGAAATACCTGCGCAAAATGAGGGGACAGTGGTTCGGCTTCCTCTTCCACCACTGCACCGTATTGCCCGCTCAACCCAACCGCTTGCGCCGATTGCGCCAGCTCGGCAGCAACTACATCGGAATCCGCGCCATCCGGAATGTTCGGTCTGCCAAGCGTATATACGTAAACCGAGATGAGGGATCTGCTGGGAGTGGCGTAGGTAAGGCTGTAACCCAAACGTGGATCGTCGTATTCCTGCATGCCCTGGAAGAAATACGAGCCATACCACTTGTGGAAACTGAGACCCGTATTGCTGTCTTCATAGGCCAGCGCATCCAAGTCTTCGAGCGATTCCGGCAGCACCACCCCGAAGATGTTGTTGGCATCCGCTGCAACGACGTGCGGTGTAACTCCTGCCAACAATAGTGCTGCAAGCGCAGCGTCAACGAACTTCATAATGCTCCCCCTCCCTGATTGTTGTTATTGCATCGTTGTTATTTTTGTGGATTGGGCTCGCTCGTAGATTGGGGTGCACCGCAGACAAAGCCAAGGTGGAACGCTGAACGTTTCCGCTGCCAGCGATATCACCATCAAAGTTGGCTACGCTCACCCCAACAGGCGTTGCTCGACTTACGCCGCACCGTAACGTTCGCGATACTCCTTGAGTTTCGGTAAGAACTGTTCCAATTCTGCGCTGCCGGTGCGCTCGAGATAGGTGATGATCTGATCGAGACTGATGATGCTGAACACGGGAATGCCGTACTGCTGACGGATCTCGCCGATCGCGGAAAGCTCGCCCTGCCCACGTTCCTGACGATCGAGCGCCACCACCACGCCTGCGGCTTGCGCCTTGTGCTGATCGATGATCGTCATCACTTCGCGGATCGCGGTGCCGGCCGTGATCACATCGTCCACCACCAACACGCGTCCTGCGAGTGGCGCGCCAACGATCGTACCGCCTTCGCCATGATCCTTGGCTTCCTTGCGATTGAAGCAATAGGGCGCGTCACGAGCAAAGTCGCGTGCCAAAGCGACACTCGTGGAAGAGACGAGCGGGATACCTTTGTAGGCAGGACCGAACAACACATCCCATTGCACCTGCGCTTCGGAAATCGCCGCCGCGTAGCAGTGACCGATGAAAGCGAGAGCCTCGCCGGTATTGAAAAGACCTGCGTTGAAGAAATAAGGACTCTGCCGTCCCGACTTCAGGGTGAATTCACCGAAACGCAGGATCCTGCGCGCGATGACGAAGTCCAGAAATTGCCGTTGATATTCCTGCATGCCGTTCTCCCGCTGCTATCAAGATGCCAGTGCCTGCCGCTGCGCTTCGAAGAGCTGCGCACAACCGCGCTCCGCCAATTCGATCATTGCGTCGAGCTCCTTGCGGTGGAAGGCACCCGATTCACCCGTACCCTGCACTTCGATGAAGCCACCTTCGCTCGTCATCACCACGTTCATGTCGGTTTCGGCACTCGAGTCTTCAGCGTAATCGAGATCGAGCACTGGCACGCCCTGATAAACGCCGACGGATACCGCCGCCACCATCATGCGCAGCGGATCGGTGGTAAGTGCGCCGCTCAATTGCAGCGAACGCAGCGCATCGACGAGTGCCACACAACCACCAGTGATGCTGGCCGTGCGCGTACCGCCATCGGCCTGAATCACGTCGCAGTCGATCTTGATGGTGATTTCACCGAGCAACTTCATGTCCACCGCAGCGCGCAGCGAACGCCCGATCAAACGCTGGATTTCCTGTGTGCGGCCGCTTTGCTTGCCCTGCACTGCTTCACGATCCATGCGCGTGCCGGTGGAACGCGGCAGCATGCCGTATTCGGCAGTCACCCAACCCTGACCGCTGCCCTTGAGAAAACGCGGCACACCGAGCTCCACGCTGGCGTTGCAGATCACCTTGGTGGCACCGAATTCCACCAACACGGAACCTTCGGCATGACGCGTGAAATGACGGGTGAGGCGCACTTCGCGCAATGCATCAGCGGCACGACCGCTGGGACGAACTGTCATAGACTTCTCTCTCGTTGTCTTCGTTTGCTTCAATTGCCGCGCAAATCCGTTATATTCGGCAACCCTGCGCGCACAAGCTGGCGCACACAATAATTTCAATTATCAGCGAGTCACGCATGACCAGCAGTATGACCGCCTTTGCGCGCCAACAATCGGAACACGATTTTGGCACGCTGGTGTGGGAGCTCCGCTCCGTCAACCATCGTTATCTCGAACCCTCGTTCCGCATTCCGGACAGCCTGCGCCACCTAGAAGGCCCGCTGCGGGAACTGCTGCGCTCACGCGTGCAGCGCGGCAAAGTGGAAGCTCAGCTCAAAGTGGTGGCCGGCGCTACCATGGAAAACGGCATCAGCATCAATCACGAGCTGCTGCGCGAACTGCGGCAGGCCGTCGAGGAAGTGCAGGGGCAGTTTGCTGAATCGACGCCGATCAATCCGCTCGAAATCCTCAAGTGGCCGGGTCTGGTGATTCAGCGCGAGCAGGATACCAAATTGCTCGAGGAAAAAACGCTGGAGCTCTTCGTCGCCACGGTGAAGGCGCTGCAGGAGCAACGCGAACGTGAAGGCGCACAGCTGCGCATCCTGATCGAAGATCGTCTGAATCAGGTGAGCAACATCGTGGCCGAGATCCGTGGCCGTTTGCCGGAAATCCTCGCGCTGCAGGCCGAGCGTCTGAAGGCACAGTTCCACGAGCTGCAACTGCAGGTGGATCCGACGCGTCTCGAACAGGAAATCGTGCTGCTCACGCAGAAAGCCGACATTCACGAAGAACTGGATCGTCTCGACACCCACGTGCGCGAAGTACGTCATACGCTGGCGCAGGAAGGTCAGATCGGCCGTCGCCTCGACTTCCTCATGCAGGAACTCAACCGCGAAGCCAACACCATCTGCTCCAAGGCCATCGTCACCGCCACCACCGTCGCAGCAGTGGAACTCAAGGTGCTCATCGAGCAGATGCGGGAGCAGATTCAAAACATCGAGTGATTGGGTTGCGATGCGTACGAAAGGCATCGCGTTCTCGCCCGTGGATTGGGGTGCACCGAAGGTGAACCCCAACGTGGGATGCCCAACATCCTCGCCGCAATCGATAGCGCTCGTTGGGGTTCGCTGCGCTCACCGCCAACCTACAACGAGCCCGACCTCCGAGGCACTCGCCATCTCGCAAAACCACTGTAAACCGCCGAAACTCCTCATCGGCGCCATGCTGCGCAAACTCGTGCATGTCGCGTTCGGCGTGCTCGGGCTGGACAGAAAGTTTGATGCAGAGCTACATGCCGCTTGAAGTGGATAACAGTATCTGCGCAACAGGTCCAAATCCCACGCAAACAAAAAGGGCGCCACTGGCGCCCTTCGTGTTCGTATGCCCCTGTGTTACGGCAGCACTACGGAGATGTTGCGCTTGGGCGCGGAGCCAACCGGGATGCGGATGACTTCCTTGCGGGCGGCGATGTCGATCACGGTGACGTCATCGCTGCCTCCGTTGGCAGCGTAGGCGAACTTGCCGTCGGGGCTGAAGGTGATCCAGTCGGGATGATCACCGGCCGGCACTTCCGCTATCAGCTCGAGATCCGGCAGCGAATAGCCATAGACATGACCATTGAGTCGGCTGCATACCCACAGCGTCTTGCCGTCGGGCGCCACTCCGATGCCATGGGCAGGTGCGCGGTTGTAGGAACCTTCCGGTGCGCGCAGATGTTCGGCGATCGAAGGGAGTTCGACGCGTTTGATTTCCTTCTGCGATGCGAAATCCACTACCGCAAAGCCGTGGAAGTCGGACAGCTGCACGTACATGTTCCTGGTGGTGCCGTCGGGATTGGTGTCGAAGGTGATCGGACGAATGCCATCCATCGCATCACCGGCCGCCGGATTCTTCGGCGGATAGAGCGTGAAAGCGAGTTCGCGCGTCTGGGCGTCGTACACGCGCAGGTTCTCGTCGCCACCGAAGGCACCGGCCACCACGTATTTGCCGTCTGGCGTCACATAGACGTTGTGCACGCGCGACTTGGTGTCGATGTGCGCGACGTTCTCGAGTTTTTCGGTGTCGATCACATCGATGCCGCCCTCACCATTCATGATGCCGACGTAGACGAAGCGACCATCCTTGCCGATCGAGATGTTGTTGGGACGCGCGCTCAGCGGAATTTCCTTGATGATCTCGAAGGTCTTGGCATCGACCACGTCCAACGTGATCTTCGCCTCGCTGCTGAAATAAAGCCGCGAACCATCGGGAGCCGCAGCTGCGCCATGGTTCACCGGAACGCCCTTGATCTCGCCGACGACGGTCTGCGTGGCGGGATCGATCAGGCTGATCACATCGCTGCGCGAATTGGTTTGTACGATGCGGGCTTTCTGCGCGTGAGCCAGGGGTACCTGCAGGGCCAGCGCGATGGCCAGGGACAGCAGCGCTGCGCCTGGACGTGCTTTGGTGATGTTCATCCTCTCCTCCTCTGAAAACGTTGTCGTTATTTGCGCGTATCGGGCCCAAAGTGCCGCGTCAGATATTCCGCGACCACATCCTGCTCGGCGGGAGACAGTACCGCTCCATTCTTGACCATCCCCTCGACCATCTCCTTCCACTGCGGAAAGCCCCAGTAGCCTTTGTAACCCGCCAGGCCGGCCAGTTCGTGGCACATGGTACAGGAGCGCAGGATCAAGGCACGCCCCTGGCTTTCGTCTTCCGGCAACTCGATGTTGGGATCGTAGCGCTTACGCGCTGGCACCTCGTCATCGGCCCACGCCACCCCGCCGCCGAGCAAGACGGCCGTCAGGGGCAGAAGTGAGACGAAGCGAGGCAAACCAGGCGACTGCATTGTCGAACCCATCGATTTCAGAAGCTGAAGCGCACACCGGCGGTGTAGGTGCGGCCTATATTGCCATAAATGTTGCTCAAGCCCAGAGAATGGCTGGGATTGCGATCCAGCAGGTTGTTGACCGCCGCGTACAGGGAATAGTTGCCCTGCTCCGTTTCGAGCTCGTAGTTCACACGTAGGTTGGTGAGACGCTGGGAGGCAACTTCGTTGTCGTCCACGTGAATGCCGCTCACCCAGTTGAGGTCCTGCTTGACCGTCCCACGCCATCGCTCGGACCAAATGAGGCTGAGGGGGCCACGGCGATAGGACAGGTTGAAGGTGGCGTTCCAGTCGGGGAAGTCCATGTTGCCGGCGCGTTCGATCTTGTCGGACTGATAGGGCGTGATCGACGACTCGAACATGTGCGTGGCGATCAACCGCAGACTCAAGGATTCTCCACCACCGAACCACTCCACATTGGTGCGGTAGCCGAGTTCGAAGTCGGCACCACGGATACGGAACTCATCGAGATTGATGAAGAGGTTGCGAATCACCTGCACCCGGCCATCGATGCCACGATCGATCTGATCACAAAAGGCACCGCGCTCGTAACACTCCTTCATGATGTTGTCGATGCCGATCTGGTTGATCGCATCACGGATGCGGATGTCGTAGTAATCGAGTGAAGTCGACAGTCCCTGGAGCCACTCCGGCTGGTAGACGAAACCGTAGGTCATCGTGTCGGAGTACTCGGGATTCACGTTGGGGTTGCCGCCCACGTGGACGCTGATCGTGTATTGCTCGTCGCCGAACACGGGATCGATAACGGTGCCGCCGCCGGTCGTTGCGTTGAAGCGTTCATTGAGGTTGCCGGCACGCACGTCGCGTGAACGCGTGAGACGGAAACGCAGTTCGTCGGTGAGCCGCCAATCGAGACCTCCTTTCCAGGCCCAAATGCCACCACTGCCTTCATAATCGGCCCAACGTGCGGCAAGGTTGATGTCCATGCTTTCGGCGAAGCGCAAACCGCGCAACAGCGGAATCAAGGTTTCACCGAAGAACTCCTTCACGTCATAACCACCGCCGATGGTCGGCGCGTTGGTGAAAGCCATGATGTTGTTGCCTTCGATTCCGGGCGGCAGACCGAAGTAAAGCTTTTCGCCGTTTTCATCGAGCGGTGTGCGCAGGTGACCATCGGGCGGAATCGGAATGGGCGAACCGAGCGGATCGCCGCCGATTTGGAATAGATCCTCCTTGCGGTAACTGGCGCCGAGTGCCACAGAGATCGGGCCGGCCTGCCAGTTTTCGAAGATGGAGCCGTCGATGACGAACTCCGCCGCGTGTTGTGTGATATCGCTGTCCACCCACATCGAATCATTGAAGTAGGCAGCGACCTCCGGCGACTGCTGACCCACACCGAACACGTTGTAGGGCACGCAGCCATCGTCCGGCACCTTCAGCGTCGAACGACATACGATCTCACCCGTTTCGGGATGGAACACCGCTTCCATCGCACGATAGGTACGGTCGCGCCGGTTCGACTGCACCACCACACCACGGAAGCCCTCGCCGTATTGGTAGTAAGTGTTGTAGCGCCAGTCGCCCCACAGGTCTCCTTCGAGTGCGAAGGTCAGAGACTTCGACGTGCCTTTGGTCACGGCGCCACCGACGCCGGCGTTGTTGAGCGGATCGTCGTGCGGTAACACCTTGTGCATCTGGAAGGACGCCAGGTTGTATTCCTGCATCTTGGCGCGAATCTCGGGATGCAGGAACGCGTTGTCGGCGTAGATCGTGATGCGGTCGCGCGTGCCGTTCCAGGAATAGGCACCACGCTGGTTGATGATCTCGTTGCGGCCCAGCACGAGCTGCGCGGTGAAGGTAGTGCTCTCGTTCAGATCCACCGTTGCCAAGCCAAGGAAGCTCGCGCGCTCCTGCGCCGCCATCACTACATTGCGATAGGCAATGTGATCGCAGGTGCCTTCCTTGTCCGCCTGCATGTTGCCCGCGATGATGCCGTTGGGGTTGGCCGCGCTGCGGTTGTTGAGTCCTGCGATGGCAGCGCCATCGAGGATCTCGCCGTTCTGATACTGCGCGGGTGTCCCATCAGGCAGGAAGTAAGTGCCGGCCAAGGGGCCATGCGTGATCAGGCCACCGAAGGTGGCGTTGCGCGGACAGTAGTTGGCTACGCGAATGCGCTGCGGCGTTTGGTTCGGTATTCCGTTGACGTCACCGAAGTTGATCGTGCCCCAGTTGCGGAACCAGTCGCGGCCTTCGTAGTTGTCGATACCATCCTGCTTGAACCAGTCCGCTCCGAGAATCACGTGCACACGCTCGCCGATGTCGAAACCACCGGCCGCCTGTGCGCGGTAGTTGTTGGCATCGCTGAGATCACTGATGCCACCCTGCACCATCGCTTCGAAGCCATCGAAGTCGGTGTCGAGCATGAAGTTGGTCACCCCCGCCACGGCGTCAGAACCGTAGGCGGCGGAGGCACCGCCAGTGACGACTTCGGTTCTCTCGATCAGTGCCTGCGGGAACTGGTTGATATCGACGGTACCTAGATGGTTCGACGGCACGATGCGGCGTCCGTTGAGCAGTACCAGCGTGCGCTGAGGTTCGAGACCGCGCATGTTGACGATGCTCTGTCCACCCGTGCTCACCCAGGTCGCACCGCCGGCATCGGCCACCGTCAGGCTATTCATGAACTGCGGCATCATGTCGAGGCCGTCCATCAGACTCCCTGGTGCGAGTGCTTCGAGTTCATCGCGACTCATCACCGTCACTGGTGTCGGCATGTTCATGCCGTCGCGTTGAATGCGCGAACCGGTGACCGAAATCTCTTCCACCGCCGTTTGCACCTCCTGCGCCTGTGCCGCTGCAGCTGCCCCCATCGCTGCGCTCGACACCGCCGCCGCCATGGCCGTTGCCAAACGCGTACGCGTTCTTCTGTTGTCCGCCATCATCGTGTTTTCCCCTCCTTGTGCTTCGTTCTTGTTGTCGGTACGTACCAGGATCTGATTCGTATTCGGCACCAGAGTGGCGACGATGCCTGTGCCCTCGAGCATCAGTCGCAGCGCTTCCTTGAGCTCATAGCGGCCGTGTACGGGATTGGTCTTGAGATGGGTGAACACGCCGCCGGGAAAGAGGATAGAGGCCTCGGCCTGTTGCGCGAGTTCGAGCAGCGCGAGGTGTGCGGGGAGTGCGTCGATATCGAAGTGAGCCGGCTCGTCCTGCGCCCATGCTGCGCGTAGTGGCAGCAATAAGGCGGAGGCGAACAACATCGAGCGGGGCGCGGCGTGCTTGGTGAAATGTTTGAGACGCACCATGTCAGTTCTCCGCTTTCAACACGATGTGATCCGCGCTCAACCGCTCCACCTTGATGTGGAAGGTCTCGCGCATCGTGAGCAGCACTCCCTCGATGTCTCCGGTGCGGAAGTAGCCCAGCACTTCGATGTCGCGCACCGCGTCGTCGACGTCGATCCGAATCGAAGTGTAACGACTCAGTTCCCGCACCACTTTCTCGAGAGGATCCCCCTGAAAGAGCAGCATGCCCTCGCGCCAGGCCAGCCTGGTTTCCAATTCCTCCGGACGGAATTTCTGTTTCACGATCGCCTCGTCTTCCCGCTTCACCTGTACCGATTCGCCCGCCGACAAGGCGATGGGAGTGAGGTCGACGGGTGCTTTGCTTATTTGCGTTGGTTCGGGCGTGGCTTCGGCGACGGATTCGTCAGGTAGCTGCACCGGTGGCGGCGCGAGCAGAGGCGTGAAATTCACAACACCCTCGACCACGGTCACCTGCAAACCATCGGCACCGCTTTCCTGTACCGTGAAGGCCGTGCCCACCGCCTCCACCACGCCACCTTCGGCATGGACCCGGAAGGGCCGCGCCGGATCCTTCGCAACTTCGAAGTGCGCCTCGCCGCGGCGCAGGTAGACGTTGCGCGCATTGTCCGAATACTCCACTTCGATGAGGCTGTTGGTGTTGAGCGTCACGGACGAGCCGTCCGGCAACACCGCAGAGGACTGCTGCCCGATGCGTGTCTGATAGGAAAGCGTGAGTGGTGCTGGCGTGGTGTCGCGCAAATCGGATAGCAGTGACCAAAGAGCTGACGTCAGACAAAACACCGCCAGTGCCGCCGCCGCGAGCAGCGCTTTCCAATAGCCATGATGCTGTCGCTCGGGCTTGTTCTGGGGCAGGGAGGAAGAAAGTGGAAAGACTTCGGCGAGCTCGGATAGAAGATCCGCGTGATCCCAGGCCTGCGCCGCCTTGAGTAGGGCTTTGACGCGGTCCGGGCTGGTGTCGAGCCAGGCGTGCAGAGCTTCGAGCTCCTCGGCGCTCAGCTCCCGCTCGAGTTTGACCACCCAGAGACAGGCCTCCTCTCCGATCGCCTCCTGCCGGCGCCGCCCGAAGTGAATGACGTTGCTCATCGCCATTCCCTCGCCCGGCTATGCCGCGAAGCCTTGGCCACGGCGCGGGCCGTGCCATCGAACTCGGCTGCGGCGTGACCAGCCTTCTGCATCTGCTCCATCACCAGAGCCAAACCCTTGGCCACGTGCTTCTCGACGGTGCTGACACTCAGGTCCAGATGAGCGCTGATCTCATTGAGGCTGAGCCCATAGACCTTCTTCAGGATGAACACCCGCCGGCAGCCGGTGGGCAAGGTGGCCACGGCGCGGCAGAAGGCGAGGAAGCGCTCCTGGGATTCGCATTGAAGTTCGAAGTCGTCCTCGAGACTCAGGTCGCCTTCATTGAGATCTTCGAGCGAGCAATTGAGCCGCTGTTCCGCGCGGCCGACGTGGTCCAGCGCCAGGTTGCGCGCCACCCGTATCATGAAGCCTTGAGGATCGCGGATGTCCTGCGATCTCGAGGCGACATAGGAGGTGACGAAGGCCTCCTGCACGATGTCTTCGATTTCGTCCGGCCGAACGATACGCCCCACCATCTTGCACAGACGGCGACGGCAGCCGAGATAACACTCCAGCAGCGTGTTCATCCTGTGGGCACCAGGTGCCCTTCCCCTCTGATTTGGCCCGGGTGGTCCCGGTTCTTGGTGTTGTTCGGGTCGTCCCCTACTTCCATGGACGATTCAGAGGGCCATAATCCTCCATCCTTAACGGGTGTTCTGAGGCAATACGGTAGTAAAAGCGGCTGGCTTGATCAGAAAGGAGCCTCAGCATTTGGGAAGCGGATGATCCTTGTTATGATCCCCCGCTTCGCACGACCCCACCGACACAGGACTCCGCATGCCTTCCGGCAATCTGTATCTGATTTCCGCCCCCTCCGGGGCCGGCAAGACTTCTCTGGTGAAAGCCTTGGTGCAAAGCCACAACGAACCCGGCTACCCTGGACCGGGCCTGTGTGTGTCCGTGTCCTACACCACGCGGCAGAAACGGCCGGGTGAGATCGATGGCGTGAACTATCACTTCGTCGACGTCGCCACTTTCAAATCAATGCAAGATCGCGGTGATTTCCTCGAACATGCCCTCGTGTTCGGCAACTATTACGGCACGTCGCGTACCTGGGTGGAAGGGCGCCTGTCGGAAGGCTGGGATGTGATCCTGGAGATCGACTGGCAGGGCGCAGCCCAGATCAAACAGCTGATGCCAGATGCACTGAGCATCTTCATCCTCCCACCATCGCTGGAAGCCCTGCGCGAACGTTTGACCAACCGCGGGCAGGACGGCGAGGACGTGATCGCCGAACGCATGGCGAAGGCAGTCCACGAGATGTCGCACTACGAGCAGGCCGACTACCTGGTGGTGAACGATTCCTTCGACCGCGCCCTGGCGGACCTGCAGGCCATCTTCCGCGCCAATCTCCTGCGCCGACAGGTGCAGGCCGAGCGTCACGCGGCGCTGCTAGCCAGTTTGCTGTCCTGATCAGATCCCCCAACGTGGGACAGCCACTGCTCTTTGCCCAGCCTGGGACAGTCACGTAGCCCC
>CALEJT010000004.1 GCA_937898685.1 uncultured Gammaproteobacteria bacterium | reverse complement strand
GCCTTTGCTCCGGCTCAGTGTTGACCCTCACGCAACGTGAGGCTGTACAGTGCACGTCATGAATACGAAACGCCTGTACCAGATCAAGGATGTGGCGCGTCTGGCCGGAGTATCGGTGCGGACGCTGCACCACTATGACGATATCGGCTTGCTCTCGCCTTCGCAGCGTTCGGCCGCGGGTTATCGGCTCTACAGTCACGAAGACCTACTGCGCCTGCAGCAGATCCTCATCCAACGGGAGCTGGGCCTGCCGCTCGAAGCGATCAAGCGCTCGCTCGACGATCCGGAGTTCGATCGCTGCGCAGCATTGAAACAACAACGTCAGGAAATCACGGCGCGGCTCGAACGCATACAGGCGATGTTGCAAGCCATCGACACGGCGCTCGGCGCGCTCGCTCAAGGAGAAGACGGTATGGAAAGTCTAGGCAACGAGGTGCAGTCTCTTTTCGGCGGTTTCGATCCCTCGCAGTACGAGGAGGAAGCGAAAAGACGCTGGGGCGAGAGCGCGGCATGGAAGGAATCACAACGTCGCACGCAGCGCTACAGCACGGAAGACTGGAAACGTTACGCGGCGGAAGCGGACGCGCTCATGCGCGAAGCAGCACAGCTGTTTCAATCCGGCACGACAGCCGATTCCGAACCTGCCAAGGCTCTCGCAGAGCGGCATCGTCTTTCGATCGAGCGTTGGTTCTATCCCTGCTCACCAACGATGCATGCAAAGCTCGCGGACCTGTACGAATCCGATGCGCGCTTCACGTCGAACATCGATAAGTTCGCGCCCGGACTTACGCCCTGGCTGAGTGCAGCGATCCGTGCCAATGCAGATACGTAAAAAAAGGCCAGCTTCATGCTGGCCCGGAGACAGCTCACCTTCCATCACTCGCATCCGATCGCACGCAAAACTGCGCCGACATCAGATTGCCATGATGACAAACAGCCGTGCTCACTCACCTACCCATTCGCTGTGCCCACTCGTCTCCAGTGGGAATCACCGAATAATCGATGCGGTGCTGGATCTTCCATTGCCCGTTTTCGCGAACGAACTCGTCCTCATAGCGGCCACCCAACACTACCACCGGGCTGCCATCCTCGCCGCGACTGATCGAAGTCTGACGTGAAGTGGCGGTGGCGCGATCACCATCGACATTCACCAGGATGTTCGACACCAGCATGTAGTTGCGCGTGTTCACGAAGCCCGGCTGCGGCTGGCCGAACATGTCGACCAGCATCGCCTTGATCTCCGCCGCGCCCTTCTTCACCGTGCCGCGGTTTTCCCACACACCTTCCCTGGCGAAGAGCGCCGCATACCCGTCGAAATCCCGGGCGGTGAGTAGCTCCGCATATGCATTGATGATGCGAGTGATGGCGGCTTCATCCTCGAGCCGCTGAAGGCGCTGCTCGAGTGAGGAAGTTGCGGTCTGTGCCTGGGCACCGACCGCAGTCGTCAACAAAGCAACAACCAGTAGCGCGTTTTTGATCATCGATCCTCCCGTTCCCTTGGAACTCGACGGTGGAGGCGAATCAGCCGCCCCACGAAATGCGATAGATGAGGTTCGCGCCGTCATCGCTGAGCAGCAGCGAGCCATCCTTCGCCACGGTGATGGCCACTGGACGTCCCCAACGGCCTTCATCAGTGATGAAGCCAGTGAGGAAGTCGACGTATTCACCAGTCGGTTCACCGTTGACGATCGGCACCATCACCACCTTGCTGCCGGTCGGATGGGCACGGTTCCATGAACCATGCAGCACGGCAAAGCCCTGGCCCGCATATTCAGCCGGGAAGGCCGAAGCACCGGAGGGTTGCAGCGGATAGAACTCGAGATCGACGGCGGCCGAGTGCGAGCGATACGGCACGTCGGGTTTTCGGATCTTGCCGACCAGATCCGGACGCGCACCGGCGTGGCGCGGATCTTCGTTGTCACCCATGTAGTACCAGGGCCAACCGAAGAAGGAACCTTCGGGCACGCGCGTCGAGTAATCCGGCACGAGGTCGTCACCGAGCTGATCGCGTTCGTTGGTGGTACACCAGAGGTCTCCGGTCTGCGGCTGCACCGTCAGGCCCACACAGTTGCGAATGCCAGTGGCGAAGAGTTTGGCCGTGGCCTGTTCGTTGCCCACGTCGAACACCATGACGGCAGCACGGTTCTCTTCCTCACCCCAGGCTGCACCGAGACCACGTTCCGCTTCCCAGGCCCGAATTTCCGCGGCCGTCTTCGCTTCCAGCGTGCCTTCTGCAACGTTGGACTGCGAACCCACGGAGACGAAAAGCTTCTTGCCGTCGCGGGAGAAGGAAAGGTCGCGCGTGTAGTGTCCGCCGCCCACGGGGGAAAGTTGCGGCACGATCACTTCCGGTAAGGCGCGCGCGACCTTGTCACCGGTCGTATAGGGATAGCGAATGATACGGTTGGTCTCCGCCACGTAGAGCCACTGTGGATTTTCGACCGATGGATATAGAGCCATGCCGAGCGGTTGCAGCATGCCTTGCGCGAACACGGTGATTTCCTCGGCGCGGCTGCCATTGCTGCTCGGGCGGATGATCTTGATGCGGCCTGCCTGGGTCTCGGTGAGCAGGATGTCGCCGTTGTTGGCGACGATCATGCCGCGCGGCCCTTCCAGACCCGTGGCGAAGGTCTCCACCTTGAATCCTGCCGGCACCTTGAGCTCGGCATTCGCCGGACGCGGAATCACTGCTGGGAAATTCACTGCGGACGCCGTTGCATAGGGCGCCGGCAGTTTGTCGAGGTCGATCCTGTGTACGACACCAGGTGCGTCTTCCTTCCATTCTGGCGTGCCGGCCGGGGGTTCAGCCGGAGGCGAATTGAACAGACCACCGCCGAAAGGTGCGCGCGCCGGCGCTTCGGCGTAGGTGCCATTGGCCAGCGCTTCGAAATACGCGATCAGGTTGCTGCGATCATCGGCGTTCGGCACGGCAACGACCATGGCAGAACCCGGCACGATCGAAGTCGGCGCAGCTAGGAAGCGATCCAGCGTTGCGGCATCCCAGGTGAGATTGGAGCCACGCAGCGCGGCGGAGAACGGGAACGAACCACCGCTTGCCGCACCGCGCCCGAACACACCCTGCAGCGAGGGGCCCTGGGCCCCGCCGCCGTCATTGGGTTCGGCGCTATGGCAGAGCGCGCATTGTGCGCGGAAGAATTCCTTGCCGGCATTGGCAGGCGAAGGCGACTCGGCAGCAAAGGCCAGGGTGCTGCAGCCGAGCGCTGCGAACGAAATGAGACTGAGTTTTTTGATGTGCATGGACTTCCCTTGAACTGGCTAGTGGTTCATGACTGCGTTATGTCGACTCGACGTGAGCTGACTTGCTCACACCTGTCGGTCACTGATCTGGAATGACGTTCGAATGGCGCACGTCGTGACGCCACTCGCCATTTTCCCTGCGAAAAATATCGGTGAAACGACGACGAATGCGCTGGCCCGCATTGCGGGTGCCGGGGCCGGGCACGACGATTTCCTCCCCCATCAGCACGACCATGTCCGGTCCATGCGAGCCAGCGTAGTCGAGTTTCATTTCCACTTCGGCATAGCTCACGCTGCCGTTCGCGAAGGCCGCCTGCATCTGTTCACCGCTGACGACGCCGCCACCCGGTGAATTGGCGACGAAGGTCGAGGAATAGCGCTCGCTTTCCGGCGTGGGTCCGGTGGTGGTCAAAGCCACGATGGCCTGCCGCCGAATTTCCAGCACTTCCTGCACCGCAGGATCGCCATCCCAGGGTGCTGCATTCGCCGTTGTCCAAGCCCCCAGCAGCAAGGCAAGCGCAAGCGTTCTCTTCATGGTGTTTCTCCTACGGGAAGACTGCGTGCCGTGATCTTCGCTCATCTGTGGTCTCCGCTTCGGGTCGCGCTGGTTCATGGACGCTCGAGGAACAGCACATAGGCGCCGTTGTCGGGGTCACGCAGCAGCACTTCGCGCGTGCCATCACGCAGGGTCACGATCTGTTTCGATACCTGTTTGGCACCGAGCGCCAATGCCCGCGCAAGGTAGGAGCCGAGATCCGGAACCTGGAAACCGAAGTAGTTCACACCGATGTCCGTGATGGTGAAAGCATCGATCGGTTGCTTGCGGTTCTGATAGTCGATGAGCTCGAAGTTCAAAGTCACGCTGGGATCGGCCGCTTCCGGGAATGTGAGAAAGAAGAGACGCACGATACCGCCGTGACCGCCCACGACGGAGTCGTAGAAGTCCCCCTGCAACCACTGCGGTTCTTCCGGGGGCAAAGTGCCGCCGAGCAGTCCCACGTAGAAATCACGGGCCTTGTCGATATCCGTAACGACAAGACCGAAATGCGTCACGCCAGTAGCGCCATCACCACGCGGTTCGATGATCTCGACGTCGAGTCCATCCGGATCGGAAATGTAGGCCAACTGCCCACTGGTCTGCCCCGCCGGTTGCAATTCATCTCCCCAAGAACGCGCGCGCAGAATGCCGGCTTCACGCAAATCGGCCCAGTGCTCTCTGATCTGGCCAAGGTTGACGCCGATGTGCGTCGAGGTGGGTTTCCACATGGTGCGCACTGCTAGGTTGCGGCGTTCGATGCCACGCACTTCGCGCAGATACACAGTGAAAGGTTTGCCTGAGGAAGCACTGTTCATCTGCATCTTGGCGACACGGGTCTCAAAGCCACTCACACCGAATAGAGTCTCGATCGTTTCATCCCTGGCCCAATCCCGCGACTCGGCTTCGTCCTTGACGAAGCCCAACGCCTCATAGAATTCGACCGACTGATTCAGATTGGCGACGAGGCGCCCGACCTGCGCCAGACTGGCCGTGTCCTGCTGTGCCGCAGCGGGGACCGCTCCCAGCGTGGCAGCAACCAACACCGCACCGAAGGCAGCGCGCACTGCCGAGCTCCATTGTTTTAGTTTTGGCGCGTGAAACACGTTGTTCTCCTTATCGACCGAACACGGCTTGTAGAAAGTTTCGAGCGAGGCAATCAGCGCAACTCCGGTGGGAAACGGAAATCTCCCATGTTGTCGTCGAGCTGCACCCCGGTACTGTTGATGGCGTAGGCCGCACTGCGGAAGGCTCCTACGGTAAAAAGCAGATCGAACAACTGGCGTATGGAAAATTCCTCCGCCAGGGCATCCCAGGTGGCGTCATCGATCAGGTTGTCACGCATGAGATCGTCGACCGCGCTGAGCAGCAGCGTTTCCTGCAGCGTATTGCCTTGTGCCGTCGCCCCCACGATGACGCGCGCAACGGCAGCGTCATCCATTCCCGTCTGTCTGCCGCCGCGCGAATGGGCGGCCCATTCGTATTCCGAGCGCGTGAGCACTGCGGTGCGCATGATCACCAGCTGCCGCAGACGCGGCGTCAACGTCGTGGCACCGCGCACGTGATTGCCCTGTGCAGTGCGCAGTGCATCCACCGGAGGATTGCGACCGAAGGTGCGAAAGGCATTGGTGTTGCCGAGACCGCCTTCGCCCGTAGCTGGCAAAGGCGCAATACGTGTGGAGCGATCGACGAGACGTGCATTCGTCTGTGTTGCCGAGGGCGCGTAACTGATGCCGGCCGGCAAGCGGTCGGCGAGTTCGGGCTCGATCGCGATCCGCAGGTTGTTGGCATAGTCCGCGTGCATAGTGATCTCACCTACTCCATACAGCAGATCGATCATCTGGTTTTCGTCATAGCGAGCCGCCAAGGTCTTCCAGGTGGCATCGCTTATGAAGGCATCCACATGCAGCTCATCCGCAGCGCGCAGCAGAGCTGCCTCGAAGAGGTCCCAACCCGGCGCCTCTGCGCCCCACGCAATGCGATGCAGCTCAGCATCGCTCAGTCCCAGTTTGCGTGCGACGGCTGCGCGCTGCGCCCACATGTAGTCGCTTCTCGCGAGCCAGGCCGTACGCAACCAGAGCAATTCGCGATGACGTGCAGGCAGCGTCGACTGCTCCAGCAGGAACTCCGTGTAGGGCAGCATTGCACTCGCGAGTTCCGGATAGCTGGCATAGGTGGTGATGGCATTGCGCATCCCCAGTCCTGCGAAGCGTTCGACCACGGCGCGCCCTGCCTCCTCCAGCGACGTGGAGAGAGCAAGGCGCGGTGCCGCGCTGCCACACAATGGCGCCCAGACCAGCGCCGAAAACAGCAGTATCGCGATGCTCCTGCGTGTGATTGGAATCCCCGCGTTCAAGGAACGAGCCTCAGGCATTGCGTAGGTGCTTGGGCCAGATGCCGTAGCGACCGGCGGCGAGGATGCCGTTCGGGTCCACCGCATCCTTGAGCACCTGCTGGAACTTGAGCAGCGAGTGATCGTTGAACGAATAAGCTGCGGCGCAGGTGTCCATGAACACGGTGTGCGTGCGGTACTCACCCCAACCGCGTTCGGCTGCCAGCGCTACCAAGCGCGTGAACACATCGCGGGTCCGCTGGTTGATGGCGGGATCTTCCACGATGTTGAACAGCACCAGGATCACGAGCGTGCGCGCGTGATACGACTGCGGGAACACCACCGATGCCACCGGAGCACCCAACTCCCGTTCGTACTCCTGTAGCTCAGTTTCGATCACACGCATGGACTCGATGATGGCCTCGCCGGTCATGGGGATCGCCGGCGAAAAGCCGAGGTGCCCCCTGTTCCCAGGGCCGAAGTTCGAACGCGTGCCGATCGAGAAGATCGACAACGAAGGAATGCCGAGTTCACGCTCGGAATGCACCTGCGGCAATTGCTCATCCGTCAGCGGGAAATCGTAGGTGGCGCCGTCCTCGAATCGGATGCCTTCGATCGAACTCATGCGCTGCTTCGCATAGGCCCACTGCTCCTGGATCACCTTGCGCGGACCGTAAAAGCGCAGAGAAACCGAATAGAAAGGCACGTTACGCTCGGCCGCGATCGCATTCATGCGCGCAATCGAAGCGGCATCATCCATCGTCAGCAGTCTGCGCAGATCGGGATCGCGGCTGAGTTCACCACGGATCGGAGACGAAAGGTTGGTGGTGCCACAGTTCATCAATCCCGTGTTCATGAAGTACTTCATGTGATCGATGAGAGGGATGATGTCGTCGTGCTTGAAGACCTGCACGCGGCCCTCGATGAAAGCTTCCGGCTCCGGCAAAAGCCAGATACCCATCTTGGTCACTACCCCGAAGTTCGACTGCGAGAAGATGCCGTCGATGTACGGGCCATAGCCATACTTGAAGTGCTGCCAGCTCTTCGCATTGGGCAGTGCGCCCATGCCGGTACGAATGAGCTCGCCAGTGGCCGTCACCACTTCGAGACCGCAGTGGGCATCCCAGTGATCGCGATAGGGGTTCATCGTGTAGCCGATGCCGTGATCGAGCGCATTACCGATCACGCTGCCCCAACCCGGGTCCGGACAATCGATCCAGAGTTTCAGTTTGTTGTCGCGGATGTAACGGAAGAGATCGAAGTAGCTCACACCGGGCTCGACCAGCGCATAGGCACTGCGCTCGTCGATCTCGAGAATCCGGTTCATGCGCTTCATGTCGAGCACTACGCTGCCCGACAAGACTGGGGCCGAGCCGCCGTAGGCCAGGTTGCGACCGGTCGAAACCGGATAGAGCGGAATCTTGAACTCGTTGGCTACCTTGACGATTTCCTGAACCTGCTCGGCGTTGTCGGGAGCAATCGCTGCGGACGCCACTTTTTCCTCCGCTTCGCCACGCAGCGGCGAGTAGCCGTCCTTGTAGAGTCTGACGTCTTCATCTTCCGTGAAGACCCACTCGTTGCCGACTATCGCCCTGAAACGATCGAGCGCGCGCGCAAAATCGCTTTCGCTCACACCAGGTGGAACCGCCATCTAAACCTCCTCGAGGCTCTCTCTGGAGCCAACCTCATTGTTGTTCTTGATCTTTCGTTCTTTAGAGCATGGCATCAATGCAGGCAGGCGCCTACGCCGGGCTCGGCACCGAAGGTCGGCGCCGGCGGATACAGCCTGGACGATGAGAACTCGGCCAGCGACTGCACGTTGATGAGCGTGCAGGCATTCTCGGTCTCCGCAGCGCGGTAGCTGCGTCTGAGGGCCTCGCGCAATTCCTCGGCGGTACGCACGTACTCGCCTCTGGCACCGAGGCCTTCGGCCATCTTGTCGTAGCGCAGGTTCTCCTGGAACAGATACATGTGCATCGCACGCGGCGTGTTCTCCGCTGCCGGCCACATGCCCCAGCAGTTGTTGTTGAACACCACGCAGATCACGGGGACCTTGTATTTGATGGCGGTATCGAGCTCGAACATGCTGTAACCGATGCCCGCGTCACTGGTGACGCAGAGCACGGGCGCCCCCTTGTACGTGGCTTGCGGACCGACGCCACGCTGCACGGCAAGTGCCGAACCGATGATCATCGCCAGGTCCGGACCCATTGCGCCGAACTGATACTGGCAAACGATTTCCTGCGCCGGACGGTTGGCGCGCAGCCAGCGTGCAGCGGCATGACCACAGGTTGCACCACCCCAACCGGTGAGAGTCTGTTTGGGATCGATGTCGCCCTCGTACAGGAAATCGTGGATTTCCTTCGCCATCACCTGCGGATGAATGGTGTTCGTGTCCTGGCTGTACTGAAGACCGATGCGGTAATACTCGAGCGAGGTGTCGATGTATTTCTGTTTCGCGGCGGCGAGTTCGGCTACCCAGGATGCACGTTTCCTGGAAGGCAGACGGTTGGCCAACTGCTCCACGAAAGCACGCTCGTCGCTGACGATGCCGAGATCGAGCGGCCAGTTGTGTCCCAGATCTTCCGGCACCGGATGCACGCGGATGGCCTTGGCGTCGGGATTGAAACGATACTCTCCGAGTTTCGGCATGCAGTACTGACCGATGAACACCACGAGGTCGGCACTGAACATGGCATCGTGCGACATGCTCGCATTCAGGCGGTGATCATCCGGTACGTGACCGCGCATCGGACCGGAACCGACGATGGCGAATTCATGACGTTCGGCTGCAGCGAGCAGCGGTTCCCAGGCCTGACGCTGGAACACTCCTTGGCCCGCTACGACGATGGGCCGTTCCGCCTTCGAGATCATGTCGATCGCTTTCTGCATGTCCGCTGCCGACGGCTCACAGCGCGATTCGCTGCGATACTTGTCCTTCTCGTAATAGCAGGTGAGCTTGCCGGGATCAGCGAAGCGTTCGCGCGTGACCTCGCCGGGGAAGTCGAGATGCACCACACCGGGCACACCGGACTTCAGTTGGCGGAAAGCATACTGGCCGTATTCCCACACGCGGTTCGGCACGATCAGACGTTTGCCGTACTTGCGTACCGATTCGGTCATGGGCTGCTGATAGATGTTCTGCAGCGCCTCGTTGTCTTCGCCCGAGATGCTGGCATTGCTCGCCAACACCAGCAGCGGAGTTCTCGCCGCTGCGGCAGCAGCGATGTTCATGATCATGTGAGCGAAGCCCGGACCTTCGGTGCCGGATGCCGCCACCACTTCACCAGTGGCACGTGAGAAACCATCGGCCATTGCACAGGCACCACCTTCGGTTCGACCACCGAAGGACGGAATGCCAACCTCGGCGATCGCGTTGATGATGGTGTAATTACCGGGCGCGCAGAACATCGCTGCAAGCTGTTCTTCCTTACAGAGTTTGGCGAAGATCTGCGCACCATCGAGTGCGCCGTCCTCGAACTTGTAATCCTTGACGGGGCTATCGAGTGAATTGGTGATGGCGACCGGGATGCGTACAGACGGCACTTCTCCGAGCGGATCGATGGCATTCACGCCACCCGGCAAGCCAGCGACCTGGGCGAGCACACCACCAGAACCCAGCAACGATGCAGCACCAGCTGCAGTGCCGGTGATGCCGAGCGCAGAAGTGAGGACCTGGCGGCGTGTGCGAGGAGTGGAAAGTACCGAGTCGTCCTGTTGCTCGTCTCTCTCTGGCGCGGATACTTGCTGGATGCTGTTTTCTTCGTTCATCGTTCTTCTCCAAATAGCCAATCCGTCTCGATTGCCATCGTTCTTATCGGTTGTCGTTTGCGGCCAAGGCATCAGCCGGCCAGAGACTGCGAATGAAGTTGACGAGATGCCAAATCCTCTCCGCTTCGATTTCCTTGCCGAAAGCCGGCATTCCCGACACGCCGTCGCGAATGCTGCGGAACACTTCGCCTTCGCTGGTGCCATTGACCCACACCTCGGGATTGGTGAGATCCGTCACCGGGCCGGCGAACACGACCAAGGCGCGTCCGTCATCGCCATGACAGGTGCCGCAGGCGTACTGCATGTAGAAGGTGCGTCCTTTCGAAATCGAGTCGGACTGCATCGGCAATGGATTCTTCAGCGCGCGCGCTTCCTCCGCCGTCAGCGCGCGATCGAGAGGCAGGACCGCATCGTCGGCGCTGCCCGCGACGCTCCAGCCTGCCAGAGCCACTACCGAACCAAGACCAATGGCAAAGCGACGCTTCGCGCTCATAGGGAACCTCCCGTCTCCGGATTCATGTTCATGTAGGTCACCATGTATTCGACGTAGTGCGCCTCGCGTAAGAAATCGAGGAATATCTCGTTCACCAGGTGTACCAGTTTGCGCGTGGCGTACTCGTAATCGTCGTCGAGCACATTGAAACGCAGCGAGATGTTCTCTTTGCGTTGATCACAGCTCACACGCGCCTTCATGGGATCGATGCGACGATGTGATGGCCGGTCCGCCGCCGCACTACGACGTAGGAAGCCAGCGAGTTCACGCCGAATGTTCGGCACGGCCGACGCATGCGGAAGGAAGTTCACCAGGCTCAGCGTACCTTTCGTCGCATCGAGACGAATCGTGAGGATCTGGCGGAAATGCCACTGCACCAGGAAGTCCGCCTTCTGTGCTTGTGTCTTGGTCGGTCGGTAGGCAGCGAAGACGCCACGGCGCGCGTAGTCCTCGAGTATGGAGGCCACGACTGTGACTGGTTGCTGCTTTGTGTTCTGCACCGGTTCCTGCGGCGTTGCCACGCTGCCGCGTCTACCTCGGCTTCGGCTGGTCGCCGTTTGCTCAACGATGTGCACCTTGTTCGTCCTCACTCTTTGGGCGCCAGATAGGCAGCAAGTGCATCGAGATCGGCATCGCTGATCTCGGTCTTGCGGAACGGCGCCATCATCGAGACACCGTTGCGTACGAAGACCTTGGTTACCTCCGGCAGCAGGTCGGTGCGCTGTTCCAGGGCAGCGGGCTTGCTGCCCTTGTAAAGCACCTCGAGTGCCTGGGTACCGGGATGACGCGGCCCAGGCGCGTGACACGGCGCGCACCAGTGCTGAAACACCTGGTTGCCATGCTCGATGAGTTCATTCTTCGATTGCGCCAGGACCGGCGTTGCTACCAAGGTCGAGGCTACGGCTACGAACAACAGACCTTTCATGATTCAACCCCGCACCACGGGCGCAATGACCCAAGAAAACAGCGCCTCTTCCTCCGGCAGGGCCACCGCCGATCTGGCGGTGGCGGCCTGAGCACTCACTTGCTTGCCGTTGGTATGAGCGTAGTAACCGATGACGTCACCAAAACCAGCGGCCCACCATTCATCCACAGCGACGCGCTTGGCTGCCTCCACTGCGGCATCGGTGCCCTCGATTTCATGCAATATGGAACCTTCGTTCGTCAGCGAATGACGTGCGCGGAAGACCACCCGCATACCATGTTCCCAGGCCAGTTGTTCCAAGCAGAACAGCGGTCCGCGTGCAGTCAGACCGCTGATGGCCATCGGACCCTTCTTCCACTGGTGATGCAGATCATCGAACCAGAGTGAAGTCATATCACCCGTGGTGAGTGCGGCGACAGGCACACCACGCACCGTCATGCGCTCACCGAATACGCGGCTGGCAGGGAAACGCATGTCATAGAGTGCCTTGTACAACGGTATGGCCTTCTCCTCCCGAGCGGTTCCGGCCGGCGCTGCCCATGCGGTGGCAGCGTCGAGCGGTAAAAGCGTCACGCCCAAACCCATTTGCAACACCTCTCTGCGGTTAGTCATCACACGTCCTCATGAATGGTCGAGCCAATCCACTGCTCCTGCGGGTTTGCTCGTAACTTTTCTTCATTGCGCACCTTCAACGGCGTGCGGGTCGTTGTCGGCAGTCGGCAGATCCAGTCCAGGCGGGCGAATCGTCGTCTCTCCTCTGGCGAGCAGGTCATTCGCCTGCCAGATGATGAAGGCCCGGATGGCAGCAACGTCTTCGCTCTTCAGTTCCGAAGCAAACGAGGCCATGCCGCGCTCACTCAGAATGCCTCCCAGAACCACTGCTTCGATGCCTTCCTGCGAGTGCAGCAGCGGAGTACGCGTCAAATCGGGGAAGGTGCCGCGGCTGAGGCCATCGAGGCCGTGGCACATGTTGCAGTGGCGCGAATAGAGTTCGTTGCCGCGTGCCACTTCTTCTGCAGAAGCAGTGTTCGGCGGCGGCGCCAGCGGGCGCTCGGTGTATTCCTGCGGCGGCGGCAACTGCGCGGTGCCACCCAGTTTGAACACTAGCAGACGCGAATAGTTGGAAGCGTAGTAGTCGCCGACGGTGTTGTTGCCAGCCACCACTGCAATCATCTGTTCGCCATCGACTTCGTACGAAGCCGCGCCGGCGACGATGCCGGTTTGTGCGGGCATCGACCACAGGCGTTTGCCGTCAACGGCGTCATAGGCCACGAATTCGTTGTTGACCGAGTTACCCTGGAACACCAGACCACCGGCGGTGCTCAGAGTCCCACCCCCGCGGCCACGCCCATAGGACACACGCCACGCTTCTTTCTGCGCAATCGGATCCCAAGCGAGCAGGAAGCCTTCGTTGATCGCTTCCATCTGGCCATCCTGTCCCGCCAGGTTCCTGCCGGCGGCGAAGTCCATGCCGACGTTGATGCCCGTGTTGGAGATTTCGAAATCCTGCTGTTCCTGCGCCACATAACCGAAGTTCGTATCCATCGCCGGGATGTATACAAGACCGGTGTTCGGGTTGTAGGACCAGGGATGCCAGCTATGCGCACCACCCGGGCCAGGCGCAACCATGTAGCCCTTGCGCGTCTCTTCGATGCGTGCAGCAGGGTTTTCGATCGGACGTCCCGTTTCCTTGCTTATGCCGGTGGCCCAGTTGACGGTGGCGAAGGCTTCTGCGGAAAGCAGTTGACCGGTCTTGGCATCGAGCACGTAGAAGAAACCGTTTTTGGGAGCCTGCATCACCACATGGCGCTCAACACCATTGATGACGAGATCGGCGATCATGATCGGCTGGGTGGCGGTGTAGTCCCAGGTTTCGCGCGGAGTGGTTTGATAGTGCCAACGGTATTCACCGGTCTTGGCATCCACTGCGACGATGGAGGAAAGGAAGAGGTTGTCGCCACCACCTGGACTGCGCAGCTCTGCGTTCCACGGTGAACCGTTGCCGACGCCGATATAGACCTGATCCAGTTCCTGGTCGTAAACGATGGCATCCCATACGGTGCCACCACCGCCCAGCTTCCACCATTCACCATTCCAGGTCTTGGCAGCTTCTTCCATGATCGGGCTTTCAAAGCCATCGGCCGGGTTGCCGGGCACGGTGTAGAAGCGCCATACCTGCTCACCGGTATTGGCATCGTAAGCGGTCACGTAGCCACGCACGCCGAACTCGGCGCCAGCCTGACCGATCAGTACCAAGCCATTCGCCACACGTGGTGCGCCGGTAATGGAATAGCGTTTATCGGGATCGCTGGTCTGGGTGCTCCATACCTGTTCGCCGGTCTTCGCATCGATGGCCACCAAGCGGCCATCCAACGTGCCGACGAAGATCTTGCCTTCCCAAGCGGCGACGCCACGGTTCACCAGGTCGCAACAGACGTTGATGGCCCACTCGCCGGGAACCTTGGGATCGTGCTTCCACAGCTGTTCCCCAGTGCGCGCGTCGAAGGCATAGACCTTGGACCAGGCGGTGGAAACGTAGATCACTCCATCGATGATCAGCGGAGTGGCTTCCTGTCCACGGTTGGTGTCGAAGTCGGCGAACCAGGCCAGGCCCAGTTGATCGATGTTGCTGGTGTTGATCTGATCGAGCGGACTGTAGTGCTGTTCGTTGTAGTCACGGCCGCGAGACATCCACTGGCCCGGCTCCGCGTCTGCAGCACGCAGCCTTTCCGCATTCACACGCGCAAAGCCTGTCAGGATCTGATCGGCTGCAGCCGGCGCGCTCGTCATCACGGGTGCAGCACTGGTGGTTGGTGAATCAGGCGATTGCCCGCATGCAGCAAGTGCCATCGCTGCGACCAATGCGGCTGGTTTGAACATTTTCATGGAAGGAATCCCCCGCTTACTTCAAATTCTTTTAATTGTCGTGGCACCGCTGCCGGTGCTCTCTTGTTCTTGTTGCACCTGAAGGTTGCCCCTCGTGCATCACTGTTCTTTTTCTTTCGCTTTCGACTGCTAAATCTCCTCAACGGCGCGAGGATTGAATGGTCGGCGCACAGCCGTCGCAGGATGCGATCAGGGTCCAGAAGAAGTTGTTCGGATCCGCCACCATCGCCGCCATGAAGTTCGGTGGCAGCGGTGTCGGCACGCCTCCTTCCGAACGGATGGGCAGGCCAGCCGCCGTGATTCGGCGCAGCAGCTCATCGAGATTGTCTGTCCTGATCTGCAGACGCGCGGCACCACGATCCTGAATGTTCATTTCATTGATCTTGCGATCGACCCCGCGATAGTCGACGAACTCCAGAATGAGTGAATTACCTGGCCCTCGCGCTATGGCGCGGCGCGCATCGAGCTGGGCCAGTCCCGTCAATTCACTCAATGCGGGATCGACCTCTGTCATCTCCACTGCAAAGCCGAGCACGTCACGATAGACGCGTATGGCTTCTTCCAGGTCGCGCACCGCCATTGACAGGCGCTCCTCCACGATGAGATGCGAGCCCGCAGCGGCGGGTAGGGATGCGGCAGGCGGCTGACGGAGTTCGATGAAACGCCCGTCGATGTCACGGATCAGCACCGCACGGGTGCCTTCGGCGAACGCGACCGGTTTACCCCCCGGGGTGGCCACTTCGCCTTGCGCCTGTTTTACGCGTGCAAGCAAGGCATCGATGTCGCGCACGATCAACACCGGCGTCACCACGCCTGGATCCTGGATGCGCAGTGGAATCGTCTTATGAGCAACGTCCTGGATCTCCATCATTTCCAGGCGCACGTTGGTATCGGGCACCGTCGCTGCCTGATGGCGCTCCCGCGCACCTTGGATGTCCATCATCGCGTACAGCTGTACGTTGGTCGGGTTGTAGGGACGTGTGCCCGCTTCCGGTAACGGCGGCACTTCCATGCCGAGCGCATCGCGATAGAAGGAGAGCGAACGATCCATGTCTTCGACGAAGCTGGTGAAGGTGCCGGTACCGGTGACGAGCCCCGGGCTCACCGCGGCGGCCTGCCTGTTCTGAGCAGTCTCCGTGGGTACATGCGTGCGCGACACGATGCGCCAACGGCCTTCCGCCGTCTTTTCGTACACGTCGGCAAAGTGACTGCCATCTGCCTGATAGGCGCGTCCGGTAATCTTGCCGTCCTGCACCGCAACGGCCACACCCACGCTCATGAGAAGTCGTCTGCCATTACGTTCGACGTAATTGGCGCCGGGATGGGGCCCACCCAGTGCGTTGATCGCGGCGAGATCGTGTGCGCTCAGTCCGGCATCGAGTTCGGCGCGCGTGATCACCGTGCGTGAAGCAAAGCGCCAACCTGCCGGCGTCTTGCTGTACTCATCTTCGTAACGTCCAATCTGTGGACCGAGTTCCACTACGCCGTGTACACCGTCGGCGGTAACTTCGATCTCAACGGCAGGTGTCGTGCGGTTCTGCGTCTGCGAGGCGTTGGGTTGCTCGCAATGACGTTCGCTTTCGACGAGACCGATCAGTGCATCTCTTCCCACCATCTGGCCGCGAAAGCCACTGGCAAAGTAACCCGTTTCCGGAACGAAGAGATCTGCAAAGCCCGCAGCATCACAACCACCGAGCGTCTCGAGATAGCGCGCAGCCAAGTCTTCGATGGCGCGGACATCCTCGGCCGGCGGTGAAGACTGCGCCGCTGCCATGACTGAGAACGACAAGGCCGCCGCAGTAACGCTCAACAGAACCCACTTCATATCCTTACCTCAGAAATCGCGCTGCAAGGTCCACATCACGAAACCATCTACCCATTGCTGAAGGAACGCACTCGCGCAGCGCTAGCGCGCTCGCGCTGTGTATTCCTTCAACAGGTTCTGAACCGCTTCGTTCGCAGGACCACGTCCTTTTCCTTCAGCCAGATCGAAGACAGTCAGACCACTTTTCACCAACTGCAAGGTGGGATCGGCGCCGGCTTCCAGCAGCACGCGCATCGATTCCAGATCACCGGCCTTGGCGGCTTTCATGAGCGCAGTGGCCCCCTCGCCCAATTCGCCGTCGGGAAAATCGTGGTGACGCGCAATGGCTGGCGTCAGCAGTTGGGCATTGGGATTGGCGCCGCGCGCGAGCGCCAAACGTACGATGTCGAGTGCACGAAGCTTGTCGAAGCGCGGCCGTGGCGGTCGTCCGATGTCGCCTCGATGCGAGACCATGCTGACGGCGAGGTACAAGGCATCGGCGCCGGTGCGGTCCACTATCGTCGGATCGGCACCTGCTTCGAGCAAGGTTGCGGCAAGGTCGTAATGCTCATTGATTATCGCTAGCCCCAGAGCCGTGGTGCCGTCGGCATCCTGTGCGTCAAGATCGGCACCGAGTTCGATCAGAGCCGCCATGGCTTCTGCCGCATTCTGTCGCGCGGCATACATGGCGGCAGTCCAACCTCCGACGGGCAAGGTAGTGGACACCATGCCGACCTGTTCCCATTCCATCGCCGGCAGATTGAGGGGGAATGAGTGACGATCGAGATCGGCGCCACCTTCCACCAAGGCCTTGATGGCCTCAGGATGATTCTCCGCTGCAGCCCACATCAATGCTGTTTCGCCTTGCTTGGTTTCGTAGGCATTGGGATCGGCGCCGGCCTTGAGCAACGTCCGAATCGATGCAGGGTCACCAACACGTGCAGCGGTCATCAGTGGCGTTTCGCCATGCGGCAGTGCAGCAGTGGCATCAGCGCCATGTTGCAACAGCAATTCGATCAGTGCGGGACTGCCATTGAGGGCAGCCAACCACAGTGGAGTGATGCCATAGCGATTGCCGAGATTCGGATCCGCACCCGCTTCGAGGAGCGCCTTCACCATCGCGAGATCGTTGGCCTCCGCCGCCCACAGCAAGGGCGTCATGCCATCGCGTGCCGGGCGGTTCACCCAGCTCTCATCTTCAGCCAGGAGTTTTTCGACTGCTGCCACGTCACCGCGTTGCACCTGTCGCATCAGTTCGGTCGGTGAGGCAAAGACCGTGGTGGAGATCAGCAGCATCGCTGCCGCGTACGGCGCGATAGTCGTCATCAAGCGAGCCATCGTCGTGCTTATCCGTTCACCAGATCGACCGTGCCAGTGCTGATGCCCAGCGAATCGATTTCCACACCGTAGTACTGACACAGAGACAGCATGAAGTTGGCCACCGGGGTGTCGGGTTTCTCCTGGATGTGACGGCTGCCACGTGCACCGAAACCACCCACCAGCAAGGTAGGAATATCGAGACGCTCGTGGTTCTGGCTTTCACTCATGCCGCTACCGAACAGGATCATGGAGTTGTCCAGCAAAGAGCCTTCGGCATCCTGCGTGTTCTTCAGCTGTGCCAGGAATTTCTCGAACAGGGTGATGTGATAGATATTGAGTTCCACCAGCTGTTTCTGTTTCTCGACGTCACCCATGTGGTGCGACAGCGCGTGATGCGGCTCGGTGATGCCGATCTCGGGGTAAACCCTCTGTGTGACGTCGCGGCTCATCATGAAGGTGAAGACGCGGGTCAGATCCGACGCCCAGGCCAAGGTCAAGAGATCGAACTGCAGGCCAACGTGTTCCGCGAAGGAATCCGGAATGCCCACTGGCGCATCGGGCACCACGAGGTCGGCCGACATCTCGCGCTCTGCTCGTTCGATGCGCTGCTCGGTTTCACGAATACTGGAAAGGTAGTCATCCAGACGCATGCGATCTGGTGATCCGAGACCATGGGTGAAGTCCTGCAGTTCGGACTGCACCGAATCCAGAATGCTGCGTCCCATACGCATGCGTTGCATGCGTTGTTCCGCCGTGCCGGGGCGGCCGAACATACGCTCGAACAGAGCACGCGGATTGATTTCCATCGGCAACGGATTGGTGGGCGAAGACCACGACAGGGTGTTCATGTAGGCGCAGGCGTAGGCCGGATCGCAGCCACCGATGAACCCAGTGAAGTCTTCGGTGGCCACTTCGAGTGATTTGAACACCGTGTCCTCACCGATCTTCGCTGCGATCAGTTGGTCGATCGTGATGCCCGCTTCGAAGTCCTCGGCCACAGTCTTCTTGGGAATGGTGCCCGAAAGCCAGGACGCCACACTCACGCCGTGGCCGGATACGGGGTTGGCCAATTGCGAGACGACGGTCAGCTGATCCTTGTAGCCCTCGAGCGGCTGCATGATCGTATTCAGCGATACGTTGCGACCCACCTGCTCGGGCGTCCAATAGCCGGGCCTTTCACCGTGCGGCACGAACACCACACCGAAGCGCTTCGGAGCTTTCTGCGCAGCGGCGCTCGCCGCCGGAATCATCGAATCAAGAAACGGAAGAGCCACCGCCGCTCCGGCACCTCTGAGCATGTGACGACGGGAAATACTTTTCTTGGTCAAGAAGTTCATGGCTGTGACTCCCCTTCTCTCTGTTCTTGGATGTAGTCTCTTCTCAGTTTTCCTGTGCGGCGGCGACGTCGAGATTCGACGCAGCCACCCGCATCTGGAACGGCACGCTGTGTACGATTCCGCTGATGAGCGCGGAGAAGCGATAGTTCCTTTCCTTGGTATCGCTCACGATCTGGCGAATGGTCGGCATGTCGGCTGGTACGGTGCCGCGTCCCAGTGCGTAGATCATGAGTTTTTCCACGAGGGTGGATACGAATACCTCAGGCTGTTTCATCAACACATTGCGCAGTTGCACAGGACCAGTGATGAAGGTGCCGTCCATATAGCGGCCACTGGAGTCGATGCGCGGGCTGTCGATGCCGCTTTCGAATTCACGCCACGCACCAACTGCATTGAAGTTCTCCATTGCGTAGCCGATCGGATCGAGCATCTCATGACACGAGGCACAGGCAGGGTTGTTGCGATGGATTTCCATGCGCTGACGCAGTGTCATGATTGCCGCCTCGGGATCGGCATCCGGCAACGGCGGAATGTTCGGCGGCGGCGCCGGCGGCGGTGCCCCCAGAATGTTCTCCAACACCCACTTGCCGCGCACGATGGGTGAAGTGCGGTCAGTGTGCGACGAGATCATCAGCACGCTGCCCTTGCCGAGCAGCCCCCAGCGGCTCTCGTCTTCGAGAATCACCTTCCTGAAGTGGGTGCCGTAGACGCCATCGATGCCGTAGTGCTTCGCTACGCGTTCGTTCAAATACGTGTAATTGGCGGTCATCAGGTCGAGCACATTGCGGTCTTCGCGAATGATGCTCTCGAAGAACAGCTCGGTTTCCTTGAGAAGCCCCTGACGCAGGTTGTCGTCGAAATCAGGGAAGCCCGATGAATTCGGTACCATGGAGGCTAGGTTGCGCAGGTACAGCCACTGACCGCCGAAGTTGTCCACCAGCGCCTCTGCCTTGGGATCGGCCAGCATCCTTTCGATCTGCTGATCCAACACGGCGGGCTCACTCAGACGACCAGCTTCAGCCAGTTGCAGCAGCGTTTCGTCGGGAATGCTGCTCCACAGGAAGAAAGACAGCCGCGAAGCAAGTTCGAGGTCACTGACCTTGTAGACACTCCCGGGGGCTACGTTGGCCGGATCGCGCTCGGCGCGGAAGATGAACTTCGGACTGACCAGCAGGCGTTCGATCGCAGCCTGGATGCCGCCTTCGAAGCCACCGTTCTCGCGTCCCTGCAGATAGAAGTTCATCAAGACTTCGACGTCCTCCTGCGTGTTCATGCCGCGGTAGGCGCTGCGCGCAAGCCCAGAAAGAATCGAACGCGCACAGTCCAGCTCCTCTTTGCTCGTCTTTTCCGCGATTTCACGCGGACGACAGGTGAAGATGCGCTGACGTGACGGTGTTTCACCGGGACCTGCCGCGCCATAGGGGCCAGTAACGGTGAGCGACTCCACGTGCGGATGCCCCGTGACGTCCAAGAGATCCTGTGAGCTGCGCAGGAAGGCCTGCAGGCGATGACTGTGCTGCACCGCACCTTCGTAGACGAAGCCAATGGCGATGTCATGGGGACCGGCCGGCAGAGCCAGCACCGTCGAGCTGCGTGCCTCGATCGCTTGCGCCGCCTCTGTGATGTTGCGCATGAGCGCGGCGAAATCCTCGTTGCCACCGATGGTGGCCAGATGTACACGCTCTCCGTCCACGGCGATCTCGAACTGATGCGGCAATTCGAGACCTTTCATGGCACCGAGGTTGGATTTGTAGAAGGTGATGTCGAAGCGATATTCGCCATCGAGCGGGGCCAGGAAGCGGAACACTCCACCACCAACGGTGCCAACGGGCATGCCCTGCACTTGGATGTTCTGCGACGCGTCCTGACGGACACGGAAGATCTGTGCGGAAGGGCCGGCCTCCATATCACCAACCGCAAGCGCAGCGATCTTGCCCGCTGCGCTCAGATACTGCTCGACCAATACCGGCGAAACACCCAGGGCCTGCGCATTGTTGTCGAAACCGAAAGCAGAATCGTCGGGCGGCAGCAGCGCTGCGGAATCCACTTCGAGATTGAGCACGTCGCGGATGGCATTCCGATACTCGGCCCGGTTCAGACGCCGCACCAGTGCCGGCCCGGGATCGGGGGCGTTGCGCACGATCGCGTCGAGACGATTGGTGAGAGAAGAAAGAAAAGCCTGCCTTTGTTCAGCAGGCAAAGCGGTCTTCGCACCTAAGGGGGGCATCATGCCGACACGCAACTTCATGATGACCTTTTCCCAGACATCGGGATTCAAATGCACGTCGGACTGGGGCATCACGTCGAATGCGATGCCGCCAGCCCACGATTCGGAGTTGTGGCATTCGCTACAATAAGCGTCCGTGAATTCCGGCACGGAAAGATCCGAGTCGGCAGCAAAACAAAAAGACGCTACCGAAAGCAGAGCACCGAAAGTCATACGTTTAGAAAAATATTTCTGCACGGTCTTCCTCTCGAATACAAAGCTTTCGGTAGCCGAAGCATGTCGACTCGTCCACAGCCAACAACACAAAAAACTGTCGCGCTTATCACCGCGTCGCCACAAGGCGCGAATACTCACAACATCATCTCCAGAACAGTTCAGTAACGACTATTCCATCAATCCTTCAAGAAACCTGGCCACGTCCGTTCTATCGCGAAATCTGACCGCCAGCGCCGCTTGCTGCGGTGTCTGTCCCGCCTCATTGAGTGCATGAACGGAAGCACCCTGCTCGACGAGGAACTTCACGATCTCAAGCGACCCACGCCCGGTTGCGGCCACATGCAGCGCCGTGTTGCCACGCGCACCGACGGCATTGATGTCGGCTCCCTGTTCGAGACAGAACATGATTGCTGAAATGGCCTCCTCTTCGGTGCCAACGTCCCTGGTCGGCACAGCCATGTTGCCGTCACGCCAGCCCAGGCCGGCGGCCAACATCAGAGCGTTGTCGCCGTTGTCCATGACTGCGTTCGGATCGGCACCGAAACGAACCAAGAGCGCCATCGTTTCCACGTCGCCGGCCTTGGCCGCACGCATGAAGGCAGTGGCGCCGGCACCAACGGCGGGATCGCCATCGGTATGAGCACGCATGATCAGGGGTTGGTTGAGCCGCGCATTGGGATCGGCGCCATGCTCGAGCAGCAGCGTGATCAGGTCCTTGGCGCTGATGTCATTGACAGCCACCTGCTCTGGGCGACCGAAGGTCCACGGCAGTGTCTTCATATCCACTGCTGCGAACAGCGCATTCATACCGGAGGAATCCGCCACGTTGGGATCGGCGCCGTGTTCGAGCAGCATGGCAGCCAGGTCGTAGTGATAGTTGATGATGGCCAGCACGAGGGCCGAGGTACCTTCGGGATCGGTCAGATCCAGATCCGCACCGTGTTCCACCAGCACCTTAGCCGCTTCAAGCGCCCCTTCACGTGCGGCATACATCAGCGGTGTCCAATTGCCCTTGGGCAAGGCCGACAGACCGAATCTTTCGCGCGCGAACTGAGTGGGAGGTGAGCGCGTGTCGACGCCAGCGCCACCTTCGAGCAGCGCCTTCACTGCTTCGGCGTGGTTTTCCGCGGCGGCCCAGATCAGCGCCGTTTCGCCATAGAAACTTTCACGCGCTTGTGGATCCGCACCGTGTGCGATCAGCGCTCGCACCACTTCTGCATTGCCGGTGCGTGCCGCCGTCATCAGTACGGTTTCGCCTTCGAGAAGAGCCACGTTGGCATCGGCGCCTGCTTCCAGCAAGGCTTTCACCACTTCGGTCGCACCACTGGTGACGGCCAACGACAAAGGAGTTACCCCATAGCGATTGGCTGCATTCACCGTGGCGCCTGCCTGCAGCAGCATGCGCACCGCTTCCAGATTCGCATCACGTGCTGCCCAATGCAGAGCGGTGGTGCCATCGGGCTCCGCCGCATTGGGTTCCTTCACCCACTGTTGCGCGAGCGCGAGATTGCCTTCCTTGATGGCCCGCACCAGTGCAGGTTCCTGCACAGCGACCGCAACGTTGGCCAGGCCTAGCGCGCACAGCGCCACCGCTCGCACGGTGTTCGCTGCGAACCCCGCTCCCCCGACTATGGAGTGATATTTCCACATCCTCACGTGCAACATCCTTAGATTGTGACTACACCGTTGCTGTTGCCGTGGCTTTCGATGTCGACACCGAACTTGTGCGCCACTCCCACCCAGAAGTTGCCCACCGGCGTTTTCTCCGGCAAAACGAGATGGCGATTGCCACGGCCTGCCAGGCCCCCGACAGCTACGGTGGGCAGTGGATCGGTGGCGTGCGCATTGCTGTCGCCCATACCGCAACCGCAGACCAACAGGGAGTTGTCGAACAGCGAACCCTCCCCGTCCGGCGTGTTCTTCATGCGATCGACGAACTTGGCAAACTGCTGGATGTGGTAGTGATTGAGTCGTGCCAGCGTGGCGATCTTTTCTTGATCGCCCCCGTGATGCGACAACGTGTGATGTGGTTCGTTGATCCCCACCTGCGGATAGGTGCGCTGACTCGCTTCACGCGACATCATGAAGGTGAACACACGGGTCGTGTCGGTCTGGAAGGCCGTCGCCAGAAGTTCGAACATGATGCTGACGTGCTCCTCGAAATCGTCTGGAATCCCGAGTGGGGCATCCAGGGTGACGACCTCACTGTTGCGATCGCTCTCCATGCGCTGGATACGACGTTCGATCTCGCGCACATGCTCGAGATATTCGTCGAGACGACTGCGGTCGCTGGCTCCCAACTGCAGCCCCATTCGTTTGGCGTCGTCAGCGACGGAATCGAGGATGCTGCGGTCTTCGCTCAGGCGCGCAATGCGCTGCTCGGCGGTACCGGCGCGGCCGAACATGCGCTCGAATACGACTCGCGGATTGATCTCCATCGGCAAAGGAGTGGTGGGCGAAGACCAGCACAAGGTATTCATGTAGGTGCAGCTGAAGCCCGGAATGCAGCCGCCGATGTAGCCGGTGAAATCCTCGGTAGCCAATTCCAACGAAGGGAATGGCGTTTCGTGGCCGACGGCGTTGGCGATAACCTGGTCGATGGTGGTACCGGCCAGCACGTCCTCGGCTTCGGTCTTCTTCGCGTAGACGCTGGTCAGCCAGCCCGCTGCGGACACCGCGTGGTCACCGATCGTGGTGCCGGCACGCGTGAGGTTGCTCACGACCATCAGGTTGTGCTTGAAGGATTCGAGCGGCTTGAGCGTGGGAGAGAATTCGAAATCTGCACCGGCCGTCTTGGGCACCCAGTAGTCGATCATCATGCCGTTGGGAATGTAGACGAAACCCAACCGTTTGGGCGCAGCAGGCACGGCGCTGAGCGCGGGCGTCATCACATCCAACATGGGAAGTGCAATGGCAGCTCCTGCCCCCTGCAGCAGTGCCCTTCTCGACAAAGCCTTTTTGGAAATGAACATTCTCTAACCTCCCAGCGCCTTTACCTTCATTTGAAAGGAAGCACTCTCGATCACACCGAGTATGAGTGACTTCAGTTTGTAGTCTTCTGCTGCGGTTTCGCGCACGATGCTGCGCACCACGGCCGCATCGGAAGGACTGATTCCTCGTCCAAGGGCATAGATCAGAAGTTTTTCGGTGACCGTGCTCACGAACACCTCCGGCCGCTTCAGCAAGGCCCTCCTCAACGTGATCACTCCATCCACAGGGCTGCCATCCACCAGGATGCCGCTGGCATTGATCGGTTGTCCGGCATCCTGCGTACGCCAGGTGCCGACCGCATCGAAGTTGTCGAGTGCGAAACCGAGGGGATCCATCACCGCATGGCAGCTGGCACACACCGGATTCTCACGATGCATCTCGAGGCGTGCGCGCAGGGTCTTCGGTGTTTCTCCTTCGGAATTGTCGGAAAGCGCCGGCACGTCCGGCGGCGGAGGCGGCGGCGGAGCACCCATCAGGTTCTCCAGTATCCATTTGCCGCGCACCACCGGTGAGGTACGGTCGGCGTGCGAAGTGACCGTCAGCACACTGCCGTGTCCCAAGATGCCGAGCCGTGCCTCGTCAGTTACCGGAACACGGCGGAAGTGACTGCCGTAGACACCAGGCACGCCGTAATGTTTGGCCAGGCGCTCATTCAGGAACGTATAGTCCGCACGCAGCAGATCCAGCACGCTGCGTTCTTCTTCGAGCACACTGGCGAAAAGCAGTTCGGTCTCGCGTCGGAAGCCCGTACGCAGGTTGTCGTCGAAGTTCGGGAAGTCTTCCGAGTTGGGGCGCGCATTCTTCAGATTGCGCAACTGCAACCACTGACCGGCGAAGTTTTCCACGAAGCGATTCGCCTTCGGGTCATCCAACATGCGTAGCGCCTGCGCACGCAGTACTTGCGGCTCATGCAGTTCACCAGCTGCCGCGAGATCGATCAGCTCGTCATCCGGCAGACTGCTCCAAAGGAAGAAGGACAGCCGTGAAGCCAATTCCAGATCAGAGATGCGATGAAGAGTGCCGGGAGCGAGATCGTCGGGGCTGGTTTCGGGACGGAAAATGAAGGCTGGGCTCGTCAGAATGCGGCGCACCGCCATCTGGATGCCGCTTTCGAACGAACCCTTGCGACGCCCCTGCTCATAGAAATCCATGAGCGGCAGCATGTCTTCTTCATGCACCGGACGACGATAGGCTCGCTTGGCCAGGTTGCCGATGATCTCGCGCGCGCATCTCAGCTCTTCCGCCTGCTCTGCATTTTGTGAAGGCAAACAGGTCAACACCTTCTGCCGGCTGGCGGTCTGCCCCGGCCCAGAAGGATCGAAGGGACCTTTGACGGTCACCATCTCGAGATGCGGTCTGCCGACCGATTCGAAGGTATCCACGGAGCTACGTTGGAAACTCTTCAAACGACCGGTGCCCGCCGCCCGTTTCTGAATGAAGGCAACAACCACTTCATGTGCACCGGCTTTCACCGGCACGCGCACTTTCAGACGTGCATCGATGGCATCGGAACCATCGGTGGGGTTGATCATCAGGCCTAGATCTTCGGGACCACCCACGGTGCCCAGGAAGACGCGTTCACCGTCGATGCTCATCTCGATCTGGTGCGGCATTTCGATGCCGCGCATGTATTCCAGGTTCGTGCGTAACAGGTTTGCACTGAGCTCATATTCGCCGTCGAGCGGGAATACGTGTTCGAACTTGATGCCGCCCACCGTACCAAAGGGCAGGCCTTCGATGTGTTGATCCTGCGAGGAGTCCAGACGGACGCGATAATTGGTCGCAGCGGGTTGTACCGACATGTCACCCAAGGCCAGACTGCTGATCTGATCCGCCGCGGCCAGATAACGCTCCAGCAACACCGGCGACAAGCTGAGCACGCTGGCATTGTTGTCGAAGCCAAAGGCCGAATCGTCGGGAGGCAGCAAATCTTCTACGGGCACATGTAACCCAAGCAGATCGAGTACGGCGTAACCATATTCGGTACGGTTGAGACGGCGCAGCTGCGGTGGCCCGAAATCTGGATGTTCCAGAGCGGATGCATCCAGTTGATTCTCGAGGAACGCAATGGTCGCCTTGTATTCCTCTTCGGAAGGGCGCGGCTGTCCGTTGGGCGGCATGGCCCGGATGCTCAGCTTGCGCACCACCTTTTCCCAGATCACTGCATCTTCTGGAAGAGAGAAATTTCGTTCCAGATTAAGATCTGCCCTGGTATCGAAAAGACCATGGCATTCAAAGCAATACTGCTCGACGACGCGAAGAGATGAGTGCACATCGGCATCTGTGGATTGCTGAGCCTGAGCCCGCGCAGCCAAACAAAGCCCAAGCCCAGCAAGAAGAAGACGTTTTTGTAGTTTTTGTTGATCTATACGCATTTTTAACTACTTCTTCTAATACAGCCGCAATGCACCTTACACGGAAGATACACGGCCTTCCAGTACAAAGAGCGGGCCAGAAAACCAACTCGGCCCGCCCTTCTCAGCCGCAAACTTAGAACTGCACCTTCACTCCCAGGTAGTACCGGCGACCCAGTACGTCGTAGTAACCCGGAACGGTGGAGTTGCTGTTGCTATCGGTCGGAGTTGCACCGACGACGTTCGGTTCCGTATCGAACAGGTTGTCGATACCACCACGGATTTGATAGCGATCGAACAGGGTGATGGAGCCGAACAGGTCGAAGTTGGCGTAGTCGTCGACCGGCAGGTTGATCGGATTGGGCGATACCGCAGCGGTAGCATCCTTGATGCCCGGCAGGTAGCGCATACGCAGACCAATGCCCGCATCGATGTCCGCGAAGTTGTAGCCGATGGTCGTGTTCACACGGTATTTGAACTGACCGTTCTGGCCCATCGTGTCCCGGTACTCGATACGCGGCGAGGTCGGAGTGCTCTGCGTGACGAACTCATGGAGGAAGCTCACCGAGCCGTTTACGTAGGCATTGCCACCCCAGGGCACATCGAACCTGTAGTTGGCGGCAACGTCGGTACCGGAGGTTTCGATGATGCCCGTATTGAGATAGGTCACGCGTACGGTGCCAAGACCACCAGTGTCGGCACGGTCGATCAGCGCACAGAACCCGCCCGGATCATTGATGGTCATGCCGGGATTGGAGAGGCCGTTGGCATTGAAGCAGTTCTGATAGATCTCATAGCCCGAGAAAGCACCGATGGCATCGGTGATCTTGATGTTGTAGTAGTCGAGCGAGACCGACAGACCTTCGATTCCCAGCGGCTCCTGCAGTACTGCACCGAGAGTCCAGGTTTCGCCACGTTCGGCGTCGAGGTTCGGGTTACCGATGTTGACGGCGTTGATACCTCCCGTCTGCGTGTTGCCAGCACCGAAATTGTTGGCTTCGTCACTGCCGGGAGCGCCGAAGTCAGTGTCGTAGCTGCCGATCAGAGCAGCACACAGCTCCTGTACCTTCAGACGGTTCGGGTTGTCGGGTGTATTACCCCACCCAGCTGCAGTGGTGGTGACCTGACAGGGGTCGCCGCTGGCGAAGGTACGTTCGAAGGTGGTGGTCTCGGCCAAATACAGCTCGGCGGTGTTGGGAGCACGGTTCGCTACCTGGAAGCCACCACGCAGACGCATCCAGTCGTTGACTTCCCAGCTGAGCAGGGCTTTCCAAGTGCCCACCTTGCCGGCCTTGGTGTCGTAATCGGACAGACGATAACCGAGCTCGAGGTCGACGCTATCAATCACCGGCACGAGCAACTCGCCGTAGATCTCCTTCACTTCCGTGGAGCCTTCGGTGGGGTTCGACACGAACAGACCCATCGGATTGTCGAGATAGGTGGCCGCCGGGTTGGCCGGCTGGTAGGAGAAGCTGTTGCGACGTTTCGACACACCGGCAGCGAAACGGGCTTCGCCGGCCGGCAGATCCATCAAGCGACCTTGCATGTTGGCTTCGACGATGTCCTGCGTCAGGCTGGTCAAAGACTTGAAGTAACCGGTGATGGCATCGATACAGTCTTTTGAAACATCGGCGGTCGTGCCGTAGAACATCGGCAGCCCAGTGGTACAGGACATGCGGTAGTCGGAGGTGCCGACGATCGTCTGACCTCTGCCGAATTCAGGAGAAGCGACGAGCGCCTTGTAACGCTGCACCGAAGGCAACGCACGATAGATGTTGGTGGCGTTGGTCTCACCGCTCGAATAGAACACTTCCCAGGTCCAATCGAGGCTGTCGATCGTGCCTTCCAGACCAGTGGTTATCTGATAAACATCGCTGCTGTTGGATGGACCGAATTGGCCGAGGAAGTCGAGACCACGGTTCAACTGCCAGGTTGCGTTCGGGTTGGGACGCGAATCGAGCAACTGCTGCAGGGCCGCCGGAATGGCTTGACGACCATCATTGGGAACCAACACACCCCAGTTGCCACCCACTGCCGGGGGTGGACCTGCGGAGAAGGTATCGACTTCGGTGCGCGAAAAGTTGGCCTGTGCGAACACCGTCAACGAATCGCTGATCTCGTAACGTGCCTTACCGAAACCGGAGCGGCGCTGCAGCGGCGTCGACAAGGCTCCATCTCGATATTGCTGCGCCACGGTGCCGTCGGCCTGGCGAATCAGACCGTAGAAGCCATCACCTACATCCGGGCGATTGAGCTGGGAATCATCGAAGCCTGGAGCACCAGTTGGCGTACGCACGAACACCGAACCGTCTTTGTTGAAATAGAAGGTGCTGGTGGGCGATATGGTTCCCGGAGGATATTGCGGGAACAGCGAGTCAATTACGTCCTGCGAAGGCCAGGTGCTCGGATCTGAAGTGGTCGCCACTGCATAGCCCGGCATGGAGGGGAAGGCAGTGTCGTAGCGGTTGGTGGGATCGAACCAACCTTTTACGTAGAAATCGCGGTCTTTCTGAAGGGCTTCCTCGCGCTCGTACCATTCGACGCCAAGCATGACGTTGCCACGACCGTCGGCGGAATTCATACCCACCAGGCTCGAAAAGCGGCTTTCCTGTGCATCGCCCACTTCGGTGATGCCGGTCTGGAAGTCGAAGGCCGCCCCTTCGAAGTTGTTCTTCAATACGAAGTTGACGACACCAGCCAAGGCGTCGGCACCGTATACCGACGAAGCACCACCGGTAATCGTTTCGACGCGTTCGATGGCGGCCGAAGGAATGGTGTTGAGATCAACCACCAGCGAAGCGTTGGCCGGCTGCGCACGACGACCATCGATGAGAACGAGCGAGCGGTTGGAGTTGACACCGCGCAGGTTGACGCTACCGATTCCCACCGAAGTGGAAGGAGAAGTCTGAATCTCACTCTGGGCATTGAACTGGTTCTGGCCCGGTGTGAACTGCGGCAACTGGTTGAGAATGGTTTCGACGCTTAGGTTGCTCGATTGCTCGAAGCGCTGTGCGTCCACCGTCATGATCGGACTGGACGCCTCCAGGTCGCGGCGCACGATGCGCGAACCGGTAACCAATACTTCTTCTACGGAAGCACCCTGAGGTGCCTGGTCTTGTGCAACGGCGTTGGCAGCACTGCCTGCGAATAGAGCGGCAATCGTAGTCGCCAGCAAACTACGTCGGCTCTGTGGCTCCCTCGTTTCCGACGCCCTCTCCTCTGCAACCTGCTTCTTATTGTTATCGTTCATGGTATTAAAACTCACTATTATTTGTTTTGTATCTTCAACAATGAACACGCTGATGTTTGTCCCCGCGAGTAGAATGTCCAAGGCCTCCTTCAACTCATATCTACCCTCCAGATGATTCGCTTTGATGTCCTTGAACAAATCCTGCGGAAACAGAATCGAGACTTCCGCCTGACGGGCAATTTCCAGCAACGCCGTGCTCACCGGCTGCTCGGCAATACTGAAAAATTGCGTTTCTTCAGCTGCGCGCGCCTGGCGAGTCGTCATCAACATCGCCATCGAGCACAACACCAATCCGCAGCATGCTTTCATGAGTTGTGGCAACAAGATGGAGAGCCTAATTAGCTGCCTTCAGCACGATGTGATCGTCGCTCAGCCGTTCGACCTCGAGATTGAAAGTAATGCTTAGCGACAGCAGCATCCCCTCGACATCACCCGTGCGAAAATTGCCAAGCACGGATATGTCACGCACCTTCTCATCCACATCGATCTGGATGGCCGTATAACGGCTCACCTCACGTATGGCTTTTTCCAAAGGATCACCGTTGAACAGCAACATGCCCTCGCGCCACGCAAGCTTGGTTTCCATCTCTTCTGCAGCGATGGTCTCCTTGATCACGTTGCCGTCACTTTCGTTGATTTGCAGTGTTTCACCTGCTACCAGCGGAATCGGCCCATCGGCCGCGAGGACGCCTGCAGTTGCCGCGGGAGCATCAACAGCAGCTGGCCGAGTCGGAGGGGATTGCGATTCGGCTTCCGATCCAGATGCCCGCGGCACGGCAACGGCAGACTCGGGGGGCGTGGTGCGCATGACATTTACCTCACCTTCTTGAACGGCAACTTCGAGGATTTCTTGTTGGAGTCTCTGCACGGAGAAGGCAGTGCCAACCGCTTGCACGATGCTGCCGTTCGCGTGAACGCGGAATGGTCTACTCTTGTTGCTCGCAACCGTGAAATGCCCCTCGCCTCTGTGCAAAACGATGTCGCGGAACTCGTTGGAGAAGTCGATATCGATCCTGGTATTGGTGTTCAACACCACCACCGATCCGTCAGGAAGCACGACGGTAGACTGTTGACCTACCTTGGTCTCGTAACTCATCTTCAGCGCTTCGGGCGTGGGCTCAGTGCCAGATCCTTTCAACCAAAAAAGAAGCGGCACGCTTAGTCCTACTGTCAGCATCGCGGCCAGTGCTGAGTACAGCATTCCACGCCGAGCCTTTTCTGGCTGCGGCTGGGGCTTGAGGTATTCCTCCAAAGGGAAGACATCGGATAACTCGGACAATACGGACACTTCGTCCCACATGCGGGCAGCGTCCATCAGAGCCACCACGTGATCCGGGTGCTCGTCGAGCCATGCATGCACTTGCCGGAGTTCTTCCTCCGATACACCGGCGCTTATCTTCACGATCCACAGGGACGCTTCTTCACGCATCGCCTGTTGGTTTCTCGCGTCGGAGCGCAAATGAATGACATTACTACTCACGTTTACTCTCCTTGCGGAGTCTCGACTTTGAAGGCGTCTGCGAGTTTTCGGCTTTCAGCATGTGCTCGGTGACGATCGTGAGGCCTTTGGCCACATGCTTTTCCACGGTACTGGTACTAATCCCAAGGTAAGTGGCAATCTCATCAAGACTTAGGCCATAGACTTTCTTGAGAATGAATACGCGCCGGCAGACGAGAGGCAGCTCAGACACCGCTCGACAGAATTCCAGAAAGCGCTCCTGTGTCTGGTGATGCAACTCGGTATCCAGGTCGGAGATCATGTCGAGCTCATCTACGTCGTCGATGGAGCAACTGAGCTTCCGCTCTGCTCTATCGACATGCTTGAGTGCTATGTTGTGCGCGACTCGCATCATGAAAGCCTGCGGATTCCGAAGCTTCTGAGTGCGTGACGCCGCATATGACAGCACGAAGGTTTCCTGCACTATGTCTTCTATTTCATCTGGTCGCACGAAGCGGCCAACCAGCCTAGCCAGACGGCGCCGACTGGTCAGAAATGTTTCAAGTAAACTTTCCATGCTTTACGAAGTTCTGCTTCTGCAGAGCTTCACCCCCTCTGTTGGCAGGTGCTGCATCGCCATTCTCTATGGCCATTGCCCTGCTGTTTTTTCTTTCCCCTTTGTCCTAGACCGCTGTGCAAAAAAAATCCGCTACTCCCTCATTCTCTTTTCCCTAAAAAATTCGAAAAGCGATGCGCCATGGTCTCTTGCTATACCAAACAGGTAAATTAAACTCGCGATGTTCTTGGAAACGGCATGCCATGGATTGTCGGTTTTCGTAAAAAAATTCAAATAAAAAATAAGAAGCCGAATCGATCATTGGCTTTGCGGCGAAGTGGAGACTCACTTAACCCGATCGCGATCAGGTCCTTGTCGGTCAGGACATGAGTCGCATTTCGGGCTGTCTCACTCGAATGAAGAGCGGTGAGGCGACCTTGGGCTGTGAAACGATGTTCACAAGGCAGTGAACACGCAGGAGTTGCAATGGCGACGAGCAGATCATCACAGGCACTGGAGCGTGCCGAGGAATTCGATGCGAAAGGGCAGCATGAGGACGCGATCAACCAACTCGCCCTCGCGGCACGAAATGGCGACGTGGAGGCGATGACTCAGCTGGCCAAGCGCATCATCGTCGGAGACAGGGCGCCACGCCTGTTGCAACAAGGCATTTCGCTGCTGAACGACGCTGTGAAAGCTGGTAGTGCCGAGGCGGCGGAACGGATGGCGGTCGTCATGGCCAGTGGCATTTTTGGCCCTCCGGATTGGCAGGCGGTACTGCGCCTACTCGTGCTCGCGGCAGAACGGGATTGGGAGCCAGCATTACAGCAGTTGGAAGTGCTTGCTTCCATGACACGGCATTCGGAACGGCTAGAACTAAGTGTCGACTCGCGCTCTCCCACCTCCTATCTTGCAGATATCGATCTGCGCGCCCTGCTCTCACCACCCGAAGGCATCGTCGTGAACGGAGATCCGTTGATACGACGCTTTCCAGGCTTCCTGAACAGCCGCGTCTGTGACTGGCTGATCGAAAGAGCGCGCCCAAAGTTGTCGCGAGCTCTTGTCTACGATGTGACTACGGGTGATGACGTCGCTGACAGCTCACGCACCAACACCCATGCTGTGTTCAACAACATGGAGGCAGATCTCGTCCATCTGATGGTGCAGGCGCGCATGTCTCTGGCCTGTGGCCAATCAGTCAGCCACATGGAAGCAGCCACGGTGCTGCACTACGGCGTCGGTGAAGAAATCCGCAACCACTACGACTTCGTCGCGCCGAACAGACCCGGCTACGATGACGAAGTACGTCGGCGCGGCCATCGTGTAGTTACCTTTCTTGTGTACCTCAACGAAGACTATGAGGGGGGAGAAACCGTATTCCCGCGCCTGGACCTGAAGTTACGAGGTCGCACGGGAGAAGGCATGTACTTCGTCAACGTGCTCGACAACAAGAAGCCGGATCTGCGCACCCTGCACAGCGGAGCCCCTCCGACCTCGGGCGAAAAGTGGGTCTTTTCGCAGTTCATCCGAGATCTACCTTCCTTCGCTCTCTCTGGCTAGAAGAAGCTCTCGCTTGATTTTTTGCAGCAATGCTATGGGCAAGACCGAACCCAGCGCGAGGAAGAATCGGACATAGTCTGAACCTGGCAGTTCGTTGCCGTGCGGATATGAGCAATACGCACATTAAAAAAAGGCCAGCATCATGCTGGCCCGCAGACAGGCGTCATGGCACGTAAGAGCTCTTCGAGATTGACGCTGACGAGTCCACTGCTCGTATCGGACATCGCATAAGGGATCATCAGCTCGCCGTTGTGCACCAGGCCGCCACAGCTGTAGACGACGTTGGGCACGTAGCCTTCACGCTCGGCAGCATGGGGTCGCAGCAAGGGCTGCTTGAGTTTGGCGACGACCTTCTGTGGTTGTTCCAAGTCGAGCAGGATGGCGCCAATCGAATATTCCCGCATCGGCCCTACACCATGCGTCAATACCAACCAACCGCGCTCCGTGCGGATCGGTGAACCGCAGTTGCCGATCTGTACGTATTCCCACGGTTCCATCGGATGCTGCAGTGGCGTCATGTCCTGCCAGATGTGCAGCTCCTCGGAACTCATGATGTAGTTACTCTCACCATCCTGGCGTCCGAGCATCACGTAGCGGCCGTTGATCTTCTGCGGGAACAGGGCCATGCCCTTGTTCTTCACCGCCTGACCACTGAGCGTGAACATGCGGAAGCGCGAAAAATCCTGCGTCTCGATCAACTGCGGCAGGATGTGCGTGCCGTCGTAGGCGGTATAGGTGGCGTAATAGGTCACCGTGCCATCGTCGTCGGTGAACTCCACGAAACGCGCGTCTTCGATGCCGCTCTTGTCGTTCTGCGAGGCGGGAAAGATCACACGCTCCGACATCGACTGCGCCTGTTGGAAATCGAGCTCGTAGTTGGAATGCGCCAACCAGGTGATGGTGCCGATGGCATCGGCGATCAGTGCTTCCGGATGCGCGAGTCGATAGGCGTCGATGCTTTCCTGCAGTTCGTTGTAGGTGAAGTTGTTGCCCAGCGGCGTGAACAAGGCATCGAGCAAGGCCTGATCGACACCAAGACGCTGTAGCTTCTGCATGAACATGCGTTTGCCGTAGCTCGGGTTCGGCTGCAGCATCGGCGTCTCGACGTAGTCGCTGACGGGATCGAACAGGAGCGAGCCCTGCGCATCGATGGTGCCGCTGCGGAAGACGAGCGAGGAAATATGCCCCTCCCCCACCGCACGCAGACTCATGATGAAACGCAGTTCACCGGGTTTGAGCCGGCCTTGATCGGGGTGCCGTACCATCGAGGGGTTGAACAGCGCCGCCGACGACACCGAGTACTCCATGGTGAAGTAGGCGCCGAGCAGCGTGCGACGCGCAGCACTCAGCGACACGCCTCCCGGCACATAGCGCTCCACCAATTGATAGTGTCGCTCCAATATCTGTGCCAGGTTGCGATGACGATCGGAGAAATCGCCGATCACGCGTTCACACAAAGCGGCAACCTCCGGCTCGCTGAGCGATAGCACGCGATCGATGATGTTGCGCACACGCTGCGGATCACCACCACCGGGTAAATGCGGACGGCAGATGACATGCGTGGGATCCGGATGCAGCTTCCACTTGCGGCGACGCATGCGTAAGCCGTTTTCTTCGAGAATCAGACTCATCCACTACTCCTTCGACCTACAACGCAGGACGTGTCTGACCCAGACAGTGCTCGACCAAACGATCGACGTGGGTGGTACCCACACACATCACACTGTCGGCACCGCCCCAGTACAGCTTGATCTCACCATCGTCTTCACACACCGCGGCGCAACTGAAGACGACGTTGGGCACATAACCCGTTACTTCCCACGGTGCTTCCGGCTGCAGGATCCAGCGATCACCGACTGCGATGACCTTGGCAGGATCGGTGAGGTCGTGCAGCGCCACGCCGAGGCGATAGACGGCACCGGCCATGGTCTGGAACACACCGTGATAGATGTTGAGCCAACCGTGCTCGGTCTTGATCGGCGGGGCGCCGGGGCCGATCTTCATCTCGTCCCAGTGATAGGTCTGGGCCTGCATGATGCGGCGCGAATCGCCCCAATGCACGAGGTCGGGCGAATAGGAAATCCAGATCGACCAGGGTGAAATTTCGGAATGTGGACGATCGAGACGCACGTAACGTCCATCGATGCGCTCGGGAAAGATCACGCAATTGCGCATGTCGGCCTGACTGATCAGCGCAACGCGTTCCACCGTTTGCAAGTCACGAGTACGCGCCAGGCCGATGCGCACGCCGTGGCGTGAATAGGCGCTGTAGCAGATGAGGTACTCACCCTCGCAGGGGCAGATGCGCGGATCCTCGACGCCATATTCCTCGTATTCCGCGAACACACCTTCGCGCGCCGGCACCATGAAGGGCTCGGGACTCACCGTGAATTTGAAGCCATCGTCGCTCACGGCACGACCGATGATGGAGCGCCCCGTGTCGAGATGAGAGCGAAACAACATCACGTAGCGACCTTCATGTTTGACGACACCTGCGTTGTGAACGGTCGCCACGGGATAGGGCACGTCGCGTGGCGTGAGTATCGGATTATGCGCATAGCGCTCGATGAGCGGGGCTTGCTTCAGCATGCAAGACCTCCGGTACGGCCAAGTTGTCCGGTGCGACCGAAGTCATCTTCATAGCGGACGATGTCGTCTTCGCCGAAATAGTCGCCGGTCTGCACTTCGATGAAGCGCAGTATCGCTTTGGTCGAGGTATTGGCGATGCGGTGACGCGCACCACGCGGAATGTCCACGGCAGTGCCAGGTTTGAGCGGAATCTGCCGTTCGTCGATGGTGGCAACGCCCTCGCCTTCGAGCACCAGCCAATGTTCGTCGCGGCGACGATGCGATTGCAGGCTCAGCCGCTTGCCCGGCATCACCGTGATTTCCTTGCTTTTGTAGTCGGGCGCCTCGGCAAGGACCTTGTAGCAACCCCAGGGGCGGCTGTCCTCGCGCGCGTGCTGCGCGATGAGCCGGCGATAGAGTGCGAGGTAGTCCTCCACCATGCGCTCGACGCTGAAGCGACTTTCGACATGACGGCGACAATTGCGCCGATCGATCTCATGCAGACGCGCCACTGCTGCAGCGGCGGCTTCGACGTCGTGCACCAGAAAACCGGTTTCCCCGTCGCGAATGAGTTCCGGCATGCTGCCCTTCTCGAACGCGATCACCGGTGTGCCGCAGGCCATGGCTTCGATCACCGACAAGCCGAAGGGCTCGGCGAAATTGATCGGATGCAGTAGCGCCAATGCACCGCCGAGCAATTCGTCACGCTGCTGCGGCCCCACTGAACCGACATATTGCACGCGGTCCCGCGCCAAGGCAGGCTCCACATACTGGGCGTAGTAATCCCTGTCCTGAATGATGCCGGCGATCACCAGGCGCTTGCCCGCCAGCTCGGCAATGCGGATCGCTTCACGCGTACCCTTGTCGGGGTGGATGCGACCGAAGAACAAGAGATAGTCGCCGGGCTTCTCCACAGGCGTGAAATGCTTGAGATCGATGCCATGATGAATGGTGGCGACATAGTCCAATGAAGGACGTTTATCGGCCTCGCTGATCGCGACGTAATGGCCGCGGGTGTTGTAGCGCTGATAGACCGGCAGGATTCCCGGCGAAGAAAAGCCGTGAATGGTGGTCAACACCGGCGTGCGCACGAGCCCCGAATAACTCAACGGCAGGAAGTCGAAGTGATTGTGAATGAGGTCGAAGCGCTCGGCCTGCTCGAACAACTCCGCGATATGGAGACATTCCCATACCTTGGGAATGATGCGCGTGTCTTCTTCATAGCCGCGCGCGCACACCGAATGCAGCGTGCCGTTGGTTTCGGAATCGCCCGTAGCAAATAGTGTGACATCGACGCCACGCGCAACCAGGCCCTCGGTGAGGAGCGATACCACGTTCTCCCAGGGCCCGTAATGACGCGGCGGCGTGCGCCAGGCAATAGGGGAAAGCATCGCGATCCTCATGCCACCACCTCCCGGGCCACCTCCTTACGACTCACGCCCTCTTGTTGCAGAGTATCCTCGGCATAGATGCGATGCATCGCGGTCAAGGCCTGCAACCACGCGAGCGTGGATTCGGCCCCCTGGTTGCGATTGACGCCATTGATTTCGAGACCGTCACAGCAACCACCGGTCTTGGCGTCGTAGAGCGCAAGATTGAGATCGTTGTTGCCGAGGAACCAGTTGAAGGCCGACTGCGCATACTGCAGCCACTCGGACTCCTGCGAAATTGCATGCGCCAGCAGGCAGGCTTCCACTGCAGCTGCCGCTTCCAGCGGTTGCTGATCGAAACGCGCAGGTGTACCGCCTTTCACGAACCAACCCTGGTTGCCGATGGGCACGAAACATTTGTCGCTCATCTGCTGCTTCAGCAACCAACGCAGCGAGCGTAGTCCCGCCTCGATCACATCGTCGCGCTGCAGTGCTTGGCCTGCGGCAATCAAGGCCTGACACAGCCGCGAGTTGTCGTAGGTGACCTTGTCCTCGGGCCAGGGCCACTCGGGCTTGGTCGAGGCAAAACGTTTGAAGAGTTCCTCCACCAAGTCACCGCGCAGACGTTTGATGTCGGAATCTCCGGGCATCACGTCGAGATAGTCGGTCATGCCCAAAAGCGAGAACGCCATTGCGCGCGGCGAAGTGAGCAATTCACAGGCAGGCACCGCACGCTTGAACAAGGTAACGATCAACGGTTGTTGCCGTGCATCGCTCAGCAGCGACACAGCACTGCCGAGTGCCCACACGGCGCGGCCATGTGAATCTTCCGAACCCACCTCTTCCAACCAGCGTCGGCCGTAGTCCATGAAGTTGCGGAAGCGGCCACGCTCTTCGTTGAAGGCATGCAGCAGGAAGGCAAGATAGGTGTCGCACAGCTTGTCGCAAAGCTTGGCGTTTTCCGGGAGCAGGCGCTGCACCCGCGCGGTCACCAACAAGGCGCGGGCGTTGTCATCGGTGCAATAACCGTGGGCGCGATCGGGCACGGTGTACTTGGCGTGCTGCAGCATGCCGGTGTCGTCGGTGAGCGCGAGCAGACGATCGAGTTTCACGTCCGGCAGTCCGCGCGAATACGAACGCTGCTGATCGAGCTTCGACGAGGGCCGATAGGGTTTGGGATGGAAGCTGCGGCTGTGCTTCACCTCGGCGAAGGTGTCGAGATAACTGCGTGCGACTTCGTTCCACACTGCGCTGCGGCAGAAGTCATAGGCGCGTTTGCGCGTGATGTGACGCTCCGATTCATTGTCGAGATAGTCGATCAGCGCATCGGCCAAAGCGTCGGAATCCTTGAACGGCACGAGTTTGCCGCGCCCGTCCGCAAGCATTTCCGCCGCGTGCCAATAGGGCGTGGAAACGACGGGTTTGCCGGTGCCCATGGCATAGGCGAGCGTGCCGGAGGTGATCTGCGCTTCGTTGACATAGGGTGTGATGTAGATGTCGGTGGCGGCGAGATATTCGCAGAGTTCCTTGTAGGTGACGAAGCGATTGTGGAACACCACGTGTTTCTCGAGTCCCAACTGACGTACCAGACTTTGCAGTTGCAGACGATAGGTTTCGCCCTCCGCTTTCACCACGTGCGGATGCGTGGCACCCAATACCATGTAGACGATGTCGGGATGACGTTCGACCACTTTGGGCAGCGCACGTATCGCATATTCGATGCCCTTGTTCTGCGATAGCAGGCCGAAGGTCAGCAGCAATTGTTTGCCGATCACACCGAACTGATCCTTGTAGTAGTTCGGATCGACGAAGGGCATGTCGGGGATGCCGTGCGGGATGTAGCGGATTTTCTCGCGTGGAATGCGATAGACCTCGTCGAGGATGTCCATCGCCTTGTGGCTCATCACGACCAGGCGTTCCGAGTATTCCGCCAGGCGCAGCATGACGTTGCGATAGTCTTCGGTGGGCGTGGTGAGGACTGTGTGCAGCGTGGTGACGATCGGTGCTCTGACTTCCGAAAGCAGTTTCAACAGATAACCACCGGCCTTGCCGCCGAAGATGCCGTATTCATGTTGCACACAGACGGCATCGACTTTATGGATGTTGAGGTAGTCGGCCGCCAGTTCGTATTCGCGCAGGTTTTGTTGGTTGATCTCGAAGTGGACGTCATTGCCGTAGGCATAGCCTTCGGGCCTGTCGTTCATCGCAATGGTGCAGATGTCGAGATTGGGATTCTGGCGCGCGAGGGCCGTGACGAGGTCGGTGGTGAAGGTAGCGATGCCGCATTGGCGTGGTAGGTAGTTGCCAATGACCGCCACCGAATTCACTGCTGGAATGGGTTGTATGGCGTAAGACCGCATGGACATCTCCTATTCAACAAATGACTTGATTAGCTGTTTAGGAGGGAAACGCGTCTTCGCCAGGGCTTGCCACGGCGGTCGTGCAACGGCGCAGTTCAGTACGACGAGATTGCCACGCTGGCGATGTGCAGACGCTAGAGGTCATTTAGACCTTAGCCGCTGGTCATCATCCAGCGAAGACACGCAGTCCCCTGAGCCACATCGGCACGCATGCAGATAGTGACGTTGAGCGGCTTTTTCAAGGTTGCTGCGGCGATAGATGGAGCAGCCTCATCTCGCCAGCGCAATTGCAGCATCGCAGTACGCTGTTCTTGGTAAGGCGAAGCCACCGGGTGTGCGCTCGCTCTTCACGATGTCGGTTGGCTACCTGCGAGTCTGCTGTGTCGATTTGGGCGCATCCGCGCTACTGGCGACCACATCGACATCGCTCATCCTCACCGCACTCCCGGCGTCTGCGCTGCCCGGACAACTGCTGAAGTTGGGGAGCTTTTGGCTCTACTTGAACATCTGCTGATTCAATGTTTGCAAGCGCTGCCCGAACGTTCGCGGGAGATTGGAGTGTTCGCGGAGGTGGTTTCGGGAGTAATGGGAGGGATTGGGGCTCTTGCTCTGCTTCGTGTGACACACCCAGCCTGGCGCATCGGGTTGCCGAGGCCCGAGTCCTCAGGGCTGGGCTTGGCCGCGGCCCATACCTATAAATAAAGGAGGAAGAAGGGAGGTCTCGGAGGCCCGGCAGTGGCTTGACAAAGCGGGAGGCAGTGAGCAAAATTTGCGCCCTTTCCAGGGCCCACCCCGGTGGGTTTGGAAGTCTCCGAATACGCAGTATCGATGGCAATGTAGCTCAGTCGGTTAGAGCACAGCATTCATAATGCTGGTGTCGGTGGTTCGAGCCCACCCATTGCTACCAATTCCGAAAGGCCAGCCGCAGGGCTGGCCTTTCTTTTTCGTGCTTCTTCTACGCAGCTTCGAGTAGGCAAATCTGCGTATATGTGCCCCACTTGGTGGAGACTCGACCATGCAGCAGCAGAAGCCCAATCGCCTGAAAGTTAATCGGGATCGCATGCTGGAAGCGATTGCCGGCTCCACCGCAATTGCAAAGGGACACCCGACCAAGAAATAAAGGCTCGTCTCGTAGCAGGTAAAACCGGTCGCTTTAAGGACCTTCCAATCGCACTCAAATACCGCGCCTTGTCCTCTTCCCAGACCTGATATCCAAGTGGCTCCAGTCCTCCTAGGACGGCCCTCACATCTGCCAGCAACCTAGATATGCGACCATTTCCTTCCCGAAACGGGTGGATAAGGATGAACTCGACATGGACTTAGGCAATCGCGCGACACACAGCATCTTTATCCAAGCCCTCGCAAGGAGTGGTCGAGATAG
>CALEJT010000003.1 GCA_937898685.1 uncultured Gammaproteobacteria bacterium | reverse complement strand
CAGAATTTCCTCAACGACGCCAAGGCCAATCCCATCACACGTAAGTGAAACTTCTCATCAAAAAAAGCCCGGAAAATCCGGGCTTTTTCTTATCTGACGTTGGCCTTGTTCATATCTCGTCGTGTTGAACACGAAAGAATTGGCTGAAGCAAAAGACATAGGCCCCACACAGCACGATGCCGCAGCCGAGTGCATGATCGCTGAAGAAACCAGCTACGGAACTGCAGATCACACCACTGGACATCTGAAAGAAGCCGAAGAGTCCCGCGGCGGAACCTGCCTGGTCGCGCGCATGGCGCAACGACATGCTGATCGAAACCGGACTCAATCCACCGGCGCAGAACAGAATCAACATGCTCATCGCCACGACCCATACGGGCGTCAGTAGATTGGTCAGCGCAGAGAGCAGGAAGGTCGCTCCGGTCGCTGCAGCCAAGCCCGCGTAAGTCAGTTGTATCTGCCGATCTCTCACACGCCCGACGATGGAGCGCGTCAGCATGTTGCCGACTGCTGCAGCAGCGAGCGTGGCGCCGACGCAGTAGCCAACGGTGCGTGTGCTCAGTCCCATGCTCTCGCTCAGAATGAAAGGAGCTGAGACGAAGTAGCCATAGCAAGCAGTCGAGCCGAAGGCTCCACCACTCACGACGCGGAAGAAATTCTTGTCCTGCAACAGCGTCCTGAAGTTGTGAAAGATGCGTGCAGGGTGCGCAGACTGTCGCGTCACTGCCGTTTCGGGCAGAGATATCAGTGAGAAGCCGATGCCAACGGCACCGAGCAAGGCGAGAAAGAGAAAGATCATGCGCCAGTCGAAAAGCTCAGCGATCTCGGCGCCGACCACTGGCGCCAGGCCGGGGCCGACCAGCAGGATCAGATTCAGGATGGCGATCTTGCGAGTGGCTGGGGCGCCCTTGTTGGTGTCTGCCACGATGACGCGCGTGATGGCGAGAGCTCCGGCACCGCCGAGTGCCTGAACCAAGCGAGCGACCAATAGAAGAACTATGTTGGAAGCGAAGAAGCTGGCGAGCCCGCCGCATACATAGATGCCGAGCGCGAGCAGGACGGAAGGCCGTCGGCCGATGGCATCGGACAACGGTCCATAGAACAGCTGTCCTATGGCGAGTCCCAGGATGTAGATGGTGATGGAGAACTGGATCGTCTGACTATCGACACGCAGAGACTCCGCCGCGGCAGGCAAGGCCGGCACGAAGACATGCATGCCCAAGGTGCCACTGAATGCGATGAGTACCAGCAAGGCGAGCGAAACCTCTGTTGGAGGTCCGGGCCTGATTGTGGCGTCACTGGTCATGGCTGTAATGCGCGTCGCTCCGACAGCTGAAGACGAACGAACGGCGCTAGGAAAGAGGGAGGAGTGGTGGGCCCACCAGGACTTGAACCTGGGACCAAGGGATTATGAGTCCCCTGCTCTGACCAACTGAGCTATAGGCCCTGAAAGAGCCGCGAATTATACCTGAAAAGCCCAAGCTGTCTCGTGCTCTACTGGGGGCCGTCCTCGGTCGCACGGTGCTGTCCATGCTGCCGTTCGACTTGCCGAATTTCCTCTTTGCTGAAGGCATCATCGGTATGCGTGCCGCGAGGCGTGGAGGAGGACTTGCTTCCCGCCCTGAAGTCGTCGCGTCCATCCCGCATATGTGCCCCCAGGGTCTCGAGCAAGGCCGACTGTCTTTCACTGTCGTGCAGGGCAAGCGAGCGCCGCGTTGCAGGGAATTCGATGCCATGCTCGTCGAAAGCCAACTTGATGCGACGCAGAAACTCCCTACCCACATCCCACTGGCGGATGGGCTTGGTACGTAAGCGACCTTTGATGATCAGCCATGATTCATCGAGCACGTCCACACCGAAGATCTCGGGCTCTCCCAACATCATCGTGCGGTACTTCGGTTCGCTCAGCATCTTCTCGCCGACACTTCGGATGATGCCGATGGCGCGATCCGTATCCTCCAGATAAGAGACACGCAGATCGAATACATAGGCCGACCACTCGTTGGTCATGTTGGCGAGCTTTTCGATGGCGCCGTTGGGAAAGACATGGACCACGCCGGCCAGGTCGCGTAGCACTGTCGTGCGGAAGTTGATGCGCTCCACGAGTCCGCCGGTATCGTTGATGATGGCAACGTCACCTACGCGAATCTGATTCTCGAGGATGATGAAGAAGCCGGCGATCATGTCGCGCACGAGATTCTGTGCACCGAAGCCGAGAGCGACTCCGGCAATACCGGCGCTCGCGATGATGGGGCCAACCTCTACACCAATCTCCTGCAGAATCACCAAGCTTGCCGTCGTCCACAGCGCAAGCATCAAGCCTTGCTTTACGAGTCGAGTGATCGTTTCGATACGCTTGCGTGATTCCGAAGGTGGCTCACCTTCCTTCTGACTCTTGAACAGCAGATCGCGCTCGAGATGACTGACGAAAAGACTCAGCAACTTCATGGCGATCCAGGCCAAGAGCAACACCATGAGGATGCGCAAACAAGAAGAGATGATCTCCGTCCATGTAATGCCCTCGAAGAAATCAATGATGATTTCCATGTCTGACCCTCCTGGGTGAGTGCCGCGTCTTCCCATACATAGAGAGCGGCATCCGACGGATCAAACGTTCATGAAAAAAATTGGAGGAAATGCTCGTTTGCGCTGGACGAGCTTCAGCTAAGGCGTGTGTCGGAGGAGCGGGTCGAAGATGGGCATACACAAAATTACGGAGAAAAATACCCCTCTTTGCTCAAGCTGAGCACTTTTCCTGCGAAAAACTTCGCAAAAAAAGTCGCCGAATATAAGGAAGCGAAGTAGCACTGCCTAGTGACGCGCTGTGTCAACGCTGCGACTCGGGTATTTCCCTGATTGGTCCATCGGTGGCTCACCGGTAGGTGCTCAGTGATTCCCTATGAACAAATCAGGGTAAGTCCTGATCGCTCTATTACGTCTCTGTTACATATCCTGCGCCACGTGGGGTTAGGAACTGTTTCTACTACCAAGTAAGAAACTCAGCAGGGAATAAGAATAACATGTGTGGGATCGTGGGATATCTGGGCAACCAGCAGGCGCAGGGAGTTCTAATGGATTGCCTGGCCCGGCTCGAGTACCGTGGTTACGACTCGGCCGGCATGGCAACCTTGAACGGGGATCAACTCGCCGTGCGCAGAAGCGCCGGCACCAACGCAGGTCTGCAGCAGCTGCTGCAGAGCTCTCCTCTCGACGGATGCCTCGGCATCGCGCACACGCGCTGGGCTTCTCATGGTGAAGCCAGCGACGTCAATGCACATCCTCATGCCGACTGCAGTGGTGCGATCGCCATTGTCCACAACGGCATCATCGAAAACTACATCGACATTCGCCGCGAGCTCGAAGCCAAGGGACATCGCCTGGTCTCGCAGACCGACAGCGAAGTCATCGCTCATCTCATAGAGATGAACTTCGATGGTGACCTGCAGGTGGCCGTCAAGAAATCTCTTACTCAGCTGCGCGGCAGCTACGCCATCGCGGTGATCAGCAAGCATGCGCCCGAGCAGATCGTGGTGGCCCGCCATGGTGGACCGCCGCTCGTCGTCGGTCACAGTGTCGATGGCCTTTTCATTTCCTCCGACATCAGCGCCATTCTTCATTACAGCCGCGACATCCAGATCCTGGAAGACGGCGAGATCGCGGTGCTCACCCGCAATGGCGTCAACATCTATTTGCTCGACAGCGGTGACCAGGTCGCACGCAAACCCATTCGCATAGCATGGGATGCGAGTGCGGCCGACAAGGGCAGCTATCCGCACTATATGTTGAAGGAGATCTACGAGCAGCCGCGCGCGGTGCTCGACACCATCAAGGGTCAACTCAACGCAGTGGACGAAACCATCGGCTTCCTCGATGCCGGTTTCCCCAACACTGCCGAATTCGCCGATACGAAACGGCTTTCCATTCTCGCCTGCGGCAGTTCCTGGCACGCGGGCCTGGTCGGCAAATACCTGATCGAGTCGATCGCCGGAATTCCGGTCGATGTCGACATCGCCTCCGAGTCGCGTTATCGGCCCTTGGCGCACATGCCGGAGAAACTCGTCATCGGCATCTCCCAGTCGGGCGAAACGGCCGACACGCTGGCGGCATTGAAGGAAGCACGCCGCGCAGGTGCCAAGATCCTTTCCATCTGTAACGTCATCGGTTCCAGTATCGGACGTGAATCCGATGCGGTAGTGCTCACGCACGCTGGCCCAGAAATAGGTGTGGCTTCGACCAAGACCTTCACCTGCCAACTGGTGGCGCTGGTCCTAGTGGCCATTTCACTCGGAGTTTCCAACGGCAAGCTCAGCAAACAAGCCGCGCAGGCCCTCTTGCGCGAGCTGATGCAATTGCCGGAGTTGATCGAGCGCATCCTGCTGCAGAACGACCATCTGGTCGAACTGTCGCAGCTCTTCTCGAGGGCATCCAATGCCCTGTTCCTGGGACGCGGGATCATGCATCCGATCGCGGTCGAGGGAGCGCTCAAACTCAAAGAGATTTCATACATTCACGCTGAAGGATATGCCGCAGGTGAACTCAAACACGGTCCGATCGCCCTGATCGACCGTTACCTGCCGGTCGTCGTGATTGCCACGGAAGGCATGCTGTATGAGAAGGTACTCGCTGCAATTCAGGAAGTGAAAGCCCGTAGCGGTATCGTGGTAGTCATTGCCAATGAAGGTGACAGTCGAATTTCAGAAGTTGCGGACCATGTGTTCTACATCCCGAAAACGCAGGAATTCCTCATGCCGATATTGGCGGCCATCCCCTTGCAACTGCTGGCTTATCACATAGCGGTGAGCAGGGGCTACGACGTTGACAAGCCGAGAAATCTCGCGAAGAGCGTCACCGTCGAATAACAAGTAGCAAGCAAGAGACAAACAGAACAACAACAGCCGGTAGGTTGGCCAATGCGGTCATCCTAGTGGTACCGGCTCACTCTTTTCAGTTTGCGCAATTCCCAGGATGGGAAACGAAGGGGCGAAGCTTTGTCACTAAGAAATGCAAGCATCGAAACGGGGACGTCCGGAGAACTCTACTCTCTCCTGGATGACATCATCGACCCGCAGCCTGCGTGGCACGTACTGTGGACGCGCAGCAACTTCGAACATCGTGTGCACGATGAACTCGCGGCCAAGGATTACGACGTCTTCCTTCCCTTGATCAGCCGCTGGGCGCTCGGTGCGAAGGGCCAACCCTACCGCATGGAACCCATGTTCAAGGGTTATCTCTTCGTGCGCCATGCCATCGACAAAGCTTCTTTTCTCGACATCAGCAAGACCAAGGGTGTCGTGTCGATGCTCGGGAAAAGTTGGAATCGACTTGCGCAAGTACCAGAAGAGGAAATAGCCAGTATTAAGCAACTCATGGAAAGCCGCATGCCGGCCACGCCCTATCCGTATCTGAAGGCGGGCACCGAGGTGCGCATCGTGCGTGGACCGATGCTCAACATGCGCGGAATTCTGGTGAAAACTGATCATAAAAAAGGCTATTTCGTCGTATCCGTTCAATTACTTCAGCGCAGTGTGGCCGTCAGCATCGACTGTTCCGATGTCGTGCCGGTGTAAGTCGCCACGCGGCAACGAGTGCTCGCAGGAAGGAGCCTACTAATATGAAGCGCAAAATTCTGATGATGCTCGTCGGTGTGAGCTGCGCGACCATGGGATCGGTCGAAGCTCAGGAAAGCCGGCAGGGCTTTTATGCGGTACCTGGAATTGGTGTCAGCTCGATCCATGATGACAACATCTTTTTCAGTATCGACGAAGAACAATCGGACACGGCTCTTCGTGTCAGCCCGGAACTGGAAGTGGGCTACGAATCGCAGCGTACGTCCATGCAGGCGCGATACAGCTTTGATTCGGAAAAGTACGAAAAGTTCACTACCTTGGATTCAGATTCCGTACGTACCTTTGCCGACTTCCAGGGCACGCATCAATTGACGCGTCGTTTCGCGCTCGAAGGTGAGGTGCATTACACCGAAACCAACACGCCGGCCGACATCACGCTCGGCACCGGCAGTGCCGTGCCGGGCTTGTTCGTCGGTCGCGCGCAAGCGGAGCGCTTGGCGATCCAGCCCGCCGTTACTTTCCAGATGACGCCGACCTGGGGCACTCGCCTTGGCTACAGCCATACCAATGACAAGCTTGCCGATGCGCTCGAAAGCGAAACACAAATCGTCGAAAGCGAGTTCGGTTGGCAGAGGTCGGCGAAGACCCTGATCGAGTACGGCTACACCTATCGGCAATATGACTTCAAGAGTCTTACTACTGACGAGAGCGGTGTTCCACTCACCGTTGGCACGCAGGAAACGCACATGCCCTGGGTGGGGGTTCAATACGATCTTTCCGAACGCATTCAACTGCGCGGACAAGTGGGACCGCGCATCAACGACGATGAAGTCGATCCCTACGTGCGTCTGTCGCTGCGCCGCTCGCACATCGGCGGCGACCTGATGCTCAGTTACGAGCGCAACGAAACCACCCTCTTGGGTGAGGCAGGAAGGATCGAGGCGGAAACCTATTCCGCGGCCTTTACCCATACGGTGGGTTCGCGCTTCGAACTGCGTGTGACTCCGGCTTTCGGCAAGTTGTCGCAGACGGATTACGCGGTGGACATCTATCGCGCGGAGCTGATGGCGCGCTACCGCATCACGCCGTATCTGCACCTTACGGCGTCCTATGACATGTACTACCAGGAAGTGGACTTCGTCAGCGGCTTGACCGAGGACGTTGCACGCAACGTAGTCATGTTGGGCTTTTATCTGACCTATCCGAGGCGCGAAGACCGTACCACTCGCTAGCGCCTACTTCGGCCAATGGAGCAGATCATGAACGACATCAAACCCAAACTTCGCCTCGTGGGCCTGCGCGCCCTGGCACTCTTCGCACTATGTTTCTGGCTCGCCGGCTGTGCCAGCGGCGGCCGCAATGACGATCCACGTCTGTATGGCACCGACGTCTACCAGATGCAGAAGGCTCAGGTGATGGAATACATGGTGGGACCGGCGGACGTGCTCACCATCAGTGTGTGGAACCACGCGGAACTGAATCGCACGGTCACGGTACGCCCCGACGGCATGATCTCGTTACCCTTGATCGGCGACCTGTTCGTGGTGGGCATGACGCCGATGGAACTGAAGACCGCCGTCGAACAGAACCTCAGCAACTTCATGACCATCGTACCCGGGGAGGTTTCGGTGGTGGTGGATGAGGTGCACAGCTACACCGTCTCCGTACTGGGTGAAGTGCATCTGCCGGGACGCTTCGAATTCAGAAGCCAGGCTTCCGTGCTCGATGCGCTGGCGCAGGCTGGAGGTCTCACCGAGTTCGCATCGCCCTCGGACATCCTGATCCTGCGGCCCTATCAAGGTGAAACCGAGAAGATCAAGTTCAACTTCAAGAAGTACGCCAGCTCGCGCAACAACGACGATCAGGTGTTGGTATTCCCTGGTGACATCATCCTCGTACCTTGAGCAACGCAGCCATGCAACCCGCAGAAATCGTCATGAATGACGCGCCTTCGATCAGCGCGATACTGGATGCGCTGTACGCAAAATGGCAGCGCCGCAAATGGATAGCCATTCTGTGCTTCAGCAGCGCTGCTGCGGTTGCGCTCAGTCTGATCATCGCCTTGCCGTCCCTCTATCGCGCATCCACCACGATCCTGTTCGGTGAAGACGTGATGGCCGAATCGCTCATCAAGGTTGCCACCTCTAACGAACTCGACCAGCGCCTTGGAGTGGTCAGACAGAGTGTGATGAGCCGCTCGCAACTGCAGCAGGTGATCGACAAGTTCAACCTCTATCCGAACCTCAGTGGTCGCGTACCGGCCGAAGCGTTGATCAATCGTCTGCGCAAGGACATCACCATCGATCAGCGTGCTTCGTCGCAGGTGGAGTGGGGGCGCAGCTCGGTCTACGCCATCACTATCAGTTATCAGACCTGGGATCCCGAACTCGCCGCAGCGGTGGCGAATGACATCGCCGCACGCTTCAAGGCGGAGAACGAGCTGCTCAAGATGGGACAAACCGAGCGCGCGTCCGAGTTCATTCGCAAGGAGCTGGAGGCGGCCCGCGCCAAGTTCGCCGCACAGGAAGCTCGCATCAACGAGTACAAGGCCTCGCACATGGGGCAGCTGCCCGAACAGCAGCAGCTCAACCTCGCCACCTTGGAGCGTTTGAATGCCGAGTTGCGGCTCAATGGCGAAAAACAGGTTCAACTCTTCGCGCGACGCGATAGCTTGCTGCTCGGCGCCGCAACCGGCACCGGCACTGAAAACGTCGTGGGGTTGAGCAGCAGCTTGCGACTCGATCGTCTGAAACGTGAGCTGGCCGAGCTGCAGACGCGCTACACCTCCAATCATCCCAACATCATTCGTCTGCAGACGGAGATCCGCGATCTGGAAGCCGAACGGCAGCGCACGGCGGTGCCGCTGTCTGAACTGGAGGAGCCAAAGGATCAGCCGGTTCGTCCCAACCCAGCCGACATCGATTCCGAACTTGCCGTACTGCGTCAGCAGGAACAGCGCCTGCGTGCCGACATCGCCACGCTTCTGCATCGCATCGAAACGGCGCCGCAGATCGAAGCGGAGCTGAAGAGTTTCGCGGCGGACTACGATGCCGCGCGCGAGGAATATCTGGCTCTGCAGCGCATGTATCAGGACACGCGCCTGGCCGAGTCGCTTGGAGTCGAGCAGAGTCAGGAGTTCCGCGTGCTCGAAGCCGCCATCCCGCCGGACACGCCGCGCGCGCCGCAACGTTCGCGCCTGATGCTGGTGGCCTTGTTCCTGGCTGGAGGTTTCGGTGTGGGCATGGCTTTCCTGGTGGAACTCATCGACTCCAGTTTCCACAGCCGCTCGGAGATCTCCAGCTTCACCCGAGTGCCGGTCATTGCCACGGTCGGAGCGATCCGCACGAGCGGTGAGCGTTGGGGCAAGGCGGTGCGTTTCGTGCTCGTCGGCATCCTCGCCGGCATCGGCATCGTCATCCTCAGTTACCTGTCCTTCCGCTACGGTCAGAACGCCCAGCAGTTGGTTTGGACTCTCGCAGGCTAGTCAGCCAGAGGCATGAGCGACATGAGCGAAATCAATGTCATCCAACTGAAGGAAGCACCGGTGGAACTGCAACCGCGCGTGCCGGCGGAAGCAGGCAAGATTGCGCCGCACTACGCCGGAGAAGTCCTGCTGAAGATCAACAAGAAGACGCACATCGATCCGCGTCTGGTCTGTTGGTCGAAGCTGGCTCCGGTCTACGGCGAGAACTACTTCGGTCTGCGTCTCGCGGTGGAAAACATGCATCGCCCGGAGCAGGGCATGGTGATCGGCATCACCAGCCCCAGCGATGGTGAAGGCAAGACCCTGACCGCGATCAACCTGGCGGGTGCGCTGGCACTGGATCCGGCCACGAAGGTGCTGCTGATCGATCTCGATCTGCGTCGTAGCCAGGGTGGTGTGAATGAATATCTCGGTCTGGCCCGCAGCTTCGGACCGGGTTTGATCGACGCAGTACGCAATCGCACCTTGAAACTGGAGCAGGCGATCCATTTCGTACCCGACTTCAATCTGTACCTGATGGTCAGCGGCGGTACGGTGGAAACGCCGTACGAATTACTGAAGTCACCGCGCTTCGTCGACGTCATCAATGAAGTACGTCAGCGCTACGACTACGTCATCATCGATACGACGAAGATCGTGAAACTGCCTGATACCGCACTCATCGCGCGCTGCATCGACGGCTTCCTGGTGGTCGTGCGCGAGAACGTGACCAAACGCGGTGTACTGGCAGAAGCATTGGATTCCATGCGTCCCGAATCCGTCCTGGGCCTCGTGTTCAACGGCGGCTCACAGATCGACCGCTAGTCCCTACGTCGCAGTTCCTTCAATCAACCAACTTGCTTTGGGCATGCGAGCCTGGCGGCGCGTCGCGTCATCGACGCGTGGCCTGGCGCATACGGAGTCGATACTCCCATGAAAACTACAACGGAAAGAACGCGCACCTTGGTGCTCGGCAGCGGCGCCTTCGTCAAAGAACTGCTCAATGCCATTCGTCAAAGCCCCAAGTCCACCTATCACGTCATCGGTGTGGTGACTCCGGATCAGCAGGGTGGCAGCCCGGGCTACGGCGTGCCGGTGCTGGGCGGCATCGAAGAGCTGCGCAAGATCATCGATCACTATCGACCGCAGAGCATCATCGTCGGCTATCCCTACAATCAATCGTGCCGAGCGGATCAGTTGTTGCTGGAAGCGCGCTGCGAACACAACGTCAGCGTGGAACAGGCGGACGACGTCTACGAGCGTCTGACGGGCAAACTGCCGATCGAAACGCTGGCGCCGCGTCAGGTGATCTTCAGCGACCTCTTTCGTCCGCGTGCCGGCTCGCTGTTCTGCAGTCGCGCGCTGAGTCTGGTCACGGCTTTGGTGGGACTCACCGTATTCCTGCCGCTGATGGCCCTGATCGCCGTGCTGATCAAGCTCGACACGCCCGGCCCCGTATTCTTCGTGCAGCAGCGCTGCGGGCTGCACGGCAAGCGCTTTCCCTTGTTCAAGTTCCGCACCATGCGTGTGGAAGGCGCCACCAAATCCGAATGGGAAGGCGACAACCGTCATCGCATCACCCGAGTCGGACGTTGGCTGCGCCGTTTTCGCCTCGACGAACTGCCGCAGTTCATCAACGTGCTGCTGGGCCACATGAACCTGGTGGGGCCACGTCCGCATCCTGCATCGAGCTATGCGCTGTTGATGCTGGTGGCGCGCAACACGCCCGAATGCGGCATGCAGATTCCGTTCTACAGCCTGCGCTGCAACGTTCGCCCCGGCATCACCGGTTGGGCACAGGTCCGTTACTGCTATGCCAACAACATCAATGAAGAAATCGAGAAACTCCGCTTCGACCTCTACTACTTGAAGCACTACTCGTTCTGGCTGGATCTGCGCATCCTCGCCGAAACCCTCTGGGTAGTCGTGGCCGGCCATCGCAGCAGCGCCACGACGGAGGCAACTGCGCCTGTCAGCCCTGCACATGCAAGTCCGAGGCTGGTCGTTTCCGAATAGGAAAGTTCAGCCACCCGGGCGCCTTCGGTGCCCGTTCCACACCATCGCCAATCACCAACTGCAAAATGAGAGATGCCCTTATGCGCACGCTCGAACTCGTTCGCAATGACGCACCAAAGCTGGCCGCTGATACCTACAGCGGTCTCCTTCATCTGATCGATACCCATCAGGCTCATGTTGCCGTGATCGGACAGGGCTATGTGGGCCTGCCTCTGGCCATGGCCTTCGCCGATGCCGGCTTCACGGTCAGCGGCATCGACGTCGACCGAGACAGGATCGAAGGTCTGCAGCGCTGTGAATCGATCACGCCCGATGTCACCAGCGACATGCTCAAACGCTTGAGCGACAGCGGTAACTATCGCGCCACCACCGACTACTCGCAGTTGGCGGATCACGACGTGATCCTGATCTGCGTACCGACGCCGCTGCGCAAGAGCAAGGATCCGGACATCTCCTACGTGCTCGAAACCGCGCAGCGCCTGGCGCAGGATCTGCGCCCTGGTCAACTCATCATTCTGGAATCGACCACCTACCCGGGCACTACGGAAGAGTTGCTGCTGCCGTTGTTCGAAGAGCGCGGCCTCAAGGCGGGTGAAGATTTCTTCCTCGCTTTCTCGCCCGAGCGCATCGATCCCGGCAACAAGAAGTTCGCAGTGCGTCAGATCCCCAAGGTCACCGGTGGGGTGACGCCGCTCTGCACCAGCCTGGCTGCACAGCTCTATCGTCAGATCGTCGATCGCGTGATCGAGGTGTCGTCGCCGAAAGTGGCAGAGCTTGCCAAGCTCTATGAGAACGTGTTCCGTAGCGTGAACATCGCGCTCGCCAACGAGTTCTCGCTCATGTGCCGCCAGCTCGGTGTGCAGTCGCGTGAAGTCATCGATGCCGCTGCCAGCAAGCCCTTCGGTTTCATGCCGTTCTATCCGGGTCCCGGCATCGGTGGTCACTGCATTCCGATCGATCCCGCGTACCTCGCATGGAAGATGCGCCTGAGCAACTACGAGGCGCGCTTCATTCCGCTGGCCGAGGAAATCAACCAATCCATGCCGGGCCACGTCGTGCAATTGATCAGCGACGAGCTCAACCAGGTACAGCGTTGCCTCAATGGCGCCACCGTGCACGCCATCGGTGTGGCCTACAAACGTGGTGTCGGTGACATCCGAGAGTCTCCCGCGCTGCAGGTACTCGCCAATCTGCAAGCGAAGGGGGCGCAGATCAGTTACAGCGATCCGCACGTGCCGAGCATCGAAATCAAGGGCGCCACGCTGTTCTCGCGTGAGCTCGATCCCGAGCTGCTCGCTTCTGCCGATTGCGTACTGATCCTCACCGACCATCCGGAGTTCGATTACCGGATGATCGTCAACAACGCCGAACTGGTCGTCGACACGCGCCATGCCACCAACGGCCTGCCGCGTGGCAAGGGACGCGTCGTGAGTCTGTAATGGAACGTTCTTGGTGGGCGCCCACCGTCGCGAGGCCGGTAAGCTCGGTCCAGTCCTTCGAGGACCCGGACGGCAACCTGCCGTTCTTCGCTCTGCTCGGCTTCACCTTCATCCTGCTGTTGGCGCCGCAGGAGCGCATTCCGGCACTCGCGCCGCTGCGCATCGCAATGCTGATGGCGGTACTCGCGATGGCGGCACATTGCTGGTGTCGCTGGCGCGATGGACGGCCACTCGTGATGTTCAACCTTTCGCTGTATCTGCTGGCAGCGTTGGTGGGTTGGGCGATGGTCACGATGCCGTTCTCGTTCTGGCCCAGTGGCAGTCTGTCGTACCTGCTCGAGAACTATCTCAAGACGCTGATCGTCTACGTGCTTTTGTGCAACGTGCTCAGCAGCTACGAGAAGTTGAAGACGCTGGCCTGGTCGTTGGTGTTGATGACGATTCCCTTGTCGCTCACCACCGTGAAGAACTTTCTGGCGGGCGATGCGGGCAGGGTAAAGGGATACAGCGCGTCGCTCACGGCCAACCCGAACGACATGGCCTTGATGCTGAACCTGCTGTTGCCGCTGGCCGTGGCGCTGTTCCTGTCGACCAACAAGGGCAGCCGCAGACTGATCCTGGCCGGCATCATAGGTCTGATGATGGTTGCAGTGATGGCGACCTTTTCGCGGGCAGGCTTTCTCGCGATGGGCTTCATCGTGATGTGTTACCTGTGGTTCCTGAGAAACCGCAAGGAACGCATCCTGATTCCCATCGTGATAATCGTGGGTGTGCTCGCCATCCCGCTGATACCGCCGGAGTTCTATTCGCGCATTTCGACGATCGTCAACGTCGAGGAAGACACCACCAACTCCGCGCAGGAGCGCCTGGCGGACATGAAGACCGCACTGGGTCTGGTGGTGACGCATCCCATCGTCGGCTCCGGCATCGGCATGAACGTGTTGGCGATGAACGCGGCGCGCGGACCGACGTGGACGCAGGTGCACAACGTCTATCTGCAGCTTTCGGTGGAGCTTGGCATTCCCGGCCTGGTCTTCTTCATCGTGCTGTACCTCTACTGTCTCGGTGAAACGAAGTGGGTGCTGCGCTACGCGCGCGGCAGACCAGAAATGCAGGGGCTCTACAACATCGCGGAAGGTTTGAAGATCAGTCTCTGGGCCTATGCGCTCGAGGCCATGTTCCACCCAACGGCATATCACTATTACTTCTACTACATCGCCGGCATGGCGGTGGCGGCAGGTGCGATCTGTCGTCGCTGGCTGGCTGGTTCCAGCGGTAGCAATGAACTAGTGCGTAGTGGAGTTCGCCATGCATGAGTTAGCCCGTACCTCGGATCTCGTGACCACGCCTTCGGTCGCGGTGGAAAGATCTGCAGCGGTGAAGCTGCTGAAGGTGGTGACTGCCTGCTACAGCGGCGGCACCGAAGGGCAGGTGTTGAATCTGTCGCGTACCTTGGATCGTGAACGTTTCGATCTGCAGTTTGCCTGTCTCAACAGCGCTGGCGATCTGCTCAAGGACTATGCCGCACTCGGGGCTCCGATGACGGAGTTCAAGATCCGCAACCTATGGGGGCTCGGCGTGCGCCTGCAGCAGTTGCGCTTTGCGGCATTCCTGCGGCGCAACGGCATCGAGGTGGTGCACAGCTACAACTTCTACTCGAATGTGTTCGCCATTCCCGCTGCGCGTCTGGCACGGGTGCCGGTGGTGATCGCTTCGATCCGTGATCGTGGTGTCTATCTCACGCCGGCGCAGAAGCTGTTGCAGAAGTGGGTATGCAGCCTGGCCGACAAGGTGCTGGTGAACGCAGACTCGATCAGGGATTGGTTGCTGGAACAGCACTACGACGAGAAGAAGATCTGCGTGATCAAGAATGGTCTGGATCTGAATCTCTACACCCAGACCAAGAGTGATCCCGCCTTCCGCAAGAGCCTGGGAGTACCGGCCACGAGCCCGCTGGTGGTGATGATCGCGCGGCTCAATCCGCAGAAGGGCATCGATGAGTTCATCTCGGCGGCAGCCCTGATCCACAAGACGCACCCCGACGTGCACTTCCTCGTCATCGGTACGAAGGTGGTGCGCGAGGACAACGGATACTCGGAAGACGAAGAGTATCTGCTGCAACTGAAACAGGCCGCCTGGCAGCAAGGCCTGGGAACCCGATTGCAGTTCGTCGGCATGCGCAAGGACATTCCCAAGATCCTGGCGGAGTCGGCGGTATCGGTGTTGCCTTCTCACAGCGAAGGACTTTCCAACACCTTGCTCGAATCGATGGCGGCGGGCGTGCCCATCGTCGCCACGGATGTAGGCGGTAACCCCGAGCTCGTCAGCCATGGTCGCAATGGGTTCCTGGTGCCGGTGAAGGCGCCCCATGCGCTGGCATTGGCCATTACCAACATTCTCGACGACCCCAGGCTGGCCAGCCGTTTCAGTCGGGAATCGCGTCGCATCGCTCGTGAACATCATTCGCTCACGGGCATGACCGAAGCCACACAACGAATCTATCTACAAGAACTGAGGCGTGCGCAGCGCCCGTAGCGGAGTCATCCAGCATGAGTATTGTTTGTCGAGAAAATGTTGAACTCGCACCATCGTTGGTAACCGAAGTCATCACCGACACCGAGCAGTTCCGCGAATTGCGGGCCGAGTGGACGGAACTATTGCAGGACAGCGGCTCCGACTGTCTGTTCCTGAGCTGGGAATGGATGTTCAGCTGGTGGCAGCACTTGAGCTCTTCGCGCAAGCTGCATCTGATCACGGTGCGCGACAGAGGGATGCTCGTCGCCATCGCGCCTCTGACGCTGTGTCCGCCGAACTTCAAACGGCTGCGTCCTTGCCGTGCGCTGGAGTTTCTCGCCTCGGGCACGGTGGGATCCGACTATCTCAGCTTCCTGATCCGCCGTGGCTACGAAGAAGTGGCTCTCGCCGAGATCGGTGCCAGTCTCACCAAGGCCAACGTCATGCTGGAACTGGTGCGGGTGGAGTCGACCTCCTTCGTGATGACGGCGACGGCATTGGAACTGAAGCAAGCTGGTTGGCGTCCGATGCGGCAGACCACCAACTACAGTCCCTTCATCAACTTGAAGGGGCATACCTGGGACAGCTACTGCGAGACGCTGGCCTATTCACATCGGCGCGACATCCGCCGCAAGCTCGCCAATCTGAACAAGACCTTCAACGTCAGATTCGAACGGGTCGAAACCGAAGAACAGCGCGTCGATGCGATGGCGCGTTTCATCGATCTGCATCTGACGCGCTGGGCCGATGACGGTGGTTCCACCGCCCTCGAGAGTGAGGCGCTCAAACAGTTCCATCTGAGCTTGTCGAAGGTGGCGCTGGAGCGTGGCTGGCTTCGCCTCTACACGCTGTGGCTCGACGACCGTCCTGGCGCCATCGTGTACCTGTTCCGTTATGCCGACACCTTCTACTACTACCAGGCTTCGTTCGACAAAGAGTTCGGCAAGTACGGCGTGGGCATGCTGACCTTGGCGATGGCCATCAAGGCTGCTTGTGAGGAAGGCGCTGCGGAATTCGACTTCCTGCACGACGACGAGCTTTACAAATACCTGTGGGCGCGAGAGGAGCGCGAGCTGATTCGATTGGATCTATTTCCACCCAAGTACAGCGGAGCGGCCATCCGCAACGCCGCCATTCTCAAATCCGAGATCAAACGTGTACTGGCTGGCTTCACGGAGATGGCGAAATGAACGCTGCAGAAATGGGAGTGCGCAGTGAGGGATTGGGCTCACCCTGGCCCGTGCTGAAGCAAGGCTTGCGCACCTGTATCAAGACCAGCTGCGCAGCGACGCTGCATGTCAGCGGCCTCGAGCGCGTGTTCGCTGCTCGCCGTGGCATCGGTCGATCGCCCTTGATTCTCGGTTATCACCGGGTGGTCGAGAACTTCAGACACAGCGCGCGCCAATCGATCGCCCCGCAGCTCACCAGCGTCAAGATGCTGGAACGTCATCTGGACTGGGTGGGCAAGTATTACGACTTCGTCACGCTCGACGAAGTTCTGCAGGTATTGCAAGGCCAGCTGCAGCCGAGCCGTCCCGTTGCGGCAGTGACCTTCGATGACGGTTATCAGGACGTCTACACCAATGCGCTGCCACTGATGCAACGCAAGGGCATTCCGGGCGCCATCTTCGTGGTCACCGAACTCACCGGCACCCGGCAGCTCCTGGTGCACGACGAACTCTACTTCGTGTTCTCGCGTCTGCTGCAGACTCAGCGCGGCAAGCGTGATCCCAACTGGTGGCAGCAGATTCTGCCGGCGGACATCGCCGAGCAGCTGACGCCGCACGCTCATACGATGAAGACGCCGTTTCAGGCGATGCGCGCGGCGCTGGACCTTCTCGACGCGAAGCAGATTCAACGTCTGTTGAAGGTCTGCAGTGCCGGCACCGATCTGAAGGGCAGGGAAGAGTTCCAACTGCTCGACTGGGAACAACTGCGCAGCATGCAACGGCAGGATTTCACCGTGGGCTCGCACACTCAGACGCATGCGCTGTTGGCGGAGCAGAGTGCCGAGGTACTCAAGCAAGAGTTGGAAGGCTCGCGCAAGACGCTCGAAGCGCAGCTCGGTACCAGCATCAAACATTTGGCATATCCGGATGGTCGCTTCGATCGCGCCGCAGTGGCGGTGGCCGCGGAGGCTGGCTACGCCGCGGCCTACACGATCTGCCGCCATCGTGACCCGCAGCACCCGCTGCTCACGATTCCGCGCACGATGTTGTGGGAACGCGCCTGTCTCGATCCGATCGGGCGCTTTTCGAAGTCAATCCTCAGTTGTCAGATCAACGGCATTTTCGATCCGGCGCTGCGTTGCCAGCGGCCGCATCTGGCTTGATTCAAGGACAGGAAGGGGTGCGTCCAGTAGCGCGCCCGCCGACCGACAATGACGCAAAGCACTACACAACCTTTGTTCCGGCCTGCGTTGGTTTTAATGGCCGGACGTTTCATCGGCTTCATCGTGGCCTTTGCGATTCCGCTGGTTCTGGCCCGCGTGTTTTCGCAGAACGACTTCGGCAGCTACAAGCAGCTGTTCCTGGTGTTCGCCACCTTGTTCGGCATAGCACAGGCCGGCATGGCGGAAAGTCTCTATTACTTTCTGCCAGACGAAGAGAAAAACGCGGGCGCCTATGTGTGCAACAGTCTGTTGCTGCTGGCCGGCGTTGGCGCTCTGGTGGCGCTGGGACTTTGGTTCGGACGGGAATGGACGGCGCAACTTCTGAACAACGCCGCGTTGGCGCAGTACCTACCCTGGGTGGCGGCCTATCTGCTCTTGATGCTCATCGCCGTGGTGATGGAGATCATCATGACGGTACGCCGCGAACACTTTCTGGCATCGAGCAGCTATGCGCTCACCGATGTGTTCAGGGCCTTGCTGTCGATCGCACCGGTGCTGTTGCTGGCCGATCTGTACTGGTTGATGTGGGGCACGGTGCTCTTTGCACTACTGCGCTGTCTGGCTGCGCTCTACTACGTGGTGCAGCGTTTCGGTAGCACGTTGCGCCCTTCAATGCCGGCACTGCGCCGCCAGCTCTGGTATGCCGTGCCATTCGGCATCGCAGCGGTGATCGAGATCGCGCAGGTCAACTTCCACATGTATGCGGTGTCCTATGCCTTCGATCCAGTGACCTTCGCGATCTATGCCGTAGGCTGCCTGCAGATACCGCTGGTGGATTTTCTGATGACCTCGACCTGCAACGTGATGATGGTGAACATGCGCGAGAAAGCACGTGCGGGCGACATGCGTGCCGTCATGGCCATCTGGCTCGAAAGTGTGCGCAAGCTCAGTTTCATCTTCTTCCCGCTGGTGGGCCTGTTGCTGGTGACGGCGAGCGACCTGATCGTGTTCCTCTTCACCGATGCCTATCGCGCCAGCGTGCCGGTATTCACGGTGTGGAGTGTGTCGATGCTGTTCATGGCCCTGCTCACCGATGGCACCCTGCGTGTGTTTGCAGATACGCGCTTCCTGATCGTGCAGAACCTACTGCGTCTCGGAATCATCGTGCTCCTGATCCAGTGGTTCCTGCAGCGCTTCGACTTGATCGGCGCGATCCTGGTCACACTCGTCGCCACCGCAGTGGCCAAGACTTTCGCGCTCTGGCGCATCAAGCATCTGCTCAAGGTTTCGTTCGCGCAGGTGCTGCCATGGAAGGATCTGGCGCACGTACTGCTGATCGCCTCGGTGGCATTGATCCCGGCTTCGTTGCCGCAGCTTCTGCAGGATGCCCCGATCCTGCTGCGACTCGTACTGAGCAGTGGGCTCTACGTACTCACCTATTACGTACTGCTGCTCGGCATCGGGCCGCTGCAGTTGGATGAAAGATTGTTGCTGAAGTCCTACATGCGCTCGGCACTCTTGCGCTTGCAGCGTGGCGTGGTGAAGGCCACGGCCTGAAGTACCCAAGGAGAAGGATATGTGCGGTATAGCAGGAATACTCGCTCTGCATGGCCAGAGCGTGCTGCCCGAAGAAGTGCGCGCGATGTGCGATGCACTGCGCGCACGTGGCCCCGATGACGAAGGCTACTTCGTCAATGGGCAGGTCGGCCTCGGCATGCGTCGTCTCTCGATCATCGATCTCGCCACCGGGCACCAGCCCGTGAGCAACGAAGATGGCAGTGTACATCTGGTGCTGAACGGGGAGATCTACAACTACCGCGAGTTGCGTCGCGATCTCGTGGCCGCGGGTCATCGCTTTGCCACCAGCTCGGACACCGAAGTGATCGTGCATCTGTACGAGCAATATGGTGAAGACTGCGTGCACCACCTGCGCGGCATGTTCGCCTTTGCGCTGTGGGATGAGAAAAAACGCAAACTGTTGGTGGCACGTGACCGTCTCGGCATCAAGCCGCTGTACTACGGCCAATGCAATGGTCACTTGATCTTTGGTTCGGAACTGAAGGCACTGCTGCAATTGCAGTGGGTGGAACGCAATCTCGATTGGGGAGCGGTGGCCAATCTCTTCACCTTCCTCACCACTCCCGCCACGCAGAGCATCATCGCCGGCATCCACAAGTTGCCGCCCGGTCACTTGCTGGCCCTGGAAGAAGGTTGTCCGCTGCGCATACGTCGTTATTGGGACGTGCGGTTCCAGCCCGACGCCACCAGCTCGGAAGCCGAGCTGGTGGAGAAGCTGCGCGCGCTGCTGGCGGGTGCGGTGGAAGGCGAAATGGTGAGCGACGTACCCGTCGGGGCTTTTCTGAGCGGCGGACTCGATTCGAGTTCCGTGGTGGCCCACATGTCGCGCTTGAGCCCGCGTCCGGTGAAGACCTTCACCATCGGCTTCGCCGAACCCGCCTACAACGAAGCGCCCTACGCGCGTGAAGTGGCGCAAGCCTTGGGCACCGAACATCACGAGCTTCTGCTTGAGCCGGATGTGCTCAACATGCTCGACGACCTGGCGTGGGACCTCGATGAACCCTTCGGCGATTCTTCGGCGATTCCCACTTACATGGTGTCGAAGCTGGCAGCGGAGCACGTCAAGGTGGTGCTCTCGGGCGACGGCGGCGATGAGCTCTTCGCCGGGTACGACAAATATCGGGTGGAACGGCGCGAGCGTCGCTATCGCTACGTGCCGCGTGCTTTCCGTCTTCTGTTCGGACGCATCGGCAATCTGATGCAGGAAGGTTGGAAGGGACGCAACTTCCTGCGCCACATGGCGCTCGATGGCAGTGAACGTTATCTGCACGCGGCCTACCTGTTCGATCACGAAGGCAAGAGTGCGCTTTTCAAGGAGGAAGTGAGCGAACTGGTGCTGACGCAGGAGCCGTGGCGTGAGATGGCACGCATCCTCGACAGATCCGAGGGACATTGGCTGTCGGCGCTGCAGTATCTCGATCTGCACTACTACCTGCCGCTCGACATCCTGACCAAGGTCGATCGCATGAGCATGGCGAACTCGCTGGAAGCGCGTGTGCCGCTGCTCGATCACCGTTTGGTCGAGTTTGCGGCCACGATTCCGCCGCACCTGCAGTTGCAGGGAGAGCGCACGAAGCATCTCTTCAAACAAGCGATGCGTGGCGTGTTGCCGGATTCGATCATCGATCGCAAGAAGCACGGCTTCGCGGTGCCGCTGTCGCATTGGTTCCGCGGCGAGCTCAACAGCTTCGTGCGCGACCTATTGCTGGCGCCCACCAGCAGGGCACGCAACATCTTCAACCCGAACTACATCGAAAAACTGCTCGAGCTGCAGCAGCGCGGTCGCGCCTACGATCTGCAGCTATGGACTTTGATTTCCTTTGAACTTTGGTGCAGGACCTTTCTGGATCGACCGGTGCGTGCCGCAGGACGCGGCACGACCTCGCTACCTGCGGCCGAGCTGCAGGTACCTGCTCCCGAGTTCGCCTGAACCCAGTATCTGAATGAAAACCTTGCTAAGCGACATGGCGCGCGCGGACACGCTGCGCGTGGCGATGGTGGCACCCAGTCTCGACATCCTGGGCGGACAGGGCGTGCAGGCACGCAATCTCGCGCAGGGTCTGATGGATGAGGGGGTGGACGTTGCCTTCATTCCGGTCAATCCGCGCTTTCCGATGGGACTGCGTTGGCTGCGCCGCATTCCCGTGGTGCGCACCCTGTTCAATCAGTTGCTCTACGTCTGCAGCCTGTGGCGGCTGCGTCGGGCCGACGTGATCCACGTGTTCTCCGCCGCCTATTGGTCGTTCCTGCTGGCACCGCTGCCGGCGATCTTGATCGGCCGTCTCTTCGGCAAGCGCGTGATCCTCAACTATCACAGTGGTGAAGCGGACGACCATCTCGCCAACTGGGGCTGGCTCGTACATCCGTGGCTGCGGCTCGCTTCCACCATCGTCGTGCCCTCGGTCTACCTGCAGGAAACCTTTGCCAGGTACGGCCACGACGCGCAGGTGGTAGGCAACTTCATCGATCTGTCGGGTTTTCGCTATCGCGAGCGCACGACCTTGCGACCGGTGTTCTTTTCCAACCGCAATCTGGAACCGCATTACGGTGTGTTCAACACCCTGGAAGCCTTCGTTCGCATCCAGGAGCGTATTCCTGAAGCGAAGCTGGTGATCGCGGGCTATGGCAGTCAGTTGAAACGGCTCAAGCAGGAGATCGCGGAGCGCAACATCCAGGGTGTGAGCGTGCTCGGCCGCGTCGAACCGAAGGACATGCCGCGTCTGTATGACGAAGCCGATGTGTTTCTGAACTCGTCGCTGATCGACAACCAACCGATTTCCATCCTCGAGGCCTTTGCCTCGGGCATCCCCGTCGTCACCACGCCGACGGGGGACATCGCCGCGATGACGCAACATGGACGTTGTGGTGTGCTCGTTCCTCATGACGAGCCGCAGGCCATGGCGGACGCCGTCATCGCCTTGCTGGAAAGTGGGAATCAGGCCGCTGCGATGGCGGGCAGGGCACGCGCCGTTGCCGCCAGCTATTGCTGGGCCGAGGTGTATCACGCTTGGCTTGCCGTGTATCAGGGAAACGAGAGTGAGACTGCAACGACTCCTTAGCATGCCGCCCGAGGAGCTCGCCTGTCGCAGCCGACAGGAATTCTCGAAGCTGCTCGAGCGATTCAACCTGCGCAACGAAGACGGCCCACGCTGTCGTCTCGACGCGCAAACGAACGATCAGGAACTGCGCCAGATCCGCAGCTTGCTGGAGGCAGGGCACAACGAGCTCGCCGCGCCGCAGCTGCAGCAACGCTTCCTGCGCCTGGCTCCTGCGCGCTTCTTTGCAGGCGCCAGCGAGACGGCGCTGCAGGAAATGTCCTCCGCAGCGGCATCGCACAAGCAGGAAATCATCGCGGCCGCGAACGCCGTCGAAGCGGGTGACTTCTACATTCTCGGTTATGGTCGATTGAATTTCGGTTCGCCGATCGATTGGCATCTCGATGCCGTGTCGGGACAACGTGCCCCGCGCCAGCACTGGAGCCGTATCGATCCGCTGTCCACCGCCAGCGTTGGCGACAGCAAGGTCGTATGGGAACTCAATCGTCATCAGTGGTTGTTGGAACTCGGCCAGGCCTATCGTCTGACCGGCGAGGAGCACTACGCGGCAACTGCGCTGCAGTTGCTCGAAGATTGGATGCAGGACAATCCGCCCGGCATCGGCATCAACTGGAGCAGTTCGCTCGAAGTGGCGATGCGACTGATGGCCTGGTGTTGGGCCTTGTTCCTCTTCCGTGATGCCAAGGCGCTGAGTGCAGAGCGCTTCATGAACCTGCTGGCATGGCTGCAGGCGCATGCGACCTTCGTCGAACGCTATCTGTCGCACTACTTTTCGCCGAACACGCATCTGACCGGCGAAGCACTCGGCCTCTATTACGCCGGCACCTTGTTGCAGGAACTCGAAGGCGCCAGCCGCTGGCGCGAAACGGGCAGTCGCATCCTGGTCGAGCAGATGCCGCGGCAGGTACATGCCGATGGTGTCTACTTCGAGCTGTCGACGCGCTACCAGTACTACACCGTCGACATCTACACGCACTATTTGATCCTGGCTCAGCGCAACGGCGAAGCAGTGGATCCGCGCGTGCCGCAGTTGCTCGAGAAGTTGGTGGACTTCCTGCTCTGGATGCGCTGGCCCGACGGCTCGATGCCCAACGTCGGCGATGCCGATGGTGGATGGTTGATGCCGTTCCTGCGTCGCGCTCCGGATGACTATCGCGCGCTGTTCAGCACGGCGGCCGTGCTCTTCCACAACTCCAACTTCGCGTGGGCTGCGGGCTCGCTCGCACTCGAGACCGAATGGTTGTTGGGTAGGTCGGCGCAGCGCAGCTGGTTGATGCTGCCGCCTTCGGCACCCGCCGCGGTACAGGTGCGCAGTTTCGACGAAGGTGGCTTCGTGGTGATGCGCAACGGCTGGCATCGCAGTGCCAACCAATTGATCTTCGATACCGGGCCATTGGGCTGCCACGTCAGTGGTGGTCACGGTCACGCCGATCTGCTCAGCATCCAGTGCTGCGCCTTCGGTGAACCCTTCCTGGTGGATGCCGGCACCTATTCCTATGCCGACCCGGTATGGCGCAACCATTTCCGCAGCACGCACGCGCACAACACGGTGGTGGTGGATGGGCACGGTCAGGCCAAACCACGTGGACCCTTCTCCTGGTACTCGCGCCCGGTGTCGCGCGATGCGAAGACCAGCAACAAGCTTGCACTCTGTTTGGCTGAAGCCTCGCACGAGGCCTACGGCAACCTGCACGATCCGATCAAGCATCGTCGGCGTGTGGCCTTCGTCGACGGCGCCTACTGGCTCGTGATCGATGACCTCTATGGCGAGGCCGTTCACAGCCTCGACCTGCGTTGGCAGTGCGCTGCGGCTTCGATCGATGCACGTAGCGACGAATGGCTGCGGATCTACGGCTCGGACAGCGCGCTGTTGTTGAAGGTGATGTCCACCGCTGCTTTGGAACGTACGATCGAGCATGGTGAGATCGATCCGCCCAGCGGCTGGCTCTCCCCTGACTACGGCCAACGTATCGCAGCACCGCTGCTGCGCTATCAGGTGACAGCACCATTGCCGCTGCGCCTCGTGACCTTGTTGCTGCCCGTACCCGATCCGTGGGCGGCGCCGCCCACGGTCACGGCGGTGATGGAAGGTGGGCAACTCGTGGGAGTTGCCATCGGGGCCGACTTCAGTCAGCTCATCCGCATCGGAGATGACGACGTCTCGGTGCACGCGTTCGACTGAACCGAACGCATTCAACTCAACGCTTCATTTGATCGCTTCTTCTAGCAGGCTCCTTCATGTGTGGTATCGCTGGCATCCTCAAGTTTGCTGCGCACTCGTCCGTTGACGAAGAGCGCCTCATTGCCATGCGCGATGTGCTGACGCATCGCGGTCCCGATGGCGCCGGGCTCGTCATCCGCGGCCGGGTCGGTCTCGCGCATCGCCGTCTGTCGATCATCGACATCGCAGGCGGTCATCAGCCGATGGGCAACGACAGCGCCGACATCTGGCTGACCTACAACGGCGAGATCTACAACTACAAGGAACTGCGCACACGCCTGCAGCAGGCGGGCGTGCACTTCTCGAGTCAGTCGGACACGGAAGTGATTCTGCGCGCCTACGAGTTCTACGGCGAAGACTGTGTCGAACATCTGCAAGGCATGTTTGCCTTCGCCATTTGGGATGGTCGCAAGCAGCGTCTGTTTCTGGCGCGCGATCGTCTCGGCATCAAACCGCTGTACTACCGCGTGGATGGTGAGGAGCTCACCTTCGCGTCGGAAATCAAGGGAATACTCGCGGGCAGTAAGGAGCGGCCGGAGTTCAACCGCGCCGTGCTGTCCGAGTTCTTGGCTTCGCGCTTCGTGTCGGATGAGGCCACCTTTTTCACCGGGATTCGCAAGCTGCTGCCCGGTCACGTAATGAGCTGGTGCGTTGAGAGAGGCCTGAGCGTCCGTCGTTACTGGAGCCCTGCACAGGTGAAGGAGGATCCGACACTGAAGCGCGAGGACTATGTCGTTGCAGTACGTGGGGAATTGGAAGCAGCAGTGAAACGGCATTTGATGAGTGACGTCCCGGTGGGCGTGTTCCTTTCGGGCGGCATCGACTCCAGTGTGTTGGCCGGACTGATGGCACGGCAGATGAACGAGCCGTTGCAGACCTTCTCGGTCGGCTTCAACGAGCGTTCCGCCAATGAGCTCGACTATGCACGCCTGGTGGCGAATCACGTAAAGGCAAGACATCGCGACATCGTGGTGAGCCCGGCGCAGTTCTTCGCGCATCTGCCGAAGATGATCTGGCACGAAGACGAACCCATCGCTTTCACCTCGAGCATTCCTCTGCACATCGTTTCCAAGCTGGCGAGCCAGGATGTGAAGGTGGTGCTGACCGGTGAGGGCGCGGATGAGCTTTTCCTGGGCTACGACTATCGCTATCGCGTGACCGCGCTCAATGCACGACTCGCTGCGCGTTATCAGCAGTTCGTGCCGGGCGCGGTGCGCAGAGTGGTCGCGAGCGCCGTACCTGCCTTGCCGCGTCGTTTGCGTCGCTACGCTCAGCGCAGTTTTCTGGCGCTGGACAACACGCCGCGTTCCTTGTTCTTCGAAAACTTCTCCGTGTTCACGCAAAAGCAGCGCGTAGCCCTGTTGGGACAAGAGGGTGCCGAAGCAGAGGCACAACTCTTCGCCAAGGGATTGGCAGACTATGCCGGTGGTGGCTCCGAAGTACTGGCCTGTCTGAGCCATGCCGATCTCGGCACCTATCTGGTCGAACTCCTGATGAAGCAGGACCAGATGAGCATGGCGGCTTCGATCGAAAGCCGGGTGCCATTCTTGGACGATCGTTTGGTGGAGCTGGTCAACTCCATCCCGACGCGTCATCGCCTGCAGGGCATGCGTACGAAGGCGCTCTTGCGCGATGCGATGGGCGATGTCGTGCCGCAAGCCGTGCTCACGCGCGGCAAGATGGGCTTCCCCGTACCCATCAGTGACTGGTTGCGCGGCCCCTATTGGGGACTGGTGGAGGAATTCGTGCTGAGCCGGCGCTGTCAGACGCGCGAGTTGTTCGAAGCGCAGGCACTCGCAACCTTGGCCGAGGAGCATCGCAGCGGTGTGGCGGACCACGCCGAACGTCTGTGGCTCCTCATCAATCTCGAAATGTGGCAACGCATCTTCATCGATGGCGAGGCGCCGGAGAGCGTCTACGCGTTGGGCCGACCTTGGACTCGTTCCGATGAGGCCCGTAGATCTTCGCTCGTCGCCGCATCCTGCTAACGGGGGTGTCCATGAGCAATCCAATAGATCTGCAATATCGCATCGGTCCTTCCGATGACTGTGAATACATACGACTGGCAAACGCGGAAGCGGAGCTGGCGGTGGCGCGCGCGGCGAGCACCGGGCCCATGCGCATCCTGTGGGTGAAGGTGGGTGGGCTGTGGCCAGCCAATACCGGTGGCCGTCTGCGCAGCTTCAACCTGATTCGCGAACTGTCCGCCGAACACGAAGTCAGCGTGATCACCACGCATCATCCTTCCGAGGATGGCGCGGCGCTGGCGCAGCAGTTGCCGCGTTGCAAGAAGGTGCTGTCGATTCCGCACGCGTCGGTGAAGCGCACCAGCCCGATGTTCGCCCTGAGCCTGTTCGGCTCATGGTTCAGCACGCTGCCGGTGGATATCTACAAGAGCCGCATCGGTGCTTTGCGCCGTTTGGTGAACCATACGCTGGCGCAGGAGCGCTTCGATCTCATCGTGGGCGATTTCCTGTTCGCAGCGCCGAACGTGCCGCTTCATGGCGACACGCCGGTCGTGTTCTTCTCGCACAACGTCGAGTACATGATCTGGCAGCGCCTGTGCGACATCGACGCCAACCCGATACGGCGCGCCTTGCTGGAGCTCGAGTGGCGCAAGATGCGGCGCTACGAGGCGCGGGTATGTGAACAGGCTGCACTCACCGTCGCCGTGTCCGCCGAAGACCGTGAACAACTGAAACTCGATGCCCAGACCGCGCGCATCCGCGCCGTCCCCACCGGGGTCGACATCGACTACTTCCGTCCGGACGACACGGTGGAAGAAGTGCCCACGGAGCTGGTGTTCACCGGTTCGATGGATTGGCATCCGAATGAAGACGGCATTCTGTACTTCATCGCTGAAATCCTGCCGCGCATCCGTGCGGAGTTGCCACAAGTCCGCTTGACCGTCGCCGGCCGCAATCCCAGCGCCAAGCTGCAGGCAGCGGCGCAGGAGGCAGGCGTCAACGTCACCGGTACCGTGGACGACATCAGGCCGCACATCTCGCGCGCCGCAGTGTATGTCGTGCCGCTGCGTGTCGGTGGTGGCACCCGCTTGAAGATCTTCGAAGCGTTGGCGATGGGCAAGGCCGTGGTCTCCACCACCATCGGTGCCGAAGGTCTTCCGCTCGAAGATGGCGTGCACTTATTGCGCGCAGATACCGCTGAATCGTTTGCCGCAGCCGTGCTTTCCCTGCTGCGCGACAAGGCAGAACGTCAGCGCCTGGGTCGCAACGGACGCGAGCTGATGGAACAGCGATTCTCCTGGCCCAAGGTGGCGCGTTGTTTCGCCGGTTTCTGTCGGGAGGCGCTGCGCGCATGAGTGGTGAAGCAAGACCTCGCTATTCGGCAGTGCTGATCTGCCATGAGGAAGATCCGATCGATTGCGAAGGCATCGCCACCTGGCTGGCACACGACTTCAGTCTGAGTGGCATCGTGTTGCTGCGCGATCCGCCCGGTGCCATCTGGCGCAAGCTGCGTTCCGAGTACCGTCGTGTGGGCCTGCTGCGGCTGATCGACGTGATTCTGTTCCGTTTGTTCTATCGCCTGCGCCAGGCCGCCAAGGACGCGCTGTGGGTACGCGATACGGTGCAGGACCTGCGGGAACGCTATCCCGCGAAGCTGGACAAGGTGCCGACGCTGCGTGCCTTGCATCCGAACTCGGAGGAAGTACGCGCCTTCATCAAGCTCTTGCAACCCGACTTCGCGCTGGCTCGCTGCAAATACATTCTCAAGCCGCAGATCTTCGCGCTGCCGCGGCACGGCACTTATGTACTGCACCCAGGCATCTGCCCGGCCTACCGCAACGCCCACGGCTGCTTCTGGGCCTTGGTGAACCGGGATCTCAAACGCGTCGGGATGACCTTGTTGAAAGTGGACGACGGCATCGACACGGGCCCCGTCTATTTACAGGCGAGTTACACCTTCGATGAGAAGCGCGAGTCGCACGTGGTGATCCAACACCGCGTCGTGCTCGAAAACCTCGACGCCATCGCGGAGGTGCTCCGGCAGCTCTGCGAGGGCAGAGCACAACCGAAGTCGCTGGCGGGCGAGCCGTCGCGCAACTGGGGCCAGCCCTGGCTGAGCGGTTATCTACGTTGGCAGCGTCGGCTGCGCACGGAGTTGGTATGAACGAATTGATCATGCTGCTGTATCACGACGTCTATCGGCAGAACCCGAACGAAAGCGGCTTCAAAGGGCCGGCCGCGGATCGTTACAAACTGAGCCTCACTGCCTTCCACGAGCAGTTGGAATCGGTGCGTGCGGTGCGTGCCGATGCGCCGGTGCTCGTCACCGATCTGCCCGCACGCATGGATCCCAACCCACGCTTTGCCATCAGCGTGGATGATGGCGGGCTTTCCTACTACGACATCGTGGCACCGGCGCTGGACCGTTTCGGATGGCGTGGACATTGTCTCGTCACCACCGGTCGCATCGGCAAACCGGGTTTCCTGCACAAGCATCACATCCGCGAGTTGCATGAAGCCGGACACCTGATCGGCAGCCACACCGTGACGCATCCGGCGCGCTTCAGCAGCTGTAGTTGGAACAAGCAGGTAACGGAGTGGGTGCGCAGCAAGGAGACCTTGGAAGACATCCTCGGCGAACCCGTCAACGTCGGTTCGGTGCCAGGCGGCTATTACTCACCACAGGTGGCGCGCGCTGCCGCGGCTGCGGGGCTGGATTTCCTGCTGACTTCCGAGCCGGAAACCGTGCCGCAGCAGGTCGACAACTGTCGCATCTTCGGACGTTACACGATCAGACGCGACAGCCCCGAGACACTTTCGGGAAGACTGGTCAGCACCAACTCGCTGGCACGTCGTCAGCAGTGGCTGGCCTGGAACGGCAAGAAATTGCTCAAGCTCACCTTAGGACCTGGATATCAGCGCCTTTCCGCCCTGGTGGCGCGCTGAGTTGCACGAACACCTTAGTTAGTTCCGCCGCGCCTCGTGCGCAATCCCAAGCCGATGGTGCCAGGCGCACCGTCGTCATTCCCAACCAAAAAAGAGAAAAGCTATGCAAACGAAAATCAGCGTTTTCGGGCTCGGCTACGTCGGCTGCGTGAGCGCCGCGTCGCTGGCCGCTGCCGGTTTCAACGTGACCGGCGTCGATCTGAACGAAGAAAAGGTGGACATGATCAACAGTGGTCAGTCGCCGATCGTGGAGCCTGGCTTGGGCGATCTGATCAGCAAGGTGGTCGCCAACGGCAAGCTGCGCGCAACCAGCAGCTGCAAGGAAGCGGTCGACAACTCCGAGTTGGCCTTCATCTGCGTCGGCACCCCCGGTGACCGCAACGGCCAGCTGCAACTCGATGCACTCCGTCGTGTCTGCATCGAGATCGGTGAGGCGCTGCGTGGTACCACGCGTCCCTTCACCGTAGTCGTACGCAGCACCGTATTGCCCGGCACGACGTCGAAGGTAGTGATGCCGGCGCTCCTGGAAGGTGCGGGTGTGGCCTACCGCCCGAATCTGCGTGTGGCGATGAACCCCGAATTCATCCGCGAAGGTACCGCGCTGAAGGACTTCATGAATCCGCCCTTCACGCTCGTCGGCTGCGAAGACAAGGAAACCGCGGCACTGCTGGTGACCGTCTACGCTTCCGTCGGCGCTCAATTCATCCACACCAGCGTGGAGACGGCAGAGACGGTCAAATACGCCTCGAATGCCTTCCACGCACTGAAGGTGTGCTTCGCCAACGAGATCGGCGACGTCTGCGCTGCGCTCGGCGCCGATGCGCAGGACGTGATGCGCATCTTCCGCATGGATGACAAGCTCAACGTCTCACCGGCCTATCTGCGTCCTGGCTTCGCCTTCGGTGGCTCGTGTCTGCCCAAGGATCTGCGTGCGCTGCTTTACGCCACGCACCACGCCAACGTCTCGCTGCCGCTGCTCGAATCGATTCTGCCTTCGAACGAAGCGCAGATTCAGAAGGGCATCGACGCGATTCTCGCCACCGGCAAGAAGCGCATCGGCGTGTTCGGTCTGGCCTTCAAGCCCGATACCGACGATCTGCGCGAAAGCCCGATGGTGACCTTGGTGGAAGCCCTCATCGGCAAGGGCATGCAGGTGAAGATCTTCGATCGCAACGTGGGCATCGCCAAACTCACGGGCGCCAACCGCCGCTACATCATCGAAGAGATTCCACACATCTCGAGTTTGATGAGCGACGACCTGGATGAACTCGTGGCACATGCGGACGTGCTGGTGATCGGCAGCGACGATCGTGAAGCGGAGGCCCTGATGGATCGGGCACGTGCGAGCCAGATCGTGATCGATCTGACGCGCGGTGCGCTGAAGCTGAAGTATCCGCGCCGCAAAGCTGCCTGAGTGCATGAGCATGAAGGGGATCGATCCGGCGCATGGTCGCGCTGCTCGGCGCGGACCACGAAAACTCCCGGTACGGGCCGGGTGGTTCATCGCGTTCGCGTTGTCGATCCTGCTCACGGTGTGGGGCGCAGAACCCACACCGGCGACGCTGCCGCAGAGTCAGCCGGAGAGTCCGCGCGAATCCACCGGCCGAGTGATTCAGGTCGCTGCAGGTGAGGATCTGCAGGCTGCGCTCGACATGGCGACGCCAGGGGATGTCATCGAGCTGGAAGCGGGTGCGGTTTATACCGGGAACTTCATTCTGCCGCGGCAGCCCGAATCGTCGGAGTGGGTACACATTCGCGTCGCTTCGAGTGATTCCGCCTTGCCGCCGCCCGGGACGCGGGTTTCACCCGCCGACAGTGCAGCGATGGCGGTACTCACCGCGTCGAGTGGCACGATCCTGAGCACCGCGGCAGGTGCACAACGTTATCGCCTCACCGGCATCGAGTTTCGACCGGTGCCGGGACAGAGTGCACCGCTCAATACACTGGTTTGGATAGGCGCCCAGGGACGGGCATTGGTGGAACAACCGAGCCAGATTCTGATCGAGCGTTGTTATCTGCATGGTGACCCCGTGGTGGGGACACGGCGTGGCATCGTGCTGAACGGCGCCGCCACCACGATCCGCGATTCCTACTTCGCGGACTTCATGACGCTGAACACCGACTCGCAGGCCATCATCGGTTGGGCGGGACCGGGGCCCTACAGCATCCTGAACAACTATCTGGAAGCGTCGGGCGAGAACCTGATGTTCGGTGGCGCCGATCCCGCCGAGCGTTCAGTGGTGCCTTCCGACATCACGATCAGAGGCAACTACTTCAGCAAGCCACTGCGCTGGAAGGAGGGCACTCCCGAGTACGCCGGCACGCGCTGGCAGGTGAAGAACCTGTTGGAACTGAAGAATGCGCGCCGCGTGCTGATCTCCGGCAACGTGTTCGAACACAACTGGATTCAGTCGCAGAACGGGTTCGCCATTCTTTTCACGGTACGCAATCAGGAGAACACGGCGCCCTGGTCGGTGGTGGAAGACATCACCTTCAGCGACAACCTCGTGCGCCGCGTCGGCTCGGGCATCAACATCCTCGGCTACGACGACATCAACCAGAGTCAACAAACGAAACGCATTCACATTCACAACAATCTCTTCACGGAGGTCGGCGGTGAATGGGGCAACGGCACGCTGCTCCAGCTCTTGAACGGCACGGCCTTCGTGAGCTTCCAGAACAACACGGCGCTGCAGAGCGGACGCATTCTGAATACGGAAGGACCCATGCAGACAGGCTTCGTATTCCGCAACAACATCCTGCCGCACAACCAGCAAGGCATGATCGGGACCGGTACTTCGTCTGGCAACCACACGCTGACGACCTACTTCGCGAATCCCGAGGTGAGGGGAAACATCCTGGTCGGGGCCGCGCCGAATCTCTATCCGGCAGGCAACGAAACACCGCGCAATTTCAACGGCGTCGGTTTCGTGGACTTCGATGGCGGTAACCTGCGTTTGAGTCCCGACAGCCGCTACGCCGGCCGCGCCGGCACCGACCCGGGCGCGGACCTGGACAGGCTCTGTGCTGCACTGTCGCCTACGGATCGTCCCGCCTTCTGCGCAGCCCCTGAGACGCGATGATGACGAACATGTTTACGGATCTCGGTGCGCTGAGTGTGCTGCTGCAGGTGGTGTTCTGGGCGATGGCATTGCTGCTCGCCTACACCTATGTCGGCTATCCCTTATGTCTGCTGTGGCGCGTACGTCGTGGTGAGCAACGCCGTTGGCGACGCCGCTACGGCGAGCCGGAAGTCAGCATCCTGGTGATCGTGCACAACGAAGCGGCGCAGATCGAACGCAAGATCAGGAATCTGCTCGAGCTCGACTATCCGAAGCACAAGCTGGAGCTGGTGATCGCTTCCGATGCATCGACGGACGACACCGTGGCCATCGCGCAAAGTTATGCCGCGCAAGGCATTCAGGTGCGCAGCTTTCCGCAACATCGCGGCAAGCCGGCGGTGCTCAATGCGGTGGTGCCACAGCTGCGCGGAGAGATCGTCGTGCTGATGGATGTACGGCAAAGCGTCGAGCCACAGGCCTTGCGCGAGCTGCTCGCCAACTTCGCCGATCCCGCAGTGGGTGCGGTGAGCGGTGAGTTGATGCTGGCGGAGCAGGGCGGCAGCGGGGCGGGTGTGGGTTTCTATTGGCGCTATGAAAAGTTACTGCGGCAACTCGAAAGCCGTCTGGATTCGACGGTGGGTGTCACCGGTGCCTTCTATGCGGTGCGACGCCATCTCTTCCAGCCGATCCCAGCGGAAACCCTGCTCGACGACGTGTTGATTCCGATGCAGGTCGTACGCCAGGGCTATCGCGTCGCCTTCGAGCCACTGGCACGAGCGCATGATGGACTGCAGCTTTCCGCGAGCACCGAATATCGCCGCAAGGTCAGAACCATCGCCGGCAACTTCCAGCTGTTCCATCGGCATGTCTGGTTACTGAATCCCAGAGTGAATCGCCTGTGGTGGCAGACGGTGTCGCACAAGCTCTGTCGGCTGCTGTGTCCCGCCGCGCTCCTGTTGGTATTGCTGTTGAACCTGGCGTTGCTCGAGCACCCGCTTTATCAGGCGCTCTTCATCGCACAGGTGCTGTTCTACCTGGCGGCAATACTGGCCCGGTTCTGGCCGGCCCTGACGGGTAGCCGATTGTTCTCGGTGCCCTATGCATTCTGTCTTCTCAACTGGTGCACGGTCGTAGGTGGCTATCGCTTCCTGCGTGGCACTCAACAAGTCACCTGGGCCAAGGCGGCGCCGGGTGAAGGTTCCACAACCTCGCAGTAATCACCGCTTCAAGCGGAAAGCACACGAACGACGTTTCACTTTCGTCCGCCTTTCCTGATGGGCGGCTTCACCGTGTTCGACCAAGGAGGATGCAAGTCATGCAGCCCAGTGAACGTGCGTCGGCGCAGGATGCCGACATTCAAGACTCATCGGTACAGGACCTCTGGTTCCACCACTACAGCAATGCCTACCCGCGCATGGAGGACGCGCAATACGGCGGAGAACTGATGGACGAGCCCCCGGCGGAGCGCTTTCTCGCTTCTCTCCTGGGAGCAGAACCCGCTTCGACTCAACAATTAAAGGTGACTTCATGAAATATCTCGTAACTGGCGGCGCCGGCTTCATCGGCTCGCATCTGGCTAGTCAATTGGCTGCGCAGCAACATGAGGTCGTGGTGCTGGACAATTTTTCGACCGGCAAACGTACCAACCTGACGAATCCCGACATCAAGCTCATCGAAGGCGACATCCGCAATTTCGAAACGGTCTGCGCCGCAGTGCAAGGTGTCGACGCAATCTTCCACCAGGCCGCGCTATGTTCCGTGCCGCGTTCTGTCGCCGATCCCTTGACCACGCACGAAGTGAATACCTCGGGCTTCCTGAACGTGCTGGAAGCAGCGCGTCGCAACGGCGTGCGCCGGGTGGTGTTCGCCTCGTCATCGTCGGTATACGGTAATTCGGAAACACTGCCGAAGGATGAGAGCATGCCGACCAACCCGCTCTCTCCCTATGCGGTTTCCAAGCTGATGGGCGAGTACTACTGCCAGCTGTACTGGAACATGTTCGGACTCGAGACCGTGGCGCTACGCTACTTCAACGTGTTCGGCCCGCGCCAGGATCCTGGTTCCGAATACGCCGCGGTGATTCCGAAGTTCATGCAGGCGATCCTGAACCGCGCCAAGATCCAGATTTACGGTGACGGGCTGCAGACGCGTGACTTCACCTATGTCGACAACGTGGTCGCTGCCAACATCGCCGCTGCGCAGAGTCCGGCCGCTGCCGGCAAGATCATGAACATCGCCTGTGGCGATCGCTGGAGCCTGTTGGATCTCGTGAATCACCTCGAATCCATCCTGCAGTGCGAGGTACCGCTGGAGTTCAAGGAAACGCGAGTGGGTGATGTGAAGCACTCGCAGGCGAGCATCGCGAGCGCGCAGGAACTCATCGGCTATCAGCCGAAGATTGGCTTCGATGAAGGATTGAAAAAAACCGTCGCCCATTTCTTCGCGACGGTGAGCGAAGGCTGGAATGCCGCGATGCCGGCCATTGCTGGCCGGCGGTCGCAGGCGGGTTGAGCGGGTTCAGGCCTCAGTTCTTCCCGACTTTGGCGTTACTGATGCCAGAGTTTTTGGAGTACAGATAGGCTTGAACCTGCAGCGGATAGGTCGGAGCACGATTGCTCGTGTAGAAGACCTTGCCGTTGCGCGAGTACTGAACCTTGCCGTTCTGCACGCTGATGCGCAGCACGTCGCCGGACTTGATGGGAGTATCGGCACGATAGGAACCCTTCTCGCGTACTTCGACGTAGCCGCTCTGAATGCGCAGAGCATAGTCGAGCGCCGTGGCACTGTTGGCCGAGGTGGTACCAACACCGAGGAAGCCAAGTCCCTGCGTGTTGCTTACCGTGAACTCGACGAAGCCATTGCCATCGGTGAGCGTCTGCTGCGATACGGCCCTGGTATCGGCACAACCGTCACAGTTGCTGCTCTTCACGAGAGAATGGCCGGACACCTGGACGTTGCGGAGCTGAGACCAGGTCAGGGAGCCCGAAGTGCTGGGCGTCGAAGGCGTGGTCGACTTGTCCGTCAACGTCGTGAAGGTGAAGTTCTCGGAAGTGGCGATGTTACCTGCCGCATCTCTGGCATAGACGCGGAAGTTGTAACGAGTGCCGGGACGCAGATCGCTCAGAATCACCGAGTGATTGGTGGTCAAGGTGCTGTTGATGCCGCTGTCTCTGTCGTAGTTGGTGGTAGTGCCGAAGCGTACGAGATCTTCCGCTCTACGATTGGTACGCCAGGTGATGCGCGCACTGGTACTGGTGATGTCGCTTACCTTGATGTCGGTCTGCGTCGGTGCATCCACCGCACCACCGTTGCTCGGCGGAGGCGTCGGCTGCGGTTGCGGCTGGGGCTCGACGACGGGCGGCGGAGTAGGCCGCGGAGTCGGTGCAGGCGTTTCGGTCTGGGTACCGCCAAGCAGGTGAGTGGGGATTTTCACCAGGAAGGCATCGAGACGATTGCCGCCCATGTTGGAGGTCCAGATGAAGTACTGGCCGGTGACGTCGAGGTTGCCCTTCGGGTACTTGCCGTAATCATCACCGCCGCCAACGGCGTTGAGATCCGTCATGACCGGTGCCACGACGACGGACTGACCAGAGCCGTCCAGCTTGAAACAGACGATCTCATTGGCTTCGCCTGCACGGCTGCGATTGACGCTACTACCGCAGGCATATTGTTTTTCTGGTGGAAGCGTGGGTGAGGCATTGCTGTGGCTCACATGGGCAGGAGCACTGATTGTCCAGTCACTGTTGGCATAGACCTTGACACCACGAAGTGGGTTTTCGTCGAAACGCCACAGTTTCTGGGTGTTGGCTTGAGGCGCGAAGTTGTCCGCCGCGATCATGTAGCCGTAGCCCATGTCGGAATGGCCTGCGGCCCCGTCGCGGTCGAGCAGAATGCGCTCTTGTCCTGTTTCTATGTTGATGATGCGGTTGTCTTCACCGTCTTTACCATCGACGTCTTCCTTGATCAGCAGCCATTTGCCGCTCTTGTCGATCTGGCATTCGTCGAACGCACCTTTGCGCGGGTAATAGAGGAACTTGCCGGTGTCTTCGCGGTACACCATGCAGCCTTCCATTTGGTAGTTCGAGCTCGAACGCAGGGTGGCCGAATGCACACGGTCATCCGCGCTCGAATGCAATTGCCAGATGTAGTGGCCGTTGCCGAAATGCGTCTTGGCGTCGAAGACAGTGGTCATCTTCTTCGACAGCACGTCATAGCGGAACAAACGCGTGTCGCTATAGACGTACAGAGTCGTCGGCATCGTGTCACTGAAGTAAAAGCCTTCGCCGCTGTGCCAGCTGAAGGAGCTGGAGCTGTCGAAGACCGGGCCGAGATTGTCGACCTTGTCCGTTAGTTTGTTGTACTGCAACAACGTGGGTCCCTGTCCACCTTTCCTGCGATCCATGCCAACGAAGATCAACATCGTGTCCTGTCCACGATGATTGTTGATGTTGTTCCAATAGGCATAGCCAATGTAGTCGACGCAATCTCCACCGTTGCAGTCGTCTGCGTTGGTAAGCCTAATGGCTTGAGTGTTGTATGGCGCTGGGAAAGTGAACCGGCCCTTGCTGGGCAGAAGGTTTTCAATCTGGGTTCGGCTCAAAACGGTGCGAGCCGATTTGATCAGTGGGTTTTCTAGCAGTCCTCCTAGTAGTCCCTCAGCAGCTGAGGCGTTGTGAGCTATTGGAACAGTGGAACAAGCGAGTAGAACGGATAAAGCGGTGGTGGAACAGCGTAGTCGCATAGCAGGGATCCTGTACTAACGGCAAACGACTGTTTAGGCCGAATGCCTCATGATGGTGTTATGCGGGGCTCGCGAAAGGCTTATACCGTAGATATGTAACGATTGTGTTTCGGCTATGTAACGAATTTTCACAGTAGGGTCACAGCTGCGGTTGGGTTGAGAGCGGCTCAAACCTTGAAGCCCATCACAATCTCAACAAAGCATCTGTGGAATCAGGGACTTCCCGCATCCGAACGGCGCGGGAACTCAGACAGAGCACTATCGATATGCAAACTGCCAGAACTAATCCAGGGTTGGAGGCTGCAGTGGAAAGCAGCGATGAGCAAGAGCAATTCGCACTGAGCATCGAGTTGGACGAAGACGTGGTGGGAGCGCGACAACAGGGTAGAGAGTTGGCTCGCACACTCGGCTTCTCGGGGAGTCAATCGCTCCTGGTCGTCACGGCCATCTCGGAGCTCGCGCGCAACATCATCCGGCACGCGGGAGCGGGCGAGATTCTGTTGGCAGCGATCCAAAACGGACACCGTCAGGGATTGCGGATCACCGCGCTCGATCGCGGCCCAGGCATCGCCAACGTCAACGAAGTCTTGTCACGGCCCGGAACGACACAGGACGGATGCTGCTTCGGCCTTTCGGGGTTGAAGGAAATCGTCGACGACTTCGAGATCGCATCCAGGCCAGGTGGTGGGACGCGCGTCGTGACCACGATCTGGGCCTAGCTCAGCGGCAATTCTTTGGGACGTATCGACCCATATTCTGAAACCATAACCAGTTCGGTTTTTCGAAACGTTGCGCTTTCATGCAGTACCGCGCAGGGATGAGTTTGTGCTTGTTTTTCTGTGGAAAAATTGCTTAACGAATGTTCACAAAGCTATTTAACGAATGTTCAAGTTTGCTAAGCGCAAGCTCTTCAACAGTGAAACAAAACACGTTTTCGGAAAGCTTTTGTATTGAATGCAAACAGTTAGCGATAGCATACTCGAAAGTTATAGTTCTTTCGGGAGTGCTTGCCTATAGGGAAAAGCCAAAGTGGAAATCGTGATGGGCGGCAACAACCACAAGAACTCCGCCCTCGCCTGCGCGACGAAGGCGGGAGCCGAGGGAGAAGAAAAAAACAACAAAGGTTCTAAGGGAGCTCTTGAAGAGCACGAAACATTCCACTCCGAAGAGGAAAGACAGGACGAAGCAGCAAGCGAGACGCTGCCATTGGAGGAGCTCTATGTGTCCGAGGGTTATCGGATCAGTTTGCTCCCTGGCTCGTCGCCCTTACGCATGCTGTACGACATCCAGGAAGAAGTGGCACGACGATTGGCATTGCGCCTGCACGACGAGTCGGCGCAACTCCTGGCAACGGCCTATCTCGAGCTTGCCGACATTGCACGCGATTGTCCCGATGCGATCGTCGGCAAGATCAACAAAGTCGTGGCCAGGTTGGACGACGTGTGCGAGCAGTTGCGGCGTCTATCACACGAGCTGCGACCGCTGATATTGGATCAGCTCGGGCTCATGCCCGCGCTTCAATTCCTGGCGGGTGGGGTGAGGTCACGATCCGGTTTGTCGGTCGTGGTGACGGGGCAGGCACCGAAATCGCTGCCCAAGAATTTGGAGATCATCCTGTATCGCGTGGTACAGGAGGCGCTCTCGAATGTGGTGCGTCATGCCGGCGCAACACAAGTAACAGTAACTGTGGACTATACGGAGACGACAATCCGTTGTTCCGTCAAGGATAACGGCATAGGGCTGAAGCCCTTGTCGGAGAGTTCAGGCGAAGTACATGGCCTGGGCCTCATCGGCATCCATGAACGGGTTGCAGCGGTCGACGGCAATTGTCGGATTCTCTCCAGTTGGGGCAAAGGATTGGAACTACAAGTGGAGATACCTTTATGAACAGTACTCGCGCCAGTTCGGTCATCATTGCGGATGACCATCACATATTCCGACAGGGACTCGAAAGCCTGTTGCAGACAGAGGGCTTCGACGTCGTCGGTAAAGCCAGCAATGGTCACGAAGCCATTCGCTTGGCACGACAGTTCTCACCCATGGTGGCTGTGTTGGATGTGAGCATGCCGTTGCTCAACGGCATCGATGCCGCCAAGGAGATTCAGAAGCAGTCTCCGAGTACGCGGGTCATCCTGCTGACGATGCACGACGAAGAAAACTATGCGCTCGAAGCCCTGCGCGCCGGTGTACGCGGCTATGTGCTGAAGAACCAGGCGGCTTCGGATCTCACTACCGCCATCAAGAAGGTGATCGGTGGTTCGGTGTACCTCAGTCCCAAGATTTCGGAATCGGTCGTGAGTGCACTGGTGACGCAACAACCGCCGCCGGCCGACGTGCTGACCGCGCGTGAAAAACAGGTACTGCAGCTGATCGCCGAAGGCAGCACCACCAAGGAGATCGCGAATCTGCTGAACCTCAGCGTGAAGACGGCAGAGTCGCACCGCTCCCACATCATGCAACGTCTGAACATCCATAACGTGGCAAGTCTCGTCCGCTATGCGATTCGCCATGGCATGATCAAGGCCTGAACGGGTGGCCGCCGAGCCACCCATTGTTCCCATCCCCTTTTCCAAAGTCTCGTCCTTCGGCTCTGCCCGCGTGCCGGCGGCAGGGCAGAATGGCGCATTTCTGGTGCTAATGCTGATCTCTGATAAGGAGCGAAATGAACGTTGTCATATGCGATGGAAAATCGGATCTCCGTCAATGCCTGCGGGTGCTTGTGGAAAGAAGCGGAAATTCCGTGGTGGGCGAAGCGGAGAACGGAGCGCTTGCCATGGATCTGGTCGAACGAACCCGTCCGGATGTCGTCGTCATCGAGGCCTACGCCAAGGAATTGAATGGTTTCGAGTTCTGTCGTCGCTTACAGCAATCCCGTTTACCCACACAGGTAGTCGTGCTTTCGCTGTTCGAAGATGAGACCAGTGTGTTGGAACTGTTTTGCGCCGGCGCCAGCGCGCATGTTCTGAAGACCAGTGCCAACACCGATCTCGCGCTTGCCTTGCGCCTCATCGACCGCGGCAGACGTTTTCTCAGTCCTGCCAGCCTCCGGCATGTGATCGATGCCTATCAGGTGGCGAAACCTCCCAAGCCCAATCTCACCCCCAAGGAAGAAGAATTGCTGCGGCTCCTGGCGTGGGATGTGTCGAAGGATGAAATTGCCAAACGCTTGTCGATCACGGTCGAAGAACTGGAAGAGTCGCGCAAGCAATTGATGGTGACCATGAACGCGGTGAACAACGCCACCTTCGTGCGTTACTGCGTTCGCAACGGCTTGCAGAAAAACTGACTGCAGTGCTCCGGCGCCAGCCCCCTTGGAGGATCGCACGTCGCTTCCATGCTTCACTACGTCCCTCTTCCGCTGCGGCGTTCTCTCGGTAGAACGCTGCTGGCCCTCGTCACACTGCGCACAGTGCGGATCTTTCGCTGTGCCTTGCCCTTCACGCCCAGCTCTGCGGAGCCGTCTTCATCGGAACTGGCGATCACTTGTCTGAGCGAGGGTTCACCGGAATTCACCGCCTTGTGCCGCAAGTTCGGCGCACGCGACTTCGCCGATCGCTTACAAGGTGGCCACGAGGGTTTCGTTGCGACGATCGGAGGAGAAGTGGTGGGTTTTCTTTGGATGGCGACGAACTCGCTCTGGATCGAAGAGATCGAGTATGCGTATCGACTTCCTCCTGGAGAAGCCTTCATCTACGACGGTTTCGTCGATCCGGCCTTTCGCGGTCGGGGCATCTACCCGGCTCTCATCACGGCAGCGGTGCAAAGGCCGCGACCACAAGAATTCGACTCGATTCTCATCGCAGCCCTCGCGAGCAATCCAGCCTCACTGCGCGGCATCACCAAGGCTGGCTTTCGCGAATGCGAGAGAATTCGCTATCGAAAGATATTGGGACTGAAAAACTGGCAACGAGTCACGCTGAACGCCACGGCCTGAGCAGTAGCGTCAGCGTCGTTCTCGTTATGGAGCCAGCCACTCGGGATTCGCCGCGATGCGGTAGCCGACATTGCGTACGGTAATGATGTTGGCCGCCGAGGCGCCGAGTTTGTTGCGCAGACGGCTCATGTGCACATCCACCGTCCGTGTCTCGAGATTCATGAACTTCTGATGTCCCCACACGCGCTCCAGCAGCACTTCGCGCGTCAATACTCGTCCTTTTGCCTCGAGCAACTCCTGCAGCAGCCGGTATTCCTTCTCGGTGAGATCGACCGGTGTGCCTGCCACGTATACCACCCACTGTTCCGGCACCATTTCGATCGGTCCCGCCTTCAGGACTTGCGTAAGTCTTCCCGTTGGCTGGCTCCGTTTGAGCGAAGTGATGCGGGAGAGCAGTTCGTCCATGTCGCAGGGAAGCACGATGTAGTCGTCCGCTCCGCTATCGAGCGCATAGATGCGATCGCTGATTTCCTGACTTTCGCTCAGGATCACGACGCGTGCGTTCTTGTGATTGGGGTCGGCGCGAATCATCGCTGCAAGGCTGGAACCACTGATGCCGGGAATGATGCGGTCGAGAATGATGACGGCAGGCCGAGTCTCGTGAATGAGCCGCAGCACCTCGGTGCCATGTGATGCGAAGGCCAGCTCGAAGCCTGCCAATCGAAGTGCCGCTGCGATCGATTGCTGAAGTTCGGGCTGAGCTACGGCGATCAACGCTTGTAATGTCGTTCTTTTTTTCACGGCAGTTTGGAATCGAACCGGGTTGGGGCCGTCTGTTTGAAGCCGGTGGTCAGGATACTGGCTCAAACGGGATGGGCCTGAAAGTTTGCCTGGCGGTGCTCCCCCTGACGTCCGCCATTGAGGGTATGAAACCAACCTGGCGCCGACCGCTCCAAGCCCATGGCCAGCAACAGCGAGAGGCCGATGGTGAGGAGCGGGATCAGCAGCCAGCTCAGGAACATGCCCGCCGCGGTGTCATACCCTGGCACAGCGGTCACGGCATCCTGCAACAGCTCTATCAACGGAAAGTGTGTGGCAAAGATGAAGAAGGAATAGCCGCTGTAACTCACGCAGGTGCGAATGAAGGGGGAGTCTCGCAACGTCGCCGGGTACAGCAGAGAGGAGAAGGCCGCAACGCCAGTCACCCTCAGCAGGCAAAGATAGATGTGACCCTGGATGAAGGCTTCGGCTGCACCGAACGCGTAGGACATCAGGCGCACGACGAGAAGGACTGCGAAGAGGATCAACAGAATCGCGCGATACGCAGCGAGTTTTTCGAGTACCGCTTGAAGGCCCATGCCGCCCGGCATGGCCAATAAGGCACCGATGGTGAAGAACACCGGTACGTTGCCGGAGAAGAAGAGCGGCGGATCCGGCAGTAACAGCCACAGGCCCAGGACGGGTATCAGCAACCAGTGGCCGAGGAGCCTCAGGAAGTAATAGAGGATCGGCGTCAGGATCAGCATCAGGATCAGATCCCGCACGAACCAGAATTGGAAAGCGAATGGTTCACGCGTCAGGCCGAAGATGCCGTTGACGATGGTCATCGGTGTGGGCGAATCGAAACCGTAAGAGGCCGTCCATCTGAACCAGCCATTCGTAACGTAAAGTTGATATAGACCGTAACCCAGACATAGCCACAGCGCACACCACAGCCAACTGGGCACGGCTACGCTGTGAAAGCGTCCCTTCAGAAGCTTGCGGAAATCGATCTCGCGCCGGTTGAAGAAGAGGAAACCCGAAATCACCGACAGGGTCGGCACCGCGGCCATCATGGCCATGTGGAAGAAACCATTGATGAATTCCGGCACGAACACTTCCGCCTGCTCCATGCTCAGACGTGGCGAGTGATCGGAACCCGGAATTTCGAAAAGGTGATGGTAGACGAGCCCGCAGATCATCAGCAGGCGGCTGGCTGCGATGAAGTCACTTTCTTGCCGTGTCGTAAGCTTCAAGCACGCTGCTCCCAGTCGGTTTTTATAGTGCTATTTGGTTAGTCCAGGTCGAGAACTTTACTTAGCTTTCTTTACAAAGAAATCGGGTAATACCCTGATTCCAACGATGTTCAATCAAGGCAGGATTACACGCGAGCAGGGGAGGCAGGTATTTACCCGATTCGCATGGGATGCAACTGCTTTAGCTTTGGCGACGCGGTGTGCGAGACACGCAGAATTGTATCATTTGGTTTTTGTCCAAATGGTTTTGAAATGTCTTGCAGGGCTCGTGGATAAAAATAGGTTACAAGGAGGGAGTATGATCAGTGGTGGCTTCATCGGCGGTCCGATCGGCTATAACTTGCTGAAGCTCTTCGGGCGCCATGCAACAGCGCCCGATTATCAGAATGCCGCGGTATATGCCGGTGTCAGCAAGCTCGAGAAGCTGTTCGGTCAAGACATATGGAACGAGGTGCGGGGCAAGTTCGTGATCGATTACGGTTGTGGGCTGGGTACCGAGGCAATCGAGATCGCACAGCATGGCGCGACGCGTGTGGTTGGCATCGACACATGGGACAAGGCTCTGACCAACGCCCGTAGGAATGCGCGAGAGGCCGGCTTGACCGATATCTGCAGCTTCATCGATCCCCAGCGCCAACGCGATGAATTCGCAGCCTTGCCGAAGGCGGACGTGATTTTCTCTCTGGATGCCTTCGAACATTACGACGATCCCGAAAGCATCCTGCGTGTGATGAAGAATCTGCTGAAGCCGCAAGGGCGCATTCTGATCTGCTTCGGACCGCCGTGGCTTCATCCCTACGGTGGCCATCTGTTCTCGATCTTCCCGTGGTCGCATCTACTCTTTACGGAAGAGGCGCAGATTCGCTGGCGTTCGGATTTCAAGACCGATGGCGCCAAACGATTTCATGAGGTGGAAGGGGGCCTGAATCAGATGACGATCGCGCGTTTCCGCAAACTGGTGGAGGCTTGCGGCTTGAAGTACGAGAAGTTCGAAGCCGTGCCGATCCGCAAACTGCGCTGGTTCCACAATCGTCTGACGCAGGAATTCACGTCCTCGGTGGTGCGCTGCACCTTGGTGAAGCAATGAGGACTGCGAGCTGAAGGAGAGGGGAGGAAAGGGGGGAGGCTGGCCTTTCCCGTCTGTCGCGAGTAGCGGGGAATGGAATCAGCCAAAAAAGAAGGGCGCCCACGGGCGCCCTTCGTCTTTGCATTGCGTGTTTTTCTTGGATCAGTCGTCCAGGAAGCTGCGCAGGTGCTCCGAGCGAGTGGGATGACGCAGCTTGCGCAGCGCCTTCGCTTCGATCTGACGGATGCGCTCGCGGGTAACGTCGAACTGTTTGCCCACTTCTTCCAGCGTGTGATCGGTATTCATGTCGATACCGAAGCGCATGCGCAGTACCTTCGCTTCGCGAGCCGTGAGACCTGCGAGCACTTCGCGGGTGGCTTCGCGCAGACCTTCTTCCATCGAAGAATCCACCGGAGAATCGATGGTGTTGTCTTCGATGAAGTCGCCCAGATGCGAATCTTCGTCGTCGCCGATCGGAGTTTCCATCGAGATCGGTTCCTTCGCGATCTTGAGCACCTTGCGAATCTTGTCTTCGCTCAGCTCCATGCGTTCGCTCAGTTCCTCCGGCGTCGGCTCGCGACCTTTCTCGTGCAGCATCTGACGGCTGATACGGTTCAGCTTGTTGATGGTCTCGATCATGTGCACCGGGATACGGATCGTGCGAGCCTGGTCCGCGATGGAGCGCGTGATGGCCTGACGGATCCACCAGGTGGCGTAGGTCGAGAACTTGAAGCCGCGACGGTATTCGAACTTGTCGACGGCCTTCATCAAACCGATGTTGCCTTCCTGGATCAGGTCGAGGAACTGCAGACCGCGGTTGGTGTATTTTTTCGCGATCGAGATAACCAGACGCAGGTTGGCTTCCACCATGTCCTTCTTGGCGCGACGGCTCTTCGCTTCGCCGATGGACATGCGACGGTTGATCTCTTTGATCTCGGCGATGGTGATGCCGGTTTCTTCCTCGATCACCTGCATCTTGCGCTGAGCGCGTTGAATTTCGACTTTGAACTTGGCCAGCGTTTCAGCGTAGGGCTTGGTTTTCTTCAAGTGGGTATCGATCCACTTGAGGTTCACCTCGTTGCCCGGGAAGCTCTTGAGGAATACGTTGCGCGGCATTTTTCCGCTCTTCACGCACAAGGTCATGATGTTCTTCTCATGACGGCGGATGCGGTTGAGCGTCAGACGGATGTTCGCGAGCAGAGGATCGAAGGTGCGCGGCGACAGTTTGAAGTATTTGAATACTTCGCCCAGTTTTTCGAGCGCAGCCTGCGATTTCGGATCTTCGCGGCCGTGTTTCTTCAGAATGCGCTCGGCGTTCTTGTAGGCCTTGCGCAGTTCTTCGAAGCGCTGCTTGGCGACTTCGGGATCGGGGCCGTTGGAGGTTTCTTCGTCATCGGCCGCGGGCACGCCATCGCTGTCGTCTTCTTCATCATCGACGACGGCAGCGGCTTCTTCCGGGTTGGCATCGGAGTCGTCGGTGGTTTCGGCCACCTCGGGTTCGTCGTTTGTGTCGAGGTAGCCCACCAACACGTCGCCCAGGCGTTTGCCTTCTTTCTCGACGGCGTCATATTCCTTCAGCACCATTTCGACGGTGCCCGGGAAATAGGCCATGGCGGCCATCAGTTCGCGCAGACCTTCTTCGATGCGCTTGGCGATAGCGATCTCACCACCGCGAGTCAGAAGTTCCACCGTGCCCATTTCGCGCATGTACATGCGCACGGGGTCGGTGGTGCGACCGGCTTCGTTCTCTACGGCCGCAAGTGCCGCTGCGGCCTCGGCAGCAGCGAGTTCGTCGGTGGTGGAAGATTCACCCTCCAACATCAACAGCTGATCGGCATCGGGTGCGGTTTCATACACCTTGATGCCCATGTCGTCGATCATCTGGATGATGTCTTCGACCTGGTCCGGATCGGAGATGGATTCGGGCAGGTGGTCGTTCACCTCAGCGAAGGTTAGGTAGTTCTGCTCCTTCCCTTTGGCGATGAGGGCTTTGAGGCTGGATTGCTGGGAACCGGAATCGCTCATGGTGTGTGAGTTACCTAGTGTTGGGAGGCGGGGAGTCAGGGTAGCCGCGTATTTTACTGCAAGCGCCGGAACCAGTGCCAGCGGCGCGCTCTTACAGAATGAGGGCGTCCCGACAAAATGCAAGGTCTTTCGGCGGTAGAAAAGGCATTAGCTTTCAGCGGGTTGACCGTTGGCATCGGGTTGTACGCTCGCATGACGGCGGTGCAGCGCCTTCACCACGGCCTGGCGGGCCAGGCGCTGGCGGTGCGCATGTAACATTTGTGCGATTAGATCGCCAAATTCCTGTTCCATTCCCTCCTCGGGTGTAATCAGTTCACGTCCGAGCAAGGATGTGAGCTGGTTGCCATAGGAAGTGGCGAAAATCCGGCTCATCAGCTCCATGGAGCTGCCATCGGGGCACAGTCGGGCGATCTCGGCCACTTTCAGCAGCAGTTCCATGCCCTCGGCGCGGATCTCGGCCAGTTCGTCCTCGTGCTGCATCAGGCGCACCAACGAGGGGCGGCGGATCAGCAAATTGACGGCCTTGATGCACGGCGGCATCTCTACCCTTATGCGCGGTTGCGCAGCCTGGCGGCGGAAGCCACCGGATGGCGGAGCGCCCAACGGTGGCGCTGGAGGCGGCCCCGATGAAGCCGGACTTTGCGTGCCGCCCTGCGATGCCATGCCGGTGAGTTGGTCGAGCCGGTCGAACAGCAGCTTGCGGAACACTCCCTTGGGTACCTGTTGCAGGAGCGGGAGCGCGAGTTTGGCGAGGCGGGCCTTGCCTTCGAGCGAATCGATGTCGAGACGTGCCGTCAGCGTGTCGAACAGGAAATCGGCCATTCGCGTGGAACTGGCAAGACTCGCTTCGAAGGCGTCCTTCCCGATGGTGCGCACCTGGGTGTCGGGGTCCTGCCCCTCGGGCAGGAACAGAAAGCGTATGCTGCGTCCGTCTTCCAAGAGCGGCAGTGCCTGCTGCAGCGCGCGCCAGGCGGCTTCACGACCGGCGTTGTCGCCATCGAAGCAGAACACGAGCTCACTCGTGTATTTGAACAGCACGCGCAGATGTGTCGCGCTGGTGGCAGTGCCGAGGGTGGCCACCGAGTAGTGGATGCCGTTCTGCGCCAGAGCGATGACGTCCATGTAGCCTTCGACCAGCAGGAAGCGCTCGATGTGGCGCAGCTTGCGGCGCGCTTCGTAGAGACCGTAGAGCTCTTCTCCCTTGCGGAAAACCGGTGTTTCCGGTGAGTTGAGGTACTTCGGTTTGTCGTCGCCCAACACGCGACCACCGAAACCGATCACGCGCCCCTTCTGGTTGCGGATCGGATACATGATGCGATCGCGGAAACGGTCGTAGAGCGGATTGTGTTTGTTCTCGGGGTTCTCGATCAGGAGTCCCGCTTCGAGCAGATTCTTCTTCTGCTGCTCATTGCTGCCGAAGGCTTCGAGCAGGTTGCGCCAGCCGGGTGGTGCGTAACCGAGCCCGAAATCTCGCGCGATTTCGCCGGTGAGACCGCGTTTCTTCAGATAGTCGATGGCGCGTTGTTTCTGTGGGTGCTGCCTCAGTTGCTGCTGGAAGTATTGGTTCACCTTGTCGAGCAGGGTCAGCAGCGTTTCGTGATGCGAGTGCTCGCGATCGGCGCTTTGACGTCGGCCCTTGTCCTCGCGTGGCACTTCCATGCCGAGGTCGCGCGCCAGCAGTTCCACCGCTTCCGGGAACTCGAGGTTCTCGTAGTCCATGACGAAGCCGATGGCATTGCCGCCGGCGCCGCAGCCGAAGCAGTAATAGAACTGTTTTTCGGGCTGTACGGTGAAGGAGGGCGATTTTTCCTGATGGAAGGGGCAGAGACCGGAGTAGTTCTTGCCGGTCTTGCGCAGCTTCACGCGCGAGTCGATGACGTCGACGATGTCCACTCGGGCGAGCAGGTCGTCGATGAAGCGCTGTGGAATGATCCCGGCCATGGTGGGCGAGGATAACAGAGAGCCCGACTTGGGGCCCCTGCCTCAGGAAAGAAGCTGTTTGACGCGCTGGCTCACTACGCCCATGTCGGCGCGGCCGAGCAACTGCGGACGGGCCAGGTTCATCACCGCGCCCATGTCCTTCATGCTGGAGGCACCGCTTTGGGTGATGGCGTCTTTGATGATCGCATCGATCTCGGCTTCGCTGAGCGCAGCCGGGAGGAAGGTTTGAATGACGTCGATCTCGGCCTGCTCTGCTGCGGCCAATTCCGCGCGGCCACCGGCCTCGTACTGTTTGATCGACTCGCGTCGCTGCTTGACCATCTTGTCGAGCACTGCGACGGCACGGGTGTCGTCGACATCAATGCGTTCGTCGACTTCGATTTTCTTGAACTCCGCCAGGATCAGACGGATGGTGCCCAGCCGTTCTTTCTCACGTGCCCGCATCGCATCCTTCATTGCTTCGACGATGCGGGCCTTGATCGGGTGGTCTGCCATGGCGTGGGTCTTGAGGCTCAGTGATCAGTACAGACGCTGAGTACGACGGTTCTCGCGGGAGACTTTCTTCTGATGGCGCTTCACAGCTGCAGCGGCTTTGCGCTTACGCACGGAGGTGGGCTTTTCGTAGAACTCGCGACGACGCACTTCGGCGAGGATGCCGGCTTTCTCACAGGAACGCTTGAAGCGACGCAGGGCCACGTCAAACGGCTCATTCTCTTTGATACGCACTACGGGCATAGAAATTCCAAGTGTCAGTTAATTGGTTGATTCGGCTTACAAATTTTTGAAACTGGCCGCCACCTTGCAGGTAGCGTCGGTAACAGGGGTGCGGATTGTAATGGGTCGCCCCGGCAAATGCAAAGTAAAGGCTTGTTTGGATAGCGGAAAAGGGCGGTGGCGCACATAAAACAACGGCGCCCGAGGGCGCCGTCAAGTCGAGGAGTTTTCGGTCAGTCGATCAGGAGCTTCTGGCCGACGCGGATTCTGTCGCTCGACAGACTGTTGAGTCGTTTCAGGGCATCCACGCTCACACCGAACTTGCGGGCGATGCCGAAGAGGTTGTCACCCGACTGCACTTCGTAACTGCGCGACTCGCGCTGAGCCGTGGCTACAGGAGCTGGGTCGGCCGGATCCAGTTTCGCGGAGGTCGGCGAGTGGATGGTGAGTTGCTGGTTCGGGAAGATCAGGCTACCCGAGAGGCGGTTGGTTTCCTGGATACTCGCCACCGACACACCGAAGCGACGGGCGATGGTGCCCAGGGTGTCGCCGGGGCGCACCTTGTAGACGGTGGGCACTAGGCTCTGTACGCCTTCGTCTTCGTCGTTCTCGGTCAGACGCACGGCCAGCAGCGGTTTGCCGGGCGTGGAACCCGTCTGCTGTACCAACTGGAAGCCTTCGACGAGCTTGATCGGGCGCGGTTCACTGCGGCCGTAGGCCACGAACTCACGCTCGGTGTTCATCACGGTGATCGGCGTGCCACCACTGTGGCCGGGAATGTTGAGTTTCTGACCGATCTTGATCATGTGGCCCTGGATGCCATTGGCAGCCTGGATCTCCGCCACGCTGACCTTGTAGTTCTGCGCGATCTTGCCGAGCGTGTCGCCCTTCTTGACCACGTATTGACCCTCCTGGCTGGCGCCGCGCGGCTGGGCGGCTTCGAGGGCGGCGACGAAGCGGTCGTAGGTGCCCAGCGGAATCTTCAGCGCGTAGGGCTCAGCGTCGTTGGGCAGGGTATTGCGCAGCAGCGCGGGATTCAGATTCTTGATCGAGGGCAGGTCGGTGCCGGCGAAACGGGCAGCGTCGGCCAGGCTGAGCATGCCTTTCACGTGCACGATGTCATAGGCCAGTTCCTGGCCGAGGTCCTCGACTTCGAGGCCATAGAACTCGGGCTGCGACACGATCAGCGACGTGGCGATGAAGCGCGGCACGAATTCACGGGTTTCCTTGGGCAGATAAGGATAGACGTCCCAATAGCTCGGCGGATTTTCCAGCGTGCCGCCGGCTTTCTCGACGGCGCGACCGATGCAGCGGTTGCTGCAGTTGTAGCCGGCCAGTGCCAGATGCCAGCGACCGTTGTAGTCCTGGTGCAGGGCTTTCAGATGCTGGGCCGCGGCGCGCGTGGCTTTTTCGGGATCGCGGCGTTCGTCCACCCAACTGTCGACGCGCAGGCCTTCGCCGCGCGCGGTGGCCGCCATGAACTGCCACATGCCCATCGCACCGGCGGGGCTGCCGGCAACGGGATTCAAACCGCTTTCGCCCAGGGCGAGATACTTGAGTTCATCAGGTACCCCCTCCTCGGCGAAGATCTTCTCGATCATGGGGAAGTAGATCTGACTACGGGCAACCCAGGTCTGCAGAGCGCCGCGGCCGTTCTGGAGCAGGTCGTTGATGGCACGCTCGACCACACGATTGGCGGTCATCGGCACCACGGTCATGACCGGCTCGATCACGGGTTCAGCTTCATCGTCCACGGCCGGTCTGACCGGCTCGATCGGGCGGTAACGACGCTCCGTGGCCTGGTAGACGAGGTTTTCGATCACCGGCTCACTGCGCGGTGCTTCTTGCACCACGGCCGGCGGATTGGGCTCTGCGGGAACTGGGGTTTGTTCGACGGTGGTACAGGCACTGATGGCCAACGGCAGCAGCAGGATGCTGGGACGATACAGTTTTTTGCGCACGAACTTGTTCTCTAAGTAGTTGGCTACGGGCCGGTTTTGCGACATGAAAACTGCGTTTTACGGTCGCGAGTCATACGTACTTTTGAGGCCCGGACCTACTGCTGTCCTGACGTCCGGCGGGGCACCGGAACTCAACAGTAATTCGAGTTGGACTGGACCTTGCCAGATTAAGTGGCACATTGCCAGCATTTATTCAGAATTAGCTTAGCTTTATGTCAGATTTAAGCCAGGATTCTGGCGGCCACCCAGGCTGAGAGCAGCTCAGCCGTCGATAAGTTCCCCAATGGTTGAGTCAGAGCTGCGGCGTGTCGCTGTGCTATGATTCGCGTCCTTTTTTCCACGCACTCCGTACCCGTCCATGTTGGTTCTAGGCATCGAAAGTTCTTGCGACGAAACCGGGGTGGCGCTGTACGACAGCGAGCGCGGCCTGCTGGCGGATGCCCTCCACAGCCAGATCGAGCTGCACCGCATCTACGGCGGGGTAGTGCCGGAACTGGCCTCCCGCGACCACATCCGCAAAACCCTGCCACTCGTCGACGCCGTGCTGGAACAGGCCGGCTGCTCGGGCCGTGACATCGACGGCATTGCCTACACGGCCGGGCCAGGACTGGCCGGAGCACTGCTCGTCGGCGGCTCGATTGCGCGCGCTCTAGGTCTAGCATGGAACGTGCCAGTCATCGGCGTTCATCACATGGAAGGCCATCTGCTGGCGCCGCTGATGAGCGACCCGCGTCCGGATTTCCCCTTCGTGGCCCTGTTGGTGTCCGGTGGACACACGCAGCTCGTCGCGGTGGAAGGCATCGGTTCGTACAAATTGCTCGGCGAATCCGTGGACGACGCCGCGGGCGAAGCCTTCGACAAGGTCGCCAAGATGCTGGGCCTGCCCTATCCCGGTGGGCCGCAGGTGGCGAAGCTGGCGGAGCAGGGCACGCCCGGACGTTTCGAATTTCCAAGACCGATGACGAATCGGCCCGGCCTCGATTTCAGCTTCAGTGGTCTGAAAACGTACGTGCTGAACACCATCAATGAGCACGGCGGGCAGGGCAAGCTGGATGAACAGATCCGCGCCGACATCGCGCGCGCCTTCCAGGAAGCGGTGGTGGGAACCCTCGTGATCAAATGCCGGCGTGCACTCGAACAGACGGGCTTCAAAGGCCTGCTGATCGCCGGTGGCGTGAGCGCCAACAAGCGTCTGCGCGAGGCCTTGGAAAATCTGGTGAAGGAAGAACGCGCCACTTTATATTGCCCGGAACTGCGCTTCTGTTCGGACAACGGCGCCATGATCGCCTTCGCCGGCTGTCAGCGCCTTCTGGCCGGTCAGCACGACGATCTCGGCATTCAGGTGCGACCGCGCTGGAATCTCGAAACACTGCCTCCCGTCAAGGCGCAATGACTCAATCAGGAAACAGGATGGATATCGTCTACATCAGAGATCTCGAAGTTAAGACCGTCATCGGCGTCTACGACTGGGAACGCGAGATCAAGCAACCGGTGAGCGTCGATCTCGACATCGCCTGCGACATCCGCGCCGCCTCGGCGAGCGATGACGTTGCGCACGTGGTCGACTACAAGCAGGTCTGCGTGCGTGTCACCGAATACATCGAACAGAGCCGCGTGCAGTTGATCGAAACCATGGCGGAAGACATCGCCAAGCTCGTGATGAACGAGTTCGGGGCACCATGGGTACGTGTGAAGATCGGCAAGCCTGCGGCGTTGACCGGCGCGCGTTCCGTCGGCGTCATCATCGAGCGTGGCTCGCGTACCACTGCGGTGTCCTGACGTGCCGCGCGTATTCCTCGGTATCGGCAGCAACCATCGCGCAGAGGAACACCTTTCTGCTGCACTCGATTCTCTCCTGCTGCAATTTCACGATCTCGCACTGTCGCCCGTCTTCGAAAGCGAAGCCAAGGGTGGCGGTGCGCCCTATCTCAATCTCGTCGCTGCCATCGAGACCGAATTGAAACCCGGTGAGTTGCGGGATTGGATCAAGGCGCTCGAAACCAAGCTGGGACGTCGCCGTCCTTCGTTGCCCGAAGGTGCGGTGAGCATCGACATCGACTTGCTCACCTACGGCAAGCTCAGCGGCAAGGTCGATGGCATACAGTTGCCGCGACCCGAGCTCATCGAAGCTGCCTACGTACTTTGGCCGCTCGCCGTGCTGGCGCCGAAGGAAAAGCATCCGCAACTTCAGCGCAGCTATGCAGAGTTGTGGCAAGATTTCGCGCCGGGGGACCAGGCCATCAGGCCGGTGGATTTCATTTGGCATGAACGGCGTATTTCGAGCGCCGCACTGACTTGAGGGTGTCGAGCCAGCAGCCATGAAGAATCAAAACGCTTACATCCTTGCTTCCCTCTTCTCGCTGCTGCTCGTTGCCTGTGGTGAACCCCAGGTTGCAGAGCCTGAAGAGCCGGTAGAAACGCCTCCCGCTACATCTGTCGGAACACCAGCGCCTGCCACGAGTGCTGCGACCGCGGCGAATCCACCGCCCGTTTCTCTGCATGAACTGATGCGCGATGTCATCGAGCCCAATGCGCAGCGTGTGTGGCGTTCGGTGAGCTACATCGCTACGCCCGGTGGCGTGGAGGAGACCATGCCGGTCAACGACATGGATTGGGAAGGACTGCATCAGAGTGCAATCATCCTGCTCGAGTCGGCGCACGGTTTGACGCTCGAAGGCCGCGAGATCGGCGCGGACTACGATCTCGTGCGCCAGGACTTCCAATATTCCGCCGCCGAAATCACCGAGCTGCGTACACAGAACCGCGACGATTGGAATGCCATCGCCGAAGGCATGCTCAACATGACACGCGAGGTGCTGGATGCCATCGATCGGCGCGACATCTTCGCGTTGACGGAGACCGGCGCCGACCTGAATCAGGCCTGCGAAGCCTGTCACGCCGCCTATTGGTATCGACCGTAAGTACGAGCAAGGAGGCAGAGATGCTGGTAGGAGTGCCGCGCGAAATAAAGGACAACGAATATCGTGCGGGACTCGTGCCGCATTCGGTCGTCGAACTCGTACGCAATGGTCACCAGGTGGTCGTACAGAGTGGACTCGGCGCTGGCATCGGTGTGAGCGACGATGACTATCGCGTTGCCGGTGCCGAAGTGATCGCGTCAGCTCCGGAGATTTTTGAACGGGCAGACATGATCGTGAAGGTGAAAGAGCCTCAGCCGCAGGAAATCGGGATGTTGCGGCGTGGTCAGATCCTCTTCACCTATCTCCATCTCGCGCCGGATCTGGCGCTCACGCAGGGATTGTTGCAAAGCGGAGTGACCGGCATCGCCTACGAAACCGTGACGAGCGCCGATGGTGCGCGCCCCTTGCTCGCTCCGATGAGTGAAGTGGCGGGTCGATTGGCAGTGCAGGCGGGTGCCACCTGTCTGGAGCGCGGCAATGGTGGCGCCGGCATCTTGCTCGGTGGCGTACCTGGCGTGCAGTCCGCACAGGTATTGATTCTCGGTGGTGGCATCGTCGGTGAGAACGCTGCCTACATCGCGAAGGGCATGGGGGCCCGCGTCACCATCCTCGACAACTCCGTGCCGCGTCTGCGCCAACTCGATAACGCCTTCGCCGGACGCGTGAATTGTGTCTACTCCACCCACGCAAGCATCGAGAAATATGCCCTCGAATCCGATCTCGTGATTGGTGCGGTGCTGATTGCAGGAGGCGCCGCACCCAAGCTGCTCACACGCGACATCATCAGGCGTATGAAGCCGGGTTCAGTGGTGGTCGACGTGGCCATCGACCAGGGTGGTTGCTTCGAAACTTCACGACCGACCACGCATTCCGCTCCCACCTTCGTGGTCGATGGCGTCGTGCATTACTGCGTTACCAACATGCCGGGCATCGTGCCGCGCACGTCGACCTTTGGTCTCAACAATGCCACGTTGCCCTACGTGGTGAAGTTGGCGAATCTCGGATGGCGTGAGGCACTGCGCAGCGATCCCGGCTTTCTGCGTGGCCTCAACGTGCACGATGGGATTCTCTGTCACGAAGCGGTGGCGCAGGCGCATGGATTGCCATTCACCGCACCGGAAAGCTTGGTCGCCTGAAATTCGCTTGGCTCAGTCGGGCAGGGGAATGAATTCCGGATCGCCTTCCACCATTGCGAAGCGACCCTGACGCCAATCATCCTTGGCCTGCTCGATCCGCTCGCGCGAGCTCGACACGAAGTTCCACCATACGACGCGCGGACCATCGAGAGCATCGCCACCGAGCAGCATGCAGCGCGTATTTTCCAAGGCTCGCAACGTTGCGGCAGTTTCTGGCTTGAGCACGGCCAGCGTGCCATCGCCAAACCTGCTCCCGCCGATTTCGAGACTGCCTTCGGCCACGTAGACCGCTTGTTCTTCGGCCAGCACGGGGAGTTCGAAACGCTGTCCTTCCTGCAGACGCAGCTCGGCATAGAGCGTGGGACTGATCGTTTGCACCTGCGAGCTCTTGCCGAAGGCGGAGCCGACGATCACGTCCAATTGCACTCCCTTGTCATCCAAGCGCGGAATGTGCTCGCGGGTATAGTGCTGAAAGCTGGGATCACAGTCTTCCTTGTCCTTGGGCAGGGCCACCCACGACTGGATGCCTGACAAACGCGCACCCGCGCGACGTTCCGATTGTGGTGAGCGTTCCGAATGCACGATGCCGCGTCCGGCCGTCATCCAATTCACTTCACCGGGACGAATGACGAGATCGCTGCCAAGGCTGTCGCGATGACGGATTTCGCCTTCGAACAACCAGGTGATCGTGGACAGGCCGATGTGAGGATGCGGCCGCACGTCGATGGCCTGATTTTCCTCGAAGGTCGCCGGCCCCATCTGGTCGAAGAATACGAAGGGGCCGACGGACATGCGCTGCTGAGCCGGCAAGGCACGGCGCACGGTGAAGTCGCCGATGTCGCGCGCACGTGGAATGATGGTGACGTCGATGGGATTGGAGTTGCTGTCCTCTGTGCGCGGGGGCGCGGCATCTTGCCAGCTCGTCATGACGGGATCCTCTTTGGATGGTACCGAGCGATCGAGCTCGGCCATGCAGCACCATACGAAAAGCCCGCGCGCGAACCAAGCCCTGCGCGGGTATGATTGCGCCTCATGGTTGCCGGTATTAGGCTAGACGCCATGCCTCGTCGCCCATCCTTCCTCCTGATCTTCCTTCTGCTGCTGAGCTTCTGCGGGCAAAGCGTGGCGGCGAGTTTGATGTGGTGCTGTTTGGGAGAAAGGACTTCGGCGCGAGTCGAGCAGGTACACGACGATCATTCGATGCCTCACCAGCATGCGAGCACATCCCATCAGCATGCGAGGCATACGGAGATGCAATACGAAGAATCTTCCGACGCGCTGCTCGGCGTTCTCGCCTGCGATCACTCTTGTCTTTCTTCCTGTTCGAATTCACTGCTCGTCGTTGATGAAGTAACGGCGCGAATTCCCTTCGTTGGTGCACGAAGCTGGCCGGGACCAGAGCAGGCTGCGCCTTCACCACAACCCTCACTTCCCTTTCGACCACCCATAGTCTGAGCCAGGCTCCACTTCATGTGGCATCGCTCCGTGGGCAGGGCGGCATTGCCCTGTCAGCGGATTTCACTTCGAACATCAGAGGATGAGCAGCATGCGAAGACGTGCGTTTCTACATCAGGCGGCTGGCCTCGGCGGCATGCTTGCCTGGCGATGGTTGCTGCCGCCCTGGGCGCGCGCGGCGGAAGGTTTACAAGCAAACGCGGCGCTGAGCGGAACCGAATTCGATCTGCATGTGGCCAGGGCCCGCCAAGCGGTAGCAGGCAAGAAGGCGCGACCGATCACCATCAACGGACAGTTCCCTGCGCCGCTGTTGCGCTGGCGTGAAGGCACGGAAGTGACCTTGCGTGTGCACAACGATTTGGACGAAGACACTTCCATTCATTGGCACGGTCTCCTGTTGCCGGCGCAAATGGATGGAGTGCCGGGAGTGAGCTTTGCCGGTATCAAACCAGGGACAAGCTTTACCTATCGTTTTCCCATCAAACAGGCGGGCACGTACTGGTATCACAGTCATTCTGGTTTGCAGGAGCAGATCGGCCACTACGGGCCCATCATCATCGACCCGGCGGAACCCGAGCCCTACGGCTATGAACGTGAGTACGTGATCCTGCTGTCGGACTGGACTTTCGAACGTCCAGAGCGTGTGTACGCCAAGCTCAAGAGCATGGGCGACAACTACAACTTCCAACAGCGTACCGTGGGCGACTTTTTTCGCGATGTGCGGCAGGGAGGCTTAGCAGCCACGCTGGCCGAGCGCAGGATGTGGGGCGAGATGCGCATGAGTCCCACCGATCTCGCCGACGTGACCGGCGCTACCTACACCTATTTGATCAATGGCCACAGTCCCGCCGAAAATTTCACGGCTTTGTTCGTGCCGGGCGAGCGTGTTCGTTTGCGCTTCATCAATGCCTCGTCGATGAGCATCTTCAACGTGCGCATACCGGGATTGCCGATGACCGTGGTACAGGCCGATGGTCAGAACGTGCAGCCGGTCGAAATCGATGAGTTTCAAATCGGTACGGCGGAAACCTATGACGTCATCGTGCGACCACAGGAGGAACGTGCGTACACCGTGATGGCGGAGACCAATGATTTCTGCGGCTACGCGCGCGCCACCTTGGCTCCGCGTCTCGGCATGGAGGCTCCCGTACCGCCGCTACGTCCGCGCCCGCTTCTGACGATGAAGGACATGGGCATGGACCACGCCGCCATGGGGCAGGCCTCTCAGTCGGTTCAACCGGAGATGGATCACAGCACCATGGACCATTCGGCAATGAACCACGGCGCCATGCAGCATGAGCACGCTGCGGCCGCTGGGGATCACGCCGCGATGGATCATTCCACGATGCAGGCGCATGGAACGACCGCGTCGACGCCGGATCACAGCGATCACACGGGTGACTATCCACATTCACATGCGCGGGGAGTGGGGGTTGCCAGTGTGGCAAGCAATCCTGTCGCGCGTCTGCACGAGCGTCCGTTGGGATTGGAAAATGAAGCGCATCGCGTGTTGGTTTACACCGATCTGCACAGTCTGGCGCCCAAGCCCGATAGTCGCAGCCCGGAACGTGAGTTGGAGCTGCATCTGACAGGCAACATGGAGCGCTACATGTGGTCCTTCGATGGGCTGAAGTTCTCTGAGGTGCAGGGCCCCATAGCGCTGCGATTGCACGAGCGCGTGCGGCTCTGGCTCGTCAACGACACGATGATGCCGCATCCCATCCATCTGCACGGCATGTTCTTCGATGTGGTCACCGGCGACGACACGCATCCGCCGCGCAAACATACGCTCGTTCTGAAGCCGGGTGAGCGTGCCGCGATCGATCTCACCGCCGATGCGCCCGGAGATTGGGCCTTCCACTGTCATCTGCTCTACCACATGCACGCCGGCATGATGCGCGTGGTGTCGGTGCGGGAGGTGGTGTGATGCGTTGCCATCTATTGGCGGCAATGACGCTATTGGTTGCGCCGCTTCATGCGCAGGATCACTCCGCACACGGTCATGGCAGCACTACGAATGAAAGTACGAGTGACTCTGCGTTGTCCGGCACAGACGCGCATGCCACCTTGCTGCACGAACATGGTGGCATGAGGACTGGCTTTCTGTTCGGTGAGCGCTTCGAATACCTGCCCGAGTTCGAACAGCAGATGTGGGAAGCACAGGGTTGGTACGGCTCGGATTCGAGCAAGCTATGGCTCAAGACCGAAGGTGAGTACCACACCGAAGAAGAGGTTCTCGAGCATGCCGAACTACAACTCCTCTACAGCCGCGCGGTAGCGCCGTATTGGGATCTGCAGGCGGGCTTGCGTATCGACGACGGTGAGGGACCACGGCGTCACCATGCCGTGATCGGTGTACAGGGCTTGGCACCCTATTGGTTCGAGTTGGATCTCGCTGCGTTCTTGAGTGAGAGCGGTAAGCTGAGTGCACGTATGGAAGCGGAATATGAACTGCGCTTCACGCAGCGCCTGATTCTGCAGCCGCGACTCGAATTGAACTACTCTTTTGCAGATGACTTCGCCGCAGGAATTGGCAAAGGCTGGAATGAAACTTCATTGGGACTGCGACTGCGCTACGAATGGCACCGCCAGTTCACTCCCTACGTCGGCGTGGAATATCGCAGCCTCCACGGCGGCACTGCGACCTTGTACGATGCGCGGGGTCTCGATACGCACGAGATGACGTGGCTTGGTGGGTTGCGGTTCTGGTATTGAACCATTGGTTCTGGAAAGCTCTACTTCTCGAGCAGCTTTTCCTTCGAGCCTTTCAGTTTGGGTTTGTTGCGCAGAAAGTCGAAGCCGTCATCGCCTTCTCGCAAGGTGCGTGATTGGGATGAGGGCGATGCCGTGCTTTGCGCAGCAGGACGAGGCTTGCTGGTGGCCGCTGGTGCAGGCGCCTTCGTGGTCTTGGGCCATAGCGGACGTTCCACGAACAACACATAGCACGCCACCGATAGCGCGTAGAGCACCAGCTTGAGCAAGGAAGCATGTAAGACGTAGGTGCGATCGTTCGACAGCTCTACATAGCTGACGTATTCCGAATGCAGGAACCATAGGATCAGCCACACCAGTGCCAGCAGTAGCAGGCCTTTGTAGCGTGGTTTGAGGAAACGGCCGGTGGCGATCAGTGCGCCGAGGCGCACGAGCTGATTGATCATGCGCGCGCCCTCAGGTCAGCCCCAGTGCCAGCAACAGCACTACGAAGGCGGAGTTGCGATATTTCTCGAGGATCTTGTCTTCCTCGGCCTTCACGATGATTTCCAGCTGATCCTCGTCGTAGTCGCTCACGCGTTTGCCGGCGAGGGCGATCTCCACCTTCGCCTGTTCGATGGCCTTCTCGCGCAACGCGCGGCGGTAGCGCTGTTGCAGGCCTTCCTTTTGTCGTGTCAGCCAGTTGCTCATGGCGAATCTCATTGCAGAAAACGCACACAGAATATCGGGGCGTCGAGAAACTTTGCAAATGGTGAAAAAGACCAAGCTTTGGTCTCATGATGCCAAGCAGTAGGTGGTGCTGTTTGCTAAGTGCTTGATGAAAAAGCGTTTGTCGACTTGGCACGAAGCTCGCTAAATCAGGCTCGTATGCGGCATGAATTCAGGAAGCCGCAGATTACGAGGACTCGCCATGAACTTTTTCACCTTTCTGATTTTTCTCGCGCTGTGTTGCGGTGCCGTGGTGTTGCTGGTGCCGGTGTTGACGGTCGGTGTGGCACTGGCCGTTGGGCTCGGTGCCTTCTTGATCTGGCTGCTGCCCATCCTGCTCATCGCCAACTCGGATCAGACCACGGGCGGCGAAAAGTTGTGCTGGATTCTCGCCATCATCTTCCTGTCCTGGTTTGCCTGGATCCTGTACTTCCTGGTGGCTCCGATCAAACCGCGTCAGGACCGCATCTATTACTACTGAGCGACTGAGCGACTGAGCGACGGATCTCTGCCATGGACCGTTATGACGATTACATCTACGGCCGCGCCAGCCATCGGCGCGACCGAGAAGAGCTTGCGAAGGCCTCCCTGCTTGCGGCCGGCAGCGAAACGGTGGGCGCGCCATCTCACTGGTTCGCGAAATTGCTGGCCATCCTTTTTCTGGGGATTTGCCTCGTGCTCGGAGTGGTTGGAGCGATCCTGCCCATCGTGCCGGGCATTTTGTTCTTCGGCTTTGCGGCGCTGATCGCTGCGTGGTTGTTTCCGCCATTGCGTGGTGTGCTCGAACGGCAGCCGCATCTGAGTCACTACATGAACGCGACTGCGGGCTTTTCCACCTTGCCGTGGCGACGGCAGGTACGGGTGGTGGCGTGGTTGAGCATGAAGTTCATGGTGGATTCCTTCCGCTTGTTGATCGAAGGAGTCGCACGTTTGATTCGTCTGGCGGGCAGTTCGGCGCCTTAGGCTTGCAGACCTTCCAGCTGCCACGTGTAGTGGCGTTGCTTGCGTGTCAGTGGACAGGTGAAGGAAAGCTGCGTGGCATAGAGCTGTAGACCACTGGCATGTTTATTACCGCTGCCGTAGCGCGGATCACCCAGCACGGGATGACCGATCGCATCGAGGTGGCGGCGGATCTGATGTTTGCGTCCGGTGACGAGATCGATCTCGAGCCAGGTTGCACCGAGCTCCGCGTCCTGTCGCACAGGGCGGTAGCGTGTGAGTGCAGGCTTGCCGTCGAGCGCGAGCGCAATCTCTCCCGCCTGTTCGATCTTTCCCGCCGCGAGCACCACATACTGCTTGCGCAGCACTTCGCTCTTCGCCGCAGCAAAGAGTTGTGAAAAGGCCGCGGCTGCCTTGCCATCGTGCGCGATCAACATCAAGCCTGCCGCTTCGCGATCGAGGCGATGTACCAGGAATACTTCACGTTTCAGTTGCAGCTCGCACAGACGCAGCAAGGAACAGTGATCTCCGGTCAGCGTTCCCTGTGCCAACAATCCCGCTGGCTTCACCCACACGCTGTAGCGTTTTTCATCCGCCAGTAGTTGCGGCTGCGGTGCTACGCGGCTCAGTACTTCGGCGTCGTAGTAAAGACTGAGCTTGTCACCGGGACGTCCGGTGAAGGTGGCGCGACGCAGGCGCTTCTGATGTTTGTCACGAGTGAGCCAGGTCGCGCCCTTGGTCATCGCATCCTTGACCGCGGATTTGGAAAGCCCGGACGCGACAGCGAGCAGGGTGGCAGCATCGCGGCTGCAATCCTCCTGGCTCAAGGTGAGATGAATGGTGCGAGTGCTCACGGGTTTCACTGGGTGCGGGGTTTCACCAGCTCGTTGAGGAAGCCGGTGAGGCCGGTCTGATGGCGGCGCAGCGCGAGGATGGTGATGTCGTCGGCCAACTGATTGTTCTGGAATCGATTGAGTTCGGCGATGGCTGATTCGCAGATGACGCTGGCAGGACTTTTCGCATGGCTTTGCAGAAAAGCCTTGATGCGATTGAGACCATAGAACTCGCCGGAGGGCGAACGTGCTTCCGGGAAACCATCTGTGAAGAGCAGCAGCACATCGTCCGGCTGCAGGCGGAATTCGGCGTTGCGATAGTCCTGTTGCTCCAACATGCCGACGATGGTGCCGGTGGCTTCACCGACCGTGCTCACCACGCCTCCGCGCGACAGCAGTAGAGGAGGCGTGTGGCCACCATTGGCATAGGTGAGGCGGCCGCTGGCGATGTTATAGGAGCCCAGGAATAAGGTAACGAAAGCCGCACCTTTCTGGCTTTCGCGCAATTGCTCGTTCGTTTCGCGCAGGATTTCCGCCGGTGATTTGCCTGTCGTCGCCAGGCTGCGCACGATGGTGCGGGTTACCGCCATCACCAGCGCGGCACTCATGCCCTTGCCGGATACGTCGGCGATCACGAGCACGAGTGTCTTCGGATTGATCATGAAGAAGTCGAAGTAGTCGCCGGCCACGTGTCGCGCTGCCTGGTTCACAGCGTGGAGGTCGAATTCCTTGCGCTCGGGGAAGGGGGGGAAAGTGGTGGGCAGCAGTGAACGCTGTGTTTCCCGCGCCATCTGCCATTCACGTTCGAGCAGACGTTGATTGGCTTCCTGCTGACTCTGCAGCTCGATCTGCTTCCTGAGGTTTTTCAGCATGCGGTTGAAGCCGATGCTCAAGCGACCCAGTTCGTCGAGCGAGCGGATGTTTTCGATGTTGGTGTCGAGCTTGCCGCGCGCCACGTCGGAGACGGCTGCTTCCAGCTGCTTGATCGGACGCGTGAGTAGGGAGCTGATCCACCACACGAGCAGGAAGATCAAAACGACGGTGAGCGTGAGGCCCGAGAGCGCCATGCCCATCTGTTCGCGCAAGGGTTCGGTGATCTGATCTTCCGGCAAGAGCGTGGCGAGGAACCATCCGGTCGAAGGAATCGGCGTATAGAGCACCCAGGTGTTGCCATCGTCGGTACCACCGTCGATGAACTGATTGCTGATCACACGTAGACTGGTACTGCCGCTGAGGATGTCATCCACCAGCGATTGGAAATCCGGCACGTTGCGCAGCGCCGCCTGGTCCTGCAGCGTGGCGGTGAGATTGAGACGTGGGTTGTAGTGCGACACGAACCGACCGCTGGCACTCATGATCATGAAGCGAGCGTCTTCGAGCGGAGACTGCTGCGCCACGCGCTGGCCGAGTTGGTCGAGACGTAGATCCACCGTGGTCACGCCGAGAAATTCTTCGTCTCGGATGATGGGGGTGGAGTAGGTGGTGATCGGCATGTTGCCGGCACCGGTGTCGAAATAGGGCTCGCTCCAACGCGGTGCTTGATTGTCGCGCACCTGCGTGTACCAGGGACTCGCAGTGGTGTAATCACCGCTGACAGTGCTGATGTCGAGCGACTTGTAGTCGTCGTCGAAGACGTAGGGGGCGAACAGTTTGAGGTCGGGATCCACCTTGAACGGTTCGAAGGCGGCGGCCGCGCCGTAGATCAGAGGATTGCTTGCAGTGTTTTCGCGCAGCACGTCGTAGAGCAGGCTGCGATCGAGTTCGCTCTGGATGCGCAGAAGCGCTGCAGTGTTCTCCGCCACCTGTGCGATCGAGCGCAGTTCGAAGTCGATGCTGCGGGCGAGCAGGCGCACTTCGCTGAGTCGCTCATCCTGCAGTGAGTCGACGGCGGATTCGTAGACGCGATGCAGCGTCACTCCCATCACCACGCTCGCCACCAACAGCAGCGGCAGGATGATGGAAAGTATCAGCTTCCAGCGGATGGACAGCGTCGCCTTAATGATTGCTCTCCCGTCGCTGTTCCTTCACGGGGATGAAGGAATAAGGAACGAACACTTCCTGCTCGAGCAGTCGACGCCGCAGCATGTCGAGCGCCAGCGCGCAGCTCATGGTGCGCACGGCCGTACGCGAGCGCTGCGACAGTGACACCACTTGCACCCATGAGTCGTTGCGATCGCAAAGTGCGATACCCACGGTGCCGACCGGTTTGGTTGCGGTGCCGCCGTCGGGGCCGGCGACGCCGGTGATGGCGAGAGCGAAATCGCTGTCGAGCGCAGCGCGGGCGCCGCGGGCCATTGCCACTGCCGTTTCTGCCGATACGGCGCCGAATGTTTCGAGCGTGCGCGAAGGCACTCCCAAGAACTTCTCCTTCGCCGCGTTGCTGTAACTCACCACCCCGTGCAGCAGATAGGCGGAACTGCCGGGATGCTCGACCAACAGGCTGCTTAGCATGCCGCCGGTGCAGGATTCCGCCAGGCTCAGCGTGCGTCCTTGCTGCAGCAGAAGCTCGTGCACGACGTGAGCAAGACTCGGATGCGTTTCGCTGACCACGGCCGTGCCGAGTGTGTCGCGCACCTGCGCGAGATAGGCGGGCATCTCTGCGATGGCTGCATCGCCACGCGCAAAGACCTTGATCTCGACGTAGGGAATCGATGGGCGATAGCCGAGCGTGATTCCCGCAGGTGGGGGCAGCGCACGGAGTTGCTCCGCCAAGGCGGATTCACCGTGACCGAAGGTCAGGAACTTGTGCAGCCGCGTCGTCTCGCCACGCCCGAAATGCTCCTGCATGAAGGGAATGAAATGTTCTTCGACCATTGGCTTGAATTCCGCTGGCACGCCGGGCGTGAAGAAGAACCAGGCGCGATTCAACTTGATGCGGAAGCCAGGGGCGGAGCCCGTGCGGTTGTCGACGAGGATGGCGCCTTCCGGTAGCAGGCATTGTTTGAGATTCGATGCCGGCATCACACGATTGCGGCGCTTGAACCAGTCTTCGAGATGCGCACGCCATTCGACGTGCTCGATCAACGGTACGCCAACGGCGCGCGCGATGGCTTCGACGCAGAGGTCGTCACTGGTGGGGCCGAGTCCACCATTGACGAGGATGAGGTCGGCGTGATGACTGCGCTCGGTGAAGACACGGACGAGATCGTCCATGCGGTCGCCGACGGTGGTACGCAACTGCAACTCGACACCGAGTTCCATCATCGCGTTGGCGAACCACGCGGCGTTGGTGTCGACGATTTGACCGGAAAGTACTTCCTCACCGGTGCAGATCATTTCGAGTTGCATGCAGGACTACCCTTGGGACGGAGGTGCAATCATAACGCAGCCCCCGCACGGGACGGCGGCAAAAATGTTGCGAAAGGGTAGCGAAACCCGGTGGGGGCTTCGAACGCGAAGCAGCAGTGCAGAGCTGGTGGAGGCTGCGCTCCACACTGCTACGGGGAGGAGGCTCAGTCGGCTTTTTCTTCCAGCTCGGCTGCGATCGCCAGCATGCGTTTGCCGGCTTCGGCAGAGACGTCGGCAGGAACTTCGAGATTGCCGAGCCACAGCGCGTGGTCGTTTTCGTCCTTGCCATTGCTGAGGGCGCTCATGCCCGTCACCGAGTTGAAGACGCGGATGCGCTTGAACTTGTCGGGATCTTCGACCGTTTCGTCCTTGAGCACGACGCTGCTTTCGTACAGTACCCAGGTGCCGTCGACGGATTGCCAGAAGAAGTCGGTACCGTTCTGGCTGGCTTTCAGTTGAGCCTGGAGTTTGTCGCGCTCGGCGGCGATTTCCTTGGCTTCTTTGCGGGCCGCGACGAGGGCGGTGTTGAGATTCTGGTTGTCGACCGACTGCTGCTGGGATTTCTTCTTCAGGTCGGCCACCTGACGCTTGAGACGCTGGGGATCGAGCTGCTTCAGCTCACGCAGTTCGTCCTGGGCCTCTTTGAGTTCGGTGCGCAGTTTCTGCAGTTGCGCCTTGTTCTGGGCTTCTTTCTTGTCGTTCTCGATCAACTGTTCGAGACGCTCGAGTTGCACCTGCTGCTGCAGTGCTTCGTATTCGGCTTCGATGCCGGCGAAGTGGTCGAACTGTTTCTCGAGATGCTCGAAATCTTTTTTCTGCTCGACGAGATCTTCGCGCAGTTTCTTTTCGATCTGCTTCTGCCGTTCGAGCTGTTCCAGGAGTTGGGACTTTTCTTCTTCGAGCTTGCTGATTTCGGCTTTCAGCACACTGCTAGTGCGTAATTCTTTCAGGCTGAGTACTTGGGCCATGGACCGATGAGCTGAGTGGAAATGGAGAATTGAGGGTCGGGGTATGGGAAAAAGCGGCGCATTCTAGCATAGAAAAACCTGCACCCGACAAGGGTCGGGGCAGGTTAGAAAGCGTAAAAAGTAAGGAATTACTCAGCGTTGAGGGCAGGAGACTCAAACACCTTTGCTGGCCTTGAGCTCTTCCAGCTTGCTGCGCATCTGCGCGAGCAGTCCATCCATGCCGGAGCGGCGCACGACGTCGCGATAGGTATCGCGATAAGAGCTCACCATGCTGACGTTCTCGACTTCGACGTCGTAGACGTACCACAGATCGTTGCGCAGACGCAGTTTGTAGTTCACCGGTACGTTGCCGCTCTGCGTGACGACGACGGACTCAACGGTGGCGCGATCGTTGTTGATGCTTTCACCGCGGAACTCCACGGTCTCGTTGGTGTAGGCCTTGATGCGATCGATGTAGGTGTTCTCGATCGTGGCCAACAGCAGATCGCGGAATTCTTCCTGCTGTTCTTTCGTGGCGCTGCGCCAGTTGGTCGAGAGCACGCTCTGAGCCATCGCAGTGGCGTCGAAAGCCTTGGTCACTTCCTGCTTGATGGCTTCGCGGTCGGTGTCGAAGTCGAAGTCGGGTTTGCGCAGGATGCCGAGGATCGTGTCCACGGTGGTCTGCACGGTGGCGGTAGGCGTGGCCTGCTGCGCTTGCACGGCAGCGGCGAAGCCCAGGCTCAGTAGCAGGGCGAAGAAGGCGCTGGTACAGGAATGAATGAGGGTACGCATCGTTAGACTCCTTGGGCTTGTGGCCATTCGGGCGGGCCATTATACCGCCGCAACTCTGCAAGCGACGTCAGTTTGCGGCGGTGGCATGAACCCAGGCTGAAACCTGGGTTCGAAAGCGTGAATCAGCTCACTTTCAGTGCTCAGCGTTCAATGCGACCGGCGCGGTTCTGCGCCCAGGCGCTGCGGAAGAACACGTAGGGGTCGAGAGCGTCGCGGTAGAAGGCTTCGTAGGTGTCCTTGTCGAGAGACAGCGTGTTCTCTGCGTCGACGACGTTGATGGCAACGATCGTGTCATCGTGCAAATTCTGATACACCGGGTTCCAGGCATTGGTGGCGATCAGAGCCGGGAAATCGCGCAGGCTGGTGCTGCCGACGAAGGGAAGTACCAGATAGATGCCCGGACCGACGCCCCACTTGCCCAGCGTCTGCCCGAGATCTTCTTCATCACGAATCAAGCCCACCTTGGTGGCCGGATCCAGGAAGCCGGCAACGCCCACCGTGGTGTTGAGTACGAAGCGTCCGGCTTCGGTGCCGGCGTTGCGTACGTCACCCTGCAGCAATGCGCTCACGGCGGAAATCGGTGCACGCAAGTTGGTGAAGAAGTTGTCGGCACCGATACGAATGGGTTCCGGGATGATGCGCAGACCGCGAGCGATGGGTTTGACCACACCGCGATACAACTTGTCGTTCACCGCGAACATGGCGCGGTTGAAGCCTTCGAGCGGATCGGCGATGGTGACCGAGGCATCGTCTTCCTCGTCGTCGAATACGAAAAAGTCGTCGTCATCATCCTGAGCCGAAGCGAGCGGCGTGGCGAAACCGAACAGCAGCACCAATAGTGCGGACAGCAGACGCTTGTTCATGACAAAACTCCGTGTATCGGTGAGCGCTTACTGGCTGGAGGAACCGCCACCGAAGATGTACTTGCTCACCAGTTCCTCGAGGCTCACGGCGGATTCGGTTTCGAGAATCTCGTCACCGTCTTCCAGCAATTCATCGAAGCCGCCAGGTGTGAGCTTGACGTATTTCTCGCCGATGATGCCCTGCGTGCGGATGGCGGCGATGGCATCTTCCTGGACCGGCACATTCTGGTTGATGCGCAGGCTCACTACCGCCTCGTAGGTCTCAGGATCGAATTCGATGTTGCTCACGGTGCCGATGCGTACGCCGGCCGCTTCCACGACGGCGCCGGTGCGCAGTCCCGAAATGGAGGTGAAACGCGCCTTGAGCGTATAGCTCGGCTGTTCTCTGAAGCTGACCCCGCCGATGTTGACGGCAGCATAGGTGAAGGCTGCAATGCCGAGCGCGACGAAGATGCCGGTGACCAATTGGATGTTGAACTTGCTCATTGTTCCTCCTGGAAAACTGACTGGCGACTGCCTGCTGTCATTGCAGCAAGGCGCCGATGAGGAAGTCGGCGAAGAGAACGGAAATCGACGACAACACGACGGCGTTGGTGGTTACGAAGCTGACGCCCTCTGCGCCCTGCGAACCGGCCTTGGTCAGGTGCATATAGTAGCCCTGGGCGGCGCAGATCAGCGTTACGAGCAAGCCAAAGATCAGCGATTTGACGAGACCCAGGCGGACGTCGACCCATTGCACGGCATCGACCATGCCGTTCATGTAGGAACCTTCGGGTACGCTGAACATCACCACGCCCACGAAGTAGCCGCCAAAGAGCGCCACGAAATCGAAGATGTGGGTGAGGAGCGGCACCGACAGAATGCCAGCGATCACTTTCGGTCCGACCAGGAATTTATCGGGGGAGATCGCCATGCATTCGAGCGCATCGATCTGGTTGGTGGTGCGCATGATGCCGAGTTCCGCCGTGATTGCCGAACCTGCGCGCCCCACCACCATCAGTGCGGTCATCACTGGGCCAAGCTCACGAATCACGCCGAGCGCGACGCCGGAGCCGAGCAGGTCGGTCGAACCGAAGCGCTCGAGGATGTAATAGAACTGCAGGCCAAGCACCATGCCGATCGTCACACCGCTGATCACGATCAGCGAGATCGAACGGGCACCGATGAAGTACATCTGGCGCACGATGGGGTAGAAGCGATAGGGTGGTTGCAACATCTCCCACACCGTTACCAGCAGGAGGTTGAAGGTGCGGCCTATCATCTCCAGGCTTTCCAGCACTGTGGCGCCTAGTGTTTCCAGGGCTTTGATCATCGAAACAGTCTCAGGTATTTCTCAGGGACTCTAGTGGCGGCTCTTATGACCGCACACCCATCAGTGCCTTCAGATGCGCTTCCGTGTCCAGCACGCTCGTCCGGGGTTTGCGGTGCAGAAGTCCCTGCACCTCCGGGTTGCTGCTGGTGCGGATGCCTTCCGGCGTATCGGTGGCGAGGATGGTGCCCTTGCCCATGATCGAGATCCGGTCGGCGATCTTGAACGCACTTTCGAGTTCGTGAGTGACCACGACGATGGTCATCTTCAACGAATCGCGCAGCATCAGGATCAATTCATCGAGTTCAGCCGAGGTGCTGGGGTCGAGGCCCGCGGAAGGTTCGTCGAAGAACAGCAGTTTCGGGTCCATGACGATGGCGCGGGCCAGTGCGGCGCGCTTGGTCATACCGCCTGAAAGTTCCGAGGGCATCATGTGTTCGGCGTGGAGCATGTTGACCATGTCGAGCTTGATGCGCGTCATGATCTGAATCGTGTTTTCGTCGAGCTCGGTGTGTTCGCGCAGCGCGAGCTGGATGTTCTCGCCCACCGTCATCGACGAGAAAAGCGCGCCACCTTGGAAGGCCACACCGGTCTGCTTGCGCAGTTGATAGAGCTGCCGCGTGCTCGCCTTGGTGATGTCGGTACCAAGCACGTGAATGGAGCCTGCGGTTGGCTGCTTCAGACCCAGGATGCAGCGCAGCAAGGTGCTCTTGCCGGTGCCGCTACCACCCATGATGACGCTGACCTTCCCACTTGGGATGTCGAGATCGATGTCGGTGAGGATGCGGCGCGTACCGTAATCGACGGTCAGATTCCTGACCTCGATGGCATTACCGGTCACGCCGTGATTGGCAGTGGAAGAACTCATGTGATTACGACTTCAGAGCGGCTTCGAACTGCTCGGCGCTGGTGTAGAGCGCGAAGATCTTGTCGAGCCGGGTCAGTGTCAGCACCTGCATGGCCGGGCTGCTGACATTGAGCAAACCATAGGCGAGTTTGGCCGATTTGGCGGTCTGGAAACCTTCCACGAGCGAGGCGATGCCGGAGCTGTCGATGTAGCTCACCTGAGCCAAATCCACCAGCAGAGGCTTGCCGGACCTGAGGGAGCTGAGAATGGTTTCCCGCAGCGTCGGCGAATAGTGCAGATCCACCTCACCGCTGAGGGTCAGGAGGTCGTAGCCGGAGTTGGATTTGATGCTGGTTTGCATGAGCAGTCCTTTTGTGCCTTCAATCCCGCGTCTTGCGCAGGCGCTTCTTCATCTGTAGTACGTTGCCGCAGTCGGTGTCGCATTCGATCAACTGCACTTCGTCCATCACCTCGTTGATGATGTGACAGCCGAGCCCACCGGGGCGGATGTCATCCAGTGGCCGCGAACACATTTCTTCCGGCCGCGTCTTGTGGTGGGCGAAGTCGGTCAGGCGGAACACTACGTTGCTGCCGTGCTTCTCTACTTCGAGGATGATGTCGCCTTGTTCATCCTTGCCGTACGCATGCTGAATGATGTTCATGCATGCTTCGCCCACGGCGAGTATCACGCAATTGACCAGTTGTTCGGACTTACTGCAGGTTCCCAGCGCTTCGCGCAGGCGCTGACGCACATGACAGAGCTGGTCGGCGCGGGCGGGGAATTGGAAGTCCAGCAGCTTTTTAGTCTTGGTCATAGCCGTGCCTAAACAGCCCGGGCCTTCGGTTCTTCGATCAGCAGTACGGTGAGGTCATCGAAACTGTAATCCAGCTGAGATGCTTCCTGCGCCAGTTGCCGTAGGCGCTGTTCGCGAGGAAGTCGCGCCAAGTGGCTGATCAACTGCTCCAGGTTGTCCGTATCGTCCGGCTGTTGCAGGACTCTGGCCAGTCCTTCAGAAAGGCCGTCAGTATACAAATACAGGCTGCCCCCGGCCAGCGTGAACCTTTGCTCGGGGATCTCCTGCCCGCAGACGATGCCGAGCGGCAGACCCGACGCTTCGTACCGTGTGAAAGTCCCATCTCGATGGTGATGTAACGCAGGAAGGTGGCCGGCGTTGGCAAGCACCAACTCACCGCTCGCAGGATCGTAAGTGCCACCGATCATGGTGACGAACAGCCCTCGCATCGAGTACTCGCAAAGCTCCTCGTTGATGGCCTGCAGAATCTCCGATGGGGAACTCAGGGTTTTTGCCAGACAGTGATAGAGGCTGTGGGCGCGCGCCATCAGGATGGCGGCATCCATGCCCTTGCCGGAAACGTCTCCGAGATTGAAGGCGTAGCGTCCGTCCGGCAGGCGTTGGTAGTCGTAGAAGTCTCCGGACACATTCTTCGCCGCCTGATTGAGACCCACGATGGGATCGCTCGCATTGAAGGGTGGTAGGAAACTTTCCTGGATGCTGCGCGCCAATTGCAGCTCGCGGCGCAAGGTTTCCCCGCGCACGAGTTCATGTGCCATCGTCGCGCTGCGAATCGCCAATGCCGCGGCGGAAGCGAGGATGTCGAGCAGTTGGACGTCGAGATCACTGAATAGCCCCTCGGGATTCTCCAGCGATGGCTGTTTGTTGAGCAGCTCGATGGCACCCAGCACCTGCTCCTGCACCAAGAGGGGCGCGCACATCAATGAGCGCGTGGTGAAGCCCGTCGCGCGATCCAGTTCCTGATAAAAGCCCGGCGTCTGGCGCGTATCCCGCACGATCTGGATCCGGCGTTGTTCAAGCGCGGTGCCAATGATGCCGTGGCCACTGGGAATGCGCATGCCCCGCACGTCGACCGGGCCGGCACAGGCATGGCAAATGAGTTCGCTGCGGTCGGGACTGAACAGAAAGACGGAGGCCGCTTCGGTGCTGAGATCACGCATCAGCGTGGCCAGCGTGGCGTTCAAGGTGTCTTCGATGTCGAGTGAACTGGCGAAATCGTGGATGCGGCTACGCAGGTGTTTCAGCAACTGCGCCGAATTCCCGTGGGATGCGAGCGAGGAGGGAGAGGGCTCGAACAGCGACGATTCGGTGAGCGACATGGGCGGTCCGCAAGTCGTTGGACCGCCCTAGCATACGGGTGAAAGCTTAAATCGTCAGCATTTCCGTGCTGTCGCCGAAGCTGTCCTGCGGCACGCCCAGTTTGTCGAGCAGGGCGAGCAACAGGTTCGACATGTTGGTTTTCTCGGGGAACATCAGGTGGCGGTTGCCTTCGATGGCGCCGCCGGCACTGCCCATCAACACGATCGGCAGCGGGTCGTGGTTGTGGGAGTTGCCGTCGCTCATGCCGCTACCGTACAGCACCACGGAGTTGTCGAGCAGGGTGCCATCGCCATCGGGCAGACTGGCCAGCTTGTTACAGAACTCCGCGAAGAGGCCGACGTGATAGCGGTTGAGCACCGCGAAGCGGGCTTTGTTCTCTTCGCTGTTGGAATGGTGTGACAGCGTATGGAACGAATCACGTACGCCGCTGGCAGGGTAGACGGCGCCGCTCAGCTCATTCGCCATCAGGAAGGTGGAAATACGCGTGATTTCCGCCTGCCAGGCCAGGGCCATGAGGTCGTACATCAGACGGATGTGTTCTTCCACGTTGTCCGGGATGCCACTGGGTTTCTCCGGCACGTCGATGTCGTCGGTGACACGTGCGGCGGCCTGCTGGATGCGGCGCTCGATCTCGCGAATGTCGGTGACGAAGCGATCCAGACGGACCTTGTCGTCCGCCGGCAGCTGTTTGTTCAGGCTGGCGAGTTGGTCCGTGACCGAGTCGAGCAGGCTCAGCGACTGCGCTCGGCGGGCCTCGCGCTGTTCGGGGGTGGTGCCATCGCCGAAGAGCGTTTCGAACACCACCTGCGGGTTGTTCTGCATCGGCAGCGGGCTGATCTCGTTCTGCCAGGAAATCGTGTTGCGGTAGGCGCAGCTCAAGCCTTCGCCGCAGTCGAGGCTGGCGGTTTCGATCATCAGCTCCAGGGAGGGCAGCGGCGTGTCCTGACCCAGATGACGGGCGGCCACCTGGTCCATGGTCACACCCAGGCGGGGCTGGGCACCGGATTCGGCCTTGGCGCCGCTGAGGAACGATGCCGACGAGCGGTTGTGGTTACCGGTGGCACCGCCCGGACCGTAGGCCAGCGGGTGACCCAGATTGCTGACCACGAGCATGTGTGAACGCAGCGGTTCCAGCGGCGCCAGGATTTCGCTCATGGTGAAGTTCTTGCCGGTGTCGACCGGCGTCCAGCGCGACATGGTGGCGCCATGCGGGAAGTAGATCGCGCCAAAGCGAGGCTTCGGTGCTGCGCCGCTCTGCGCGAACGAGGTCGCCGCCGGGAGCATCGCGCTCAGGAACGGGAGTGCCAGCGTGGTGCCTGCGCCGCGTAGCAACGCGCGGCGGCTCAGGTGTTTCTTGCTCAGGAAATGGGCCATGTGCGTTCCTCCTCAGCGTGAAGCCGTATGTTGTGCGTGTTCACCCCCGCTCTTCACACGCTTGGTGAATTGCGGGCTCTGGACAATGCCTTCGATGATCGAAGAGAAGCGGTAGTCGTTCTTCGCTGCCTCACGGCGGATCGCGCGGACCGTCGGCATGTCGTAGTACTCCAGACCGCGGCCGAGAGCGTAGGTCAGCAATTTCTCGGTAATCGTGCCGACGAAGAGACCCGAGCGGCGCATCAGAGCAGCCTGCAGGTCCGCAGCGCTGGAGATCGGCGTACCGTCGGCCAGCGTGCCGGAGGCATCGACCTTGGTTTCGCCGTCGTATTCACGCCAGCCGCCGATCGGATCGAAGTGCTCGAGTGCGAAGCCCACGGGGTCGATCACGCTGTGGCAGGACGCACACTGCGGATCGGTACGGTGGGCTTCGAGACGCTCACGAATCGAAGTGGTCAAAACGGTGGTGCCGTCGCCGTCGAGGTTGGTTTCGACACCGGGCGGCGGTGCCGGAACCGGTGCGCTCAGAAGGTTCTCTAGAATCCAGGCACCGCGAATCACGGGGGAGGTGCGGCTCGCGGTGGACGTAACGGTCAGGATGGAACCGTGGCCGAGGAGGCCGCGACGCTGCGTTTCCTTCGGCAGCTGCACCTTGCGGAAGTGCGAGCCGCGCACACCTTCGATGCCGTAGTGCTCAGCCAGGCGATCATTGAGGAAGGAGTAGTCGGCGTCGAGCAGCTCCAGCACTGGACGATCTTCACTGACGATGTGCTGGAACAGCAGCTCGGTTTCCGCGGTGAAGGCCTTGCGCAGGTTTTCGTCGAAGTTCTCGGCTTCCGGCGTCACGCCTGCGAGCGTACGCAGATAGAGCCACTGGCCAGCGAAGTTCTTGGTCAGGGCTTCTGCTTTCGGATCGGCCAGCATGCGGCGAACTTGTTTCAGCAGTACGTCCTTCTCGTGCAGCTGGTTTTTCTCGGCGAGGCCGAGCAATTCGGCGTCGGGGATGCTGCTCCAGAGGAAGAAGGACAGACGCGAAGCGAGCTCGATGTCGCTGATGGCGTAGACCTCGCCGGGGGCGACGTCGGCCGGTTCTTCCTCGAAGCGGAACAGGAAGCGCGGGTCGATCAGGATGCGCGACAGCGCCTGTTGGATGCCCACTTCGAAGCCGCCCTCACGGCGACCTGCTTCATAGAAAGCCATGACGGGCTCGATGTCCTGTACGGCCACGGGTTCGCGGAAAGCCTGTGTAGCCACTTCCACAGCGATGCGCTCGGCGCACTGACGTTCTTCGTCGTTGGTCTGCGGATAGCAGCTGAAGACGCGTTGACGGCTCGCCGTTTCACCAGGGCCGGTGGCATTGAAGGGGCCGACGATCTCGACGGTGTCGATGGCGCCAGGTTCTTCGTAGACGGAGTAGATGTCGTTGACGCCGGTGGGGCGCGAAGTGTCGAGCAGTGCCACGGTGATCGTGTGTTCGCCGGCCGGCACGGGCATGCGGAACTCCCGCATGTTTTCCTGTTTGACCTCTTCACCGTCGATCGTCATGTGGATCCGCACGGTGGGGCTACGGCCGAAACCGGGGCCGCCACGTACGCGGAACTCATATTCGGCGTCGAGCGGGAAGTTGTGTTCGATCACGAGTCCGCCGCGCGTACCGAGCGGCAGGCCGTCGATGTGGCGGTCCTGTCTGAGTTTGGGGGGGACGACGTAGCTGGAGCTGGATTCGGTAGTGGTCATGTCGCCCACTGCCCAGCGGCTGATCTTCATCGCGGCAGCGGTGTAGCCCTGGATCAGGGCCGGCGAGATGCTGAGGCCGGAAGCGATGTTGTCGAAGCCTTCGCTGGCGTCATCCTGCGGCAGCAGCATGCTGACGTCGATGTCGAGATCGAAGATGTCGCGAATGGCGTTGGCATATTCGTTACGGTTCAGTCGATGCAGTGCCGGCGCACCTGGCAGATTCGGCACCTGGCTATCCAGGCGGTTTTCCAGCTCGGCGATGAATCGTTCCACTTCCTCCTGCGAGGGGCGAGCCTCGCCGGCGGGCGGCATCATGCCGGCGCTGAGCTTACGGATGACGGTTTCCCACTCGTGGGCGGACTGGTCGACGTGGTCGTAGTTGAGCGCTTCGAGGTCCAGGCTGCCGGCCCAGTCCTCGAAGTTATGGCATTTCACACAGTAATCCGCGATCAACGGCGGTGTCTGCTGCGCCAATGATGGTGCCGCATACAAGGCAAGCAGCGAGGCGGAAAAAGCTAATTTACGCAACATCTTGAACGAACCTCCGTCAACGGACTGGCTTGCCCTGAGCCGTCAGAAGCTCAGTGATGAGAGCGATGGAACTCGGTTTCGGTTCGGCTGGGTGGGTAGCAAGGAACACCCCCTTGGCCCAGTCGAGTGCACTGCGGTTTTCATTGTCGAGCACCGTGAGATCGGCGCCCTTGTCCACGAGCCAGCGAATGATGTCGTCGGACCCGCGGTTGGCCGCGCCCATGAGTGCGGTAATGCCCATGGAGTTGGCTTGATTCACGTCATTGCCGAGCTCGTAACAGAGTTTGACGGCCTCGAGCAATTGTTCTTCACCTTCCGTGAAGGTTTGGGCCACTACCCAGTTCACCCCAGCGGCTGCCATGAGCGGTGAGGTACCTTCGAAGGTGTGGATGTTCGGGTCGGCGCCGTATTCGAGCAGCATCTTCATGATCGTCACGTCGCCGGCCAGCGCGGCAGACAGGAAGGGGGTCTGCCCGGTGAAGTCCACCCATTCGAGCGTACCGGTAATGGGTAAGAGATGGTGGCGAACCGGCGGCGTTTCTTTGGTACGCACGTTCGGATCCGCTCCGGCATCCAAAAGTGCCTTGATGAGCGGTATGAACGGCGGGCGATCGATATCGTTCACGAACGTCGCATTATGTACGTAGAGGTTACGCACGTTCACGGCTTCCCAGATTGGACTGCGGCCGTACCAGTCCTGGCCATTGATGAGGACGTTCGGCTGTTTCAACAGAAAATGCGCCATGTCCAGCTTGTTGTTGGAGATGGCCATCAGGAGCGGCCAGATGTCGTTGGCTTCGCGGGCGTTCAGATCGGCGCCGGCATCCAGCAGGAGCTGACCCACTTCGACATGACCGCCACGTGCGGCGTACAGCAACGGCGTCATACCGCCGGGCTGAGGTTCACGACGGCCGCGGTCCTTGGGCGTGCCGCCACGGATGATGCCCACGCCGAAACCGAAGCCCGGCTGTGAATTGGGGCGTATCCACGCCGGGGCTTCACCGATCTTCGTGGCGACGTTGGGATTGGCGCCGGCTTTCAACAGCAGACGCGTCGCTTCGACGTGACCTTCACGTGCTGCGACCATCAAGGCGGTCTGGCCGAAATCGCGATCGACGGCATCGACTTCCGCGCCGGCTTCGAGCAGCGCGGTGATCACACCTGGCTCACCCACGGCGGCGGCAGTCATCAAAACGGTTTCACCGGCGGGTTCCCGGGTATTCGGGTCGGCGCCGGCCTCGAGCAGGAGTTTGACGATGGCGGTATTGGCGTTGCTGATCGCGATGCTCAATGCGCTGACACCCTGGTCAGTGGTGGCATTGGGATCTGCGCCGGCCTTCAGGATTTCTTTCACGGCATCCACTTCATCCACACGCACCAGCCAATGCAGAGCGGGAGTGGCGAAGCGGCCTTTGGTGTTGGGGTCTACGCCTTCCTTGAGCAGGGCGCGCACTGTAGCGACGTCGCGCTTCATGGCTGCTTCGGGCAGCCGGCGATCCTCCTCGGCATGAGCCTGAGGGAGGGACAGCAGGGTCAGGGAAAATAGACAACTGGCCAGCGTAACGCCTCGCCAGATTTTTGAATGACGATGGATGATTTGATCCGCTTGGGACATGTGCCCTTTCCCCCCTTTTGAACTCTTGTGCTTGGCAGATCTACAGGGCTCAAGACCCGCCAAACGCGCACGACCTGACATATTTGGAATGCCGATCATATCCCCTTGAGCGACCCTCAAGGCTAGGCTCAATACCGCGCAGGTGCTTGACCAGACAGGAACCTGCCTGCTTTCCCTTGCGGATAAACGACGCCTACAATGCCGCGTTCTTTTACTTTGGAGACTGCCGATGTCTGAGGTTCTGACAGTCAAACGTTTTTCGGGAACTGCCATCACGGATTACCTCGATGCCGTGGCGCATCTGAGGATCGAGGTGTTCCGTGAGTTTCCCTATCTTTACGACGGCTCAATGGAGTATGAGCGTAACTACCTTCAGACTTACGTCAATAGCCCTGATGCAGTAGTTGTGGTGGCCTTTGCGGATAATCAAGTGGTGGGAGCCTCCACTGGTATCCCGCTACGCGCCGAAGAAAGCAGTTTCCAACAGCCATTCATCGACGCCGGTTACGATCCCACGAAAATTTTTTACTGTGCGGAATCCGTACTGCGCCGCGATTTTCGTGGTCGTGGGCTGGGTGTGCGTTTCTTCGAGGAGCGCGAAGCGCATGCGCGTGAACTGGGTGGTTTCGATTACTACGCCTTCTGTTCAGTAGTACGACCCGTCGATCATCCATTGCGTCCCGCCGGTTATGAACCGCTCGACCGTTTTTGGCAGAAGCGGGGCTATCGCAAGCATCCGGAGCTGCGCGCGCACTACGTGTGGAAGGATGTGGACCAGCCGGAGCAGACTTCAAAAGCCCTGGAGTTTTGGTTAAAGTCGCTCGCGCCCTGAAACGGCGAAAATCACTAAAAGAATCAAAAAAACACCCATAAATACGCAGGAGTAGGGGGGAACATGTCTCAATTCCAATCCAAGGTTCGCCGTGAATTTCTGAAGTTCCTTGCTGCCAGTCCGCTACTGACGAGCTACGAGGCCTTTGCTCAGGAAGTCGAAGAATCGCTGGCAGAAAAACTGAAGGATCCCTCTGAAGTCATCAACGTCTTCGAAATGGAGGCCATCGCCCGCGAGAAGGTCCCGCCGGCGCACTTCGGCTACCTGATCAGTGGCACCGACAGCGATGGCACCCTGCACGCCAACCGCGAAGGTTATACCCGTTTCCAGATTCGCCCGCGGCGCCTCGTGAACGTCGAAACGATCGATACCAAGATCGATTTCCTCGGCGCCAAGGCTGACTCACCGATCATTCTGGCTCCCGTCGGCAGCTGTGGTGCCATGCATCGTGATGCCGAAACCGGCGCGGCGCGTGCCTCGGCCGCGAAGAACAATTTCATGATCATCTCCACCCAGGCCTCGCATCCCATCGAACAGGTGATGGAAGCCCGCGACGGCAAGGGTATGTGGTATCAGCTCTACTCCACCAACGTATGGGAAAACACGGTCAAGATGCTGCAGCGCGCCGAGCGTGCCGGTTGCACCACCGTCTGTTTCACCATCGACCTGCCCGGTGGTCGTAACACCGAAACCCAGGCCATCTGGGCGCGCAAGGACACCCGCTTCTGCGAGGAATGCCACTATCCCGGCAAGCAGAAGCCCATGTTCGAAGGTCTCGCGCAGAGCGGTTTGGTCGACCCGCGCCTGACCTGGGAAGTGATCGCCCGCATGAAGGAGGTCACCAAGATGAACGTGGTGATCAAGGGCCTGGAAACCGCAGAAGACGCCGCCCTGGCCGTAGAGTACGGTGCCGACGGCATCATCGTGTCGAACCATGGTGGCCGCGCCACCGACACCGGTCGCGGCACCATCGAGTGCCTGCCGGAAGTAGTGGCAGCCGTGAATGGCCGTGTTCCTGTGATGATCGATGGTGGCATCCGTCGCGGTACCGACGTATTCAAGGCCCTGGCCCTGGGTGCCAGCGCCGTGGCCATTGGCCGTCCCTACTGCTGGGGTCTCGGTGCCTTCGGTCAGGCCGGTGTGGAACGCGTGCTCGACCTGCTCAACCGCGAGCTTGCCATCTGCATGCGCGGCAGCGGTACGCCCACCTTGGCCAGCATCACCAGCGACTACGTGATCGACGCCGGTCAACGCCAGATCGACCACATCAATCGCGCACCGCTCTGACTTTACGGTTCAGGCGAAACGAAAAAGGCCGCTCATCGAGCGGCCTTTTTGTTGTTGATCGGCAGGTGTTGCGGTGGATCTCAACGTCGGGCGCGGATCTGCGTCAGCAAGGTCTCGATTTCACGACGCTGGTTCGGATCGGTGCTGAAGCTCAGCGCGCGTTGAGCGTGGCCTTCCGCTTCTTCCATACGGCCCTGATTGAAGCGGATCGACGCCAGGTTGTACCACAGTGTCGCTTCGCGCGGACGGATACGCAAAGCACGTTCCGTGAGCGCCGCGGCGCGTTCGAAGTCTCCACCCTGCATCGCGGCGCGGATGTCGTCGTCCAGTGGGCTGGCGGGCGTAGGCTGCGTCGCCGGCGGCTGTGGTGAGGTCGGGGGGCGGGGTGGCGGCGTGGTGATGATGGCCGGATTCACGGTTACCGGGCTGCCACTCTGGTCGGTTTGTCCGGACTGCGTGCCGGGCGCCTGCGTACTCCTTTCCTCCACCGGGACCGGCGGTGTGGTGCCGGGTGGGTAGTAGACGGTGGTGGTACAGCCGCCAAGCAAAGCCAGCGCGAGTGCTAAGGGAACGATCTTTTGCATCCAGAAACCCTCGATCGAAATCAGCGGAAGCGATCCATCAGGCGGTTGAAGAAGGAGTCATTGACCACACACGACCAGGCCATGTCCAGACGATTGTTTTCGCGGAAGGGCACGAGACGCGTGTAGCTGCAGTCACGCCGTGCGGGATCGGACGAAGCATATCTGGCCACTTCTTCCCATACGATGCCGGCGGGTGGGACCTGCGGACGCGATTCGATGTCGAGGCGCGTCATGATCTCCGTCCAGACGCGGAGGGCGCCGGTGGCGCCGGTAAGCTTGGTTTCGCGGTTGTCGTCGTAACCGAGCCACACTACGCCGACGAGGTCGTTGCCGAAGCCGGCGAACCAGCTGTCACGCAGATCGTTGGTGGTGCCGGTCTTGCCGGCGAGCGGCAGATGACGATCGAGACGCCCGGCCATGGTCTTGCCCGTGCCTTCGGTGAAGACACCCTGCATGGCGTGTTCCAGCAGGAACACGTTGGCGGGATCGGCTACCTGATACGACTGTACGCCGTACCACTCGAGCGGCGTGCCGTCGGCGGTGGTCACGGCCTGGACAGTGCGGGGCGGGGAGCGGAAGCCGCCGCTGGCGAAGCTCTGATACATCTGCGCCACTTGCAGCGGCGTCATGTCGACGGCGCCGAGCAGCACGGACGGGAAGGGCTGCAATTTGCCGGGGTAGCCCAGGTCCTGCAGCATCGCGACCACGCGATCCACTCCCAGTTCGAGACCAAGATTCACCGTGGCGAGGTTGAGCGAGCGTTGCAACGCTTCGAAGAAGTAGACGTCACCTTCACTGGTGCGCTCGTAGTTCTGCGGCTCCCAGATGTCGCCGTTCTGCAGTTTCAGACTGACGGGGCGGTCCTGCAGTACCGAGGCGAGGTTGAAGCGGCCCGATTCCAATGCTGCCAGGTAAACGGCAGGTTTCACCAGCGAACCAATCTGACGACGCGCTTGTAACGCCCGGTTGAAGCCCGTGTAACCACCACCCTTGCGGCTACCGGCCAGGGCGCGGATTTCACCGGTGTTGGCATCGCTGATCACCACGGCGGCCTCGAGCGGCGGCGAGTTTTCACCGCCACGTTCGACGGCTTTCACGGCCGCATCGAGATGCTCGTCGAGCACCTGCTGGGCCCAGATGTCGAGCGTGGTGAAGATGCGCAGCCCTTCGCTGCGCAGCGCATTCTGGTCGTAGTCACGCGCCAGATGTTCGGCCACGAGTTCCATGAAGGCAGGGTAGGCAGCGCGACGGGCGAGGCGTGCGCGCGTGACCACTTCTTCCTGCGTCGCACGAGCGTACTGTTCCTGTGAGATGTAACCCTGGTCGAGCATGCTCGCGAGCACGACGTTGCGGCGATTGCGTGCGCGTTCCGGATTGCGCTGCGGGTTGTAGAAGGAGGCGCCGCGCGAGAGACCGGCGAGCAAGGCGAGATCCGCCACACCCAGTTCGTTGAGCGGACGACCGAAGTAGTACTGTGACGCCAAGGCGAAGCCGTGGATGGCGCGGTTGCCGTCCTGACCGAGGAAGACCTCATTGAGATAGGCGGTGAGAATTTCTTCCTTGCTGAAATGCAGCTCGAGCGCCACCGCCATCATGGCTTCCTCGATCTTGCGGCGCAGTGTGCGTTCGCGTGTCAGGTAGAGGTTCTTGACCAACTGCTGCGTGAGCGTACTGCCACCCTGAACCCAGGCCATCGCCTTGATGTTGGCGAGCATGGCTCGTGCGAGACCCTGCGGATCGATGCCGTGATGACGATAGAAGCGGCGGTCTTCGACCGCGATCACCGCGTTGATCAGATCCTGCGGGAAGGCGGACAGCGGCAGTGGCAGACGGTCTTCGCCGGTCGCCGGGTTGATCTGGGCGATCTCCACCGGTTCGAGGCGTACGAGCAACAGCGACTGATTGCCCTTGCCGCGCAGCGAGATCAGTTCGCTGCCGCTGAAGACGGCTTCCACCCATTGCGGTGCTTCCCTGCCATCCCAGAAATCGAAACCACGGGTGTGCAGCACCACACGGCTGCCATTGCGTGCGAACTCACCCGGTCCATCTGGGTTACCGTCCTGGCGATAGCCCAGCTCCTGCAGATAGGAAACCAATCTGTCGGAAGTCAGGCGCATGCCTTCATAGAGTTCCAGCGGGCGGGAATAGATGCGGGCGGGGAGCGACCATTGCAGGGCGCGGAAATCGCGTTGGATCTGTTGGTCCACCCACAGGCCCCATCCACTGAGGACGAGCAGGCCAAAGAGGCCAAGCACGAACAAAGGCTTCCACAGGCGAGCGAACAGGCCCGGGCCTTTGGCGGAACGGCGGGAACGGCTGGAAGAGGTAGGACGACGTCGAGTCATGGGCGCGGATTATCTCATCTATCGCAATCTTTTTCCTGAACCGAAACTGGACGCAGTTCTCATCTAGGGCCAATTGCATTGCTTGCAAGGACGCGCTCAAATTTCGCCACCGCGAATTCCCCTCCTTCCAGGGCAGGCAGTGCGGTGCATATCCGGCGCAAGGCTTTACGCCAACCGACAAGAGCAAGACCTCAGCGGTACACGGACTATGACGAGGGGAACCCCATGGCAGATCTCAATAGGCGGAATTTCATGACCTTGTCGGCAGGATTCGGCGCACTCGTCGCCGGAGCGACTTCGATGGCACCAGCGCGTGCCGCAGATGGTTCGGGGCTCATCGTATGCATGCACGGCATCACCTCGAGCGAACACGACTTTCGCACCACGGTCGAAGGCTGGGCGCGTGCGGGCATCAAGGCGATCGAGCCGGATCTCGCCAAGGCGCGTGAGTGGGAAGCAGTCCACGGCAAGGGCTCGGCACGCAAGTTGATCGACGACCTCGGGCTCGTTCCCTATTCCTCCACCAACCAGCTCTATCTCGATGAAAGTGGTCCGCGCCGCGACGAAGCGATCGAAGACCTCAAATGGAAAGTCGAGATGGCGCAGTCACTCGGCGCAGATCGTCTCGTCATTCCTTCCACCGCCAGTGAGGAGCATACGTTGGCTGATTACGACCAGTTGTATGAAAACCTTTACCAGGCGGCGGAGATCGCCAAGCCCCATGGCATCGCGCTGATGCTGGAGTTCACGCGGCTTTCCAAACTGGTTGCCACGCTGCGCACTTCATTGCATGTGGTGCGCACCATGAATCATCCCAACCTGAAATTCATGGTCGACGTCTATCATCTGTGGGCAGGGCCCTCGAAGTTCGACGACCTCGATCTGATCGAACCGGGAGAAATCCATCACGTGCATTTCGCCGATACGCCGGCGCAGCCGCCGCTCGAAGTCGCCGAGCAGAAGGATCGCGCCTTCCCCGGCGAAGGTATCGCGCCGCTGCAGCGCATCCTCGACAAGCTGGTGGAAAAGGGCTACAACCGAGCGCTATCGCTGGAATTGTTCGATATGGATATCCGGCGCAGCGATCCGTTCGCTGTCGCTTCGAAGGGTATCGACACCATCACTCCCTACATCGAGCGGGCGCGCCGCTCCTGAGTGCTGGCGGCCGCGACACAACAGACAATCACAACAAGGGGAATCCATGTTCAAGACGATCAGACACGCGTCGCTGACTCTGGCGGTGGCCGCCGTTCTCTACGGCAGCGACGTGGCGATTGCGCACCACTCGTTCGAAGCCGAGTTCGACGGCAACACCCACGGTGAAATCACGGGCACCGTGAGCGAAGTGCGCTACGCCAACCCGCACGTGCGCTACCGCGTCGAAGTCACCGCCGCCGACGGCAGCACGGAAACCTGGGAGCTGCAGACCAGCAGCGTCACTTCTCTGCGCGAGCAGAACTGGCTCAAGGATACGATCAAGGTCGGTGACGTCATCACCGTCGAAGGTCAACTCGGCCGCAATGGTGCGAAGAAACTCTTCATCCGCGGCGGCACCTTCGCCGATGGCCGGGTCTTCGGCAACGTGGCGCAGGCAGCCGGCAGTGCGCCGCCCTATGATCGCAACCAGGTCTACGCCGATCCCAACAAGAACTACGGCTACGGCCAGATGAATCCCAATCATCCCTTCGACATCAGCGGGCCCTGGCGCAAGTCGTACAAATTCCGCGTGACCGTCGACGACCTCGAACCGAAACCCACGCCCTTCACCGAGGAAGGCCGTCGTCTGCGCGAAGCCAACAGCAAGTATGACGACACCGCATTGCGCTGCATGTCGCTCGGTCTGCCGCGCATGTTCGGCAACCCTTACAACATGTCGATCTACGATGCTGGCGATCACTATCTCTTCCTCTACGTCGAACACAATTCACCGCGCCGCATCTGGATGGATGGCCGCACGCCGCCGCCCGATACGCGTCCGACTTCCAACGGCTATTCCGTTGGCCATTGGGAAGACGAGAACACTCTGGTGATCGAAACCACGCATCTCTTGCCGGGTTGGCTCGATGGTTCCGGCCTGCCGATGTCGGGCGAAGGAACGCGTACGGTCGAACGCTATGTGTTCAGTGCCGATCGTCTTTCCGCCGACGCCACGATGACCATCTACGATCCACTCTACACCGAGCCGCTCGTGCGTGTGCGTGGCATGGCACGCGAAGACAACCTCGACGTGAGCGAGCAGGATTCCTGCGATCCTTCCAGCTACTACGTCGACCTGCTCGAAGCTGGACTGCTCGAGCAATATCTCAAGCCTGAGTGAGAATGCGCACGACGAAGAACCGGGGCTTGCCCCGGTTTTTTTGCGTTACAAAAAAGCAACGTCCCTGGGGTTGTGAGGTGACAGTGCTTGGGCTTGAATCGCGGCTTTCGATTGTTTTGGGAGGGAGAATGCGCGCAGCTCAGTTGCTCTCATGTCTGCCGTTGCTCGTGTGTGCAGGTGTCTTGCAAGCGGCCAAGCCCCCGGGAGTACCCGAAGAAACTCAGGGCTATACCGCGTATCTCGTCGGTGGTGAACCAGTGGCGACCCAACCCTGGATGGCTGCCTTGGTCTATCGCGATGAGGCCGGCTCCACTCGCACGAGGGCACAGCAGCAAACCTGTGGTGGCACGCTCATCGCCCCCGAGTGGATACTGACGGCTGCACACTGCGTCGATCGTCTGCATCCGTATGAGCTGCAGGTGTTGCTCGGTCGCACGGTGCTCGATGAGGAAAACCTAGGTCAGGTGCACGAGCTCGCCGACATCGTTCTGCACCCCGACTTCGATCGCGTATCGCTGCGCTCCGACATTGCTCTCCTGCGACTCGCCACGCCGAGCACTGCGACTCCTCTTGCGCTTGCCGATCTTTCTGCACGCGAAGTGCTGACAGATCGTCGCCTCGATCTCTATGGCTGGGGGCAGCTCTTCAGTCCCAGTGCGGTCGACTGCAAGGTCGAATTCTCAGACGGTCCTGCCAATCCCGCCGGTTTCACCTGCGGCGTGTACACGACGCGTAACAGCAGAGAACGCCCAGACTCTCTCATGCACGCACAGCTCACGCTGCATGATTTCGCGAGCTGCGTGCAGCGTTATCGCGACTATGCGAAGTCGGTGGGATTGAATGTGCCTCCCGATGCCGCGCCCAACGGCCTCAAAGAAGATGAACCGATACTCTGCGCCTGGGATGACGAAGAAAAAGCCACGTTGTGTTACGGCGACAGTGGCGGACCGCTCGTGGGACTCGTCAACGGTCGACCCTATCTCGTCGGCATCAGCAGCTTCATGCAGCGCGGTGGCTGCGAGTTGTCCTACCAGATGAGTTTCTTCACCGAAGTGGCGGCCTATCGGGATTTCATCGATGAAGCGCAATCACGCGATCTTGCCTGGAGTTTTCATACGCAATGTCCCGGACGCCCGCGTGCATCGGCGCAACTCACTGCGCCCGGAGTTCAGGGTGGATCGGCAGAAGTCAGCTTGAACTGGGAGCCAGTATTGAACGCGGAATCCTACGTGTTGCACGTGGTGCCGATTCCGATCGATGCAGCGGGGCCGCGGGAAATCACGCTCGACGCGCAGGCCACTTCATACACGGCCGTGTTGCCGGCCGGCAGCCGCTTTCTCGTCAGCGTACAAGCAAAGGCGCGCTACTGTGACGGTCCCTTGTCGCAGGCAGTGGAGGTGGGCGCGCTATGAGCAAGCTGCGAATTCAAAGCCTGTTGGCATTGCTGCTCGCTGCGCAGCTGGCGCTGAATCCGGCGCACGCCATCGTCAATCCCGACGATGCCAACGAACCGATTCCCGAGTGGCTGGCACGTGTGTACTACAGCACCGACATTTCCGAAGGCAGGACGCAGTTCTGTATGGGAGCCTTGGTCGGCGCACGTTGGGTGGTCTCCGCGCTCGGCTGCTTCAACGATCCCTTCCGGGTGCTCGCCAATTATCCAGGCGATGCCACGTCGCAGTACTTCGTGCGGCTTGGGCGCGATGGTGACTATGTCGCCGTGCTGCAACGTTACGTGAGCGCCGATCAGGGCATCGTGCTGTATGAGCTCGAGGAGCCTGTCGACATCGCCCCGTTACGTGTCAGCACACAGCCGATACGGGAACTCTTCGGTGAAGACGTGACGATCTTCGCCACTCAGTCATCGGCCTCGCTGCAGCATCCGCACTACAACCCGGGTCCAGGTCGCGAAGGCAAGTGCACGATCGATGGTGAGGATTTCCGCAGCAACGGTTTGTATTGCTACATCTACACCTATCCCGTACGTCACAGCATCTTGGTGAAGACGCAGGCGCGCATCATCGATCCCGAAGGACCGGAGCGTCCTGTGGGGGGCATCAACGATCAGGTGAACATCGTCACCAACGGCTCACGTCTCTATCTGAATTTCACTGGGCGCGGCTACACGTGCATGGAAGACATGGGGCTGCCGATCACGCGCCGCGCTGCTGATGGTGAGTGGGAATTGGTAGGCGTGGTGAACGCGGCCGGTGGTGTGCTCGGTACGCCGATGTGTGGACCGAACCTGGTCAACTGGTTCTCGGTGACGTCCTACTATCTCGATTATTTCGCACGTGTGCAGGCCGAGGCGAGCTTGCGTGCTTTGTGTCCGGCTGCGCCATCACCGCGTGTCGAACGCCATGAAGGTGAAGTCACCTTGCGCTGGGAACGAGTGCCGCAGGCGCGGGGCTATCGTGTGGTCTACACGCCGAATGCGGGGCACGAGCAGCTGAAAGTGCATGATGTGGGCGAGGCCACGTCGCTGAGCGCGAAGCTCGATCCCAGCAAGCGCTATGAAGTGACGGTGCAGGCCTACAACGAATCCTGCACCGGCCCCTTGTCGGACATCGTGTTTCTGTCCACCAAATGACGAAAGACAGAGCGGTGCTCAGGCACCGCTCTGTCGCGTCAGGGTGAAGGTGCCACTCTGACCATCGGCGTTCCAGGTGCCTTCGATCACGCGGTTCTGTGAGCCGAGCTCATTCAGTTTGCCTGTGCCGCGAAAGCGCACGGTCTTGCCCTCGCTGTCCTTGAGATCCATGTCGATCGCCACCGACCAATCCGCTGCGTTCAGCGTGAGCTGATCGATCTCGGTCGAATCCGGCCCAGGATTGGCGATGCCGGTGATGCGCTTGCCGTCCCATTCCATGATGAGCGTGAGGAAGTGGCGCGTATTCGCATTGGGACCCCAGTCACCTTGCCAGGTGCCGGTGAGCGGATGACCCTGCTGAGCGAAGGCCGGCGCCACCCAAGCGAAGAACAATAACAGAGCAGTGCAGAGACGTTTCATTGCTCCTCCTTCAGGGCACGATGGGGCTGATGCGGCCTTCGCCGATCATCGATTCGGGTGAGACGTTGTTTTCCTGGCACACGTACTCGAACAATTCCTCGCCCGCGTTCCAGCCCAGGATGAAACCGCTTTCCCATGGCGCGGTGTAGGCGCCGGGATCGTCGATCGTGACGTCGTAGCGCAGCGTATTGAAGTCGGTGCGCGTGTAGCGTTCGATCAGGTGCAGTTGATCGGTAGTCGGCAGACCGTCGCGGCTGAACCACGATTTCTCGTTGAAGCCCACCGTATCCACCACCAACGTGTCGCCTTCCCAATGTCCGATCGAGTGACCGAAATAACTCGGCAGGAGATCTTCGGGATGATCGCGTCCGTCCATGTAGATCACACGATAGGTCATCGCGTTGGAGGTGGTGATGATGTAGACACGCTGCAGCTCGGGCACGTCGACGATTTCGAAGCCGTAGGGCGACATGATCTGGCGTGGACCACCCGCTGGCTTGCAACGCGTATAGGGTTCGCTCGCGAGGAACAGTTTGTGACGGTAGTGCGTGAGCTCCAAGGCCCAGGGTTGTATCGGCACGTCATCGATGTGGATCGGCGCGCGCTGCGTGGTCATCGATTCGTATGACCTGGGATTGATCACGAGGTTCGCGGTCAAACGCGCCCAGTAACCGGCTTCGCCAGGAGGAGCACCGAGGTTGATGCGACCGTCGGCGTGACGCGGTGCCGGTGGTGCAGGAGCGTCGGAAGCACCGTTGTCCGCGGCAAGCGCTGCGCTTGCGCAACATAGAGCGGCGGCGAGAACGGTGAGGCGAATCATTGCATGTTTCATGTTGGCTCCTCCCATCTCAAGGCCGGTTGTCCTGGCAGTAATACTCGGGCAACTCCTCGCCCGGGAACCACTGCAGTTCCCATGTGCTGGTCCAGGAACGCGTATAGGCCCCGGGATCATCCACCGTCACCGCGTACTGCAGTGTGTTCTGATCCAAGCGCGTGAACCGTTCGGTCATTTTCAAGAGTTTCGTATGTGGCAGGCCGCCATTGGAGAACCAGAAACCTTCGTTGAAGCCGGTGTTCTCCACCACGAGTGTGTCGCCTTCCCAATGCGCGGTGGCGCGACCGAAGAAGAGAGGGTTGTCATCGTTGCCCGAGACCTGTCCTACCTGCTCGCGGCCGTCAGTGTAGATCAATCGCCAGTTGCCATTGCCGCCACCCAGCAGCAGGAAGATGCGCTGATGGTCCTTGTCCTCGATGAACTGCGCACCGAAGGGCTGCTGAAACTGACGCGGCCCCGCCGGCGGCACGCAGTAGAGGAACATCGGATCGTCACGTAGATGATTGCTCTGACGGAAGCGATAGAGCGCCAGCGCCCAATCCTGGAAAGGCGCCACCTTCGCTGCATCGTCGAGGTTGGCGAGCAGGCCATGTTCATCCATCACCACGTTCTGACCATCCTCGATCAGGCTGCGGCGCGAGGGCAGTCCCCAGAAACCCGACTGCCCTGGCGCAGGGCCGAGGCGTGGCTTGCCATCGGGCCAGCGTGGAGTGGGGCCTTCACTGCGCTCAGCGAGACGTTTGGAAAATGGATCGTCCGTTACAGTAAAAACTGCCTTGCCCGTGCTATCGCTCAGGGATTCGGCCCAGAGTTGATGAGTGCCATTGAGTGCCGGCCAACCGGTGGCGGTGATGCGTTGGCCAGCCTGCAACGCCTCGGGGCGCCAACCGCTCCACTCGAGTTCCACTCGACTCGGCAATTCGAGCGCCCAGTTGGTCAAGCTGCCATCGGGGTTTTCGACATTGACGAACACGTGCACGTGTGGATTGGACCAATCGACGGCACTCACCTGCCCCTGCAGGGTGTTGCTGGTGTTGGTATCGAACTTGGCGCTGAGCGGATGATGGGCTTCGGCAACGAACGGCAGCGAGGCCAGGATCACGCACGGCAGAAGACGTGGCAGTCCCACTGGTGCGAATGAAGACATGGTGTTCCCCTCGAACGATGCGTCGTCAGGCAAGGTGGTGCCGGACGCTATTGTTTGAATTTTGAGCGGCACTTGTTAACACAGCTCGCCGAGAGCTGAAAGAGCCATGCGGCAAATTCACCAAAGTTGCGAGTTCTTCGTGCCGGGATCGAACGGTTCGGTTCTTGTTTTGTGTGTTGCAGGTGCACTGTGCGAATGCGTTTCTCTCATTCACGCACGACGCTGACGCTGACGTTGAGGGCGTGCGAACCGCCACCCAGAACGACGCCGCGCAGAGGGGTGACGTCCATGTAATCGCGGCCCCAGGCCACGGTGATGAATTCATGATTGGCGAGCTTGCCGTTGGTGGGATCGAAGCCGATCCAGCCGAAGCCCGGCAACCAGCTTTCCACCCACGCATGCGAGGCATCACTGCCCAGGAGTTTTTCGGTGCCGGGCGGCGGTTCGTTGAGGATGTAGCCGCTGACATAGCGTGCCGGCAGTTTCAGGCTGCGCAGGCAACTCAACATCAGGTGCGCAAAGTCCTGACACACACCACGCTTGTTCTGGATCACTTCCTCGACAGGGGTCGAGATCGTGGTGGCGCGCGGGTCGTAGGTGAATTCCGCCTTGATGTGCTGCGTCAGATCCAGCATGGCCTCCAGCCAGGAACGTCCCGGCGTGAAGAAACGCGCAACGTATTTTTGACTGAGCGGCAGACAATCGACGTGTGGCGAAGGCAGGCGCATTTCCGCGACGTCCATGGCTTCCACGTGATAGGGGTCGAGATGCAGCGCCTGTTCCCACGGCACGGAGCTCACGGTGGGGTCGGGTTCTTGGTACTGCACGCTGATGCGCGACTTCGCCACCACGCGCAAGGTGTCGTGGGGTGTGGTGATGACGAAACTCAAGGTGTTGTTGCCGAAGTAGTCCACGATGCGCGTGCTTTCCGCAGGGATCGGGTCGCATTCGAGCGAATGGCTCAACACTTGTTGATTCGGTGTGTCGCGCGGCGACAGATGCGCCAGGTGATGACCATGCGTCACGCTGGTGGAGTAGCCATAGGTGGTCTCGTGCGTCACCTGATAGACGATCGGCGCGCCGGGACTCGTCGCTTGCACCGTCATAACCAGGGCGAACTCCAGGCGCTCTGTGAACGGGGATGCGTGAAGAACTGCGAGGTCAGCTGATCGCTCAGGGTGTAGCAGAGCTGATGCAGGCTATCGACCGCGTTGCGCATCTTCTCGCTGTCCGGGGTGAAGTCGACGTTGATGTCGAGCTCGGCGATCTTCTGCAGGCCGCTCTGCATCAGCTCGCGGCCACAAGGGCCGTGTTTCATTTCCAGCTTCTCGAGATAGTCGTACAAACCTCGGGCCTGGAACATCAGCGCCCGCGGGTTGCTTTCGTCGCGGATCAAGAGATCCAGCACCGGCAACCATTCCGGCTGCGACATGTAGCGGCTGCGATAGGTGATGATGGAATCGCACAGTTCCAGCAACCAGGTGAGACCGGGTTGACAGGGTGCCGTCATCGCCACGCTGAAGGCGCGCGTCATGAACGACAGACGTTCGAGACGACGACCGATCGACAGGAAGCGGAAGCCGGAGTCGCGCGTCATGCTGTCGAGCGCGAAGCCGGAGAGCGTCGTCATGTGCACGATGATGCTGTCGAGCCAGGCAAGGGCCTGGTCGATGTTCAATTTGCGGTTGAACTGAGGACTGTGCTGAATCTGGTTGAGCACGCGCCAGTGGTCGGCGGAGAAGCGATCGCGCAGTTGGAAGGCCTGCTGATTCAGATAGCGCAGGTTGGCGGCAAGGCTGAAGGGACGGTTTTCGTCGGTGCAGGCCGCGAGCAGTTCGCTTTCGATGTCGCTTTCTGCACCGAGCAGCGACCAGGAGCGCGCCATCGTAATCACCGGATGTTCACCGTCGGCAGGGGCCTCCTGGAAGATCGTGGTCAGCGCCACGCGCAACAGACGCGCAATCGATTCGCAGCGCTCGCAGGTGCGGCCGAACCAGAACTCGTTCTCGGCCACACGCGAGGTTACCGCGGAGTTGAAAGGTACGAGATCGCGTGGCGAGAAGGTGCTCTGCAACAACGTCAGCTGTGCGTCTTCACGATCCGCGCCGAGTACCCAGGTGTCTTTCGAACTGCCGCCGCGCTGCATCGACACCACGCGCGATTTCGAATCGGCCGCGACGCGTGTCAGTCCGCCCGGCATCACCACGTAGTCGCCATTGGGACCGGCGCAGGCATGCATGCGCAACCCGATGCCGCGAGTGCGCAACATCTGGCGCGAACGCGTGTTGATCACCGGCGCCTGCGACATGTGTACCAGTTCCTGCGCCAAGTAACGCTCCGGCCGTTCGCGGATTTCCTGTTGCAGCTGCGCAAAGCGCGCATTCGACAGCGTGTTGCCGAAGATCGGGAAGAAGCGATGCCCCGGATCGGCGGCCTTGAATACGAGTTGTTTGTAGCGCGAGAACGCGTCTTCCATCGCAGCAGGCTCGCCGCACCACCAGGTGGCGATGGAAGGCAGGATCAGTTTTTCCCCCAGCAGGTATTCACAGAGGCGCGGCAGATAGCCCATCAGAGCACCGGCTTCGAGAATGCCGGAGCCGGGCGGGTTGGCCATCAATACCGAACCCTGACGCACGCATTGCATCAGGCCGGCCGTACCGAGGGTGGAGTCGACGCGCAGTTCGAGCGGATCGCAGAAGCTGTCGTCCTGACGGCGGATGATGGCGTGTACGCGCAGCGGACCTTCGATCGTCTTCAACCACACCTTGTTGTCCTGCACGGTGAGGTCGTTGCCTTCCACCAAGCGGAAACCGAGATAGCGCGCCAGGAAGGCGTGCTCGAAATAGGTTTCGTTGTAGGGACCCGGTGTGAGCACCACCGCCAACGGCGGACCATCGCCTTTCGGCGCGTGCGCCAAGAGTGCGCTGCGCATGGTGGCGAAGTACTGCGCCAAGCGGCGCACGCCCATGCTGCGAAAGAGCTCGGGGAACACCTGCGACACGATCAGGCGGTTTTCCAGCGCATAACCGGCACCGGAAGGTGCCTGTGTGCGGTCCGCGATCACCCACCACTGCCCATCGGGCGAACGCGCCAGATCCGCGGCGTAGAGATGCAGGAAGATGTTGTCGGGAGCGACGAGACCGTGCGCGTTGCGCAGAAAACTGCTGTTGCCGAGTACGAGCTGCGCCGGGATCAAGCCACGCGAAAGCAGCTCCTGACTGCCATAGAGGTCGGCGAGGATCAGGTTGAACAGGCGTGCGCGTTGCGCGAGACCTGCTTCCAGATGTCGCCACTCGGCCTCGGAAATCACCAGTGGCAGGACGTCGAGTTCCCACTGACGGTCCTGACCTTCGGGGTCGGTGTAGACGTTGTAGGTCACACCGCTGTCGCGGATCTGACGGCGGGCGGAGATCAGGCGGTCGTTGAGGTCGCGGCGCTTGATGTTGCGCAGCAAGGTGTCGAAGGCTTCCCAGTGCGGCCTTGGCTGCCCTGGCGCCACATACATTTCGTTGAAGCGTTCCGATCCCGTTTCGAAGCCTCCCAACGGTTCATCGGCGAGGGAAGTTGATTCGGGGCTATGGGCGCTGGGATCGAGCATGTATGGGGCCGGCTACTGCGAGGACGTGTCCGGTACTGTCTGCGATCTCCGGACACAGAGTGCGTGGCACTGTACCGAAGCCGGCCGTTCGAGGGAAGTAAGGGGCCTCAAAAAGCGGCCTGGATCGGATGAGGTCGGCGTAAAGGGCGGGCAAAAGAAAAGGGAGCCGAAGCTCCCTTTTTCCGCTCAAGGTTGCGTGTCAGCGCGGAGACAGTTTGAGAAGGCGTCCGCCTGCACCATCTTCGATCACCCACAGGTTGCCGTCTGGGCCCTGCTTGATGCCGCGCATGCGCTTGCCCATCACGAAGCGTTGCGCTTCGGTGGCGTTGTCGCCGTTGACGGCCACACGCACGATCGACATCGAGGATAGGCCGGTGATGAAGGCACTGCCTTTCCAATCCGGGAACTGGTCGCCGGTGTAGAAGATCAGGCTGGAGGGCGAGATCACGGGGTTCCACCACACTTTCGGTTTGGTGAACTTGCCGGCGGTATCGGTGTCGTGGTCCGGAATGATCTTGCCGTTGTAGTGGTTGCCGTTGGACACGTAGGGATAGCCGTAGTTGGCGCCCGGTTCCACCAAGTTCAGCTCGTCACCACCGCGCGGTGCCATCTCGATGTTCCACAGACGACCTTCCGGGTCGAAGGCGATGCCGAGCGGGTTGCGGTGACCCATCGACCAGATCTGCGCGGCGATGCCACCCTGGCTGGCGAAGGGGTTGCCGGCGGCGGGTGTGCCGTCGTCGTTCAAACGCACGATCTTGCCGAGGTTGTTGTCGAGTTTCTGGCCCGGGGCGTTGTCCGGATCTTCGGCATTGTGGTTGCGCTCACCGGCCGAGACGAACATGTGGCCTTCGTTGTCGAACAGGATGCGATGGCTGAAGTGCAGGCCGCCTTCCACTTTCGGCTCGGCGCGCCAGATCACTTCCAGGCCTTCAACTGCGGGAGCGTCCAGGTTGAGCTTGCCGCGGGCAACCACGGCGCCACGGGTGTCGTTCGGGCCCGGCTCGACGTAGCTGATGTAGACGGTGTTGTTGTTGGCGAAGTCGGGATGCAGCTTGATGTCGCCGAGGCCGCCCTGGAAGTAGTAGTCCACGGTCGGTGCACCGGCGACTTGGGTTTTCTGTCCATCCTGGGTCACCAGCTGGATCGTGCCACCCTTCTCGGTGATCAGCAGACGTCCGTCCGGCAGAAATTCAAGGGCCCAGGGCTCGTTGAGCTCGGTGATGACCGTCGAAACGAAGGGATAGGGCTCCTGAGCCAGGGCAGTGGTGCCCAGAGCCAACCCCAGTGCTACGGCGAACAGGCGCTTCATGGGAATGATCCTCGTGCTTGTTATTGTGCGGGTGGTGATTCGTTCGCGTGTGATGCGTGAGCACACGACTAACCTCTGAAGAGGCCCGGAGTATAGGACCCCTCAGAGGGTGGCACAACGAGGACTCTAGCGGAGCAGTCCGCGCAGCCGTGACTTCAGTTGGTCTTCCAGTGACTGCGGTTCCTCTTCCTGTTGCGGTTCCGGTTGCGCCTCGTTCAGGTTTTCGGCGGGCGCCGCGTCATTCTGCGTGGGAGCGTTCTGCTGTTGCTGCGAGCCGCCACCCAGACGATCGCGCAGGAAATTGCCGATGCGATCCTGCACTGCATTGCCCACCGCTGCGGCGAAGATGGCCTGCACGTCGGGCAGACAGCGAGGCGAAGAAATATTGCCGGTGCAGGCGATGGGCAACGCGTGACCACCCACTTCGTATTCCGTGCCGTCGGCCATGAGTGTGCCTTCCTGCATCAGGGTGACGAGGTTGAAGTTGAGCGTGTCGTCGTTGAGGTTCACCAAGGTGCCGTTGCCCGTGATGCCCCAGTCCTTCGCGGCAATCGCCAGATCGTTGGTGCTCACCACGCCGTCACGGATATCGATGGTGGCGGCGAAGGTTTCGAACGGCGTTTGCCCACCGCTCTGATTCAGTGCCAGCAACTGCCGGTTGCGGATCATGGTTTCCACGCGTGCCAGCGTATCGCCCACGTCGATGCCGCTGAGTACGCCGTCTTCGAGATTGATGGCGCCCGAACCGTTGAGGCTGCGTTTGAGCGCATTGGTGGTGGCGCCGCGACCGTTGAGAGCGAGCTGGACGTTGCCCTTGCCGCTGAGATAGGTGGCGTCGAGGAAATCCTGCAAGAGCGGCGACAGCGCGATGCCGGTGAGATTGGTATCGACGCTCACCGTCGGTTCGGTGCCAGCCACGTCGAGACGGATGTCGCCTGCGAAACGGCCTTCATACAAGGTGGCGCCGATGGGATTGAGCGCGATGGCGCCATTCTGCGCCGAGAGTTTCAGCAGGATGTCCTCTAGGCGCAGACCACTCACGGTCAGTTGTCCCACCTGCACTTCGCCCTGCACGTTGAGCGATTTCAGGGAATCGACGGGCAGGGGCTCATCACCCGAACTGCTGGAGCTGGCACCAGTACTTTCCGAAGTCGGCGCCATGTAGCGATCGAGATCGATGCTGTCGACTTCGACGCGGAAATTACCGGCCATGGTGTTGATGTCGGTGAGGTCGATGGTGCCGTTGATACGGCTGTCATCCAGCCGCAGATCGAAATCATCCAGCACGAAGCGATTCACCGTGCCATTGAAGTCGCTGGTGAAGCCCACACGGCGCAGCACGGCGTCATCGGCGGTTTCCGGTGGAATGTTGAGTTGGGTCAAGAGACGTCGTGCGTCGAACTCCGGCAGTTCGATCTCGCCTCGGAAGGAGAGGCCGTCGCTCGAGAAATCCCGCACTTCCACTTCGCCACGTAGATCGAGACCGAGGCCGCTCAAGGTGAAGCTTTCGATATTCAAACGATCGGCATCGAGATTCACCTCGGTGGCGGCCTTCAAGGTGAGGTTCTGCGGTTGGTTGCCCACCTGCGGACCAGAGACCATCAGGTTGAGATCGAAGGGCTCCACGTCGAAGCGACCACCACGGCCATCGATCACTGCCTGCAGCGACAGCGACTGGACCGACTGCGCCAGATCGGTTTGTCCAATGGCATTGAGCACTTCGCGCAGATTTTCTCCGCGCAGATCGAGGCTGCCGCTGACCTCGCCGCCGCCATTCATGTCCTTGGCGTCGAGTTGCCCTTGCAGTGTAAAGCCGAGCAGGCGCGCATCGAGTGTCGGCACATTGATGTCGCCACGACGCAGGTCGCCGCTGAAGTTGGCGTTCACGTTGAAGGAACGATCGCGCACGCTACGCAGTTGCTGACCGTATTCGCTCAAAGCGCTCTGTCCACCCTGCAATTGGCCCGCCACCTGCAGCAAGAGTGGCAGGTCGGGACCGTTGGCGGTGAGCTCACCATTGAAGGCCGGCGTTTCGGTGTTGATGCGCTGGGCGGAGAGCTTGCCGTCGATGGTGGAGCCGAGCAGGTTGGCGGTGAGTGCAGGAGCCTCGAGAGTGCCGGCATCGAGATCTGCCGTGAGTGCGCTTCGTATGTCGAAGCGGCTGCCGAGGCTGGCGACACGTTGTGCCAGATCGTTCTGCCCCAGCACACGCAGAATCACGGCGAGGTCATCGCCGCGCACGTCGAGATTCGCGGTGACCGCAGGTGCATCGGAGGTCAATCTGCTTACTTCGGCGGTGGCGTTCAATTGGCTGCCGAGCGCCTGCAGGTTGAGCTGAGTCAGACTCAAGGTATCGGCATCGAGGTCGGCAGTGAGCGCGGTATTGAGCGTGAGTTGCGCCGAGCCCTGTGGAACCGAGGGACCACGCAAGGTGGCGGTGAGCTGCAGAGGATTGAGGTCGTAGCGCTCGTTGGCAAGGTCGTAGAGCACGATGCCATTCATCTCTACCGCAGCGTTCAGTTGCGGGTTGCGCGAGAGAGCATCGAGGCTCATGGTGATGTCGAGCGGCTCACCATACACCAGTTCGGCGATCTGGACGTTGAGATCGTTGATCTCGTAATGGGTGTTGTTGAATTGATCGTCGTATACGAGCGAGGTGTTGCGAATGTCGACACCGCCGAGGATCAGATCGTTGATGCCGCCGCCACTGCTCGCATCATCGCCGGCGTCCGATTCTGCGTCGCCCGCTTCACCGAAGGTCCAGTTGTTGCGGCCATCGCCACGCACTTCGAGATTCAGTGCCACGCCATCGAGATGGACGGTATCGATCTCGTAGGAGTTGCTGAGCAGCGGCAGCAGTTTGATGCGGGCTGCGATGTGGTTGGCGGTGAGAAAGGGAGTGGTGCTGAAACCTTCAGCGTTGCTGATGCTGACGTCTTCCATCTCGACGCCGAGCCAGGGATAGATTGAAAGCGAGATCGGACCGTTCAGCGCGAGCGTGCGACCGGTCGCTTCCTGGAACTTGGTGGCGATGAGTTCCTTGTTTTCATTCGGATCGAAGGTCAGCACATAGGCGATGACGCCTATCACCACCAGCACCGCAAGCCCAAGCAGGCTGCTGAGTATGATCACGAGTTTTTTCATGTCCGATCCCTCTTGTACTTGTCTCGTGCACTGTGGTTCCAGGCGTCAGTGCTGTTCGCTTTTGGACGGGGATTGTAGCAATGAGTTCCGAGCTGCCAGCCTCACCTTAGTGTTAAGACCGTGCGGTGGATCAATATTTTCGTGCGCGACAGGCAGCGATCCTTTGCTCATCGCTACATTCCGTCCTCGTGCCTCAGATTCGCGCCGGTCCAACCCACCTGGTAAGTGCCGCTTCGAGGCCTGTGAAATCGCCAAATCCCACCCATGCGACATGGCCATCCGGTCGCACCAGCAGGGTGTCGGGCGCTGCGACTTCGCCCACTACCGGCAATTCCCATTTGCCTTCGTAGCGGGCATCGACGAGATTCACACGCTCGTGCCAGGGCGCGATGCCGGGAATGTTGGTTCCTCTCAAGTTCAGCAACAGTGGTTTGGCGCTGCGCAAGAGTTCGAAGCAGCGCTTGGTGCCGGCACTCGTTTCAAGCGATACATCCGGCAGTCGTCGCCCCAGCAAGGGATGACCTTCACCAAGGTCATAGCGTAAGTCGAGCCCGGACATCATGCCGGCAAACTCTTTGCGGATTTCATCGCGTGCGAGCAGATGAGCAAGGATCTCGCGCAGCGCGTCGGTGCGATCGTCGGTTCGCAGCAAGGCCACCTGCGCCAGACTGTTGCGCAATACGCGTGCGGCGATCGGATGACGTTCGGTGTGATAGGTGTCGAGTAGGTCTGGTGTGGAGATCCCTTTCACTACCTGCGCCAGCTTCCAGCCCAGGTTCACCGCATCCTGTATCCCCAGATTGAGGCCCTGACCTCCGACCGGTGAATGCACGTGTGCGGCATCACCGGCCAGCAATACACGACCCTTGCGATAGTGCTCGGCCTGTCGTGCGGCATCGGTGAACCGTGATAGCACGGTGGGACTATGGACACCGAAGTCATCACCACACACTTCGATCAAGGCGGTGCGCAGCATCTCGAGGGTCGGTGGTGTGTGAAGGTTGGACAAAGGTTCCGGGACCATCACGCGAATCGGTCCCTCGTCCTTGAACACCACCTTGCCATCGACGATTTCGTAGTGGAGGCGGCCGAAGGAATGGATGCCGTGCCGAGTGCGATGGATGCCAAGCGGTGGCATCTTTTCCATCTCCACCTCGGCGATGAGGTTGCTGGTGGAAGCATCCCAGCCCACGAAGGCGATGCCAGCGGCCTTGCGTACGACGCTGCGTCCTCCGTCGCAACCGACGACGTAGCTGGCACGCAGTGAGCGTCCATCACTGAGTTGCAGGCTTACTGCGTCGTCGTCTTGCGAAAGCTCGGTAACCGCTACACCACGTTGGATGTCGACGCCGAGCTCCATGACCCAATCAGCCAGCAAACGCTCGATGTGGTTTTGCCAGAGCCCGAGTCCATAGGGATGCGGAGTGGGGAAGTCGGCAATGCTGAGTGGAATCATGGCGAAGCCGCCGACCTGCGCGGCTTGTCCTTCTTTCAGAAAGCGTTCGACGATGCCGCGTTGATCGAGAATTTCCAGCGTGCGTGCCTGCAAACCGCCAGCACGCGCGCCGATGAGTTCTTGTGTGTGGCGACGCTCGATGACCGTGGCTGCAACTCCTGCAAGCTTGAGTTCGGCTGCGAGCATCAAACCGGTGGGTCCCCCTCCGACGATGATCACGGAATGGTCCACATCCTTGTTTTGCGTGTTCGAGATGGCGTGTTGTCGAGTCGGCTCTTGCATGTCGTCCTCCTACGGACTGGTGTGGGCCGCTCTTTTTAATTCACGCCGCGGTGCTTCCCGCAATCCCCCAGCGCTGGTATAACGTAAGAGTGGGAGGAAAGAGCAGCACACTCCCATGTCTCCTTCCCCAAGTTTCTTCAGCTCCTTCCGTTCCATAAGCCCTTTGTTTACAGCTGTTTCAGCGTGAGTGCAGGCATGGCAATGCCCACGACGCATGAGCCGTCGTGTGTGAGTCTTTGAGAAGGGAGTTGGTCCGATGGGTGCCTACGCGAGCAAACGCGCGATGAGTTCAGTGTCGGCGACACCGGAGAGAGGCAGGCCACACTGACGCTGATAGAGCTTCAAGGCCTCGGCAGTGCCGCGACCGAAAACCCCATCTGCTCGTACGTCGATGCCTTCACGTGAGAGTCCCAGTTGCAGCAGCCGTACGTCGAGTCCGCGCAACAGTGGACTTTGTACAGTCAGTGCGCGGCTGCCGGGCTGCGGACCGTCATAGCAACCGGGAGGTGTGGCGTTGAGCGTGGCTTCGGAAATTTCCAGACCACGGACGACGAGCGGCAGTTCCAAGCCCCACAGATCCAACTCGATCAACCGTTTGAAGGCATCCATGCGATAAGCCGTGGCGCGCAGATCGCGGCGAGAATGCGTGGCCAACCAATGACGACGCGTGTCCACATAGGCTTCGATCCAGGCGCGCTCGCCGAGCTTGGCCAAGGTGCCGACCTGTTGGTTGGTGCGATCGAACATCAACTTCCAGGAACCATGCACACGACTGTCGTACACCACCGCAATGCCGAGCGGGGAAAGAATGCCCAACTGTTCCGCCGTACGCTGCGCCGGTTGCCAATAGGTTTTGTCGAAGAACACATCCTGCGTCTCACGCATCACGGGATCGTCGGCGGAGGCGCGCAGAATGTTGTGTAGGTATTTGTCGTGATCGAGGCTGAAGTCGGGCTTGGGGGCAGCACAGCGTGGCACGAAGGGAGAGAGCAGCTTGCCGAAGCGCGCACCGGGATTGCTGCAGTAATCGTCGAGAAGTTTGTGCAGATTGCCGGAGCCCAAGGTGGTTTGCGAGCGACCAAAGGTGAGATGACCGGTATCGCCTTCGATCAAGGTGACCTCACCATAGTTACCGCGTACCGACCCGGTTTCGAAGATGTTGACGATGGCTTCTGCGGTTTTCTTCTGTGTAGCGGTGAGCATGACAAGTTCCCTTTGCAAATTTGCGATGGATCGTTACAGAAAGGCTCCATGGCTGACAAGAGCCCATGAGCCTTCTTCCCGCTGAACACGCAGCTGGTCGAAGGTCGGCACAGTGTGGAGTTGAACCACCGAGGACGACGTTCTTGCGACCGAGAGTCAACGTCGGCACGCACCGGAGCGTGGTAGTGCAAGCCCTTACTTGGTTCGCTAATATCCGGCCCCGAGCTGCAGGACCAGAAAAAGAACAACATCCACGCCGCTCATTCCCCGTAACTGAGATGAAGTCGCATGAAGCGGCACGCTTTCGTGCGTGATCAGAAACCAACTTTGGAGGTAATAGTGTCCTCATGTAAGAAAACCTTGCTGGGTGCCGTGGTGGCCCTCGCGCTGGCGGGCTGTAACGGTGATTCGGCGAGCACGGGCGCTGCCGTTCAAACCCCCGCGGCACCAGTCCAGTCCACCGCCACTCACGCACGCGTCGATGCAGACCGTCTGCTCGCAGCCCCTGCCGATCAGTGGATGACCTATGGTGGTACCTACCAGGAACAGCGCTTCAGCACACTCGATCAGATCAATACCGGCAACGTGTCGCAGTTGGGCCTGGCCTGGTTCGCCGACTACGACACCAACCTGCAGCAGGAAGGCACTCCGCTCTACATCGATGGTGTGATCTACGTGTCCACCGCCTGGAGCAAGATCTACGCCTTCGATGCCCGCACCGGTGAACAACTGTGGCAATACGATCCCAAGGTGCCCGGTGAATGGGCAGTGAACGTTTGCTGTGGTCTCGTGAACCGCGGCATCGCCGCCTGGAACGGCAAGATCTACATCGGCACGCTCGATGGCCGTCTGGTGGCCGTCGACGCCGCAACCGGTCAGGAAGTGTGGTCGGTGATGACCATCGACCAGAACTGGCGCTACTCGATCACGGGCGCACCGCGTGTGGTCAAGGGCAAGGTCCTCATCGGCAGCTCCGGCGCCGAATTCGGTGTGCGCGGTTACATCGCTGCCTACGATGCCGAAACCGGTGAACAGTCTTGGCGCTTCTATACGGTGCCCGGCAACCCCGCGCTCGGTTTCGAGAACGACGCCATGCGCATGGCTGCCGAAACCTGGACCGGCGAATGGTGGACCGTCGGTGGCGGCGGTACCGTATGGGATGCGATCACCTATGATCCCGAAACCGATCTCGTCTATGTGGGAGTGGGCAACGGCTCGCCCTGGAGCGCACGCGAGCGCAGCCCGGGCGGTGGCGACAACCTGTTCCTGTCCTCGATCGTCGCCTTGCGTCCCGACACCGGTGAATACGTGTGGCACTTCCAGACCACGCCGTGGGAAACCTGGGATTACACGGCAACGCAGCACATCATGGTGGCCGACATCGAGCTGGACGGCCGTCAGCGTCACGTCGTGATGCAGGCGCCCAAGAACGGCTTCTTCTACGTGCTCGATGCCGCTACCGGCGAACTTCTGCGTGCCAATGCCTACACCGAGATCAACTGGGCCGATGGGGTCGACATGGCGACTGGTCGTCCGATCGAACGTCCCGAAGCTCGTTATGACCTCGAAGGCGCCAAACCCTTCAACGCGCTGCCTGGACCGCAGGGTGCGCACGCATGGCACCCGATGGCCTATCACCCGGGCACCGGTTACGTATACATCCCGACGCAGCACGCCTATTTTCCATTCGTGCGCGATCCCAACTACGAACCGCGTGACGTCGGTTACAACCTGGGCGTGGACTTCGGTGCGCCTGCCACCTACTACCGCGACAACCCGGATCAGCCGAACGACTTCATCGGTTATCTGATCGCCTTCGATCCGAAGACGGGTGAGGAAGTATGGCGCGGCGAGCCGAACGAAGGTCCCACCGGCGGCGCACTCGCCACTGCCGGCGGTCTCGTGTTCCAGGGCGGTGGTCGTGGTCAGGAGTTCCGTGCCTACGACGCTGCCACCGGTGAAAAACTGTGGGTCATGGATGCACAGACCGGCGTGCTCGCAGGCCCCATCACCTATGAACTCGACGGCAAGCAGTACGTCGCCGTGAGCGTCGGTGGCAACCAGGCAACCGGTTACTTCGCGCCCAACTACTCGCGTCTGCTCGTGTTCACGCTCGGTGGTACGGCCGAACTGCCTCCGCCGCAGGAATACACGGAACGTCCGCTGAATCCGCCGCCGGCAGAAGCGGCGCCGCAAGTGGTGGCTCGCGGTGAGCAGCTGTACTCGCAGTACTGTGCTGCCTGCCACGGTCAGGAAGGTCAGGTGCGTGGTGCGCTGTTCCCCAACCTGACGCGCACGCCGCTACTCTATTCGCAGGATGGTTTCGACGTGGTGGTGCTGCAGGGTGCTCGCACCGAGAAGGGCATGGTGTCTTTCGCGAACGTGCTGCAGCCGGAAGATTCCGCCGCCATTCGCGCCTATCTGATTCAGCGTGCCAACGAGCTCTTGGCTGCGCAGCAAGCCATCGCGCCGGCTGAAGAACGCGCCGTAGAGGACGTCCACGCCAACTAAGCATTGGCCCCGGCATCGGCTTGGCTGATGCCGGGGTTTCTCCCCTTTCTAGTGCAGTTCAGGCAGGTGCGGTTGCGGGCGCCGCCTTGCTCACGACTTCATCACTCTCGATCAAACCATCCACCAGCATGATGCGGCGGTCGCATTGCTCCGACAGCCGTGGATCGTGCGTCACCATCAACACCGCGCAGCCGAATTCGCGGTTGAACTTGCGGAACAGTTGAAAGACTTCCGCCGCCGATTTGCTGTCGAGATTTCCCGTGGGTTCGTCGGCGAGCAGCAGCGCTGGGCGACCGACCAAGGCGCGTGCGACGGCGACACGCTGTTGTTGGCCGCCGGAAAGTTGATCGGGCTTGCGCTCTTCCAAACCCTGCAAACCCACTTCGGCCAGCAGTTGTTGCGCGAAGGCCACTTGCTCTGCGGTCGGCTTGCCGCTGGCGACCATCAGCGGCATCAGCACGTTCTCCAGTGCCGTGAAGGCTTGGATCAAATGGTGGAACTGAAAGACGAAGCCGATGGCATTGCCGCGCAGCGCAGTGCGACGCTCGTCGTCCATGCTGCTGGTGGCGTCACCCAATAGGTAGAGTTCTCCAGCGGTTGGCCTGTCGAGCAAGCCGATCACGTTGAGCAGCGTGCTCTTGCCGGAGCCCGAGGCACCGACCAGGGCGGCGAAGTCGCTGCGCTGCAGACACAGATCCAAGCCATGCAGCACTTCCACTTCGGTGGGCTTGCCGATGTTGTAGCTCTTGCGCAGCCCCTCAAGACGCAGCACTTCTTCGCGTTTGTCGTGTTCAGACATGGCGAATCGCCTCCACCGGATCGAGTGCGGCGGCGCGGCGTGCCGGCAAGGATGCAGAGAGTACGCCAGTGAGAGTCGCGAGCAAGGTGGCCGCCACGGGCAACCAGGGACTCACCGGCACGTAGAACAGGCGCGGGCCGAAGTTGTTGAAGATGGCCACCATGCCGTAACCGGCGAGTCCGCCAAGGGCAGAGCCAGCGAGACCGAAGAGCGCGCCTTGAATCAGAAATACGCGCAGCATCTGACCGCGCTTCGTTCCCATCGCCCGCAGGATGCCGATCTCGCGCGTGCGTTGCACCACGCTCACCGACAGCACACTGGCGATGCCGAGCGCCACGCTCAAGGCCACGAAGAAGCCGATGATCTGCGTGGAAAGGCTTTGCGAGCGCAGTGCATTCATCAGCTCGGCGTTGGTTTCCATCCAGCTTTCCGCCTTCAGACCCAACAGACGATCGATGCGTGAGGCGACGTTTTCCGCTTCGAAGATGTCATCCACTCTGACGTCGATGACGGTCGCAGCTCCCGGCAGATCGAGCAGAGACTGCGCCTGCTTCATGTCGAGATAGACGTAACGCGAATCCAGCTCGCGCACGCCGAGTTCGAAGATGCCAGCGACGTTCACGATGGTTTCGCGCCCCTGGCCACCGTCCAAGCGCAACTTGTCGCCCACCGTCATGCCGAGATCGTTCGCCAGCAGACGACCGATCACGGCATCGTTGGCGCCGATGCGCAGTTCACCTGCGATGAGATCCTCTGCCAAAGGCACGATGCGCTGATAGCGCTCGAGGTCGATGCCGAACAAGGCCACCGATTCCAAGGCATCGCCGCGGCGCGCAAAGGCGGGGCCGGAAATGATCGGAGAAACGGCAGTCACGCGCGGCAAGGTGTCGAGCACGTCGACCACCTGCTGCCAGTTGTTGATCGAACGCAGTCGTTGCGCACGCTTCGTTTCCAGCACCAACTGCGTGGTGCCTGGCGGCGCAGGGACGATTGTGTTGCGCTCTTGTGGCGCCTCGATGCGAATGTGTGCCTGTGTGCCGAGCGTGCGCTCGATGATGTTGTCCTGCAGACCCGTGATCAGTGCCGTGAGAAAGACGATCACCGCCACACCCACGGCGATGCCCACGAGAATCAAGGTGCTCTGTGCCTTGCCCTCGCGCAGGAATTTGAGGGCGATGGTCCACTCGGCCCACATCATCAGTTGAACCTGACGGGCACTTCGTTGCTGGTGGATGCGGGGGCAGGGCCGATCGGCGCCTGCGTGGGTACGAGGCGCACGCGTTCACCTTCGCCCACTGTGTCATCCGGGTTGGCCAGTACCCAATCACCTTCCTGCAGGCCGCTCGCGATTTCGGTTGCCGCGACGCCGCGCAACCCCAACTGCACCTTGCGCCGCTCGGTGCGGCCTGCGGTGGCCACCCACACTTCGGCGCTGTTACCGTCGATGTTCACGAGCGCATCGTTCGGCAGGGAGAGGGCGCGCTCACGTTTACCGGTTTCGACGTTGACCGATACCGTCATGCCTTCGCGCAGAAAGGCGGGGGAGGGATCGACGGTGAGGCGAATGTCCACCGTGCCGCGCGCAGGATCGATGCTCGGTGCGATGAACGTGAGCTTGGCTGGGAATGGATGATTGGGATAGGCGTCGGCGACGCACACGGCGGACTGTCCCAATTGCAAGGCTTCGAGATTCTTTTCGTCGACGGGCACGAGAAGCTCGGTGGCGCCTTCGCGCGTGAGTTCGAACAGCACACGTCCCGGCTGCACCAGGTCGCCGGGTTCGGCGTTGCGGGTGAGGACGGTACCGGCCACCTGTGCGCGGATCGTGGTCTTGGCCAGCTGTGCCTTGGCATTGGCGAGTCGCGCCTGCGCGGCGACTTCATCGGGTTGGCCGGCTGCCAGCGCGCTTGCAGCCAGACGCGCCTTGTCGGCGGCGCTCTGCGCACTGATTTCCGCCTGCACCGCCTGCTCCAGCGCTTCACTCGAAATGAGTTGACGTGTCATGAGATCACGGCGCCGTTCCACTTCGCGGCTGGCCTGCGCGAGTGCAGCTTCGGCTTCGCGCAGCGCGGCCTCGGCCTGCGGACGAGTGGATTGTTGCAAGGTCGCCAGCGCGGCTTCGGCTTCGCGCACTGCGGCTTCGAGATCGTCGGCACGTAGCACTGCGAGCACATCGCCGGGTCGTACCTGATCGCCTTCCTGCACCAGTCGCTCTACCACTACGCCGGTGATCTCGCTCCCAACCTGAACGCGTGAATAGGCAGCGACGCGTCCGGTTGCCACCACCGTCTGCACCAAGGGCTGTGCCACGACTTCATAGGCCGGCAACATCGGGCCACGCAGCGACTGCAGCAGCGTCCACCCTGCGACGAGCAGCACCAGCGCGATGAGGGAAAGGAGCAGAGGACGTCGTTTCATGCAAAGGGCTCGGGACTAGGACTGTGCAATGGTAACCGAGTGCCAGACGTGGAAGTGTGACTGCAGCGGAGTTTAGTGCGCGCATGATTGCGCGGTGTCGGAGTGACCCGCGGAGGTGGTGGTATCGATACGCTGGATGCTCGTCGATCAGTCAGAGCTCAGGGCGAAAGCTGCCCCAGCATGAACTCGACGGCGCCGATGATCTCTTCATCGGAAAGATCGAGGCGCCCCCCCTTCTTCGGCATGATGCCGTTCTTGCTGAAGCCATTGAGCGCGTGACTGATGAGCGTGTCCTTGCCTTGGGTGAGGCGCGGTTCCCAGGCTTCCTTGCTGCCGAGCGCGGGAGCACCACCGACACCGGGAGGCGCATGACAGGCGATGCAGACCTCGTCGTAGACCTTCTGACCGCTCATGCGTATGGGCTCGGCAGCCACTGCTTCGCCGCCTGCCTCTTCCGAACCTGCCAGTGCGGTTCGGCCGGTGATCGTGATGCAGAACACTGCAAAGATGAAGATGAATCTGCTGGCAATTTTCTGGCAGGACTTGCGCATGGTGCTCTTTCCTCTTTCGTGCCCGCGAGATCCTAACACAACGATGGTGAGCGAGCGCCGGCACTGCGCCTGCGCCGCGGTTGCCGCGGTGGGTTATGTACTGAATAATCGCAAGCCAACGTCTTTGCCCGCAGGCAAACAAGAACAAAACAACAAAGGCTGAGAGAGGGGGCTGTTCCATGCGAACGAACGCGCGTTTGTTCTTCCTGTCGTTGCTCGTTTCATCCCATTTCCTTGTTGGCACCGCAGCCAATGCACAGGAGCACGATCACTCCGAAGGCGCGGCAGCAAATTCGCAGCAAGGTCCCATGGCGGTCAAGTCGGGGTTATGGTCCGATCCTTCCACGTGGTCGACCGGCGTCCTGCCGCAGGAAGGTGAGATCGTCACCATCGATCAAGGTGTGGAACTCGTCCTCGACGTCGACACGCCCGAACTCAACGGCATCAACCTCAACGGTAAACTGCGCTTCGCCGACAACAAGGATCTCGAACTCACCACCGAGTGGATCCTGATGCGTGGCGGCGAGCTGCACATCGGTGCGGAAAACGAGCCTCACACCCGTCTTGCCACCATCACCTTCACGGACAAGGTCAAAGGCGAAAACATCAACGGCATGGGCGACCGCGGCATGATGATCGTCGGCGGTGTGCTGAGCCTGCACGGTGATCGTGAGCATTCCTGGACCAAGCTCGCGCAGACGGCAGAGAAAGGCGCAACGCGCATCGAAGTGCTCGACGCCCGTGGCTGGCGCGAAGGCGACACCATCGTGCTGGCCTCCACCGACTTCAATCCGCGGCAGGCGGAAGTACGGCAGATCAAGTCGATTCGCGGCAACCGCCTTACCTTGGATCAGCCGCTCGAATACATGCACTTCGGTGAGATCACCTATGGAGTCGACGAGCGCGGTGAAGTGGGCCTCTTGAACCGCAACATCAAGATCCAGGCCTCTGAAGATTCAGAACAGAACTACTTCGGTGGCCACATCATGGCGATGGCCGGCAGCCGCATGACGGTGTCCGGCATCGAACTGACGCGCATGGGCCAGCATCTGACGCTGGCGCGCTATCCGATTCACTGGCATCTCGTAGGTGACGCCGACGGGCAGTACATCAAGAACTCCGCGATTCACGACACCTTCAGCCGCTGTGTGACGATTCACGGCACCAACAATCTCCTGGTCGAGAACAACGTCACCTACAACACCGTGGGGCATTGCTTCTTCATGGAAGATGGTGTCGAAACCGGTAACCAGGTGATCCGCAATCTCGGCATCCAGACCAAATGTCATCCGACCTTGCCGTGTGAACCTACGAACCTGACGTTGAAACATCAGTCGACCGAAGGTCAGAAGTCACCGCACATCCTGATTCCCTCGGACAACTCTGCTTCCACCTTCTGGATCACCAACCCCGACAACATCTATCGCGACAACGTCGCTGCCGGCTCCGATCAGATTGGCTTCTGGATGGCCTTCCCCGAACATCCGACCGGCGCCTTCGAAGGCACGGAGATCAGTGCCAACACCTGGCCGCGTCGCATGAAGGTGCGTGAATTCAGTGGCAACGTGGCGCACTCGAACTTCGACGGCTTCATGCTCGATCGCGGTCCGCGTCCGGACGGTACCTTCGGCATCGCCGGTGGCAGCTTGATCAGCCGTGCCGACCCTTCCGACGACAAGAGCGAAGTCGTCGTGGCGCACTTCGATAATTTCACCGGCTACAAGAACCGCAACGGCGCCATCTGGGGCCGCGGTGAACTGCACCTCTATACGAACCTGAAACTGGCCGACAATGCCATCGGCTTCACGCACGCGGCCGGTGCGCCGGGAGTCGCTGCCTACACTTCGCGTGTGGTCGATTCCTTGTTCGTCGGCGAAAGTGACAACATCGGCAATCCTTCCACGCCCGAGGAAATCGCCTACGGTCGCAGTCTGCCTGCCGAAGCACCGGATTTCCCGATCCGTGGCTACGAGTACTACGACTTCCATCACGAAGTGGAAAACGTCACCTTCGTAAACTTCCAGCCCAACGAGCAACGTGATGCGGGTGCGCTGTCGTATCTGCTCTTCACCAGCTTCGGCATGAGCACGGAAAACTGGGTGAAGGGTTTGAAGTTCGAGAACGCCAAGCCGGTCAGCTTCCCGCCGATCCAGAAACGTTGGGCTTCCGACTATGGTCGCAGTGCTGCCTACAAAAGTGCTGCCTTCCATGATCTCGACGGCTCGGTCACGGGCAAACCCGGTGCCTTCATCGTGATCGACAACGGCATCGCTTCCGACGAAGACACCTGCGAGATCAAACCTACCTGGAACGCAGCGATCTGCACCGGCGACATGGGTCGCTTCGCCATCGCCGGTAATTTCAGCGGTTTCGAAACCACGCCGATCACCAATCCGATCATCCTGCAGCGCAACGGCAAACGCGTCGAATACGCCGGTGGTCAGACCATCGCCAGCGGCGCCGAACTGCGTATCGAAACGGCACGGGAGTCGCTTACGCTGTCGCTGCAGGAAATGGATGAAGGTTCCTACGTGATCTTCGAACTGCCTGAGTTCACCAAGGCGGCGAGCGGTGTGGAAGCGAACAGTCTCGAGGCGTTGAAGAATGCTTCGCAGACTTCCTACTACCGCGACGACAAGAGCCTGTGGGTGAAACTCGTCGTTGCCGACGCAGCGGGTTCGCGTGTTCTCGATGGCCCCGGTGGGCCCGGTAACGGTGGCCCCGGTGGTGCAACGAGGATCGAAGTCAGCAGGTAAGGATAAGTACTCGCGACGCAACGAGTGGCGAGCGCGAGAAGAACAGTGAGGACGGATTGAAGGCGCTGCGGCGCCTTCAATCGCTTTCGATGATCTGACGTATGCGGATCGCCAGTACGTCCATGTTGAAAGGCTTGGTGATGATCTGTATGCCTTCTTCCAGGAAGGCAGGGTTCGACGCCTTGTCGGTGTAAC
>CALEJT010000002.1 GCA_937898685.1 uncultured Gammaproteobacteria bacterium | reverse complement strand
TCGGTGGGTGTCCCGATGTGGATTTGGTGGGTGTCCCAGTAGGAACTAGTGAGTGTCCCTGTCAGGGGATCACTATCTCGGACCCGGTCTTCACTCGATCCAACGCCACCAAGGTCCGATAACTCTTCACCAGCTCATTCTCCGCAAACAACCGCCGCGTGAGGCTTTCATAAGCGCGCATATCCGGCGCAATGATGACGACGACGAAGCTGATGCCGCCAGTGACGTAGTAACACTGCTGCACTTCAGGTGTGGCGCGGAACAAAGCCTTGGCGCGATCCACCGTCTGCGCGCGTTCGTTTTCGAGCAGCACTTCGACGATCGCGGTGATGGTGGCGGAAACGGTTTCAGGATCGATGATGGCAACGTTGCGCTCGATGATGCCCGCCTCTTCCATCGCGGCGATGCGGCGTTGCACGGCAGCGGTCGACAGGTTCACTTCCTCGGCGATGGCGCGCTGGGGCGTCTTGTTGTCGCGCTGCAGGATTCTCAGGATGGCGCGATCCTGGCGATCCAACGTGTGAGAACTGCGATGGTTCCTTTTCAACATAAACGAGTTTTTGTTGCGTTTGGCTGCCGAGAATAGAGCCAAAAACAACATTAAGCGAGACTAGAATGCGCGCCATGTCGTCACTCGCCCCCTCCACTACTTCTCTCGCTGCCAGCCAACGCCAACAACTGACCGGAATCGCCTGTGGCATGGGCGCCGGTGCGGTCTGGGGTTTGGTGTTCCTGGCGCCGGAACTCCTGCGCGGTTTCGGTCCGCTCCTGCAGAGCGTCGCCCGCTACTTGTGTTACGGCCTTTTCGCCGTCGCCATGATCACGCCGCGCTGGCACCTGGTACGCAAGCTCAGCGCGCAGCAGTGGTTGATCCTGTTCTGGCTCGCCTTCACGGGTAACACCTTCTATTACGTGCTGCTGACAGCTGCCGTGCACAACGGCGGCATCGCCATGACGTCCCTCATCTTGGGATTCGTGCCGGTGGTGGTGACCGTGGTGGGAAGTCGTGAACGCCACGCCGTGCCGCTCGCACGCCTCGTGCCTTCGTTGCTGCTTTGCATCGTCGGTGCGCTTTTCATTTCCTGGCAGGCGCTGAGCGAAGAACAGAAGGCGCCGGTCATGCAGCAATTCTTCGGTCTTCTCTGCGCCCTGGGTTCCCTGGCGTGCTGGACGGTCTACACCGTGGCCAATTCGCGTTGCCTGCGTCGATGGCGCCATATGTCCTCGCACGACTGGAACTTGATGGTGGGCATCGCCACGGGGGCGCAGAGTCTTTTATTACTTCCTCTCGCACTGTTCCTCGAGGACAGCCACAGCGGCGGTGAATGGGCCAACCTGGCGGCGGTATCGGTGGGTGTTGCCATCCTTGCTTCGATGATCGGCAACTCGCTCTGGAACCGCATGAGCCGTCTGCTGCCGCTCACGCTGGTCGGACAGATGATCCTGTTCGAAACCTTGTTCGCGCTCTTGTACTGTTTTCTGTGGGAACAGCGTTTACCAACCCTGTTGGAACTCGGTGCACTCGTCGCGGTGATACTCGGCGTTTTGACCTGCTTCGCCGCACATCGCCCGCCTGCCAACGATCAAAGTACCAAGGACACCGTGGTTGCCTGAGTTTCCTCGGGCGACCACTGACCTTCGATTCTCCCCACTGCCAGCCGTTCGATCTCCAGTCCCAACACCAAGGCATCGTTGCTGAAGTAACGCGTGTGTCCGCCGGCACCAAGACAGAACTCGCTGCGGTCCTCGGCGCGCCGCACCGTCGCCTGGCCACCCTCAGCCACCATTGCAACTGCGAAGTTTTCGCGCTGACTGAGCGGCGTCCATATGAAGCGTCCTACATAGTCCCCTGAACGACAGGCATTCAGCCATTCACGCAAGCCGAGATCCGCCGCGCGCGGACGCGCAGTGTCGAAGTGCTGCGGCGAGTCGCCCATCCACTGATAGAGCAAGGGGAAGCGCTCGGCGTAGAGATCACGCAAGGGTGAACCCACGGTGACGAGCGCCAAGGGAATGCCTCCCGTGAATTCCTGCAATCGTCCCTGCGTGTTCAGATAACGCAACAGATCCGCACTGATCACCGTGCCCTGACTGTGCGACACGATCACGATGCGCCCGTAGCCGGCGGCACTCAGATATTTCAGCAGCGAGGCATAGCGGGAATAGATGCGCGCCCGTGGTGACTGTCCACTGGGCGGATCGTCGAAATAGTTGCTGACGTCGGTCATGGCATCGAGTGCCACGCGCAAACGACCGAAGGTGTTGCTGAAGCGAGAACCCAAGGCGGTAACGGTCAAGGCGCCACCGGCCAGCCACTTCCCTGCCGCAACCAAAGCCTCACCACGGAAATATTCGAGCGTTGCATTGAGGCTTTGCAGCAATGAACCATCGAAGCCAAGCAGCGGACCAAACTGCCGTACGGCAAAGGCCAGATAGAGCACGCTGCCCGCCAACGCCCCGATCGGAATCAGAAATTTGAGCACGGCACCAACCGCATGGCCGCCGCGACTCAACCAACCACCCAGTCGCTGCGACCAGTGGGTGGCCCCGGGACGCGGGCCACTTTCATCGATGTTGGTGGTGGGCTTGATCTCTTCGAACAGGGCCGGCGCCAACACCATCGCTGCAGCAATGCCGACACCCGAAGCCAATACGACGAGCGGTGTGAAGAATCCACCCAGCGAACGGATGCGCGCGTCGAGATAGATCGATCCCGAAGTCCACGGCCCCGCATCGAAGAACTGCGCTTCATAGAAGATTTCATCGAGCCAATAACTGGCCACGTAGGCCATCACCGACCACAACACCAGACTCAGAATCGCGAAAAGCGCCGTGGCACTCACCAAGCCTAACCGCGCGGTGTAGAGCGAACACGCGACCGGCTTCGACGCGCTACGGCCCAACCATAGTCCCAACAACAAGGCGACCACCTGCACGACTACATAGAAGGCCCAGGTAAGAAGAATCAGGCCGAAGAAGATTTCGCCCACACTCAGTGCGGAGCCAAGCAACCATTCCCGCATCGTCGTCACGGTCGGCAAGAGCCGTTGCGCTTCGTAGTAGAACAATGCAGCGCTCAGCCCCATCAGGACATGTCCAAGCATGCGCACGCCATGCACGGCACGCGCATAGCGCTCCACCACCCAGGCGCCGGCAGCGGCTTGGATCAGCACGACCACGCCGAAATAGAGAAAGGCAAAATCACGTCCCGGTTCGGGTAGGAAAATGGCGAGTGAAGCACAGGCAATGGCGATGGCGCCGAAGACCACTGCCAACGTACGCCGCGCCGTTCGTACTTCCACGAACAGCGTCACGCCTGTGAATGCGATGGTCATGGCCCACAACAGGCCCTGCAGCACCGTAGTCTGATTCTCTTCGGGGATCACGGCGAACACGCCCGTGAGGAACAGCAGCAACATCGCAAGCTGAATCAGCAGCGAAGGTCCGCGCAGTAACCACGCCGACCACGCATGCGTGCGTTGCAAGGTGCGCCACGCCAAGCCCTTCTTGCCGAGCGCAGCCTGATCCACCACGTTGGATGCGAGCGTACTCAAGCTGATGAAAAGCCTATAAAGCGACACGAGCGCCGCAAGGCCGCCCTGCCCCAACCGCGACAGGTCGGCCCAATACATTTCGAAGAGATCGACCGCACGGCCGCTGGCGCGATGCTTCAGAGAAATGCGCACGCCTTGGTACAGCGCATCCTCATCGGAGAGCACGAGGCGGCTGAGAAGATAGTCGTTGAGATCGACACCGAGGTCTTGCCGCTCGACGGGTTCGGTACATTCCTCGTCGAGGCGCTGATGCTGCAGATAGAAGCCACTGGGAGAACCGGGCAAGTTCTGTTTGGTGGCAGGCATCTCTTCGAGAGTGACCTCTTCGGCGCAGGCACTGCCAGGCTCGAGACGCGCCACCGGCACCAACACCTCGCGCACTTCACCCTGTACGAAATGCGGCTCACCTGCCGCTCCGTGGCATAACAACCTGGCCAGTTCCCGCACGGTCTCGCCGGGCTTCTGGTCGGCAATTCCATGCACTACGACTACCGCGACTCGTTCTTGCGTCTTATCCATGACTCGATCCTCGCCGGAAGATGGCGGGATTCTAATCCGGAAGGGCAAAAACGTAGAGCACGTCGTGGCCGCGTGGCACACCGAGCTCAGGGACCAATCCCAGCAGATCGGGCCACCCGCTCGATGATGGGGGACCCAATCTGCGCACCCCGCCCATCGACGCCATGACCGTGTGCACAGGCCGCTCCGAACAAGGCACTGCCGCTCGGTCCTTCCTGCGCCAACCCTGCCCAACTCAGCACGCAGACCGCGCTACATACCCGAGTAAATGGTCGAACACGCATCGGCATGTCCATTCTGCCTATTGCGCGTCGCCGCGCAGTGCCGCTTCGAGATCGGCGCGTTGCATGAATGGCGGATCCGGTGGCGTGTGGATTGGCACGAACCTTTCGTAGTCGAGCCCCAGCTCCTCGAGTTCTTCCGCGAGATAGCTGAGCATCGGATGCGGACCATCGCGCCCTCCGTCGAAGACGGGATTGATCCACGGCTGCAGGATGTCGGCTTCGACGATGGTCTTGATCGACGGTAGATAAGCGATGAGCATGTCGGCGGCATGATGGCTGGCACCGAGCGCATGGAGTTCCACCACCTGCCCCGACGCATCGCTCAGTCGCAGCATGCCATCCACCCCTTGCACGCGCACGGGCACTTCGTTCGGCTCCGTTGCTTCGTGCCGCAATGTCCGCGGTGTGGCAAGCGCCACGTCGAAGAAAGCCACGTTCATCCGATGCGTCAGCACCGTGGCGCCTTCCGCCAGGAACTGTCGGATGCCATAGGCATGATCGAAGTGATTGTGTGTGCTGACGACGTAACGAATGGGCTTGCTCGGTATCGCTGCTTTGACGATGCGGATCACCTCACGCACGCGCGCATCGGATTGCAGGCCATCGATCACGACGATGTGATCGCTGAACTCCACCGCGACCGATTGATAGGCGCCGAGGATGGCGATGATGCCGGGGCCGATTTGCTGATATTCAGGCGCCGCCGCTGCAGGCGGGCCAGCGCCTCCTCGCGGCGGTGGCGGCTCCAAGCTTTCCGTGCTCGGCGCGGCCGATTCGATCGTGAGGGATAACACCGGGAAGCCGCCCTGATTGAGCGTATAGCTTGCGGGGAAATTCAGTTCACCGAAGTCACGATAACCACCGAAGGTGGCCTGCACCTCCATGTCGCCGAAGATGCCATCGTCGATGTGAGTGGCAATGCGCTCGAGACGATGTTGCGAATCGAAGTGAGCCACGAGTTCGTACTCGATGCCGTCACGCGGCAGAGTCAAGCTCACTTGCCAACCGTCTCCATCCTGCGCCAAGGCGGCTGTACCTTGGTCCAGCAAGTGCAGAAAGCCGTGCGGCGTAAGCCACAGCGGCAACTGATCCGGCCAAGGTGCGCTGTCGTCGATGAAACCTCGTTGTGGTGCGGGCGCGGCATCGGGCTGCGCGCCACAACCACCGAGGCGCCCAGGATCCATACCGGCACGGCGTTGCGTCATGTGTCTGGAACGACCGTTACGGTAATCGATCACGCCGCGGTAGTCGGTGAGCTCCCAGCGTGCCCAACCTTCACTGATCGCCCAGGGTTGGCCGAGACAGGCATCCCAACCGGAGCCGGTGAATTCGATGCCACTGACTTCACCGCCGAGCGCACTGAGCGCCGCGGCGCGGAATTCGGCGAGATCCTGCGCCTGGCTGGGCAGAGTGAAGAGCGAGAAGAGCAAACCACAGGCGGCCAGATGAGACAGTTGAGGCAAACGACGGACCGTGCGAGATGCAGAGCAGAATTCTGGACCTTTCATGTGGGAATACCCTCTCGTTCGTATCGTCGTTCTTATCACGCCCATTGGGCCGGGTATTGCGGCCGATGATCCGGCGCCGTCCCGCGCAAAGTCAAACGCAGACCCGACATTCGGCGCGTTTAGCCGCCACTCATCCCGCGTGGCCGGCCTTTGGGCGGCGCTACTTTTCCCCTGAAGTGGCGGCGGCTAAGCTGAGCTCCCCTTCGAAGGACCATGTCATGAGGCTCAGCCAACAGCTCTATCTCAAACAAGTCGGCACCGCATTCGTCAGCATCTGCGTCGGCATCTCTCTCTACAGCGCGACGATGAACTAGCCGTCGGCGCCCATCACCTTGCGCACACCGCTCTCTTTCACGCGCTTCACCACGGTGACTTCGACGAGGCCATAGAGGCCCATCAGGTCGATGAGCAAGGCGGACATGGCGCTGCAGGTGACGAGACTTGCTTCCAGTTCCTCCTGATACAGCAGGTTGCTTTTCATCATGTCGGCGGAAAGCGCGAGGAAAGGCAGATAACCAACTACCTCGTGCCAAGCCGCGACGGGGGCGTCGGTAGTGGCGGCCTGATGGCACCTTCCTCCAGATGCACGGCGATGAAGCTCTTCGAAGCAAAATCCACTTCATATGAAAGCCTCGTTCAATATCAATGGCTTAGCTGCGACTCACAAGGTGGCTGTCCCACG
>CALEJT010000001.1 GCA_937898685.1 uncultured Gammaproteobacteria bacterium | reverse complement strand
TCACAAGGTGGCTGTCCCACGCGTGAAGACTGCGCAGGTTTCCGGATACGGACAGTGACGCGGAACCGTCGGTGGGTGTCCCCTGCTCTTTCGGTGGCTGTCCCATTCATGGCGGGTGTCCCTGCTCCGCTCTCTGTCTTCTTGAGAGACCTCGCCCCAAGAACGGGAAAAAGGAAAAAGTGGCTGTCCCCGATTCAGGCGAGTGACTGTCCCATGGTGATGAGCGGAAGGCCGTTTGTGATCAATGGCTTAAGGCCAATCCCAGGGGTGGGTGTCCCCGGTCAACGAAGGTGGGTGTCCTCGACCGGGTTTTAACGAAGGTGGGTGTCCCCGACCGGGGCTCCAAGCAACTCGGCGCGCGGCGGAGTCCAGGGCGGTTCGTGGAGGGGACAAAGATCATTGCCGGTGAGCTGCAGTTCAGTGAAGGCCAGCTCGGCTTCGCGGTCGTAGCGGAGGTCGCCGACCAGATAGCCCTCGTCGTTACGCACATACCACGGCATGCGTGCGAAGCGCATGAAGCCGGCCGCGGCGCAGTTGCCGTGCGCGAGCTCCTGCAACTCGCGCTGCGACATCACGAGCTCGCCATACCAGTGCGCGGCCGCCGTATTGGGATGGACGACTGCGGTCAGTGGTGCGGTGGCGCTGCCATCGAGTCCGCGGGTGGGACACTCACCCGCTGGCAACCAAGTCGGCGCGAGCGACAGCATCACGATGCGCAATGCATAACGGTCCTCGTCACGACGGGCGGAGATCACTTCCCAGCACACGGGGTTCACCGGCATCGGCGTCAACACATGATCGAGCGTCTGCTCCCCTGGGAACAGCTGCGCCATCAAGGCTTCGACACGTTGCCCTGCCACCCGATGCGCGGACGCGAAAAGCGCAATCACGCCCAACCACACGGCAATGCCACAGAGCGCAGCGCGCGTGCCACTCACCCGACGCGAGATCAGGAGCAGGCCGACACACAACAGGGTGAGCGCCAGGGCCATTGGCCAGGGCACGAAGCCCGAACCGAAGGCGAGTCCTATGCCAGTGAGCAAGGCGGCACCGATGAACACTCGAGCCAATACACTGCGCACCAACAGCAAGAGCGGTGTGGCCGCAATCCAGAACAACGGCTCGATGATGAATATCGTGTCGCCATAGAGCCAGCCGTTGTGGAAGGGCCAGAACGGATGCACACCGTAGTTGTTCAGTCCATCCATCGCCACGTGCAGAAGCGGCGCCAGCAAGGCCACGAAGGCCAACCACCAATGGTCATGCCTATTCGACGCAATCTTGCGCCAACCTAACCAAAGTCGACTGAGCCCATACATCGACAAGCCCAGCACGATCGCACCCACCACCGTATGCGTATGACCGCGGTGATGCAGCATGTAACCAAGCTTGCTGTCGTCGAGCGCGGAGTAGACCAGATCCGCATCTGGCAAGTTGCTGCCGATCATCATCAAGGAAAGGTAGAGCGTGCGGCGCGTTTGCTCCGGCAAGGCTGCCTTTACTGCGGGGATCAGACGCGATGCGGTTTCGCCCACCAGTGCACCGATGATGGTGTGAGAGAGATTATCCATGAGTCACAACTAAGAAGATGGAAGCGCTGGTCGTGCCAAGGCTCGGTCGACGATCGAAAGCAAGGTACTCAGCACCAGCGCCCAGGCGCTCCATGCCGCAAGCGTGCGCATTGCCTCTGCCAACACAGGTGGCAGCAGCATCGCCGCGGCCAACATCACGGGAGGGGCGAAGTACAGGATGCCATTCCAACGCCCCAGCTTGCTCATGCGCAACTGCTTTTGACGATGGAGAAAGCGCGAATCCAACACGTATTGCACGAAAGCCACTACCACCAGCGGTGGCAACCAAGGCGTAATCGCACCGGCGACGGCTGCGCCACCGAGTGCACAACTCACGAAAAGACAGTCCGTCGCATGATCGAAGAGCTGTCCCGCCGCTGAAGCTGTGCCCTGCGCACGCGCCACCTTGCCATCAGCCATGTCGGTGACAATCGCCACGATGACGAAAAACAGCGCAGCCCACGCCGGAAAACTTTGCGGTGACGCCAAGGCCCAGGCAGTGGGAACAACCAGCGCCAAACGCAATGCGGTAAGACAATGCGCCAGCATCAGCCGTTGGCACCGAACAGTTCGCGCTGTGCACGGCGCAAGAACAAGAGACCGATCAGCGCGTTGAACAGAATGAAGAAGTTGTGCTGCACGAAGCCGAAGGCCGCCATCTGACCTTCGTTCTGCGGAAACAACACCACCCACAACGTGATTGCCGCTGCGCGCATCGGTGTGGGCACTGCTGCGGCGAAGAAGATCACGGGCAAGAGCCCGAGCAGCTGCAACAACGACGCCTCGACGCCGAAGAGCCGTAATGCGATCGAATACACCACGATCGCCGTCAACAGTGCCGGCGAACGCAACAGCACGAACATGCCATAGTGTTTCAAGCGCGCCTGACGGAAGGCATGCAAAATACGTTTGTCGCGCAAAGTGTTGTTCGGCAGCAGACTGCCTTGGAAGTACAACACCCACAGCACCAGAAAGACGAGTGCGCCGGCAGCGATGTAGGGAATCAGGCCAAAGGAATCCGGCAGTTCATCCGCCGTGAACGCATAGCCCAACGTAGCCCAGAACAGGAGGTAGAAGAGTTCGCAGAACATCATGAACAGCATCACCGAACCCGTTTCCCAGCCCGGCACACCATCGCGCCTATTCAGATACCAGGCCATGGCGCCCTTGCCCACCTGCTCGTTGAAGAGCGAGATGATGTAGGCGCTGCCGCGAATCGGCAGCAGGTCGCGATAAGGCACAGGCCGTACGAACCACGCGAGCGCACGGCTCACCACCAAGGTGTCGATCAAAAAATAAAGCGTCGAGTACGCAATCATCAGCAGTAGCCACGGCAACCACTGCACACTGGCGAACACCGCGCCCATGTAGTCGAGCAAGGTCAGACCTTCGCGTGCCGCTGCACCGTTGAGCCGAAAATAGAGATAGGCGAAACACGCAACCGCAATCAGCAAGAAGACGCTGCGCGCACCCTTGCCCGGCTTACGGGGCGCGAGAGCGGCATCGGGTGCAGAGGATTCGGGACTCGTCATGTCAATGCTTCGCTTCCGTGAGTTTGGCCAAGGTGCGCTGCAAGGGAGTGAGCGTGAGACAGAGAGCGACGTCGGCGTTGTCCTCCACATCCTCACTCGCGGTGATCACATCCACGATGGCAGGCGAGAAGCCATAGCCCTTGATGGCGTGATTGATGCCACTCAGCGTCTTCACCAACCACAGCGGTGCACTGGCGATCTGCACTGCCCTTCCCTCCTGCGCTGCCACCTGCGTAACCAAGGTGTGATAGGGAACCCGCGTGGGTCCACACAATGTCAGAACGCGCGCGCCCTTTGGGTGACGACAAGCAGCAAGGATGCCTTCACTCAGATCGTCGACGTCGAGGGGGCGTACTTCATGACGTCCACCACCGAGCAGTTTCGCTGTGCCGCTACGCGCTTCGCGCAGAAGTGCCTTGCCTCCAGCGCAGGCGGGGCCGAGCAGGAGCGGTGTACGTAATACCGTGGCGGCGAGACCGGACTCGAGCACGAGTTTTTCGGCTTCACCCTTGCTGCGATGGAAAGGATTGCGCGACGAGGGATCTGCACCAAGCACGCTGATGAAGATGATGTGCGGCACTCGCGCCTGTTGCGCCGCACGTACGACTGCGGCGGTGCTCTCGACGTTGGCGCTCTGATACCGCGTGTGTTTGCCCTCGAACAGAATGCCAGCCAGATGCACGACGGCCTGCGTGCCACGCATGGCATCGACCAACGCAGCGTGATCGGCGTAGTCGACTGCACGTGCGTCTATGTTCTCCGCCTGCGGCAAAGCGGCTAGTGCCTCAGCAGATCGCACGAGCGCCACGGCGCTGCAGCCTTCTTGCTGCCGTAGATGTTGCAGAAGATTGCGGCCAACGCTGCTGTTGGCACCGGTGAGGCAAAGTTTCATGAAAGAGCCTGTACGGCGAGCGGAATGAGGGCTTTGGGACGTTGCAGCTTGCCGGCACTGTCGTTGTGCATCGGCGCCAGTGGTGCAGCAGCAAAGGCGGCGGCGCGACGTTCTTCGGGCGCATCGGCATAAAGAGTCGTGCGCATGCGCGGCGTGCGGCCCAAGGCGCGAATCACGCTTTCCATCTGCTGCGGCGACCACTCCTGCCCATGCAAGGCGCCGGCGGCGCGCGTGATGCTTTCGTTCATCAAGGTACCGCCAAGATCGTTGGCGCCGGCATTCAAACAGGCAGCGACACCTTCGCGGCCAAGCTTCACCCACGAAGTCTGGATGTTGTCGATATGACCATGCAATACGAGCCGTGCGACAGCATGCATCAACACGGCTTCGCGGAAACTCGGGCCGCGCCGCGACTGTCCCTTGCGATAGGCCGGAGCTTCGAGCGCGACATAAGGCAGTGGTACGAATTCAGTGAAGCCTCTCGTTTGCGCCTGCAGCGAGCGGATGGCAAGTAGATGCGCGGCCCAATGTTCCGGCACATCGACGTGTCCGAACATGATCGTGGCCGTGCTCTTGAGCCCCACGCGATGCGCAGCTTCCATTACGCTCAGCCACTGCTGCGTCGTCAATTTATCCGGACACAGCTCGGCACGCACTTCATCGTGCAGCACTTCCGCCGCCGTGCCGGGCAAGGTGCTGAGCCCGGCATCCTTCAGGCGCTGCAGATAATCCTCGAGATCGAGCCCAAGCGTTGCCGCGCCCTGCCACACTTCGAGCGGCGAAAAGGCGTGGATGTGCATCTGCGGCGTGGCAGTGCGCACGGTGTGCAGGATGTCGAGATAGGTTTGTCCCGTGTAATCGGGATGAATGCCGCCCTGCAGGCACACTTCGGTTGCGCCGCGCTCCCAAGCCTCGACGCAACGCCGCGCCAATTCTTCGGCGCCGATGTCGTAGGGCGTGCCACGCAGATCCTCGCTGTGCTTGCCTTTCGAAAAGGCACAGAACTGACACTTGAAGTAGCAGACGTTGGTGTAGTTGATGTTGCGCGTGACGACGTAGCTCACGACGTCACCTACCACTTGCCGCCGCAGTTCATCCGCTGCACGACACACGTAGGCAAAGTCAGGCCCGCGCGCCGAGAACAACCGTGTGACCTCTTGTGCACTCAGCTCCTCACGTGCGACACAGCGTGCCACGAGCGTTTTGATGTCGGTAGAAACTCGGTCAGCCATCAGCGGCTGCGTCAGCAAGGTGGCCTCGATCTGCGGGATCGCATCACCCTCCCCCGTGTTCCACGAGTCCCGTTTCGCAAAGCCTTGCGAATCTGCCGACTTCAATACATAGGAACGCACGGCGGGATCGAGCCACTCACGGGACTGCCGTACATAAGCGGGATAGATGGTCAAACGCTGTTCCAGAAATTTACCGGCCAGCGCGGTTTCATGCGCAAGGCGATCGAGATGCGGCCATGGCGCTTCGGGGTTCACGTGGTCGGGCGTGAGTGGCGAAACACCGCCCCAATCATTGATGCCGGCATCGACCAAGGCAGGCAGCACACCGGGGCTCAAGTTCGGCGGTGCCTGGATGTTCATCTCGGCACCGAAGATCAGACGCGCGATGGCTATGGTCCACAGCAATTCGTTGAGATCGGGCTCGGGAGCCTGCGCCATCTTCGTGCCAGGCTTGGCACGAAAATTCTGCACGATGATTTCCTGCAGATGTCCGTATTGCTCATGCAGGCGACGCAGCGCCAACAAGGATTCGATACGTTCACGTCGGGTTTCGCCGATGCCGATCAGGATGCCGGAGGTGAAAGGCACACGCGCTTCACCGGCAAGCGCGATGGTTTCGAGGCGTCGTGCTGGGACTTTGTCGGGCGAGCCATGGTGCGGCATGCCTTTTTCGCAGAGACGATCCGAAGCCGATTCGAGCATGATGCCCATCGAAGCGCTGACCTGGCGCAGTCCCGCGATTTCTTCTGCGGTCATGCAACCGGCATTGATGTGAGGGAGAAGTCCTGTCTCTTGCAACACGCGACGCGCCACTTCACGTACGTAGTCGAGCGTAGTGGCAAAGCCGAGTTTTTCGAGTGCTTCGCGGGCAACGCGATAACGCAGCTCCGGTTTTTCACCGAGCGTAAAGAGTGCTTCCTGACAACCGAGCGCAGCGCCCTGCCGGCACAGTTCCAAGACTTCTTCGACCGGCATGTAGGCATGCTCGAGATGACGCGGCGTTTGCGCGAAGGTGCAGTAGTGGCACACGTCGCGACACAGCTTGGTGAGCGGAATGAAAACCTTGCGCGAATAGGTAATGAGATTGCCGTGCGCCGCATCGCGCAACGCGCGTGCCTGCTGCGTCAACACGGCGAGGTCGTCGCACTCCGCAAGCGCCAGCGCCTCGTCATCCGACAAGCGCGCCGAGCGGAACGCAGAGACCTCAGTACCTCTTGTCTTGAGCGCGAGAACTTCTGCCACGATTCACTCCACGCGGGATTCGACGCGGAAAGTCCACCACTGCGCATCCGGCGGACGCGGCGTGCCCACCGGGGTGCCGGCACCGAGCACGGTGGAGTTTTCCAACTTCACGAGACGTGCATGCCAGGCGCGGTCGGCTTCGGCAGGATCGGTGACGTGCGTGATGGTGACGGGATAGACGCGACCGTCGAGTCGTATTCGTCCGTTGGGATTTTCACGCGCCAGTCTCGACCAGCGCTTGGGTTCGCAATTGGAACAACTGAGATAGAGTTTGCCGTCGGGCGTGGCCATGCAGTTGAGGTTGTTGGCCTGTGGGAAGATGGTGCCCTGCACCTGGATCTGACACAGCTCGACGTTGTTCGCGAAGGTCCAGTCGCTGACCGGTTCCTCCACCACTTCACCCCAGAGCACGGCGCCCGGCATGGTGTCGCAGGGGCAGGTGAAGAACCAGCGTGCGCCCATGACCAATCCACCCAGGATCACCAAGCCAAGCACGAGGCCAACGATGCGTGGTGCGGTCCACGTCGGTTTTGCAGTTACGGTTTGCGCGTTTGCGTCTGGCTGGGTATCTGCTTCGTTCATGTCTCATTCCCCCTCTGGAACTGACGTGCCAGTATGCTGAGGCGTCATAGCACTGTCAAAAACGCACGGTGGCATCTGGCTCGAGCCGCAGGAAGTGTCGTGGCGGAAAGCCCATCATGAAACGTCCACCAAAGCCGATCGGAAAACGTTCTTCCAGGCGGGCGTGCTCTTCGTCACTCACCGGTACCGCCCGGTATGCACGCATTTCGCCATCGAGTTCCACTTGTACTTCGGGATTGGCCAACGCCTGCCGATACCAGGCGCGCGGCCAATGGTTGACCGCCACGTACAGCTGATCGCCATCCTGCAAGCGCGCCAGGACGCGACGATGCGTGGAACCGTCCTCCTTGGTCGTGTGTATCACCAAGGTTCCTCCCGATTCGGGCTGCCGCAACCCGATGCTGAGCTCGAAAGCTGTCACCAGCCCGACGTAGGCCAGCACGATACAACCGATGATGATGAGCACACGCCTTCTTGCTCCTGTCATTTTGCTAGTCCTCCTTGCGGTTCCGGGAAACTGAACGGTGTAGTCCCACCTCGCTTTCGCTGCCAAGCGGTGAGCAACGATACGGAACGGTTCGGTGCCCCGAACTGAACTCCTTGTTGATCGGACCTTTTTTCGCAGCCTCTGGTTCCGTTCAGATGGGGACAGCCACCTGGGGCACCACGGATTGGGACAGTCACCTTTCTCTCCCTATGGCGGGGGACAGTCACCTCATGAGAACCGATTGGGACACTCACTTCGGTTCGCCTGCCGGATCTCA